>CAYPXR010000060.1:0-116935 GCA_964414585.1 uncultured Planctomycetaceae bacterium
ACCATCGAGTGAATAATCGACTCCGGATGAATTACTACTTCAATACGATCGGGGTCGATGTCAAACAACCAGCGGGCTTCGATCACCTCCAGGGCCTTATTCATCATTGTGGCCGAGTCGATGGTGATTTTAGGACCCATCTCCCACGTCGGGTGGCGCATCGCGTCGGCCAATTTCGCGGACCGCATCTGATCCAGCGTCCAGGTCCGAAAGGGGCCGCCCGAGGCCGTGAGGAAGATCCGCTCGACCTCTTCGCGCTCGCCGGAGTGCAGCGATTGGAAGATCGCCGAGTGTTCGCTGTCGACCGGCAAAAGCTGCGAACCGCTTCGCGCGGCCGCTTCGACCATGAGGTTGCCCGCGACGACGAGCGATTCCTTGTTGGCCAGTCCGACGGTGAGCCCCCGCTCGACGGCGGCGAGCGTCGCCGACAATCCCGCCACGCCGACGATAGCGGATAGAACGAAATCGCAGTCGAGCTCTTTCACGAGTCGGACGAGGGCTTCCGGGCCCGACCAGACCTGCGTTGCCGAGCCTTCGGCTTTGAGCTGTTTGGACAGTCGATCCGCGGCGTCGGGCTCCGTCAGGGCGACGACCCTGGGCTGCCAACGACGGGCCTGTTCGGCCATCTTCTGCCAGCTCTGGTGGCCCGCCAAGCCGACGATTTCGAATTCGCCGGACAGGGCCTCCGCGACGGATAAGGCGCTGCACCCGATGGAACCGGTGGACCCCAGGATAATGACCCGTTTGGGCAAATGATGCTCCAATCACTTCTGAAATAGGCCAATGATGATAGACGCTGGAAGCCCCAGCAGCAACGCGAGTTAGTCTTATCCATCCGCGCTGGCACTGGCACGGCGTCGATTGACCGAGCGTTCAAAGCGGCGGACAATACGGGGAAGGCGTGGCGTTCAAACGGGGCCTTGCCTGGAGGGTTTACACCATGCACTTCGACACCATCATCACCAACGGCACCGTCGTCAACGCCGACAAGAGTGAGCCGGCCGACGTCGGCATCGTCGGCGAGAAGATCGCCGCGGTCGGAAAGAACCTCGTCAAGAAATCCCGTGCCAACGGCGACGGGAACGGGACCGGAGCGAAGATCATCGACGCCAAGGGGCACAACGTCATCCCCGGCGGCGTCGATGTCCACGTCCACCTGGCGTTGCCGTTTTGCGGGACGACCTCGTCGGACGATTACAACACCGGCACGCGCGCGGCGGCGCGCGGCGGCGTCACGACGCTGATCGACTTCGCCATTCCCTACGGCGACGAATCGCTCCAGCAGGCGGTCGACAACTGGCGGGCGAAGGCCGAGGGCAAGGCCTGCATTGACTACACCTTCCACGTCGCCGTCACCAAGTGGAACCAGCACAAGCACCAGATGGCCGACATGGTCAAGCAGGGCTTTCCGACGTTCAAGGAGTTCATGATCTACGAGCGCGAGGGCTGGCAGTCCGACGACGCCGCGATCTTCGGCGCGCTGGAGAAGTGCCGCGAACTCGACGCGATGCTCCTCATCCATGCCGAGTCGAGCCGCGTGCTCGATGAGTTGATTGCCCGACACCACAACGAAGACGAGATGAAGCGGCTGGGCGCGCAATTGCACGGGATCACGCGGCCGAACTTCATCGAGGCCGAGGCGATCCAGCGGGCGGTCAAGTGGGCGGAAGTGACGGGCGGACGGCTTTATATTGTGCATATGTCGACCGCCGAAGGGACCGAAATCATCCGCCGGGCGCATAAGAACGGTTTGGACAACATCTTCGCCGAGACGTGCGCCCAGTACCTGGTGCTTGACGATTCGCTCTTTGACGGTCCCGACGGGCATCTCTACGGATGCTGTCCGCAGATCAAGAAGAAGGCGGACCAGAAGCGGCTGTGGAAGGGGTTGCGCGACGACACCGTCTGCGCCGTCTCGACCGACACCTGCACTTTCACGCGCGAGCAGAAGGCGATGTGGAACGGCGACTGGACGAAAATCCCGATGGGCATGCCGGGCCTGGAGACGCTGCTGCCGATCGTCTATACGCACGGGGTGCTGAAGGATCGCCTGAGCGTGCGCGAGTTTGTCGAAAAGTGCAGCACGTCGCCGGCGCAGATCATCGGGCTGGGCGATCGCAAGGGCCGCATCAAGAAAGGCTACGACGCCGACATCGCCATCATCCATCCGAAGAAGAAGATCAAGGTCGATCACGCGGAGATGGAAACGAACGCCGACTGGTCGCCCTACCAGGGCTGGCCGCTGGCCGGTTTCTCGCGGACGACGCTTTCACGCGGCAAGGTGATTGTGGATGACTACAAGTTCTGCGGCGAAAACGGCTGGGGCAAGTGGCTTCCTCGAACCACGGCGGGGCACTTGTAAACCGGCGATGTACCACGACTCGCCAATTTGCGAGCGCCTGCGAACCCCCCTCGCTCCCGTGCGCGCTTGATACCGCCTGCATGATTTTGACGTCCACTTGTTAAGACTCTTGGCAATAGGAACTTATGCGGGGGCGTCGGATTCCAACTTGAGATGGCATGCAACTTGCGAGGTTATGTTTTCAAAGGACCTATTGTCGGCTAACCCTGCGGAGAAACACCTGTGGAGACGATTACAACAACCGAACCGTCATCGAATGGCGAATCCTTTTTCGCCGCCAGCAAGTATTTTCTGGATGCGTTCCAGCGCAGCGTTCTCTTCTGGGATGTACTCCGCCAACGCGGCAATAACTACCTCAAGCACAAGGCACTCGGTCAGCCGCCCGTCCTGCAATTTGAATACGAAACCGTCTTGGACGGGCGGACGCTCGATCGTCCCGTCAACTATGCCCTCCTGAAAATCAAGCCGGAGCCCGGCACGGCGGCGGACCCGTGCAAACGTCCTTTCGTCGTCGTCGACCCGCGCGCCGGTCACGGTCCCGGCATCGGTGGTTCCAAACACGATTCGCAGGTCGGAATGGCCCTTCGAGCGGGGCATCCTGTTTATTTTGTCACCTTTTTTCCCGAGCCGGCGCCCGGGCAGAAGCTCCGCGACGTCGCGGCGGCGGAGGCGATGTTCATTGAAGAAGTCGCACGACGTCATCCGCAGGCGCAGGGAAAGCCCTGCGTCATTGGGAATTGTCAAGCGGGCTGGGCCGTCGCCGTGCTGGCCGCCGTTCGTCCGGAGATCATGGGACCGGTCATCCTCAACGGCGCCCCCCTTTCCTACTGGGCGGGATCGTCCGGCCAGAACCCGATGCGATACTCCGGCGGTTTGATGGGCGGCCAGTGGCTGGAATCGCTCGCCTGCGATCTGGGCAACGGGCTGTTCGACGGCGCCCATCTCGTTGCGAACTTCGAATCGCTCGACCCGGCCAATACGCTCTGGAAAAAGTACTACAACCTTTATTCCAAGATCGACACGGAGCCGTCCCGCTTCCTGGGTTTTGAGAATTGGTGGGGCGGATATTTTCTGATGAATCGAGAGGAGATCGACGCCATCGTTTCCGAACTGTTCATCGGGAACAAACTGGCCGGCGGCGGCATCGTCGCACCGGACGGTCCGGTGGTGGACCTGAAGAACATACGCAGTCCGATCGTCATCTTCGCCTCGCGAGGGGACAATATCACGCCACCACAACAGGCGCTGAACTGGATCATCGACGTGTATGGCGATGAGAATGAGATCATCGCCAACGACCAGGTCATTATTTACCTGATCCACGAGAACATCGGGCATCTCGGCATATTCGTTTCCGGTCGCGTGGCGGCCAAGGAACACAAGGAGTTGGTCGAAACGCTCGAGATGATCGACGCGCTCCCGGCAGGCCTGTACGAGATGATCATCGAGCGCAAGGACCAAGACGCGAAGTACGCCGAGCTGGAGGCCGGCGATTATTTCGTTCGATTCGAATCGCGACGGATGGACGACATTCGCTCGCTCGAGGATACGCGGAGCGACGAGGAAGCATTCCAGGCGGTCGATGCCGTATCGCGGGTCCATGACGGGTGCTACAAGGCGTTCGTCGCCCCGTATGTAAGGGCCATGACGACACCGTGGTCCGCGGCGATGCTGCGCCGGCTTCACCCCTTGCGATTGCAACACGAGCTCCTATCGGATCAAAATCCGTTGCTCATGCCGCTCGCGTCGGCCGCTCAGCGGGTCCGTGAAAACCGCTCCACCGTGGATCGGGATAATCCATTTCTTCTCGTCGAACAAACGGCATCCAACATGATCGAGACCGCCCTGGACGCCTTTCGCGATGCGCGGGACGCATGGAGCGAAAGCGTTTTTCAATGGATGTATGGTCCCTGGGGATTCGGCGCCGTTTACCCGCCGAAAGCGCAAACGCCGCGCCGTACGGCCGACGCCGTCTCACCGCGGACGTTGTCCGACGATCAGTTTGCAAAGGGTGGAATCCTTGAGGCGATCCTGCGCATGGTTGCCGCCGCGGTCATTGAGGTCGGGGTGTTCGATCGTCGATCCACACGCGTCTTCAGGGGGCTGCTCGAACAAAGCCAGTTCAAAGATACAAAGCTCGAAGAGATCCGGGAAATGTTCAAAGAGCAGGCGCGTTTGCTGCGGCACGACCGGGATCGAGCGCTGGAGGCGCTGGCGGTCATGATCCCCGGCATCGAGCAGCGTCGGCTCGCGGCGAACGTTGTTCGGAGAATTCTCCTGCTCGCCCCGGAGGATATTCGCGTTGATCGCCCACTCAGCAAGAAGCTCTCCGAGGTCCTGGAAATCGACCTTCGCTCGCTTCAAGAAACCGAGGCGTTGACAAGCGTCTAAAGCACCCATCGAGGGAACCGCCATGAGTGTCACCGCAACCATGAAAACCTCCCTGGAACAACGGCACGACGCCTACAAGAACCTGCTTCTCCGCTGCAAGGCGCTGGAGCCGGTGACTACTGCCGTGGCATTTCCCTGCGAGGAAACGGCGCTGGCCGGACCCATCGAGGCTGCGCAGGCGGGCTTGGTCCTGCCGATTCTGGTCGGGCCGCGCCAAAAAATCCTGGAGACGGCCCGTGCCGCGGGTTTGGATATCGACAAATATCCCATCGAGGACGTTCCGGACAGTCCTGCGGCGGCGGCCCGGGCTGTTGAACTCGTGCGCCTGGCCCGCGCAGAGGTGCTGATGAAGGGAAGTCTGCACACGGACGAGTTGATGGGGGCCGTCGTTTCGTCCACGACGGGTCTGCGAACGGGGCGGCGGATCAGCCATGCCTTCGTCATGTCCGTTCCCACCTATCCCAAGCCTCTGGTCGTCACCGATTCAGCCATCAACATCGCCCCGACGCTCGATGAGAAACGGGATATCTGCCAAAACGCCATCGATCTCGCGCACAGTCTTGGGAAGGAAATGCCCAAGGTCGCTATCCTCTCCGCCGTGGAGACGGTGACCCTCAAAATCCCGTCCACCATCGACGCCGCCGCCCTGTGCAAGATGGCGGAACGCGGGCAGATCACCGGCGCGATCCTCGACGGCCCGCTGGCCATGGACAATGCCATCAGTCTCGACGCGGCCCGGACCAAAGGAATTGAATCACCCGTTGCGGGGGATGCGGACATTCTTGTGGCGCCGGATTTGGAGGCCGGAAACATCCTCGCCAAGCAACTGACTTTTCTGGCCCAGGCAGATGCCGCGGGCCTCGTGCTTGGCGCCCGCGTCCCGATCATCCTCACCAGCCGCGCTGACAGCGTCCGCGTTCGCATGGCCTCCTGCGGCGTCGCGGTGCTGGTCGCACACGCCCGGCGGACGGGCAAGTCCGGACCGAGGGCAACATGAACGACGCCGTCATCGTGCTCAATGCGGGTTCTTCGAGCCTGAAATTCTCGGTCTATTCCGTTGCCGAATCTGAGTTGGCCCTCAGGGCGCGCGGACAGATCGAAGGGCTCGGCACGACGCCGCACTTCAAGGCGAAGAATCGAAACGGAGACGTCCTGGCTGAATTTGCCGTGGCGAAACAAGGGGCGCGCTTCGGACATCCCGAGGCCTTCGCGCACCTGGCGAATTGGATCCGAGAGCAGTTTGGAAACGAATTGAATCCGGCGGCCGTCGGTCATCGCGTCGCCCACGGCGGCTCGGAGTTCGTCGAACCCACTGCGGTGGATGAGTCGGTCATCTCGCGACTGGAGAAACTTATCCCGCTGGTTCCGCTGCACCAGCCCCACAACCTCGCGGCGATTCGGGCGGTCGCGAAGTTGCGTCCGGACATCCCCCAGGTCGTTTGCTTTGATACCGCCTTTCACCATGACCGGGAGAGAGTGACGGAGCGATTCGGTCTTCCGGACGAACTCTTTGGAAAGGGCCTTCGCCGCTGGGGCTTTCATGGCCTCTCCTACCAATCGATCTCGACGCAGTTCCGAAAGCTGGCCCCGGACATCGCCGCCGGCCGCGTGGTCGTCGCACACCTTGGAAGCGGCGCCAGTCTTTGCGCCATGCGCGACGGGCGAAGCGTTGACACGACCATGGGATTTTCGGCTTTGGACGGCCTGCCCATGGGGACGCGCTGCGGAAGTCTTGATCCCGGCGTGATTTTGTTTCTGCTTCGAGAAGGTTGGAACGTCGATCAAATCGAGGAGACGCTTTACAAGAAGTCCGGCCTATTGGGCATTTCCAAAGTCAGCAACGACGTGCGCGACCTGTTGATTAGCGACCAACCACTCGCGGCGGAGGCCATCGACTACTTTGTGTTCCGCGTGGTTCGCGAAATGGCTGCAATGGCCGCCGCGCTGGGCGGCGTGGACGCGTTCGTGTTCACGGCCGGAATCGGCGAAAACTCGCCGATCCTCCGCGAGCGGATCTGCCGGCGTTTCGCCTGGCTGGGCGTTCAGATCGACGCCGGAGCAAATCTTCGCAACGATCTTTGCATCTCGCCGCGCGGCGGAACTCCTTCCGTCTGGGTCATTCCCACGGATGAAGAAGGGGTCATCGCGGAAGGCACGGTCCGTGCCTTTCGCGAGCGGCGGCGCGCGGCGGCATCTACACACTGATCGACTTCCCCATTCCCTTCGGCGCCTAATCACCCCGGCATGTCCGTCGACACCGGGAACGGCGAAGCGGCCCGCACCTCCTGTGCCCGATCGGATGAAATCCACGGCCTCTCAACTTAGAATCACTGCATGCCCACCACGACGGACCGCAAGGCCGGGAAGGAGGCCTCGCAACACGCCGCCTCAAATCTTTCGGGTCTTTCCTTCATCTTTCGAGCCCTGCGCCATCGAAACTACCGGCTCTTTTTCTTCGGCCAGGGGCTTTCGCTCATCGGCTCGTGGATTTCGCGGCTGGCGACAAGCTGGCTGGTGTACAAGCTCACCAACTCGGCGTTCATGCTGGGCCTCGTCGGTTTCGTCGGACAGATTCCCACGTTTCTCGTCACGCCCCTCGGCGGTGTTCTCGCCGATCGCTGGAATCGCCGCCGGGCACTGCTGCTGACGCAGATCGTCTTCATGGCCACGTCGCTCAGCCTCGCCTATTTCGCGCTGGCCGGGACGATTCGGCTGGTTCACGTCATTATTTTGACCGCGATTCAGGGCGCGGCGACGGCGATGGATGCCCCGCTGCGCCAGGCCTTCGTCGTGGAGATGGTCGAGGCCCGCGAAGACTTGAGCGGGGCGATCGCGTTGAACTCCTCGATCTTCAACGGCGCGCGGCTGATTGGTCCGTCGATCGCCGGCGTCCTGATCGCGCTGTTCGGCGAGGGCTGGTGCTTCTTCATCGACGGCGTCAGTTTTCTCGCCGTGATCGGCGCCTTGCTGGCGATGCACATCACGGTGACGACACCGGTCCGCGAGCGCAAGCACGTTCTCCATGATTTTCGAGAGGGCTTACAGGCGGCGTACGGCTTCCCGCCGATCCGCGCCATACTCCTGCTTGTTTCTTTGTTGAGCCTCGTCGGCGCCCCGTACATGGTGCTGATGCCCATCTTCGCCGATCGCATCCTCGGCGGCGGCGCGATGACGCTCGGGTTTCTCACGGCCGCGACCGGCCTCGGCGCGCTCTCCGGAGCCCTCTATCTCGCCATGCGCCGAACCGTCGTCGGTCTCGGACGCGTCACTTCTTATTGTGCCGCGGTCTTCGGCGTCAGCCTGATCGCTTTCGGGCTTTCCAAGGTGATCTGGCTCTCCTTCCCGGTGTTGGTGATCGCGGGATTCTCGATGATGGTCTGCCTGGCCGGCGGCAATACGATCGTGCAGACGATCGTCGACGACCACCTGCGCGGCCGCGTGATGAGCTTTTTCGCACTGTCGTTTTTCGGCGCGATGCCAATCGGGAGCCTGCTCGCCGGGTCGATGGCACGGCGAGTCGGTGCGCCGCTGACCGTCATGGCCGGCGGTTCCCTGTGCATCGCCAGCGCGATCCTGTTCCGACGGACCCTGCCGAAGCTACGACCGCTGCTCCGGTCGATTTACATTGCTCGCGGCATTTTACCGCCGCTCACCGATGGTCTCGACGGTCCGGCGGAGATCGTGCCGCCTCTGGTCGCCGTCCCGACGACCGAGCGGTAACATGCTCGAAATTCGATTTCGAAAGGACCCGTGATGGTTGAGACTGCCAAAACACAGGACCGCCGCCCGCTACGCTTTTGCACCATCGATGACGTGCTTGCCGACGTCGACCGCATCGTCGCGGCGGACAAGGCCGGCAAGCTGCGCTGCACCGGGAACTGGACGGCCGGTCAGGCGATGGGTCACGTCGCCGCGTGGTCCAACTTTGCCTATGAAGGCTTCCCCATGGACCCGCCGCCGTGGATCATTCGATTGATCCTCGGATTCCTCAAAAAGAAATATCTGCGCAAAGGGATGCCGGCCGGAGTGGAGATCCCCAAGGTCAAGGGCGGCACGTTCGCAACGGACGTGCTCAGCACCGACGAAGGCGCGGCTCGACTGCGAAAGGCGATGATCCGGTTGAAAAGCGGCGAACCGGCGAAGTTTGACAGCCCGGCCTGGGGACACATGCCGGACAATGAACGCATCGCCCTCAACCTGCGCCACGCGGAATTGCATTTGAGCTTCATCCATCCCGGTTGAACGATCTCCTAAAGTCATGACAACCGGACAATTCGGGTGTTTCACAATTGATACACTCCGAATGGGGAATGCCCGGCATCGAACGAATAGAATGTTCGAATGTTCGTGGAAATCGAAAATCTCCGGCTGTATTGTGAAGCGCAGGGCGACGGCGAGCCCGTGCTCTTCATTCACGGCTTTCCCTTGACCGGCGAAATGTGGCGGGAGACGGCCGAACGACTCTCGGATCGCTGGCGCTGCATCGTTCCCGATCTCCGCGGCCACGGTCAAAGCGCGGCAAGCCCGGCGGCGTCGATGGCGCGGTATGCGGACGATCTGGTCGCCGTGCTCGACAAACTTTGCGAATGGCGACCCGTCACGGTCGTCGGACTCTCCATGGGCGGCTACATTGCCTTTGAATTCTTCCGGCGGCATCGCGGCCGAATTCGAGCGTTGGTCCTTTGCGACACCCGCGCAAATGCCGATACGCCCGAGGCCGCGGCGCAGCGTAAGACCACGGCGCAGAACGTCCTTCAAGAGGGCAGCCGCGTGGTCGCCGACGCGATGATCGACAAACTGTTCTCGCCAAATACGTCGCCGTCGATCAAACAGCGCTGGCACGACCTCATGTCGAAGAACCCTCCGGCCGGCGTGGCCGCGGCCCTGGGGGCCATGGCGGCGCGCCCGGATTCCACGCCGACGTTGTCGAAGATCGACTGTCCGGCCCTGCTCATCGTCGGCCGCGAAGATGCGATCACGCCGGTCGCACAAACGGAGGAAATGAAGCAGGCGATCCGCGCGGCGACGATCGAAATTGTGGAGGGCGCGGGGCATATGACGCCCGTGGAACAACCGGACGCTTTCGCAAACGTGTTGCGGAAGTTTCTGAGCGCGTTGAAATGAGGGTGGGGAATCCAATGTCGGCAAAGCTTCCGTGGATGCAACGGTGGTGGAAATTTGATTTTCCCGTCCAGCTTTATCCGGACATTCTGGAGCGTCTGCGAGGCGTTCCCGCGCGGATCGAGGAGAAAATCGCCGGTCTTTCCACGGACGTGCTCACGCGCCGAGAAGGCAACACCTGGTCCATCCAGGAAAACATCGGTCACTTGATCGATCTGGAACCGCTGATGCACACGCGGCTGGATGATTACCTGGCCGGCGCCGCCGTCTTGCGGGCGGCCGACATGTCCAACCAAAAGACGCACGACGCGAATCACCATCGTCGACCGATCACCGAGTTAGTAGGAGCGTTTCGCCGCGAGCGAGCGTCCCTGTGCCGGCGGCTCGACGAATTGCACGAATCGGATTTCGGACGCACCGCGGAGCATCCGCGGCTCAAGGTCCCCATGCGGATGGTCGATTGGATGCTGTTTACGGCGGATCACGACGACTACCACCTGGCTCGAATGTCGGAACTGAATCGGCTGTTTATCGGAGTAACCCCCGCTTGATCGGACGCATGGTTCCATTTCGATTCTTTCTGGTCATCGTCCTCGCGCTCACTGAAGGGGGAATGGATGCGCCGTCGATCGGCGCGCCGAGTGCGGGCCGAGCCGCGCCGTCGGGGCCGGGCCTGACGTGTTTGTTGTACCATCGATTCGTAACGAAGCAGGAATTCCGCCGGATTCGCGGCGACGAGCGTTACTATTCGATTCCGATCGAAACATTTGACCAACAGCTTCAACGGCTCAAGCAGCTGGGCTATCGAAGCGTCACGGCGGATGAAGCCGTCGCGTTTGCCCGGGGCGAAAAGCGTTGGTCACAGCCCGCGGTGCTGATCACGATCGACGACGGTTGCCAGAGCGCAATCAGCCGCGCCGAGCCGTTGCTTCGAAAGTACGGTTTTCACGCCGTTCTCTTTGTCACGGTCGACCCCACCGCCTGCGTCTTCGATCCCGATCGCGCGGAGCAGCGCCGGGCAAGCGACGCCGCGCTGGACGCGCTCGATCCCCGGGTCATCGAGGTGCAGTCCCACAGCGTGACGCATCGACCGCTCCGGGAACTCTCCGATCGCGAGTTGACGGCCGAACTCGTTCAATCGCGCCTGGAGTTGGGGCGAATCACCGGCCAACCGGTTCGTCATCTGGCGATTCCGGGCAACTGGTACGACGCGCGAGTGTTGCGAAAAGCCAAAGAGGCCGGCTACGAGGGCGTGTTCGTATCCGACCGCGACTGGATTCGGCCGGGCTGCGACCCCACGCGCCTCCCGAGGTTCAACGTTTCGGGCTTTTCAAGTCTCCCGACCTTTGACGCGATCCTGAACGGAACGGCCGGAAAACATTCCGAGCCGCCGGACCATCATTGATCACGTTGGGGCCGGCTCGTGGTTTGTTGTTCGACCATCGACTCTCGGCATTGTTGAACCAACGCCCTCTTTTCTTCCACGGTCCTGTTCCTGCCCGGCTGAACGGTACGACCGCATAGCGACGAGAGCGTCTGAGCGGCAATTTGCGCGACCGTGCGATCGGCCGGCCGCGCGGGCGTCGACGCCGCTGTGGTGGGAATCCCCTTGGACGCCGTGACGGCCCGGGTCACTGCGGCGATCTCCGATTCGAGGGCGAGCGTTCCCGAAAACTCGCCGGAGTCCGAAAGGGCGGAGACGAGGGCGGTTAGCGGATTGATATCGCCATGTTCGTCAGCAAAAATTAGCGTCTTCAGGTCGGAGTGATTGGAGGAAAGTTGCTGACCAAGCGATTCGACCGCCTGCGCGCGAACCCAGGGATTGGTATTCTTGACGGCGGCTTCGCAAAGTGCCACGCAGGACTCGATCGAATTCATCCGCGCAAGCCCGCCAATCGCCGCTGTTGCGATCTTCGCATCCTTCGAGTGTGATTGCGAAATGAGAATAAAGTCGCCGACCTTTGAAAAAGCCAATGCCGTGGCCGCACTTTGGCGGACGTCGCCATCGTCATCTCCGAGTAACCGTGCCAATACGCCCATTCGTTGATGGCGCGACATTCCTTGTGACGCGGGTATGACCAGGGCCCGATTCTCCGCCCGATCGTCCGACACGAGACCATTCAGCGCACCCGCGGCGGAATCGCCGACGCTCGCCAGGCAGGCCACATAGTAGGCCCGGTCCGCCAGCGCCGCGGAATCCCGCAATCGATGGACCCACCAATAGGCGCGGATCGTGTCGCGTTTCGCGATGACCAGCACGAACAGGACGACCATCACCAGAATGGCGAGGGCCGACCATCTCGTTCGGGGTTGCTCGGCGGGAGGGGTGGAATTATTCACGGCCGTAGTGCGCGAGCTTCCATTGTCGGCGAAGCTCCTTGTCCTGGAGCTTGCTGCACACGTCATCGTGGATGCGACGCCAGTGCGTTTTCCAGTCGGCCGCCGATCGGCCGGGACCGGTCAGGTAACTGAGCAGGAAACGCAGCCGGTCGGACGCCGTACAGGCCGGGCTGCCCACCAGACTCGCGCAGAGCCGAACGATGGCCCGGGCGCTTTGCGAGTCGCGGACCCGCCGGACGTGCTTGATGCCGTCCATGTCGATAAACGTGAGAACCGGCCATCCCTTGTACGGCGCGGCCCATCGAACCATGAGATTGGGCGCTTTCATGTCGCGATGGACGAAGCCGCGCTCGTGAAAAGCCTTGAGCAGCCGGACGACGGATTCAATGACGCGGTCCTTCACGGCGCGGCGTTGACCCGGCGGGAGGGCGGCGACGTCGCGCGTCAAAAACGTCTCCAGATCGCTCGCCCCGGCGACATATTCAGTGATCCCGATGGAGTCCATCCGGATAAAGCCGAGTACGTAGCGCTCGACCACGGCAAGCGGTTGAGCGACCGGCAGATCGCGATTTCGCAGCCGGTTGGCCATCTTCCAGCTTCGAAGTGTCCGCGAAGGGCCGAGAATGGCCGTGAGCTTTTT
Organism: uncultured Planctomycetaceae bacterium; assembly: GCA_964414585.1. Lineage (GTDB taxonomy): Bacteria > Planctomycetota > Phycisphaerae > UBA1845 > UTPLA1 > DATEMU01. The sequence goes on from CAYPXR010000060.1 coordinate 12,855, forward strand.
CCAGAAGTTACGCGCCAACGGGCGTTTCACCACGACCCACGGCGCATCGGGGGACGATCCAAGACGGGCCCGACAGACGACCGCGGTATGCGAATCCTTGAGCAGTTCCTGGCGGCGAGGATCGACCCACGCGAGCGGATACTTGAGCCAGTCTTCCCATTGAGCCTTTGTAAATCCGAAGCCCGGCGCGCCCGTGGCGGGGCAGGGATGCTTGCTGTTGAGCAGGACGTGCCCGCGCCAACCGGGCGCGGGGCGGATTCTCGCGAAGTAGCGGCTGTTGCGCAGGGTGCGTCGATCGCGCTTCGCCCACAGATGATTGGCATGACGATCGGCCTGGGCGGAAAGGTCGGCGACCAGCCGGCCCGTGTCAATGCGCCAGTTGCGGGCCAGAGGGCTGGCTTGCGCGAACTGGTCGCGATACTCGACATAGGCGCTGAGAAAACGCAGACGCTGGGATCGCGAGGCGTTTCGTCGGAACCATTGATTGAGCTGCGCGAGATTGGCCACGACCTGTCGCGGCGCGACCCGGCGACCGATGTGGACGCGATGCAGGTCGACGAAAAAGGCCTCGCATCGCTGGCCGATACGCCGCACCAGGATGTTCCCGGGGTGCATGTCGCCGTGTTGAAATCCGCACTGGTGCGACCGCGCGATCAACCGGGCCAGGGAATCCGTCAGCAAGTTGGCTTGCCAGCGGTCGTCGCGGACATCCTGCCAATATTCGCCCAGCGGCTTGGCGTCGAGGACGGCCTGGGTAATGAGCAAAGAAATCCCGCCGGTCCATCTTCCATCAGCCCAAGCGGTCGCAACGGGAACGACCGCGGCAATTCCGTGCTCGGCCGCATACCGACCGACGGCCCATTCCGCGAGGGCATTTGGACCCCGAAGGGCGGTCTTGGCCTGAGCGATGGTGCCGGTAGGGTGGTACAGCTTGGCGAAATACTCACCCCCGCAAACGTGGACGCGCCAGACGTCGCGCTGGCTGTTTCGCTTGATCAGGGTGGTTTCGCGGCCTTCGGCCAGGTGGAACCAGTCCACCGCCCGGGAATCGATAAGCGCGCCGTGGCTGGCCGCGACTCGCCACTGCTGGCCGTCGAAGACGCGTTCGATGATGCCGGAAGGTTGCTCCGTCACCGCCGAAGGGCGCGCAAACAGACCCCGTTTCATGGTTGCCGTTCCCATGGTGAGCCCAGAAGGTGGCTGCGAAGTGCTCGACGGCGGCAAAGTGGAGGGCCCGCCCCCTGTGGGGCCGGCATCGTCGCCGTTCGACCGAGAGCCGTTTATGATGTTAGTCTCGTGGCCTCCGAGGTTCAAGGGTCCACTCGCTATGACTCGTTGTCCGAAACCAGCGGGTAGTGTATCCAAAGCGCGGTTGGATGCTACCTCCGGGTCAAGTCCTTACTGATGAAGCTCGACAAGAATCCCGGGCCAAACCCCTCTTTTTGGGGTCCAAACAAGTTTTTTATTAGGGGCAATTCTTGCGGAACCGTCCTAACGGTCAATTATTTCAAATGTTAGCGGCCACCGATTTCCTGGCTGTGATTTATTTGGCGCGCTTTTCCGCCCGGTGGCGAAGCATCGCTTCAATGAATTCGTCGATCTGGCCGTCGAGGACCTTTTGCGGGTTCCCGGTCTCCACGCCGGTACGGAGGTCTTTCACCCGCGGGTCGTCGAGGACGTAGTTGCGAATCTGGTTGCCCCAGGCGATCTCGCCTTTCTCGCCATAAGCCTTGGCCAACTCGCCGTCGCGTTTCGCCTGTTCGATCGCCTCCAGTTTGGACTTCAGGATGGACATGGCCTGTCGCTTGTTCTGGGCCTGGCTGCGCTCGTTGACGCACTCCACCACCAGACCTGTGGGGATGTGGCGAATCCGCGCGGCCGTGGCCACCTTGTTGACATTTTGACCCCCGGCCCCGCTGCTGCGGCAAAAGACGACGATATCCAGGTCTTTTTCGGGCAGTTCGATCTGGCTCTCCGGATACACCGGGAGGACATCCACCGCCGCGAAGCTCGTTTGACGCTTACCTTGGGCGTTGAAGGGGCTGATTCGGACGAGCCGATGAACGCCCACCTCGGTGCTGAGCCAGCCGTAGGCGTAGGGCCCCTTGATCTGCAAATCGACCGATTGAATGCCGGCCCCGTCGCCCTCGCGCAGGCCGAGTTCTTCGACTTTGAAACCTTTGCGTTCAAAATAGCGAAGGTACATGCGCAGCAGCATCGACGCCCAATCGCAGGCCTCGGTCCCGCCGGCGCCGGCCTGGATGCCGAAATAGCAGTCGCCGAAGTCATGCGGGCCGGGCATCAGGGCCATCAGCGAGACCTTGTCGACCTCGGCGACCAGCGCGGCGCGTTCGGTGTCCGCCTCTTTGCGGGTCGCGGCGTCGTCCTCCGACTCGGCCAATTCAAACAAAACGGCGACATCGTCCAGCCGACGGGCGACGGCCTCGATCGGCTCGATCGTGCTCTTGAGCGATTTGAGTTCGGTGATCGTCGTCTGGGAATCCGGCGAGTTCCAGAAGCCGGGCTGGCCCATCAAATCTTCGATGGCCTTCAGGCGCACTTTTTTTGCAGACAGGTCAAAGAGAGTCCCGAATCGAGTTGATGCGGGCGGTCAGTTCTTCGACGCTGGGCGATCCATCGGGCAATGGCATAGACATTCTCCGTACGAGCGATCCCTTCATCATAGTCGGCGTGAAACGCTCCGACAATTGATGAAAGATCGCCGTGGGATATGATGTTTCTAATCGCTTAGGAGCTTCATCATGGATTCCACTCCACCGTCTTCAGCGGCGCCTCCGACGAATCCCAAACGAAGTTCGCCGCTGCGGATCATCATCGCCATCCTCCTTCTCGTCATCATCGGCGCCTTGATCGTCGAACAAGGCACGCGTCCGACGCTCCTCTACGGGCCCATGGTGCAAATCCCCGAGCCGGGGACGCTGACGATCGTCTGGAAAATGGAAAGCTATTTCCCAAACGGATCGGCCTGGCTCCGAACCTCCCCCGACCAGACGATCACCGGAACCGCGCAACTCGACAACGGACAGTGCGAGGTGACCTTTAGGGGGCTGGAGCCCGGCCGAACCTACACCTATGAGATCGCGAATGACCGGCTGATCTTTGGTTCCACGAAGCTGGCCGGACCCTACCAGACCAAAACGGCGCCGCCGCGCGGCACGCCGTTTCGGTTCGCCGCCTTCGGCGATTCGGGCAATGGCAGCAATACCCAGACCGAGTTTGCCAAACGCATCACGGCGTCGCATCCGGATGTGATCATCCACGTCGGCGACCTCGTGTACCCCTCGGGTTTGCGTTCCGACTACATCACGAATTTCTTCCGCCCGAATGCGGAAATGATTCGCACGGCCCCCTTCATGCCGACCGAAGGCAATCACGACGTGGCGACGGAGAAGGGTGAGCCGCTCTTGGAGTTCTTTGTCTGCCCGCGGAACGGGCCCACGGGGGTTCAGCCGGAGCGAAATTATTATTTTGATTACGGCGACGCGCGGTTTGTCGGGCTGGATATGAACCGTATCGAGGACGCGGGCGCGATCACCACGGAGCAGATGCGCGACCTCATCGCGCCCTGGGTGCGGCAGGTTCTGACCGGATGCGATGCGAAGTGGAAGTTCGTTTTCTACCATCAACCCTACTACACCGGCAGCACGCATTCGGCCGAAGGCTCGAGTTACGTCAAGGACGCGTTTCGGACGGTCTTCGAAGAGTGCGGCGTCGATGTCGTCTTCAGCGGCCACAACCATCTATTCGAACGGACCTACCCGATCCGCAACGATCAGATCGTGCCCGACGGCAAGGGAATTGTGTACATCACGACCGGCTGTGGCGGCGTCAGCCGGTACGCCGAGATTCTGCCTCCCCCGAAATACATCAAGACCTATGCCGACAAGGTCTTCAGCTTCACGCAGGTCGATCTTTCCGCAACGAAGTTTGAGATGAAGCAGATTGACGAGAACGGCAAGGTGATCGACGACTACACCATCCACAAGCCCGCTGCACAGGTCGCGCACGTGGATGGAGACTCGTAGTACCCTCATTTCCACGGGGCCAAGCCCTGACGAACAGGCCCATCATGTCGACTCCGTCATGGCCGATTTAGACGTAAGCCGTCTTCGTGGCCATGGCAGCAGCATTGGCGTGCGCTGGCGATAGCGGCGGTAATTCTCGCCGAGGATGCGCAGCAGATCGCGCTCCTCAAATTGAATGCCGACGAAGATGTACGCCGTGGCGAGCGCGGCGAAGAGCAAATGGCCCTGGGTCATGACCGGCGTTGACCAAAAGGCGATCAAGAATCCCAGCATGAGCGGGTTGCGCACCAGCCGGTACAAGAGCGGCTGCTGAAACGCGGGGTGCGAATAGGTCCGGCCCCGCCAGTGAAAAAACGTTTGTCGCAATCCAAACAAGTCAAAATGGTCGATCAGGAAGCTCGAATAAAAAACCAGCGCCCAGCCCGCCAGCGACAATCCGACGAGCAGGGCCTTCGCCACAGAATGCTCGACCGACCAGACGACGGTCGGTAGCGGCCGCCACTGCCAGAAGAGCAACAGAAAAATGAGCGAGGCGATCAGAACAAACGTACTCCGCTCGATCGCGACCGGTATGAAGCGTGTCCACCACTTCTTGAACGCGGGACGGGCCATGATCGTATGTTGCACGGCAAACAAGCCGAGGAGCAGCGAATCGATCAGGACGGACAGGGCCGGTGGCGCCGAATCCCCGGTGTTAATCGGCTTGGGAACGACAAAGCCGCCAAGGAACCCGATGGCATAGAGGATCGCAATCAAAAACGACGCGTAGCCGATGATCCCGTAAAGCATGACCAGCATGAAATGTTCCAGTCAGAATGTCCGTGCGACCGTCCGAACCGGCATTATACCGCCTTGGAAATCCGCGAAACTGCTCCAGCCACGCCGATGGCGACACGCCCCATTCGTTCATAGTCCAACGATTCAGGCGTGTCGCTTGGCAAATGATAGTGAGGATTCCGAAGGAAACTGGTGTCGGTCAGCATCAAGGCCGGATAACCCTGATCCCAAAACGACCCATTATCAGACAGACGAATCGAATTCACGGCTTCCGGCAGAACGATCGAATACAACGGGAAGCGAATCGTCCTCTTGAAGCCGCGTCGAAAATTCCAGCAAAGGCGCGCGGATTTGAGATTACCGACGGCGGCAAGAAAATTGCCCGCCTTCGGAAAAAGAGGACTGAAGAAGTGCGGAATCTCGGGCGGCATCTTCTGGCTGCCCGGTCGGTCGGAGTAATAGCCGACCATCTCCAGGCACAGCATTCCAATGATTTTCTCGTTACGCTCCCTGCACCGCCGGGCATAGACCGCGCTACCCATCGTGCCGGTGTAGAAATGCGGCGGCTCTTCACATGCGAAGGCGACAAATCGCACCGTTCGAGAAAACGATCGCCCGCGCAGCAGCCGGGCCGCCTCGATCAGGACCGCGACGGCGGATGCATTGTCGTCCGCGCCCGGCGTCTCTGCGATGGTGTCATAGTGCGCGCCGAGAATCACGATCTCCTCCGGCCGCGACGTGCCCCGCCGCTCGACGACGAGATTGGCCACGTTCATTCCACCGGCGGCGTAGGTCTGCCGCTCAACGACATCTCCGCCGGACGAAAGTTCCTTTTCAATCAAGTTCGCGGCGGCTTCCATCCCACTCGGCCGCCCGGTATGCCTGGGTCCGATCAGTCCAGCCAGACGGTCGACGTGTAAGTGCAACCGAGCGACCAAATCATGAGGAATGGTTCGATCACTTGCCGGATTCAACATAAATCGGGGCTCACGGAAACTACTCAATCCCCGATTTCCTGGCGCGAGCCTTTAGCCGATCCGCGCGGCCGCGACGACGAGCTTGTTTGCTTCGACGGTTGGCAACTCGAATTGTGAAGATGGAGGGTCCGTCGACCTTTCGGGACCCGCGCGGACGGCGGGTGACGACTGTGAAATCGTCTTCCCAGAGAGGCCGAATGGGTTTGGGCATCTCGATACGACGAATATTCAAACCCTCGCGGTTCAGTATCGCACAGAGACGTTCAGCCTGTCGAAGATGTTCCACGGCGCTTGCCTTGAACCACGTGCAGGGCGAGCGACTTAGCGAATCAGCATAGGCCGTGCGAGGTGGTGGACTCGTATGGTTCCGAAGCCATGTCAACAGCAAGTCCATTTCGCGGGTCAACTTCGTCCGAGATCGAAGTAGCCTCGGCATTGTTACAAAATCGAGAAAATCACCGCCGGCCGAAAAAATGCCTTCGCCGTATGCTGTTTCAAAACGAACGAGGAGTTCGGCCTTCGACCGCGCTCCCGCCTTTGATCTCGATGCTCGCTCCTGCAATCGATCTACTCCGCCGTCGTCGGGTCGATGACCGATTTGATCTCGCTGACGCGGTTGGCGGGAAAGTCGCCGCGCTTGGCGTGTTCGCGGATCATCTCTTCGTTCGGGGCGATATAGACGCTGTACACGATGTCGCCCGTGACGTAACTGCGCAGCCACTGAATCTGCGGCCCGAGGTTCCGCAGGACTCCGGTCGATTTCTGCGCAATGGCTTTCAGTTCGTTGCGCGACATCTTTCCAACACCGGGCATGTTCCGTTCGATCAGATACTTGGGCATGGTTCAACTCCTTGATGACGTCGGCCACCGATAGACAAATCATAACCCCGGAGCCAGGCCTTTGCGAATCTGCTCCAACAACTCCCGCGTTCCGTGTTCGTCGCACCAACGATGAATGTAGTCCCAGTCCATACCCGATTGTTGAACGAGAAGGACATTACGAACGTCGTCGACGTCCTTCGTTCGCTTGCCAAGTTTAGACCATCGCAGCTTGGTAATGACCACATCCTCGGGCGTAGGAAACCACACAGGTTGACCATAGCTCTCGCCACGGACTCGTCGTTCAAATCGTTCGCGATCGTGCGGGTCATCGCTGAGAAGAAACATCTCCACCTTGTAGTGGCTGTCCCTGAGTTTGACGATGAATCGACTTGTGCCGGTCACCGTCTCGAAGGACATCTGCGGATCGAGGTTGAGTTCTTGCGGGAGGCGGCTAATGAAAGCGGAGGCGGGAGTTTTTTCGAGATGGATAACAAAGTCCGCATCCTGGGTATTTCGGATAACACCATACGCATTGCTGGAAAGCGAGCCCACGATCATGTACGCAATGCCCGCCTCTTCAAGAGCGCGGACGATGGCAAGGACGACTTCCTTATCCGTCACCTGCCATCCTCCAGCTTCCGCGCCAGGGCAAGTCGCTCCTCAAGCAATTCTTCTACTCGTTCTTCGCTGATGCCGGGGTTCTGCATTCGAATTCCGGCACGCATGAACTCGCATGACAAATTGAACAGGTCGATCCCCGCCAACAGCTTTTCACCGATAGGTTGCTTACGAGCCCGAAAGATTCGTTCCCGATCGATATCGTCGATAAGTTCCTTCGTCGGTTCCATATTGATATTATACCGCCATGTTACTTGGCTGAAACGCCCACCTGCACATACTCCCGCTGCACCCGCTTCGCCTCCTCATCATCCGCAACGTTATCACTGTGGCACGCGTGTTTGTGTCCACGGTGCGCCAGGAACTCGATCTGTTCCTGCGTCAGCCCCGGGCTCTTGACCGCGCGCTTCACCGGCTGGAAGCCTTCGGCCTTGCCGCTGGCGAACTCCTGGATCTCCTTGCTGATCCGCATGCTGCACCAGTCGTGACCGCACATGGCGCAGAAATCGGTGTCGACGTCCAAATCCTCGTCGTGCAGGGCCCGCGCCGTCTCGCCGTCGAAGGCGATCTCGAACTGCTTCGGCCAATTCAGCGCCGCCCTTGCGCGGCTCATGTCGTCGTCCCATTGCCGCGCCGCGACGATCCCGCGGGCGATGTCCCCGGCGTGCGCGGCGATCTTGTAGGCAATGCAGCCGTCCTTGACGTCCTGCGCCTTGGGCAGGCCGACGTGCTCCTTCGGCGTGACGTAGCAGAGCATGGCCGCGCCTGACCGTGCCGCCTCCGTCGCGCCGATGCAGCTCGTGATGTGGTCGTAGCCGGGGAAGACGTCGGTCACGAGCGGGCCGAGCACGTAGAACGGCGCATCGTCGCAGACCTTTTGCTCGATCTGCATGTTCCAGGCAATCTCGTGCAGCGGGACGTGGCCCGGCCCTTCTACCATGACCTGCACGCCCATCTCGCGAGCGCGCTGCGTCAGTTCGCCGAGCGTTTCCAGCTCCGCAATCTGCGCCGCGTCGCCCGCGTCGGCGAGGCAGCCCGGCCGCACGCCGTCGCCGAGCGAATAGGTCACGTCGTACTCGCGCATGATCGCGCTGATGTCGTCGAAGAGCGTGTACATCGGGTTCTGCTTGTTGTGCGTGATCATCCACTTGGCGAGGAGGCTGCCGCCTCGACTGACGAGCCCCGTCACGCGCTTTTTGATGAGGTGCAGGTTCTCGAACAGCACGCCGGCGTGGATCGTGAAGTAGTCGACGCCCTGCTGCGCCTGCCGCTCGACTTCCTTTAGGATGTCGCCCTCGGTCAGTTCCTCGATGCTGCGACCGATGATCATGCTGTAGATCGGCACGGTGCCGATGGGGATCGTGCTGTGGTCGATGATCGCCTGCCGGCACTCGACGAGATGGCCGCCGGTGGACAGGTCCATGAGCGTGTCGGCGCCGTACTTCTGCGCCCACATGAGCTTGTCCACTTCCTCCTTCGTGCCGCTCGTCACCGGCGACGCGCCGATGTTGGCGTTGATCTTCGTGGTGATCGTCCGGCCGATCCCCATGGGGTCGAGCCGCTTGGGCGACCGCTCGCCGCGGCAATAATCGGGATCGTTGATAACGGCCCAGCGCTGCGCGACGGTCTGGTTGACCCAGAAGGCGGCGTCGGCGCGATGACCGGGATGACCAGCCGGAAATGTCGAATGGCGAATAGCGAATGGCGAAGTGCCAGACGAATCGCCGGTAATTGCGGTTTTGATTTCGCTATTCGCTAGGAGTTTGCCCGACGTGGCGGGCAATTCGCTATTTGGCGCTCGCCCGCCGCTCCCGGCGAGGTGCCGCACGTTTGCGGGTATGACGATCCGCCCTCGCGCGACCTCGTCTCGAATAAACTCCGGCGTGACGCACTCACGCTGCGCGACGCGAACCATTTCCGGCGTGATGATGCCCTTGCGGGCCGATTGTAGTTGAGTCATGTTTTTCCTTACGGGCGGGCGTTCACCACAAACTCGGTACGACGCAAGCGCCCTGTGCTCCATTCTGGTTACCACCAAACCACATAAGATCGACGAGAGATAATTGCCGCGAGATGATCATCCTCACTTTCGCTGAAACCATCTCTGGAGTAATAAAGCCATAAATCCCACATGTCCACGAAAGGGAGTGATTTGATCCGGATGATCGCCTTATCGCGAGAAAGTCGTTGACAGGCGGACCCCACGAGACTTTTTACCATCCGTCTCGTCATTCCAATTCGTATTTTCCCCTCACGAACGGCGTTCTTAAGTTCTTCAGATGACTGAGCATAATCCGACAACCATGCTTTCACAGTGTTTTCACTGGGCTTGGGCTCGATCAAATGATCGCTGACAAATTGCTCCCCGCCCGTGACGTAACAACTAGCCAGTACCAAGGATGATGCACTACCGAACAGTTTCATGTACGTTGTTACAATACCTGATTCATGGGTGGCGATTCTTTTTCTGGCTAACGGTCGTCGATGCATGGATTCACCTTTGCATCGTTGAAATTCGATGAGGATCAAACGGCTTGAAACACTCCGGGCATCTCGGTTCTGCCAGGCCGACGAGTTGGTAACCGCAATTCGTACACGCCATGGGATCCGGCGGCGATCCGACGCGCCGCCACATTCGCACGACGACGACCGCGCCGGCCGCGAGAAGGTGGTAGATCACAAACGCGACCGTCGCGATCGGTCCGAGCGAGTTCAAGAGCGGCTTGAACAGCGGCGGCGTGATCATGGCGGGGCCGAGCCCCACGGCGAGGAAGAATGCGAGCGACGCGAGAAAGGTCCCGCCGAGGGCGACCTTGAGCCGCGGATAAAACGCCGCGAGCCCGACGATGATGCTCGGCAGGGCGATGTTGATAACGAAAAAGACGGCGTAGCCGCTGCGGCCCATGTGCGCCGCGGCATAGGTCTTCATCGCGGGCAGCAAGAGACCGACTGCCGCCCCGCTTACGATGTAAGCGAGCAACGCGACGCGCCATTGATTGTCACGAACGTAGGTCATTCATATCGAAGGACGTCAAATCCTCGCCAACCTCTCCACCGTCCGCTCATTCCGCACGTTTCCCGTGTTCAGCGTCGTCTTCGGTTCGATCAACATGACGCACGCCTCGCCGTGCTCGGCGACCGGCAGGTGCTCCACTCCGCGTGGAATGACGATCATCTCGCCTTCCTTGAGGTGCAGATCGCCGTCGCGCAGCTTCATCGTGAAACAGCCCTTCACCACGAGGAACAACTCGTCCTCGTTCTCGTGATGGTGCCACACGAACTCGCCTTCGAGCTTCCCGAGCTTCACGTAGCAGTCGTTCACCTCCGCCACGATGTGCGGCTTCCACGGCTCGGGTATCTTCGCGAACTTCTCCGCCAGATTGATTTTGGAGATCATCTCTACTTCCTTTTCGAATCCACCGAGTCGTTTTCGATGACGAGAAACTCGACAGGGCGTTTGTCGGGACGCAATTCGAGACCAAGGGTTTCATGCAATGCTTGATTAAGCGAGTCCGAGGTATCGAGATTGCCTTCCAGTATTAGATCGTACCGGCCCTGCAGGCCCGTTTCGTCGATCACCGGTTTTTTAGCTGCGAACCCAAACCGTGAACCAGCGCTTCCAGCGGTTTGTTCGTCATCTCAATTCGCTTTGCCGAGACGTTGGAGAACGATCCCCCATCGTCGGACATCACGGTCGTCTTGATTTTGGGCGGACCATTCTTGATTTTTCCCAACACAAACACCTCTGTTACGTGATTTTCCCGGCGCGTCTTAATACGAAATGACATCTCGACCGCGCGGCGTAGCGCTGGATACAACTGATCCTCCCCGCCGTTCGGTATGGAGGCGATGACGTCGAATGGTCCCTTTGGCAGATCGGCCTTAATGTCAATCTGATACACCGGGGTTCCATAGAGCGATGAAAGAACAATGGCCGGATCACATCCCATTATGGACAATTTGCCAGCCCTACTTGCGGAGCGGCCGCCTTCAGAATTCGTAGCCGGGCGAATCACAATCTGATAAAGCGCTTCGTTCGCACCGCCATCGCTCGGATCGCTTCCGGCCTTCAGCCCTTTCTCGCTTTCATCCTCCGCCATCGGAAGAATCAAAGGGCGACCATGGAGAAGCGACTCGATAACATCCGTCGTCACTTTCTCCGGACTGGTGATAGCCACCGTGACGCCCTTTGCGTCGACCAGGACCGTTTGGGGAATGACTCGTATTCCGTAATCGTCAAACAACGAACCATTGGTATCGAGTCCGATCCAGCTTTCAATCGGCCTGCGTTTCAGGAATGCGGATATTTTCGCTTCCGGCTCATCGGTGACCGCAATGAATTCGATCGGACGACTCTTGAAATGGGTACGAAGCTCGTTCATGTGCGGAATGGAGCCCACACAGGGAGCGCACCAAGTCGCCCAAAACTCCAGCACAACGCATTTTCCCTTGAGCGATGTCCAGGACACGGCGGCTCCGTCAGGAGCTTGCAGTAGTTTCTCAATCGACAAAGCCGGGGCTGGTTTTCCGATAAGGTCGGCCTGGCGAACTTTCTCGCTCGTCCGGCTTGTTGCGTTTTTCGGCGGCTCTTTTTCAAGAGCGAGAGCGGCATGGGTTGATAGGACAAATGCCCCAATCGCGGCGGCGGCAAGTCCGCCAAATCCAATTGCATTGATTACGGAAGGCTTATTCTTCATGGCTCTACCTCTTCAGCGGCTTCCACGGTTCGGGAATCTTCGCGAACTTTTCCGCCAGATTGATCCTGCAAATCGCCATCGCCCGCCGCGCCTTTCCCGCCCCCATTCTCCGCCGCTAACGCTTCTTCAACTCCTTCGTCAAGAACCGGTCGATCTCCTCCCACGCCTTCACCGCCTGGTCCTCTTTGAAGCTGTCCTTGTTCGTCTCGTTCAAAAACGCGTGACCGACGTGGGGATAGACGCGATGCGTCGACATGATCCCCGCCTTGTCCAGCGCCTGCTTGAACGGCTGAACCTCGATCCCGCGGTCGCGCGCCCCCCAGATGCCCAAAATGGGCCCCTTGATCCGGCGAAGCTGTTCGACATCCGTCACCGGCTTCCCGTAACAGATGACCGTGCAGGCGACCTTCGGCTCCGCGATCGCCAGTCGCAGCGCGTAGCCGCCGCCCATGCACCAGCCCATGACGCCGACCGCCTGGCCGCGCGTCGCGTTGTGTTCGTGAAGATAGGTGAACGCCGCCCGCAGATCGGCCAGCGCCCGATCGTCCGACAGCCCGCGCATCAACTCGTGCGCATGCTCCGCGTCCTTCGCCACTTCCCCGCGATAAAGATCAACGGCGAGGACGACATACCCCTCCGCCGCGTACCGGTCAGCCTGTTTCTTCACCCAGTCGTTGAGACCCCACCACTCATGGACGAGCAGCAACCCCGGCATCGGCTCGTACTGCACCTGCCGGGCCATGTAGCATGAGAGCTTTACGTTGTCTTCCGTCACCGTCACCATGCCGCTTTCGATTTTCGGAGGCGCCGTCTGTGCCGCGCGGGCGACGTTTTTCTCAGGCGTCGGCGGCTGTTCGTCCTGCGCTCCGGCGACCGAAGCGCAACAGGCGACGACCGCCGCCAGGACGGTCGACAGCAAATCTCGAGACATCATCTTGTTCCTTTCGTGAAAACCGGGACGATGGCCGGCAAAGCTGAAGAATGGAATAAAAGGATGGGTCATCGTCGCTTCCCTACGCACCTTATTCCGGCTTGCGGACGTCGGTGATCAGGTTCCAAGGGTCTCCGCCTCGGCGGACTCTCAGCCCCGCCGCGGCGGGACGCCCCTAGCAACACGTTGATGTTAGCGATGGGACCGTGGAGTGACAACCGGACCCTTCAGCACGGGGTATTCCGCCGGCTTCCGTTCATCGACCCACGCGGACAGGGCCCTATCGGGGCGTCACTCCGGCTTGCCTCGATTGACGCATGCGGACGTCAATTTGCGGCGCGGCGGACCGCCGCGCGCGAAGACGCGGGCGGCGGCCGCACGCCGCACGTTCAACAAAAAACACGCACTGGGGATCAGAACAATCGCCCGATCAGGATCGCGACCGCGATCGATCCGGCGAACATGGCGATCAGCGCAAACGCGCGGACAACAGCCTTCATGATGACATCTCCCGCAAAGGACTCGTTTCGTTTCCATCGCCCGGCGGCGATGACCACTGGCGGTCGATGCGGTCGTCAGATCAGGAGGATGGTGTTGGAGAGATGGACCTGAAGCGGATCGAGCGGGGCCGCGCGACCGGACGCCCATTCAACCAAGCCGCGGAGGGGCGATGACGTGGCGATCCCATCCCCGGCCGAGACGGCGTCACAGACCCGCTTGCCTTTGGAAAGCCGATGCACAAGCTCGACCAGGGACGACGCCCGCGAACTTCGAAACTCGGTCGCCTCTTGCCCCTGGTTCAAGGGCTCCTGGCCCGTCATTTTCGATTCACGGCGCCCCGTCGATTGACGCAAAATCTCGCCGGGTCTCAAGGCCCAGAGCGGCGCGACGACGGTCAGGACCAATCCGCCGCGAAACAGACGTGAAGAAGACCATCGCCCCATGTTCATGGACTCCCGTGAGGAGCCCGTATTCTACCACAAAAAAGCCCGTGCGATACGCCCGACGACGGCGGCGGTCCTGGCGCAATTATCATCGCCGTCGCGGACGCGGCCATTCATTCAACGGCGCTTCTCGGCGATCCGGGCCAATCCGTCGTTGAGCTGCTTCCGGATGTCGGAAAGGCTCGCGGGCCGAGCACCGTTCTCGGGGAGTAGATCGAAAAGCTCCGATCCCCGGCGGTAAATAGTATGGGCCTCCCGGAGCCGGTCCTTTTGCTCGGCCGGGTCCTTTTCAATCTTGGCGGCAAGGGTTTCATGAACCGCTCCCAGGTGCACGAGGGCGGATAACAATTCCTGCAGGACAAGAACGGATTCAGGTGAAAGGTGACTGATCGATTCAAGATCGCTGACCGTGGCTTCCAGCTCCCGCCCGGCCTGGATGATGTCGCCGGATCGATCGAGAAGATCGCCCAGGGCCGCCCGGCAGCGCGCGGACAGGAATTGCGAGTCCAGATTGTCGGGATCCTCCCGGCTCAATCGTTCGCCGACTTGCAACGCACGGCGGATCGGAGGCTGGCCGCGCGCAAAGTCGCCCCGCGCGGCCAGCACCTTCCCCATCGCCAGATGAGTCAGGGCCTGGTTGGAAAGCTCCCACAATCCCGGGCTGGTGGATTCCTTTTGCAGAACTTCGATAATCCGGCCGCTCTCTTCCAGCGCCTCGATCGCTGCTTGAAGTTGACCGGCCGCGAGCAGCGTTTCGCCGAGCCCGCGAAGCGCCGTCGCCCTTCCCCGCCGAAGGCTGAGCGCCTGCGGTTCGCGGGCCAGTCCGGCATCCACCAGGGCGAGGCTGCTGCGAAAGTTCAGCTCCGCCGCGATGGAATCTCCCATCAGCAGTTTGAATTCGCCGATGCGCCGGCGCGCCCCTCCCAGATAAATCCCGGCATCCACGGCGACCGGGAGTATCTGATTTCTTTCCCGATCGTAAAGGCGAAGCGTCATTTCAAGATGTTGCCCCGCCTCGTCCATCCGACCCAGGCGAATAAGAGCCTCGGCCACTTTCCAGTGGCCGACGCCCAGGGTACGGACAAAAGTCTCGAAGGAAGGCCACCGCGCAACCAGTTGTTCCCGGATGGCCAGCGCCTTTTGGAAATTTTCCAGCCCGACGCCGATTCTTCCCCGGACCAGGGCCACTTCACCCACGCGATGATGGGCATACGCGACGACATAGCGCAGGTTGGTATAGGAAGCGACTTGCGGCCCTTCATCCCACGGAAGGGCCGAAAGCTGATCGAGAGCCCGCCGGGTCATGGCTTCCCATGCGCGGATTCCTCCGGGCAACTCCGCCAGCGATTCATCAGACACTTGCATGATTTCCATGGCCGCCTGGACGACCTGAGTTGTTCGCGCTTCCGCTTCCTGTTCCGCCTCCACCGCCCGGTTCCGCTGCTGCGCGGTCCGCGACCATTGCCAGCCCATCCCCGCAATTCCCAGGAGCAGGACCAAAATGACCCCAATCGTCCCGCCCACCAGGGCTTTGTTGCGCCGCGCGAATTTTCGAAGCTGGTAGACGGTCGTCGGCGGCGCGGCCTGGATCGGCTGATCGCTCAGGTAGCGTTGCAAGTCGCGACGGAGTTCCGCAACGGAGAGATATCGCTGCCGCGGATCCTTTTCGATGGCCTTGGCGATGATCGTGTCGAGATCGCCGCGGAACGTGCGATGGATCGAACTCAATGGCGTCGGATCGTCTTCGCAAACCGTTCGCAGCGCGCACGGCAGGGGCACATCGCGAAGATTGTACGGCAATCGGCCCGAAAGCAGTTCATAACCGATGACGCCGAGCGCATAGACGTCGGACTGAAACGTGACCCTGGAAGGATCGCCGGCCATCTGTTCCGGGCTCATGTAAGCGAGCGTGCCCATGATCTGACCCAGATCGGTGCGAAGCGTGGTCAGCCGGCGATCGGAATCCGTGGTTCGGGCGATGCCGAAGTCCAGGATCTTTGGCTGAGGAGCGGCAGAAGCCTGGCGCCGTCCTGAAAACCGCGAATCATCTTGCTCGCAGTTTCCCTGGATCGCCTCTGCGCCGGGTTTTTCTTCCACGATCAGGATATTGGCGGGCTTCAAGTCGCGATGGATGATCCCCCGGTCGTGCGCGTGTTCGACGGCCAGGCAGATGTCCACCAGCAGCGCGACTCGCGCCCGCGTGCCCATTGCGGATTGGCCGATGTATTGATTCAGCGACAGTCCATCCAGCAGCTCCATCGCAAAAAAAGGCTGCGGCCCCGCGTCGGTCTCAAAAACACCCGCCTCGTAGATTCGCGCGATCCCGGGATGTTGCAATCGGCCCAGGATCTCGGCTTCCTGTTCAAACCGCCGCAGCGCAGCGCGGGAAATGACGCCGGAGTGCAGCACCTTGATGGCGACGGGTCGATGCGGTTGGTCCTGAAGCGCCTCGTAGACAATGCCCATCCCCCCGGAGCCGATGATGCGGACCAACTGATACTTGCCAATCTTTCGGCCGATCAGCGTGCCGATCAGACCGGCGGAGTCTTCCTTTGAAACAAAGGATTCGATGGCGGCATCAAGAATCCCGCCCGGCGCGTCCAATTCCAACATGCGACGCAGGCGATTCTCCATCGCCGCGTCTCCGGCGCACTCCCGATGAATCCAGGCGGATCGCTCCTGCCGCGGCAACGCGGATGCCGCCGCAAATGCCTGATCCAGCCGGTCCCAGTCGTCATTCCCCGCCATTTCCGCCCATTTCGCTATGGAGCCACGCGCGGGCGAAACGCCACTCGTTCTTCACCGTTGCCGGTGAAAGCGCCATCGCCACGGCGGTTTGTTCGATGCTCAGACCCGCGTAATAGCGGAACATGACGACTTGAGCCTTTCGCGGGTCGCGCTGCTCAAGCCGTGTCATCGCCTCGTCCAATTCGAGAAGTTGTCCGGCGGAATCTTCCATCGAGCCCGTGGCGACCATTTTTTCATCCAAGGGACGCCGCCGCCGATTCCCACCGTGCTTCTCGGTCGCATACCGACGGGCCCGCTCGATCAAGATTCGTCGCATGGCCTCCGCCGCGGCCGCAAAGAAGTGACCGCGCCCTTCCCAGCGAACCTCCCGTTCGCCCGAAATCCGCAAATAGGCTTCATGGACCAGGGCGGTTGGCTGAAGGGTCTGCCCGCCGGGCTCCCGGGCCAGCCTCTGTTGTGCCAGGAACCGGAGTTCGTCGTAAACCAAAGGCAAAATGGCCTCAGACGCCTTGGAATCGCCCGTGTCAGCGGCGTTTAGGAGCTGCGTCACCTGTTCCGGCGTCGGTTTCATGGCACTTTTTCTGGCAAATTAGCCGCCCAGCGCTCCATTATCGCATTGTATTCGACGGCCTACAAGAAAACCGGCCATAACCTCAGTTCGGACCACGAGATCATGCGGTATGGACGGTCGAAACCGTCCCGCTGGACGAAAAATTGGAGCACCCGCGACAGGATTCGCCTTTCTATTTCCAGTAGTTGGCGGCGGGGCGAAACACCTCCGCCGCGATCGTCCGCAGGTTGATCGGAATATGTCCGAAGGGTTCATTGCGGTTTGCGACCCTTCATTATTGCCCATCGTGGAGAAACGCCAATGTATTCGATTCGTACTGTGCTCTACTTGGCGGCGGCACTGGTGGTAGCCGGCGGTATGGAATGTCAAACGGCGATGTGTCCAAACGACAAACCCGTCTTTAATCCAGTGACCGGGAAGTGCGAGGCGGAAGGCGGAGACGACACGATCGTCCCCGGCGGACGCACGTTTCCGCCCGGTCCCGGAACCGGTGGACTGCGAACCGAGCCGGATACCGACACGTCGATGGCCGACAATTCAGACCCAGACGCGGTGGACTTGCTGGTCTTCGGCCTGAACGGGCGCTGGATAGCGACGGACAACGGGCGGATCAGTTGCATCAATCACACCGGTTCGGGGATGACGTCGACGCTGATCGAGAATCGCGAATGCACGTATCAGGACGTAAACGGTTCAAACGTCACCAGTTTAACAACGGCCGATTTGGAGGGCATGGTGGTCGGAAACATGATCACGGGGACTACCCGTGCGTGCCGGTTCGGCCAATCGGATACATCACTCAACGGGCTCTTCGATTTCCCCATGATGCTGACGATCAGCGCGGACGGGAAAACGCTTTCCGGATCATGGGACTTCGACGGTGAAGTGCGGGAGTTTTCCCTCGAACGCCAAACGGTCGGCGATTGCCGAACTGAGGAACAGCAGGACAACGATGCCTTTTCGCGGATCCAAATCCCCGAGATTCAGCCGACCCATGGGGGTCGCGGTGGGGGCAGTCGTTAACAATCCGAGAGAAATCGTCGGAAAAAAGCGATTAGACAGGAAAAGTCCGGAGCACGGCCCTCGACTTTTTCCTTGATGTACCTGGACGCTTGAGGATTCAGCGTGATCGACGCACCGCAAGCAGCAACGCAGGAGAAAACCTTGTTGAGATTCACCCGTTACATCAATATCGCGTTTTTCGCCATAGCGTCCCTTGCTGCCCGCAACGCCTCAGCCGGAAGCGGCCCGCCGTTTCAGACGGTAGCCTTGTCTGGGCAAACCGCTCCGGGAACGGGGGGTCGCCTCTTCTCGTTTTTCTATCCGCCCTCGATCGGCGGCAGTGGACATGTTGCGTTTCCAGGCTGGCTGACGGGCGTCACGTCCAATGACGAGGGGCTTTGGTCGGGACTTCCGGGGTCCATTCAACTGGTGGCCCGCGAGGGCATCGCCGCGCCGGGGACAACGGGAGTGTTCGGCCCAAATAGTTGGACCGCGCCGTTTGGTGTAAACGCAAGCGGCGTAGTGGCGTTCACCGCAAGTCTGACCGGGTTTGGAATAGATGGCACGAACAACACTGGCATCTGGACCGGTCTGCCAGGATCGGTGGCGCTGGCGGCACGGGCGGGCAACCCCGCGCCGGGAACGCCGGCGGGTACGGTTTTTTCAGGCGGCATGCAAAACTGGTTGATGCTCAACGACGCGGGCCAGATCGTATTCCGCGCCAATCTGGCAGGCCCGGGTGTGACCACGGCAAACGACGCTGGCATTTGGGCCGGCACACCGGGCTCGCTACAGATGGTGGCGCGCGAAGGGGAGGTCGCGCCCGGCACCGGGGGCGCTGTATTCGATCTGTTTAACTACCAATTCGAAGCCTACCCTGTTCCGGTGATGAATGCGGCGGGAGAAGTTGTCTTCTCAGGACATTGCACTGGCGGGCGGGGAATCTGGCGGTGGAGTGGAGGCACCCTGGAATTGGTCGCGCTGACCGGAACCTCCGCCATTGGAATCAGCAATGCCGTTTTCGAATACCTGCATGATCCCTGGATGAACGGGTCGGGCCAAGTCGTATTCAAAGCCTCCGTGGCAGGCGAAGGCGTTGATTTCACCAACAACAGCGGCATCTGGGCGGGCGTGCCCGGCGCGGTGAATCTCGTCGTTCGCAAAGGCAGTCCCGCCCCCGGGACCAACAATCAATACCTCGTGATGAATGCCGATAACGTCGGTCTCAACTCCATTGATGATGGTGGCTTCGTTACATTTGGGTGCTCACTCTTTGACAGCAACTGGTCCGTTGTTCCCGGAGGCGGCGGCGTCTGGCATTACGGATCCGGAGGCGGCGGCACGGCCTGGACAGTTTACAGTGATCCCGCGCCGGGCCTGCCCGGCGTCAACATGGGTGGCTCGAACACCTGGGGGCCGCACCCGACGTCGAGCATGCCCTTTCAGACCTATCTGACCGGCAATGGCGTGAATGGTGACAACGATGACAGCCTCTGGTTAAAGGATGTGGGCCCCTCGCCGCTCCTGATTGTCAGGGATGGTGACCAATTCGATATCGGCGGCGGCGTGATGCGGACCATCGGTTCCATCGCGTATTCCCCCGGCACCAATCGACAGTCGGGATACAACGCGAACCGGCAGATGGTCATCGGCCTGGGCTTTTGGGGCGGTACGTCGGGCATCTTCTCGACCAACGTGCCGGTGCCGACCTCGCCGGGCGACATGAACTGCGATGGCGTGGTGAATGGGCTTGATATCGATCCGTTCGTGCTTGCGGTGCTGGATGCAGCGGCGTACTCAGTGGAATTCCCGGGGTGTAACGTCCTGAACGGAGACATCGATCTGACTAGTGGGACGGATGTCGGCGATGTGGATCTATTCGTGGCCTGTGTGTTGAATGGAGGATGCCCGTAACAGGCGTGGACGTCTTGCGTTGGTAGTCAGAAGAATGGGAGGCCTTGGCTGGCGCGGCCGTATTTGGCGAATTCGGGCCGCCGCTGGTAGTGTCCGCGACTTAGACGGTTTGACTCGCCGGATAATCCGGCGGAAAATGACCAAAGCATCGAAACCGTTCGCGGGCGTAATTCAGTGGTAGAATGCCAGCTTCCCAAGCTGGACGTCGTGGGTTCGAATCCCATCGCCCGCTTTCATCAACTTAGGTTCCGCCGCGGCGCGTGGCCTTGACTGTGCGACCGCATGTCAGGCGGGGCGACGCCGCCGACGCTTCCCATTCCGGCGGGTCTTCGGCTTGGCCGATGTCGAACGAATGACAAATGTCCCGCGGCCGGTGCGCGCGAACGGCACGCGGTTGCGAGCGATCGCCTCTTTGATCAGGCGCGAAACGGCCGGACGGGCGAGTGTGGATCCGCCGTCCAGGGTAATAAAGCGTGTCTGAGTGCCGGACCCCTGCAACAATTTCTCAGGATCGGGCAGTTCCTTACCGCGATTGAAATAGAGCCTGACGCCGCCGGCGCCCGCGCGGATGACAAGAACACCCTCATACCCGCGCTCGCTCGGAGAATAGCTGATAACGAAGGCGTCGCGATATTCATAAACCACCTCATGGGCGGTGGGTAGACGCTTTCGCAGCAACCGTCGCAAGGTGCCGATGAACCGTCGACTCGCGGGCGCAAACTTGCCGATGATCGCACGCAACTCGGCTTCCGCCGATCGTCGCTCTACCGCAGACTGAGTGCTCTGCTTTGAAGTGCTCATGACTCGAAAATCCCATTCATGCCCGAGAATCACCCGCGAAGACACATCGGGTAACCGACCGGCGGCCGACGACCATTCCCGCGTCTTTGGAAAGTACATCCGAATCTTAATACTCTTTCCCTGTAGCAGGCAATTCTCAATGGACCTTTCTTTGACCTGTATTCGCCAAAAAAACGCCCTGCCATTCGAAAAATTGAGAGATTCCTGTTTCGCCGTCAGGCTGCCGAACAGACCAGAATTTCAGAATTAATGCCATGGGATGCTCATGGTTTTCCGAGAATGGACCCTTGGGCCTCTTGATTGGGCGCGTTCACGGTTTCGAATGGCAACGCCGGCTTTTTTGTTGGAACAAGCGTTTACCGATAGTATTTGAATGGACCGCGTTCAGCCACGCCGGCAGGACGTCGATCAATTCGCTCGAACGCTCTTGCTCCATCGAAAGGAAACCCATGGACCTGATCCTCCCCCTCTGGCTCCCGATTCTCCTCTCCGCCGCCATCGTCTGGATCGTCTCCGCCATCGTCTGGATGGCCCTGCCCCATCACAAGCAGGACTACATCAATCTCCCCGACGAGGATGTGTTCGTCGATTTTGTCCGCAAGAGCGGCATCAAGCCCGGCAACTACGTCTTTCCCGATTTCCGCGGCCGCGAGGCGATGAAATCCGAGAAGGTCTGCAAAGGGTTGGAGGAAGGCCCGGTGGGTCACCTCAGCGTCTGGCAGACGCCACTGACCATGGGCGGCAAGATGTTCGCCACCTTCATCGTCTACCTCGCCGTCAGCACGTTGATCGCCTACCTCACGCGCGTCGCGCTGCCCGGCGCGGCGCCCTTCGCCAAGGTCTTCCAGATCGCCGGGACCGCGGGGGTTCTGGCGTACTGCTTCTCGTTCATTCCCAATGGCGTCTGGTTTGGCGCGTACAAGCGCACACTCGTCGCGGGGTTTATCGACGGCATCGTCTACGGCTGCATCACCGGCGCTATTTTTGCGTGGTTCTGGCAGCACTGAGCCGAAGAATCGGGGCTCATTTTCCGAAGCCGGACGCCGACGCTTCCTTCACCGGCGCGTTCACGGATTCGATTCCCATCGCCCGCTCATACTCCCCTGGCTCTTGCCTGCATGGCCGCATGGACGACCGTCTCGTCCAGTTCTCCCGCGGCCTGCCGATCCACCAGCCACAACACTTCACCATCTCGCGGTTGAATCGCCTGCGCCGGCCATCGTAAGAGATCGACCGGAGCGACCAGGACCTCGCGCAGCGCGGCGGTCTTGGCAGCGCCGGTCACCAGAAATACGACCAGGGCCGCCTGATTGATCAACGACGGCGTCAACGTCACGCGCGCCAGGCCGTCGGGCGACCGATCGACGCCGGCCACCCATCGAGTGCGTTCCAACACCGCGGCCGAGCCGGGAAAAAGCGACGCGGTATGCCCATCCGCGCCCAGCCCCAGGAGAACGAGATCAAAACGGGCCGAACGTTCGTGAAAAAAACGCTCCAGCACTGATTGATAAGTCGTTGCGGCCTCCGAAGGCGGCAGTTCGCCGGTGATCCGGTGGATGTTGCCGTTCGGAACCGAAACGTGATCGAGCAGCGATTCCCGGGCCAAGCGGTAATTGCTCCGCGCGTCATCCGGATTCACGCATCGCTCATCACCCCAGAAGAAATGCACGCGACTCCAATCGACACGGGCACGATAAGATTCACTTGCCAGCAGCTCGTACGCCGGTCTCGGCGTATGACCCCCGGCCAGCGCGACGCTGAACCGGCCGCGCGCCGCAATCGCCGGTTGGGCCCGCTCGACGAACAAGTCCGCCGCACCGCGCATCAATTCATCAGCGTCTGGAAAAATCCGGATCACGTCGTACCGCGCCCTTGTTCCGAGCCCTGATGTTCGGGAACCCACCAGTTTCGGCCGTCCCGCGCCAGGAGCGACACCGCCGAGTCCGGCCCCCAGGAACCCGCGGCGTAATTTGGAAAATCCGAGGGTTGGACGGATTGCCACATGTTGATGATGGGCATCACCACCGCCCACGCCGCCTCCACCTGATCCGCGCGCATGAATTGCGTCGCGTCTCCGAGAATGACGTCCAGCAGCAGCGTTTCATACGCGTCCGGCTCCGGCACCCGAAACGCTTCCTTGTAAAGAAAGTCCATCGCCACCGACTTCAAACGCATCGGCGAACCAGGCTGCTTGGCCTGGATCTTGACCTCGATGCCCTCGTCCGGATGGATCCGCAAGATGATCCGATTGGGCTTGATGTCCGGTACGGTGGCCGGTGGGAAGGCCAGATGCGGCACGGGCCGGAATTGAATCACAATCTCCGACACCCGCTCGGGCAATCGCTTACCAGACCGAAGATAAAACGGAACGTCATGCCATCGCCAGTTGTCGATTTGAAGTCTGACGGCGGCAAAGGTCTCGGTGTTGGAATCCGCGCTGACCTTCGGTTCCGCGCGATAGGCGGGTACATGGTTGCCACGGACCCATCCGGAATCGTACTGACCGCGAACCGCGTGCAAGTGGGCAAATTCCGCGGGAATGGGCCGGATGGCGCGAAGCACGTCCACTTTCTTGTTGCGGATCTCGTCCGCTCCGAACGAGACCGGGCATTCCATCGCCACGTAGCACAGAATCTGCATGAGGTGGTTTTGGATCATGTCGCGGAGCGCGCCGGCTTTTTCGTAGTACCCGCCGCGGTGTTCGACGCCGCCCGACTCGGCCACGGTGATCTGCACGCAGTCGATGTAGCGCCGGTTCCACAGCGGCTCCATCAGTGAATTGGCAAAACGGAACGCGAGAATATTCTGGACGGTGTCCTTGCCCAGGTAATGATCGATTCGGTAAATCTGTTTCTCGCTGAAGACCGCCGTCAGCTTCGCATTCAGCTCCATGGCCGAATTCAGGTCCCGGCCGAACGGCTTTTCGCAGACGATCCGCGTACGGCCCTTATCGGCCGCGAGTCCCGCCCTGGCCAAACCGCATGCGACCATTTCCATCACCGACGGCGGCGTCGCCAGATAGAACATGATGTTGGCCTCGGTTCCCCACTCCTTCTTCTTGGCACTAATGATCTCCGCCAGCTTCCGAAACAAACCTTCATCGCTAAAATCGCCGGCCAGGGTATGCAAGTCCGCCGCAAACGGACGCCACGGACCGTCCTCGGTCCTTCCGCGACGGGAGTGCTGATCGATGCCCTGCCGCATCAGAACGCGAAACTCGTCGTCGCTCTTGGCGGTGCGATCGACGCCGATCACCGCCAGCCGATCCGTAAGCAATTTGTCCAGATTCAGGTTGTAGAGCGCGGGCAGGAGCTTGCGCGACGTCAAATCGCCACTGGCGCCGAAGATCACCACCATCGTCGGTTCGCTTCGCCTGGGGTTTTCCATGGTCTCCTCAACGAAAAACTTTCTGACTCGCCTTAGGCGTCGTTCCAATGCGTGTGAAAGACGCCTTTCCGGTCGACGCGCTCGTAGGTGTGCGCGCCAAAGTAGTCGCGCTGCGCCTGAATCAGATTGAACGGCATCCACCCATTGCGGTGGGCATCGAAATACGCAAGACAGGCCATGTGCCCGGCGACCGGGATTCCACTTTCCACACCCCTTTGCACGATCGTCCGCAGATCGGATTGAAGACCGTTTAGTCGGAGCGCGAGGGACGGATCGACCATCAGGTCCGGCAGCCCGGGGTTCGCCTTGTAAGCCGCGCGAATGTCTTCCAACAGCCCCGCCCGGATGATACACCCGCCGCGCCAGACGCGGGCGATGTCTTCCATGTTTAGATGATAGAAATACGCGTTCGACGCCGCCTGAAGCTGTGCCATGCCCTGCGCATAGGTGATGATCGTCGCCGCGTGAAAGGCGTTCTGCACGGACTTCATCGCGTCCCGCGAGAGTTCGCCCCGAGGTTCCGGACCGTGCAGCGCGCGGTTCGCCGCTTGACGGACCGTCTCCCGGCCGGACAAGTCGCGCATCGCCACCGCCACGTCGATCGTCGGCGTCGGCACTTTCAGTTCCAGCGCATCCTGCGACGTCCACTGACCGGTCCCCTTCTGACGCGCCACGCCGAGGATCCAATCGATCAACGGCTTTCCGGTCTGGTCGTCCTTGCGCCGAAAAATCCGGGAGGTGATCTCGATCAGAAAACTGTTCAATTCCCCCTTGTTCCAGCCATCATAGACGTCGGCAAGCTCGGCATTCGTAAGCCCCATGCCGCGCTTCATCAAATCGTAGGTTTCGGAGATGAGCTGCATCAGGCCGTACTCGATCCCGTTGTGCACCATCTTGACGTAGTGCCCGGCCGAGCCCGGCCCGAGATAAGCTACGCACGGTTCACCGCCGACCTGGGCGGCGATGTCCTCCAGGATCGGTCGCACCCGCTCGTATGCTTCCTTTGAACCGCCGGGCATCAGGCTCGGTCCATGGCGCGCGCCAGATTCGCCGCCGGAAATGCCCATGCCGAAAAAGTGAATGTCTTTGTCCGCCAGTATCCCGCTGCGCCGATTGGTATCGGTGAAATGCGAGTTTCCCGCGTCCATCAGCAAGTCGCCCGGCGACAGCAGCGGCATCAGTTCCTGAATGACTGAATCAACCGGCGCGCCGGCGGGCACCAGAAGCATGATCGCCCGCGGCTTGCGAAGCATGGCGACAAACGCCTTCGGGTTCGTCGTCGCGCCCGCCTTTTTGCCTCCAGCCTCGTCAAGGAGGGCCTTGGTTTTCGCTCCGTCGGTGTCCAGCCCTGCCGTCGAGTAGCCGTGGTCCAGCATGTTTAACAGCACATTTCGACCCATGACCCCGAGGCCGACCATGCCGATATCGTGTTCGTGCGTTTCCATGGCTATGTGTTGAGAACCGACGTCGTGATCGGTGTCGCCACGTTCTTAATCCATTGAACTAAAGGTCACCGATATCGGCCCGGCGCCTTTCGACTGTTTGGCCCGGCCATTCGCCGACAGGTGTTCGAGCAGACTGAAAACCGTTTCGGCGTCGTCTTCACTACCGATCGCCGCGGCAATCTGCGCCGCTGTTTGCGGCCGCGCGGACAACACGGCCGCGATCTTAGTTTGCAAGGCCAGCACCCCCGCTGCCGCCTTCTTGCCCGCTTCGACGCCGGGCTGGTGATAGGCATTGATCCGCACCAGCGACGCGTAAAACCCGACCGCCCGCTCGAAAAGCGCAATGAGCACGCCGATCGTCCGGGCATCGACGCGCCGGACGGTGATGGTCATCGATTCCCGGTCATTGCCAAAAAGCGCCTCCCGCGTTCCGAGGAAAAGTCCATGCAAATAGTCGCCCGCCGTAATGCCGGGTTCAACGGGAACGGTCGGGCCCCCATCTTCCAACACGCGGACAAACGTAACAAAGAAATTATTCACGCCGTCGCGAAGCTGCTGCACGTAGGCGTGCTGGTCGGTCGAACCCTTGTTGCCATAGACCGCGATGCCCTGATCGACGCGCTCAGCCTTGAGGTTCAGTCGCTTGCCCAGCGACTCCATCACGAGTTGCTGCAAGTATCGACTGAACAAAAGTAGCCGGTCTTTATACGGCAACACGACCATATCCTTCCGGCCTTTGCCTCCAGTCGCGTGATACCACATCAGCGCCAGCAAAGCAGCTGGATTTCTCAACACATCCCGTCGCCGCGTCACCTCGTCGCAGGCCGCCGCGCCGGCCAGCAGGGCGTCGACGTCGAACCCTTGAAGCGCCGCCGGGACCAGCCCCACGGCGCTGGTCTCGCTCGTTCGTCCGCCGACCCAGTCCCACATGGGAAACCGCGCAAGCCATTCCTGCGATTGCGCCTGTTGATCGAGGTGCGATCCCACTCCAGTGATGGCCACGGCGTGGCGGTTGAAGTGGAGACCGGCTGACTCGTAGGCCGACGCGGCCAGAATCATTCCGTTTCGCGATTCCGGCGTGCCGCCGCTCTTACTGATGACCAGCGTCAAAGTTTCGGAAAGCTTGGCGCCGATGAGTCGAAGCGTCCGCGCGATCCCGTCGGGATCGGTGTTGTCGATGAAGTGCACCTTCATCTTGTCCGTCGCCGGATCGCCCAGCGCATCGCTCACGAACATCGGCCCGAGCGCGGAGCCGCCGATTCCGATCGACAAGACCTGGGTGAACTTCGCCGCCTTTTCCGGTTTGATCTTGCCCTCGTGGACGTCGGCCGCGAATGATCCTGCCCGCGCAACGGTCGTCTCGATTTCCACCGTCAGCTCGCGATTCGGCGCCAGCTTGGCCGCCCGCAGCCAGTAATGGCCCACCATTCGCTTCTCGTCGGGATTGGCGATCGCCCCCTTTTCCAATGCCTCCATGTCGTTGAAGGCGGCCTCGATCGCCGGCGACATATTCTTCATGAAGGAGTCGCCGAAGTTCATCCGGCTGACGTCCAGCGTCAGGTCGATCGATTCACAGACGCAGAGATATCGCTGATACCGCGCCCACAATTCGGCCTTGTTCATGGTGCCTATGCCTTGCCCGCGGCAACCTTCGTCCGCAGCGCCGCGATCAGTTTGTCGTAGGGCTCGATAAACTTCCGCACGCCTTCATCCTCCAGCGTCTGCGTCGCCGCCGCCAGGTCAATTCCCAGCGCGCCGAGCTGCTGAAGCTCCGTCGCCGACTCGGCCACGCCCTCTTCCAGACGAGAGGCCGGCTTGCCGTGATCGCGATAGGCGTCAATCGTCTCGGGCGGCGCCGTGTTGACGGTGTCGGGGCCAATTAACGGCTCCACGTACATGACGTCGCTGTACGCCCTGTTTTTCGTGCTGGTGCTGGCCCAGAGCAAGCGCTGCGTCTTCGCGCCTTTCGCCGCCAGGTTTTTCCACCGGTCCGATGAAAACACGCGTTTGTAAATCTGGTAGGCCTGCTTCGCGCTGGCGATCGCGACTTTTCCTTGAAGCGATTTCGCCATTCCCGCTTTCGACCCGCCGGCGGACGCCAGGGCTTCCAATTGAGGATCGATGAGCGTATCGATCCGACTCAGAAAGAAGCTCGCCACGGATGACGTGCGGTTGATCGGTTTCCCGCCGGCGGCCAGCTTTTCCAGGCCCGCGATGTACGCCTCGGCCACCGTCTCATAGCGATTCAAACCGAATAGAAGCGTCACGTTTATGTTAATTCCCTCGCTGATGAGCTGTTGAATCGCCGGCACGCCCGCCCGGGTCGCCGGCACCTTGATATAGACATTGGGACGATGGAGCTTGCCCCACAATCGCCGCGCTTCGACCAGCGTCCCGGCCGTGTCGTTTGCCAGATGCGGCGAGACTTCGAGGCTGACGAACCCATCGCCGCCGTCGGTCTTGTCATACACGCCGCGGAAGAGATTCGCGCATCGAATCACATCATCAACGGTCAAGGCTTCGTAGATTTCCTCGACGCCCTTGCCTTGCCGGGCCAGGTTGCGGATATCGTCGTCGTAGTCCTTGCTTCCGGTGATCGCCTTTTCAAAGATCGCCGGGTTGGACGTAACGCCCATGATGCCGTCGCGCTCGATGAGCTGCTGCATCTTTCCCCCCGGCCCGAGCATGTCCCGGCGGATGAAATCCTGCCAGATGCTCTGTCCGAACGAATGCAGTTTGATCAGGGGATTGTCACTCATGGCTGGTTCTCCGTCGCCTTGGGCCTTCGTTCATCGTCGTGCTCGACGCGTCGTATCGCGTGCGTCGTCCGTATTCGTCCGCCTGAGCGGGCCGACCGCCCCGTTTCCTCCGTCGGGACGACGTTCGATCCCTGGATTCTAAGTACCGCCTCGGGATCTTTCACGAGCCGCCGGCAAATGACGCGGAAGTCCTACCGAGCTTCGTCGCTGACGATCTTTCCATTGATCACCACGCCGACGCAGTGCGACGTGTATTCAAAGGGGTCGCCGTCGTAGAGCGCGACATCGGCATCCTTCCCGGCTTCCAGCGATCCGACGCGATCGGCAATGCCGAGGATCTTCGCGGCGTCGATCGTGATCGTGCCGAGCGCCTGCTCGAAGGTCAGCCCGTTCGACGCGGCGATTGCCGCTTCAAACAGCGCGACCCGCGTCTTGGGCACGTAGCTTTCAAACCCGCTTTGCAGCGCGATGGGGATATCCGCCTTCGTCAGCGTCGCGGCGGTCTCCATGCTCAGATTTTCCGTCTCGCCGGCACCGGATCGTGTCATCGTCGGATGGAGAATGATAGGCACTTTCGCTTCTTTGATCTGATCCATCACCAGGTAGGATTCGGCCGCGCCATCCAGCACGATCTTGATGTTGAATTCCCTGGCGATGCGCAGGGCTGAGACGATATCCATCGCGCGCTGCGCGGTGACCAGCAGCGGCAGCTCGCCCTTGAGCACGCGCACCATCGTTTCCAGACGCAAATCGCGATCGGGCCGCTTCTTCTCATCCTCCACCTCAAGTTTGCGCCGGTACTCCTGCGCCTTAACGAGTTGTTCGCGCAGCATCGCCACCGCTTTGGACCGCGTGCCCGGCGATTTCTTTTCCGCATCCTTCCCCTTGGCTCTCGCATCATCACCCAGGGTGCAGGCCACCATCGCCGTCGGTTTCACGACCGCGTCTTCGACCGTGTTGCCGGTCGTCTTGACGATCATCGTCTGGCCGGAGATCAGCGCCCCCGGGGCATGGCCGGTGTGCAGCGTCGTAATCCCGAAACCGCGAACCCAGTCGATTAGGCGCTCTTGCGAATTGTAAGAGTCGATTGCGCGCAACTCCGGCTGCATCGGTTCATTCGTGTCGAGCTGGTCCTGGTCCTGATCCTGATTCAGATAGCCCGTCAGTCCCACGACGCTGTGCGCGTCGATCAGTCCGGGCGTGACGACTTTCGCGGTCAACGTCTTCAGACCGTTGGGAATCGTCACCGAAGACGCCGGTCCGACCTTCGTGATCTTCGCACCGTCGATCAGCACGACGCCGTCTTTGATCGGCGCGCCCTTCATGGTGTAAACCGTCTCGCCATGAATCGCGAGTTGGGCCTGCACGGGAAAGGCGAGGATTTGACATGTGGCGAAACAGATCATGTATCGCAATGCGTATCGCATGTTATTTCTCCCCTTCTTCCATGCAGCACAGGTGCATCGCCTGTTCCTTGCCCGCGCCGTACCCGCCGACCGCGTAGAGGTGATCCTTCGGATCGCTTCGATCGAAGACCTTGCCACCTTCGACGTACGTCTCCAATACCTTTGTGTAAACGCTGAGCGGATCGCCGGAGAGAACGATGAAATCGGCGTCCTTGCCCGGCTCCAGCGAGCCGACGCGCGCGTCCAGGTCGATCATCTTCGCGCCAGCCATCGTCATCGCGTAGAGTGCTTTCTCGCGAGACATCCCCGCACGAACCGCCAGCGCCGGTTCTCTCAAGAACAGCCGCGAGTCATTAATCCAATCATCCGTGTGAAACGCCACCAGGACGCCGGCCTTGTCCAGCATCGCACCGGTCTTGAAAAGCAGGTCCTTGGCCTCGATCTTGCCGCCGGGGCTGTCGACCAGAATGATCGAGCACGGCACGCCCGCCTTGGCGATCTCGTCCGCGACTCTCCAGCCCTCGCTGACGTGGTGCAGCACGACGCGAAAGTGAAATTCCTGGGAGAGGCGGATGACCGTCAAAATGTCGTCGGCCCGGTGCGTGTGATGGTGGACGATCCGCTTGCCGTCGAGGACCTCCAGCAAACCCTCCATCTCCAGATCGCGGTCAGGCATTTTTTCCGGATCGCCCTTGGCCGCTTCAATCTTGCGACGATACTCCTGCGCCTTGACGAATTTATCGCGAACCAGCGCGGCGGACTTGGAGCGCGTCCCCGGAAACGGCGGCTCGCGCTGCGAGTTCGTGCCGTTGGCCATTTTCATGCCGCCGAGGATTTTCCCATCGGCGTCGTGAATCGCCATCTCTTCGATGGTCTTCGCCTTGCGCATCTTTAGATAAACGGTCTGTCCGCTGAGCAGGTGCCCTGAGCCCGGCATGACGTTCAGCGTCGTCAGCCCTCCTGCTCGCGCGCGAATGAACCCCGGATCGCGCACGTTAATCGAATCCAGCACGCGCACGTCCGGCTGGATCGGCCCGCTGCTGTCGGCCCCCCATCCACCGCCGATGTGACTATGGGTATCGACGATCCCCGGCATGATGAGCTTGCCGGTGCAATCGATGCGCTGGGCGTCCGCGGGAATTTGTAGAACCCCTTGCGGACCGACGGCCGCGATCTTGCCCTTTTGAACGACGAGGACGCCGTTGGCCATCGGCTCGCCGACGATCGGGATGATCTCCGCCCCGACAAACGCCTGCGGCGTCTCTTGTCCCAATGCTGCGTGAAGAGTGGTGAAAACAACAACCGCCGCGATCGTACGTCGCTTCATCCATCCGCTCCTGGCCGGCCCGCGAGACCGATCATAACGGATGAGCGCAAAAGAATCGCTACCCTTTGACCCGCGGGCGTGGACGGGTCGAATGAGCAGCGATTCGACGATCGTCAGAGTGCATTACTGCACAAACGGATTGTTGTCATCCACGTCGCAGGCCGCCCCGGCGCTGTCGAAGTCGTTGTTCGTCTGGTCCGGGTTGGCTTTTTGGGGGCAATTGTCGCAGGCATTTCCCACGCCGTCGTTGTCGCTGTCCTGCTGATTGGAGTTCGCCGCGCTCACGCAATTATCGCAGGCGTCGCCGACTCCGTCGCTGTCCGTGTCAGCTTGATTGGGGTTTCCCGTAAATGGGCAATTGTCCATGTTGTTCACGATCGAGTCGCCGTCGGCGTCGTTCGTGAGCCAGCCGAGGAACGTGTTGCAACCCAGCGCCAAAGAAAGCGACAACACACTGACCGCACACCAAGTCCAAGAAGATCGTTTTGCCTTCAACATCGTTTGACCTCCGTCTGTCAAAAAGTTCGCGAGGAACCGGGTTCGGTGGAGGCGTTCGTGCCGTCGGCTCAGTCGCGTGTGTCCGACCGTGCCATAGGATGCTATTCAAGATTTTGAGACTGGATCAAATAGGTATCATTCACGATGCGCGTGAAGAAAACAGAACACACGCGGCGATGCCCGGGGCAGTTCAATCCACCGGCAAAAGACCTAACGCGATGAGATGGTCTGCGCCCATCGGCGCCAGGCGTCCGCCTTCGATCGATCGGTGGCGTTCAACTCGCCCAGTCGATTCAACTGCGATTCAAGATTGCCGGCGATGTGGCGGGCGTAATAGGTCAGGTCCCAAACACGAACCGTCTCATCCAGCGAGACGGAAACCAGACTGCGGCTGTCCGGTGTGAATCGCAGCGCCATGACCGAACCCGTGTGCCCATCCAGCGTCGCCAGCGGCCGTCGCAGCCCGGCGTGCCACAATCGGATGACTCCGCCCGCATCGCCGCTCGCGATCCATTCACCGTCGCTGCTGACTTCGAGACAAAATATTTCCTGATTGTGCCCGACCATCGCGTCCACCCGGCGATGTTGCGCGGCATCCCAGATTTCGACCACCCGATCGGCCCCGGCGGCGTACAACCACCGGCCATCCGGAGAAAATCGCACGGCCCGAAGCGGACTGTAATCCACGGCTCGCCACGTCTGGCACGCTCCGGTTTCGAGATCCCAGACCAGCAACGCGCCGGTCCGCACCGCCGCAACCAAGCGCCGCCCATCGGTCGGGTCAAAGGTCACCTGCGGCACCCGATCCTCGCCGATGTAAAACTCCCGTTCGAGCGTCTGATCCTGAGTGCGCCAAATCCGCACCTTGCCGTCGTCGCAAGCCGTGGCGACTCGCTCGCCGTCCGGACTGAAACACGCACAGCTCACATACTTCGGATGTGGAATTTTGAGCGGCGGCTTCTTCAGATCGGTCGAGTCCCAAAGATACGCGGCGTTTCCGTAGGTCGATGCAACGGTTCGCCGGCCGTCGCGCGAGAGGGCGACGGAGGAAATGGTCGACTCGTTTTCAAACTCGATCGGCGTCCGGCTCAACGTGGCGGGGTCTACCTCTTCGAGTTCACCCTGTCCTCCGACCACGGTCATCCGGCGGCCGTCCGGGCTGAAGTCGACGCCGTGAAGACCGCCGCCCTCGATTCGCAGGACACGGACCCCGCCGTTCGGGTCGACTTCCCAAAGCCGCAAATCTTCATTGCCGCTGGTCCAGATGCCCCGGCCGTCACCCGTGAAAACAACGCTGCGTATCCGTCCGACGTGCGCGACGAATCCAAAAAGGTGCTTTCCGGTGCGAACGTCGAACACGCGGAGCCGGCCTTCCAAATCGCCGATGGCGAGCAATGTGCCGTCGGGCGAAAAGCACTGTATGCGGTGGCTTCCCGGCCGTTCGGAAAGCTCGATGTACGTCGGAGGATCGCGATGGACGTCCCAAATACGCCCCGCCGATTCCTCCCACCCGTCGGCGACCAGGCGACCATCCGGCGAGAAAAGAATCGCCCCGCCATTGTGCAGAAGCCTTCGCGGCGAAGCGCTGCCCGGCGCGCTAACGAGACGCTGTTTGGATTCAATTTCCCAAACGTGCATGCCGCCATTCCGATCGCGCGCGGCGAGCCGTTGGTCGTCGCTCGAAAGTGCCAACGCAAGCAGACCCGACCCTTCGATATGAAAGCGCGCCAATTCCATCAAGGGATCCGTCTTCCACACGACGGCATCATCGTTGATGACCGCCGCAAAGCGCCGGCCGCTGTGCGACGAATATACGCATCCGGAATCGACGTTCAGTAATTGAGACAACCTCACGAGCGGCCGGTCGCCATCCCCGCGCCGCCACACCGTGAAGTCGTGCCGGTCATATTTGAAGACGTGTTTTCCGTCTCCGTCAATAAACGGCAGTCCGACGGTGTTGGGAAAAGTGAGCTTGTATGAATCAAGACGAAGCCCGTCGAAACTCACCCGTTGTATGAATCCATTGATGTCTCCCGTCCACAGGCTCTTCCCGTCGTCTGCGAGGGTGACCAGACGCATTCCGGCCGGTTGTGGCGTCACCGTCCGCAGACACGGCTGTCGTCGATACACTTCCCACAACGCCCAGTACGCCTCCACCGATCCGGGCGGATCGTTCAAGTGAAGCGTGGAGGACTCGCCGCCGTCGCGATGGGTCAACAACTCCTGCCACAGCAAGCGCTCCGCCTGGCCGATATTTCCCAGCATCCCGGCCATCCGTCCCTGCTCGACGCTGTTGCTCGAAAGCAGATCAACGAGCGTCGTCGCCGAGCGCACCGCCTCGTGTTCGAGTCGAACCGAATGGCGATACAACAACGACATGACAATGCTGAACGCGGCGAGCAGCACGACAAAGGCCCCCGCCAGGGCGACGCGCAGCCGGTATCGCCGAAGCGTCTTTCGCAAGACATAAATGGCGCTGTCCCGCTTCGCCTCGATCGACTCGCCCGCCAGGTATCGTTGCAAATCCCGGGCCAGCTCTCCCGCGCTTTGATAGCGACGATCGCGATCCTTCGACAGGCACTTGAGCACGATCGTATCGAGTTCTTCGTCGATCCCGGCGCCCCCCGCGGTCGCGCTGGGCCGCTGCGGCTCACGGAAAAGGATGTGGTCGATCGACAACCGGAGATTGCTGCCGACGTCGATCGGCAAGTGACCCGTCAACAATTGAAACAGAATCGCCCCGAGCGAGTAAACATCCGTGCGCAGGTCGACCTTCGACGGTTCGCCCTCGACCTGCTCCGGCGACGCCCACGGCAGCGAGCCCACGAATTGCCCGGTCGCCGTCATCACGGAATCCCGCGGCGCGTCGGCGGGCTTGGCCAGGCCGAAGTCCAGGACGTGCGGTTCGCCGGACCGATCGATGCGAATGTTGCTCGGCTTGAGATCGCGATGGATGATGCCTCGCAGATGCGCCGCATGGACCGCATCCGCGATTTTGCAAAAAAGTTGCAAGACCGCCCGTGTGCTGAAATCCGGCGATCCGCGGCCCGCGATTTCATCGAGGGGCCGGCCGTCGATGTAATTCATGACAAAGAAATGAAATCCGGAGATGATTCCCGCGTCGTGGACGGCCACGATGTTCGGATGATTCAATCGCCCGAGCATTTCGATCTCGCGATCGAACCGCGCACGGTCCGCCATCGTCGCAAACGGCCCTTGCTTCATCACCTTGATGGCGACGTTGCGCTTGGTCGACCGTTGCACCGCCTGATAGACGACGCCCTGGCCGCCCCGATGAACCTCGCGCGTGATCTGGTAGCCCGGGATGTCGAGCTGGAAATCGCCACCGGCCGGCGGACTTGCCAACAGCGATCCGTCAACCGCGAAGCCGCTCAAGAACCGGTTGTCCTCGCGGATCCGGTCCAGCGTCTGCCGACATGAATCGCAAGATTCCAGGTGTCCGATCAGCAAGGCGGACAGTTCATGCCCGGCCGCGGCCCCTTCGAGTTCGTCCAACGAAGGACATGGCACGGGTGGTACTGACATGGTCACCCACCTACGAAAGTGGTCTCATATCGTTTGACGATCTCGCGCAGCTTCTCGACGACGCGGTTCTTGGCGTTGTAAATCTCCTGGGGCGACAAGCCCAGCCTTGTCGACACCGCATCGACCGGCTGTCGTTGCAACACCACAGCCTCGAAGGCCTCAATGGTCCGCTCATTGAATCGCGTCGTTTCGCGAAGCTCGCGGACCGCCTGCTGAAACATGCACCGCCGTTCCTCCTCTTCCCATACCCGCTCTTCGTCGAAGTCGTCCGCGAGACTCACGATCGCCGACTCACCGCGCAGCTCCCGACGTCGTCCGGTGGTCCGCCAGAGATCCGCCAAACGGCATCGCGCGATCCCGATCAGCCACGACCGCAGCCGCCCCTGCTCCCGGTCGTATTTCTTCAACCGGTACTCTTCAACAAAACATGCCAAGGTTTCTTGCGCCACGTCAGCGGCGTCCGTCTCATTCAACCCCGCACGTCGAAGAAAGGCCGCCAGGATCGGCCGGTACCGACGGTCGAATTCGTCCCAAGCCGCCCGGTTCCCCGCCTCGTGGAGGCCGTCGAGCAGCCCAGTCGTAGTGGTATACAGGCCGATGGAATTCATGGAAGAGACCCGTCCCCAGACGTAAAGCCATTATAACCAAACGGTTACAATCACACAAGGCGAATCACAACCCTTTGGCCCTGGCGGAAATAGAGGCGAAAAAAGTCTTTCGGCAATCTTGGAGATTTGGACCGCTCGAACGGATACGTGGTAAGGACGGAGATCGTCCGCGCGGCGCGCGCATTTTCCTCGCACGGCGGCGCCCCGAGTGGAACCGGAGTTCGAATCAATTGTCCTCTTTTGGGGGAGGGAGCTTGCCCATGCGAACGATGAATTCAGCCGCCTGTATTGGAGTCTTGTTTTGTTGTTTCACCCTTCCAGCCGCGGGGCAAGGGCAGATTTGTCCGCTTCCTCCAGGCAATACCCTGTGCGCTCAACTACAGAGCCAGCAATGCCAAACGACAACCGCCGGTTTGCAATGCCAGCCGCAGTTGGTCATCTATGATCCCGCTACTCCGGGAAATGTTCGCGCCGTCCTTTGCACTTGTTTTGACCAAAACGTTTGCGGGCCGGTGGCGGTCAATGGCAACATCGCCTCTTGTTCGGGCTTCTGTCCCGTTCCTCCCGTCGGAAACGTATGCCAGGTCTGGGTCAACGGGATGCCGTCCGGCCAGACGTCGCTCGATGTCACGACCCTTCAACCCGGCAGCCAACTCCACTGCGAATGCGCGCCGACCGGCGTCCTCCCGTGCGGCCCGAATGCCGCCGGCACCGCCTGCAATCAGGTGACCTGTCCGAACCCCAACGCCCAGTGTCTCCCCAAGTGCATCCTCATCGACTTTCAGGGGCTTGTGACCGTTGAAGACTGCCAATGCCGCGATCCGGGCAACGATTGTCACGCGGAGATGAACGCCGTGGGACCGATCTGCACCGGAACCTGTCCGGCGGGTTATACCTGTTATCAAACCGTCACCGCGACGCCGAACGGCACACGGTATTGCTGCGAGTGCGTGCAGGACCCGCCGTTCTGTGAGCCGACGCCCGACGGAACAGGCTGCACGAATTATCAATGTCCCGCCCCCCCGATCGAAACCTGCAAACCGCGCTGCGTCCGATGGTCGCCGTCCACGGGCCAGATCACCGTGACCGAATGTGATTGCCGCGGTACCGACGAATGTCATGTCGTGGCAGGACCGGTCGGCGTCGTCCCCGATTGCCAGGGAAACTGCCCGCCCGGCCAGATCTGCGTTCGAAATTACATCGATAACATGGACGGCACGGTCACGATCTGCTGCGATTGCATCACTCCATCGTGCGATTGCCCCGGCGATGTGAACGGCGACGGCATCCTCAACGGCTTGGATATCGCCGGCTTCGTCCGCTGTTTCATGGGCGCTCCCCAACCGACCGACAATTGCGCCTGCGTCGACGTAAACGGCGACGGCTCCTACACCGCCGCGGACATCACGCTCTTCGTCAATCTCATTCTCTCCAAGGCGAAATGCGGCGACGAACCCTGCTGCCCGCAGGAGAATCTCTCGCAGAGCCTGGCCACCGGTGTCGACGCCAACGGCAACCTGATCCCCGTCGGCAGCGACGACGATGATTGGATTGTGACGCTTGATGCCAGCGGCGGCATTGTTCCGCGTCCGGCGACGGTGGTCACGCCGCACCCGTCATGGGCGACGTTCCCTGGCTCACAGTGGGTCTCTGCGAATTACTACGGACCCAACGGCGACTACGGCTACAAGATTTGTTTCTGCCTTGATGACCGATACAAAAACCCGGTCCTCACGCTGAGAATCCGCGCCGACGACGCCGGCCAGGTCTACCTGAACGGCAATTTCATCGGCAACTGCGCCGGCTTTTCCGATCCCAATCCGCCGACCATTACGGTCACCAATCCGGCGTTCTTCCATCCGGGCGAAAACTGCATCACCGTGGACGTGCAAAACATCGGCGGCGCCCCGACCGGCATTAACATGATCGGATCGATCGTCGCGAAAGACGGGAAATGTTGCTGCCCGCCGGACCGACTCAACCGGAACATTGATTCGGGCGTGTACGACAACTCCGGCGGAGTGCTCATTCCGTTCGGCAACAACGACGACACGTGGATGGTCGTCGCGCCCGATCCCAGCGGCGGCTCGACGCCCCGCCTGGCGACGGTCGTCGCGCCGCATCCATTGTGGGCGACCATCCCCGGCACGCACTGGGTCTCCGCCGACTACAACGGACCGAACGGCCTCTACACCTATCAGTATTGTTTCTGCCTCGACCCGAGATTCAAAAACGCCCAGCTCGTCATCGACCTTCTGGCCGACGACTATGCCGAGGTCTACCTGAACGGAAATCTCCTCGGCGCAACCCCCAACGGCTGGGCCTTCCTCAATCCGCCGACGCATATTGTCGTGACCAACCAGGCTTACTTCCGCGCCTGTGACAATTGCATCGAGGTGAAAGTCCTCAACTCCGGCGGGCCGCCCACCGGCATGGACATCGCCGCCACCATCACGGCCGATGACGGCCTGTGTTGCAGTGATCGGCCGCTTTCTTGTTGCACCATTGACGGATTCTGCATCGACTTGGCGCCGGGAACGACGAGTTGCCCCAACGGAGGTACGCCGTTCGCCGGACCGTGCGGAAATCCTCAGGCTTGTTGTCTGCCCGATGGGTCTTGTCAAACCGTCGATCCGCGTTGCTGTGAACGTGCCGGCGGAAGCGTGTTGCCGGCCGGAACAACCTGCGGCGGTCAACCGGTGGCTTGCTGCATCGACATGGCCGGAACGGCGCCGTGTCTGGTCGTGGATCCGGCCTGCTGCGTCAATATCTATCACGGTATTCCCAATCCAGCGTTCACGCATTGTCTCGACACCGACGGCGATGGCGTTCCTAACGCTTGCCAGCCGCCGCCGGAACAATGCGGCGTCAATCCCTTGACCGGTCTCTGTCGGCAGACGACGACCTGTCCGAACCCGGCGACGCAGCAATGTCTGCCCATTTGCGTGATCCTCGACGGCTCGATGCAACAGGTCATTGCCATCCAGGATTGCGATTGCAGGCAACAGAACGAGTGTCACATCGAATGGACACCCGGAACTCCCCCGCAATGCGTCGGAACCTGCCCGGCGGGCTTCACCTGCACCACGCAATACACTCCCAACCCCGACGGGACGGTGACGATGTGCTGCAATTGCGTGGCCCAACCCAGCGTCTGTCCGCTGGGAACCAGCCTGGGAAGCCAGCTCTGCCAGGCCCGTCAACTTGCGGATTGCCAAAGCCCGGTTCCAACGACCAAAGAGTGTCAGCCGACGATCGTCATTGCCAACGGTCCCGGCAACGGCATCACGGTCGAACATTGCACCTGTCTCGTTCCGGGACAGCAATGCGGCGCGATCGACATCCAGCAAGTGCCGGGGCAGAACAATTACATCCTGAAGTGCCTCGGTCCGTGTGGATTCGGCGCGGGCTGCACCGTCTGGATCAATGGCTCGCCTGCCGGAGGCTCGCAAGTCAACACGGCGACGCTGCCGGCGGGCTCGACCGTGACGTGCAATTGCTACATCCCGTAGCGAATCGATAGGCTTCAACCCCGGGCGGGGCGACAAACCGCCCCGCCCGGGATAACCTATCGCTCATGAACACTCGCCTCCGACGACTCGTCGCACTTTCCGTTCTGGCAACGATGTCCCCCGCGTTCGCCGCCAACTGGCCCTCCTTTCGCGGGCCCAACGGCACCGGCATCGGCGACGGCAAGCCGCCGATCGAATGGGACATCGAATCGGGCGAACACATCCAATGGAAAACCAGAATCCCCGGCCTGGGCCATTCCTCGCCGATCGTCTGGGGCGATCGCGTCTTCGTAACGACGGCCGTCCCCTCGGATTCGTCCTCGGCGGATTTCAAAACCGGCTGGCTCAACGGTAGCGGCGATTCGGCGGCCGACACCGGTCCGTGGACATGGAAAGTCATGTGCATCGACGCCAGGACCGGGCATGTCGACTGGCAGCGTGACGCCTGTTCCGGCGTTCCCAAGGTCAAGCGTCACGCAAAAGCCACGCACGCCAACTGCACGCCGGCGACCGACGGCAAGCACGTCGTCGCCTTTTTCGGCTCCGAGGGTCTCTATTGCTACAGCGATTCGGGAAAACTGCTCTGGAAAAAAGACCTGGGCATTTTGAATTCCGGCCCCTATGACGCGCCGGGGCTCGAGTGGGGCTGCGCCAATTCCCCGATCATCCACGACGACAAGCTGATTCTCCAATGCGACGCGAGCAACAACGCCTTCTGGGCGACGTTTGACCTTGAGACCGGCAAAGAACTCCTGCACGTCCAGCGAAACGAAGTGACCACCTGGTGTACGCCGAGCATCGTCGAAAGCGGCGGGCTAACGCAGGTCGTCTGCAACGGATACAAGGAGATTGCCGGCTACGACCTGAAGACCGGACGTCGCCTTTGGACGCTTCACGGAGGGGGCGACTGCCCGGTGCCCACGCCGCAAGTCGTGAAGGACATGATCTACCTGACCAACGGTCACGGCCGCAGCCCGATCTACGCGATCCGCGCCGATGCCCGCGGCGATCTGACGCCGAAAGATGACCAAAAACTGCCCCGAGGAGTCGTCTGGTGGCAGCCCAGGAACGGTTCCTACATGCCGACGCCGCTCGTGCTCGGATCGAACCTGTACGTCGCGAGCGATAACGGCATCCTCGCCGCTTATGACACGAAGACCGGCAAGCAACACTTCCGCGAGCGGATCAAAGGCGCGGGCCAGTTCTCTTCATCGATCGTCGCGGCGGACGATCACCTCTATTTCGCCAGCGAAGAGGGCGACGTGCTGGTCTTCAAGGCCGGTAACGAGTTCAGACTGCTGGCCAGCAATTCCATGAACGAGCCCTGCATGGCCACGCCCGCCATCTGCGACGGCCGCCTCTTCATCCGCGGGCGGGACCATCTCTATTGCGTCGGAAATTGATTTCGCAAGACCGGCGCGGTCAAGGCTTGACGTCGACGACGTCGATCTCCAGTCGCCCCAACAGCGGCATCATCATCGCAATGGAGTCGAGAATCCCCTCGTCGTTCAGCGGCAGGAGCGCCAGGGCGATGTGCGTCGGGTCGCAATCCGTCTGGCGCATCGCCGCGTCGATGTCCACCCACTGGTCCCCGATGTTCACTTGCGTCCACATGTGATAACCGAAGGACGGCTTGTCGCTCGCGCCATAGCCTTCCGGCACCTGAATGATCCCGCTCACCCCGCGCGACGGCAACCCGGCTGCCCGCGCCAGCGCCGCCAGAAAGACGCCGTGCTCCGTGCAATCGCCGGCCTTGTTTCGCGCCACTTCCGACGCCGTCGCGAAGCCCACGTCCAGTCCTTTGTCCTCGACGTACTCCGTCACGAATTTCCGAAGCGCATCCGCCTTCTCCGCCGGTGACTTGGCCCCCCGCACCGCCTGCCGGGCGAGCCGCTTGATCCTCCCGTCGTTCAAGTCCAGCATCGTCGACGATCGAAGGAATTCGCTCAGGTCACCGGAGACTTTGCCCGCCGATGCCTGCCGCACTTTCTTCCAGTCGAGCCGCCGGATCGTCAAGAGCCCTTCATGATCGTTGATGCGTTTGAACGTCTGCATCGCGGTTTTGGGCAAATTCGGCAGGGTCCGCGAGTCGTCCGGCGGCAGCCGCAGTCGCAGCGTCACCTCCCGCGATGACGTGTCGATCCGCCTGGTCGATGGGACAAACGTGCTCAAGAACAATTCGGGCGGCGCGGCGTCCTTGAGCGCTTCCGCCTTCGTCGATTGCACCACTGTCACCTTTGCAATGCCCATGTCCAGCGACGTGACCAACGGCGTGCAGTCGTCGTCCACCCAGGATATCGTCGTGATCGGCGAGCCCTGAACTTCCATCGTCGCCGCCACGCGATAGGCCTCCTCCTTTTTCCCATTGACGTCGACCTGCTCCTTGCCGAACACCTTGAAACTCATGGTCACCGGCCCGTCCGTCTTCAGGCTCGGTTCATAGCTCTTGACCGAAAAAGACGTCCCCGGTTTCAAACCGCGCTTCCGCTGCTCGAGGATCTGTCCCCAGGCGAATTTGATCTCGGGATCGAAGGGAAGTGTCTCCTTGCGCGACGCGCCCGCCTGGCTGGTCGTCAACGTCAACCGCCCGTCTTTCACTTCGCCGGCATAACGGACCGGCATCTGCGCCATCGAGGTCTCGTAGTCGAACGCCAGCGGCTGCCCCTCCAGCGTCTCCCGATTTCGCTGATCCATCGACACTTTGATCCGTGCCTCGGCCCGGGCGATCTCGAAGCTCATGTGAACGTGCGTCTGGATTTCGTTTCCAACCCGTTTGGCAACGGACGACATATACCCGCACTTGGCGTCCTGCATCTTGACGACGTACCACTCCTCTTCGCCATTGGGATATTTGACTTCCGCCGAAGAGTTGGAAGCCGGCTCGGCAGACGCCGCGCCGCCGACCGCAAAAAACAGAGCCGTCGTCAACAGATAGGGGAATCGAGAACCGATCCTGATTTTGCGCATGTTCATTCCCTTGAAAACGTCCGGAGGGCCGCGGCTTTTCTATTTCCTTGACCGTCAGATCATTCGAGATAGTATGGTAGCCCTATGCATGTTGGCACGCGAATCATCGTGGCGGCGCTGTGGATGGCGATGGCGGCCACGGGTTGCCAAAAGCCCGCCCGGCCGGAGACGCCCACCTCGTCCGCCATTAATGACGACGACGTCCAGCCCTTGTGGGACAGCGCCCTCGCCGTCCTTATCAAGCATGATTTCCAGCCCGACCGCCAGGACCGCACGGCCGGCATCATCACGACGTTTCCCACCACCAGCAAGCAGTGGGGCGAACCCTGGCGCCAGGACGTTGCGGACAAATACAGCCTCCTAGAGTCCTCGCTTCACACGATCCAGCGCAAGGCGACGGTCCGCTTCATCCACGACAAACAATGGACCATCGACGTGCAGGTCGACGTCTATCGACTCTCCACGCCGGAGTATCAGATTACGAGTTCCTCCTCGGCAATTCGAAGCTTCAATGCCGATCTTCCCACCGTCACCGGCGAGGCGATCACCGACGCCCATTCCGCCCGCCGCTGGGTCCACCTCGGCCGGGACGGCGCCATGGAAGAGCGCCTCCTTTCTCGCATCCTCGCTTCCTACTGAATCGGGAACGCAAGCCCACTGGTCGGGAACATCATGAACAAGGCCGACAATCCATCCGTGTGACGGGAAGCCGCTCGTCACTTCCACTCAAACGTCACCGTTGACGTCGCGCTCATGCCGCCGAATCGATCGTCGTTTTTCACGTAGATCCTATAGAGCCCTCGCGGCAGAGTATCCGCGAAGAATACCTGGAGCGAATTCGGCGTGAGCAGATAGACCTTCGTCGCTGTCGTGTTCGCGCCCCCCGCAACGGGGACTGCTTGCACGACCGTCGGACCCGCGTGGGGATGGTCGAGGTTGGCGTCGTGCGTCCCCGGAAAAATCCCGTTTCCAAAAACTGTCACGGCAATTTCGTTGGTGAACTGCAACTTCGCGGGAGGCGTAATCGCATCGACGCTGACGGGTGGCGCGTTCACATGCGCCGACTGCGCCGGGTATTGAACCGTGTTTCCCTTTCCGTCCTGATTCCGGGCGAAGATTTCCACCTTCTCCGCCGTTGCCTTCCCGTCCGGCCTGCTCGCAGGGATGAAGACTTCCGGTTTGGGGTAGGAAAATAGCGGTGTGCCGACAGCCCCGTCGTCAACATAGATGACCGCGTGTTCGCGGCTCTTGAGCGAGCCGCCTTTGCCGTCGCCCTCGACCAGGACTGAATCCAGTGGTTTCTTATTTGTTGGAGTGATCGTTTTGATCGCAGGTCCGCACCCGGCGAACCATCCGCCGGCCATCAACAAGAGAATCCCAAGACGCGTTTTCATGATGTGGCTCC
The DNA here is from genome assembly GCA_964414585.1 of uncultured Planctomycetaceae bacterium. Classification (GTDB taxonomy): domain Bacteria; phylum Planctomycetota; class Phycisphaerae; order UBA1845; family UTPLA1; genus DATEMU01. Next base: position 56,563 of record CAYPXR010000060.1, read on the forward strand.
CTTCGCAAGGAATCTTTGGCGCGGAATCAGCGCCGACGATCGCGGATTCGCCTTGCAACGCCTTTCCGCTATTGCAACTCTACGTCTCTCGAATTCTTGATTTCCAGTTGGGATCAATGCCAACTACGCGACGTATGGTTCGGGCGGTTCAAAAGAGCTTCAATACACTCTTCGCGATAAAGATCGCGATCGACGCCCCGCCGCACACGATGCCCGAAAGCGCCATCGACCCGCCCCCACCGGAAACGCCCAAAGCCCGGGCGCGGCGCAGCGCCAAAAGTCCGACCACCATCGCCGCCGGCCCCAGGATCGGTAGGCAAAATGTCGGCAGCGAGAGAATCCCGAGCGTCAGCGCTATCGGTGAAAGCGCATTCGAGATCGGGCCCGTCTCCATGATCTGCGACGCGCCCTCCATCGTGAACGGCATTCCGCACGAACGGCAGGTGTTCACATCGACCGGCATCTCGCGACCGCACCGCGGGCAAACGATGACCTGGTCGCCGTTTTCCAGTCGCTTGATTTTGGGCGCCCGGGTCCCTGCCGTCGCATAGGCGTGCATCGGTGTCGGAAGCTGTCCGTCGTCCGCGACCGCCGCCGGGCCGCCCGCCATGCCGGTGTGCGGGTCGACCGCGGGTACGGTGAAAACCCCGCCGCACGTCGGACACCGCCCGAGCTGGCCGCTTTGATCGCCGCGCGCCTCCAGGATCGATCCGCACCGGGTGCAGGAGAATGTAAACCGTGCCGGCGCGTGGGACATTCGTGCCGGTGCGATGGAACTCTGAACAATTCGCGGCGATTCGCCTTCCGCGGCCAGACTGAAGCGACCCGCGCAATGCGGACACGCCATCACCTTGCCGATTAACTCCGGCGTGATCGTGACGGCCCGTTGACAGACCGGACAATCCAGAAGAAAGCCCATCGCCCGGAATCATACCGGAAAGCGGGCGCCCGAATATTTATGAAGCGCGACGTGGATTGGAAATATCGTCTGTCGTGATTACCGAGTCACGACCGTGCTGATCGTGCCCGCATCCGGGACCGCGCTGGCGGCCCCGCCCGAACTGCTGCTTGTATCCGTCGTGGTGGACGATCCGATCCCGAGGAGCGAATTGACAAACGCCTGCACGATGCCGAAAGGATTCAGCAGACCGGGGCTTCCGCCGAGACCGACGGGCACGATGTTGGTAATCGTAAGATTCGACCCGAACCAATTGAGCGGTTCGCAGCCGGTCGCCAGGGTGGCGCTCAGGACCAACGAAAGAGCCGTCATCTTCGTAACGAAAGCGCGATTCCGTTTCATATTTGACCTCAGGCGTTGAAGACTTCTTATGAAATATTTCGGACCATCCGCCGAAGGGATTGAGAAATTTATGGGCAGTCGGGCTCGAAGACCGCCTTGACAATGAGGTGCTTGCCTCGTGAAAGCAGTTGTTCCAAGGCGGTCCGATAGTCTCGCAGTTTGAAGCGAGTGACGGGCAGGACCGATAAGTCGAGTCGCCCCGATCGCAGCCACTCCATCACCAAATCGTAAGTGTGAATCGGCCGGCTCCCGTCGCATTCGATCTGTCGCCCGTTGGTCCCGATCACCTGAAGTTCGTCAAACCAGAGTGGCGTCGTATCGACCAGCGTGATCCCGCTCGTTCCCACCAGCAGCACGGTCCCGCGGCTTCGCGTCCACTTCATCGCATCCGTTAAACTCGTTCCGGTCCCGATGCAGTCAAACGTCAAATCGAATCCGCCCAGCAGGGCCTGATTTCCGAATCGCCCCGGCAATCGTTGCCCCCCGACCACGTCCGCAATCGTGTCATATCGCTCGGAAGGCTTGGCCTCGCGCGACATCCGCAAGACGGACGATGCCCCAAGCTTGTTGGCCAACTCCGCTTGAAACGCATGCCGCGCCAGGACGGTGATGGGGTTGTCATGGCCCAGCGCGCGAAGCGTCGCGATCACGCCCATCGCAATGATTCCCGAACCGCAAATAAGAATCGACTCGTGGGATTTGGGGCGACGCCGCAGGACGGCATGAGCGGCTGACGCAATCGGGTCCAACAAAACGGCCGCCTCGTCGCTGACCGAATCATCGACAGCATGAAGCTGCGACGGATGCGCGACGAAGTATTCGGCCCAACTGCCGCTCGTTTTTGTATTGAGCCCGACCAGGGCTCGAGGCGGAAGACCGTTCTGAGAGGGACGCTCGCACAGCGCAATCAGGCCCGCGGCGCATTGTCGACAAACCGGATGGGCGCCTCGCGCCTCGCATCCCAGGGCCGGCTCCACGCAAACCCGTTGTCCGACCGACCATCCTCGGACGTCGTCGCCGACTCGATCGATCGTCGCGACGTTTTCATGTCCGAGAACCGCGGGAAAACTCGCAAACGCCTGAAGAATCGTCGCGGGGTGCTGTCGAAGCGTGATCAGCGAAAGGTCCGTCCCACAGATCCCGCCAAGTCGCGTCCGCAGACGCACCCATCCCGGTCCCGGTAATTCCGGAATCGGACGATCGACGAATCGCAATCCCGACAGCAGCCCGTAATAGGCTCGATTCGTGAGAAACCCCGCTGCTTTGCAGAGCATCCATCGAAGTGGCGTGACGTCAAATTCGAGGGCCTTCATGGGGCCCGTAGTATAGACCTCCGCACGATAGAAACGGGATTCGCTCCGCAAGTCGGACCTTTGAGCAAACTCGCACTTGAAAATCCTGGTCCGATTACACACTTCTTCGCAAGATGGAGTTGTCTCAAACTCGACACGATGGGTATACTTGTTAACTTGGGGGTTTTAGGTAGAATGCGGCCAAGGGCGAACAACGGCGACGTGGCTGTGAATTCCATCGCCCCGGCTCCGAGACGAGAATGGCGTATGAAAGCGGTTTTCACCACCGGCGAAGTCGCGGAGATCTGCAAGATCAGCCAGCAGACCGTTATCCGTTGTTTCGACAGCGGCCGGCTCAAGGGCTTTCGCGTCCCCGGTTCCAAGTTCCGTCGCGTCCCGCGCGCGGAGCTGGTCACCTTTATGCGCGACAACAACATCCCGATTGAAAACCTGGAAACCGGCAAGCGCCGCGTGCTGATCGTCGACGACGATCCCGCGATCGTCGACATGCTCACCGACCTGCTCGGCCGCGACGGCCGCTTCGAAGTCAAGTCCGCCTCCAACGGCTTCGATGCCGGGGCGCTGACCAAGGAATACAAGCCCGACATCCTCCTGCTCGACTACTTGCTGCCCGACGTCAACGGAAACATCGTCTGTCAGCGCGTCCGCAGCGACCCTGAATTGGCGCACACCAGGATCGTCATCGTTTCCGGCGCCGTCGCCCCGTCGGAAGTCGAAAAGCTCCGCTCGGCGGGCGCCGACGATTTCATTAAGAAGCCGTTCGACATCGACAAGCTCGTCGCCCGAATCGCGGAACTCGTCGGAATCGGATAAACAGCCTCGAAGCGGCTTGCCGTTTGACGGATGGCTCCTATCGGAGATCGCCCCTTGTCTCATGTTTCGACGTTTCAGCCTTGGGCGCCTTCCGACCCACACAAGATTGAGCAGATCCTCTCGCAGCTCGACGACTTGCCTGCGCCAGCCTGCGCCGACTGGCCGGCCGCCGATGCTCGAAAACTAGCCGAGCGAATTTCGAACGATCCTCACCTGGTCGCGAACCTGCGCTCCATCCTCGCCCTTCCGCCGGTCGATCCGAGACCGTCCCTTGCGGTCGTCGAAGAATGGATCGCCTTACATGGCCTCGAAGGGGTTCGGCAACTGGCCGTCATTCTCAAATTGTCGGACACGATCCGATCCCCCGGACGCCTGAACATCGCCGAATTCCGGCGGCACGGCATTGCCGTCGGATGTGCCGCCATGCGGATTGCCGAAGCCCTCGACGGATCCATCACGCCCCTTGAAGCCTTCACCGCCGGTCTGGTCCACGACATCGGTAAGGCGGCGCTCGATGCGGCCCTACCCAAGAGCTATGCCCGCGTCTTGCGGCACATCGATTCGATGGACACTGACATCGCCGACATCGAGCGCTCCGTGCTCGGCGTCGATCACACCGCGGCGGGCCGACGGATCGCCGAACGATGGAATCTTCCCAAGCGACTACTCGACGTCATCTGGCTGCACCATCACTTGCCCGAATCCCTGCCCGCGGGCATCGCCGCCGGTCGCCATGTTCAGATCGTACAACTCGCCGACACGCTGGCCCGCGAGCGGCGGATCGGTTTTTCCGGCGCACAGCGAATCGCCCGCCCGTCGCGCCTGCTCGCACAACAACTCGGCCTGACCGAGGAAAAACGGCAGGCAATCTTTGATGGTCTCCTGGCCGACGTCGCCGAAAGGGCCGCGCGATTCACCGCAAAACCGGAGGGTACAAACACCCAAACAGCGATCGACGCCGGTTCGCTCGCCAGGCAGAGCGCTGATCGCCTGACGGATGAGAACCGCCGACTGGAAAACAAGATTCGCTTTTATGAAGCGATGGACCGTCTCAATCAATCCCTTTCGGCCACGGCCAACGTGCGCGAGGTCTGCGCCGCCGGTGCGGAGGCAATCCAAAGGGTCTGCAACGTCCGCGCCGTCGTCTTCGTGATCAGCGAGTGTGGCGAATGGCTCGACCTCGGCTGGGCCGAAGGACAAACGCGGAGCGCGATCTATCAGCGAACCGGCGACCGTTCCGATGGCTCGACCGACGGCGCCCTCGCCGCAGAGACCACGATGGCCGGCATCTGGCTCACGCCGCCGCCGGAGGTTTTCGCCGACGTGGTCGATCGGGCGCGCGGTGCGCTGGGCGGCGGCTCGATTCGCCTCCTCCCGCTCGTCAACCAGGGTCGCTGGGTCGGCGGTGCATTGCTGGCCGGTGAATCGGCCGACCTGTCAGCGCTCTCGATGCAGATCGAGGGCCTTGCCGCACTGTCTAACTCCATCGGCCTCGCCGTTGCCCGCGCGAAGGAACACACCGCCGCACGGCGTCTGGCCGACGAGCTGGCCGAAGCCAATCGCCGCTCGTCCTCCCTCGAACCTGAGCTCGTCCGCCGACAGACGCTCGAAACCGTCCTCGCCATGGCTGCCGGCGCGGCCCACGAACTCAACAATCCGCTGGCCGTCATCTCCGGCCGGGCGCAACTTCTCCGCGGCCGGGTCACCACCGACGACGACCGTTCCGCCCTTCAGGAGATCGCCCGGCAAGCCCAGACCGCCAGCGACATCGTCACCGAGTTAATGGACTTTGCCCAACCGTGCGAGCCGGTCCCGGAGTCCGTCGAACTCCCGGATTTTTTTGAGACGTTCCGGGCAGAACTGATCTCCGAGAGATTATTGGAAGACGCGAGCCTGATGGTGGAAATCGCACGGAACGTGCCGCCCGTCTGGTTCGATCGCAAACAGTTATCGCATCTCTTACGGGAACTGGTCGCCAATTCCATCGACGCGACAAGCCCCGATGACCGCCGTTTGGCCGTCAAGGCCGCCGCCGATCTGACCGAAGAACACGTCGTCGTGAGCGTGTCCGACAATGGACGCGGCATGACGGCGGACGTGCTCGGTCGGGCGATGGATCCTTTTTTCTCGCACCGACCCGCGGGCCGCGGACGGGGGCTCGGGTTGGCAAGAGTTTACCGTTGGATCGTCGCTGGTAAGGCCGCGATTCGAATCGACAGCCAGCCGGGTCAGGGGACAAAGGTCACGTTGAGACTTCCCATCCCGCCCGCCGCCAAATAACTCAGCCGCCCACGGCTGAATGTGAGAGAAAATTACGGGCGAGGGCCGCCGCCTGAGATCGGCGGCCGCTTGGGGGGTCAATCGTCGTAGATCGTCGTGCCATCGACACCGTTGCCGGAGCGCAGCGGAATCGACGCATGAACGTATTCCGGGCCAGGCGGGTCGCGTAGGCCTCTCTCCCTCCTCCCCTCGCTCTCACGGCTGAAACGGCCCGCCGGCCACTTTTAAGGAAGGGCCGCCGGAACTCACGGGGATCGAAGCAAGGAAGCGTAAGAAGGAAGCCAAGGATGTCGCTCAAGAATCTTCAAATCCTGATCGTCGCGGACGAGCCCGATATCGCCGCGATGCTGGCCACTCACATCATGACCCATCTCGACGCGCACGTGTCCGTCGTGGACACGATCGAGGAGGCCCAATTGATGGCCGCCTCGGACGCGTTCGACCTGATCCTCGCGCAAGAGCGGCTGGCGGACGGCCCGGCCGTCAGCCTGGTCGGCGACCGCGAGACCGCGACCACGACGCCGCTCGTGATCGTCGCGCCGGATACCGATCTCGATCAGGTACGCTCGGCTTTCCGCGACGGCGCGGCCGACGTGCTTGATTCTGCAGCGGACGGCGAAGGATTATTGAACTGCATCGACCGCGTCGTACGCCGCAGTCGACAGGAGCAGAGCCGAGGCCGGCGGAGCCGGCGCCTTCGCCGAGTTTCCAGCCGTCTCATCAAGGACCGCCGCGAACTGCGGCAACGCGTGGACCTCATCTGCCGCGACGTGGTCGATGCCTATCGCCGCCTGGCGGAAAAAGTCGTGGCCACGAATCAGGGTGACGACCCGCTCCACCCCATCCGCCGCGCGCCGCGGCCGATGGCGGAATCCGACCAGGATTGAGGCTGAGCCGCCGCGTTGGCCGATACCATTCGCGGACTTTCGATTCCAATCCATACGATGAATGCGTGATCTTCTCGGCCCCAGCCGAATTTCGCGATTTCGATCCCATCCATCCGCGCAATTTCCTCCCACCGGGAATACAACTAACAGAGGAAGAAAGTCCGTCCAGAGTATTCGGAACCGGCGATACGCCGCCGTCCGAGCGATCAGAGCCGCGACCGTAAGGGAGCGTCGCGCGACCTTCGAACGCCACTCGGCGCTCCTTGACAGTCGCGGCTCTGACATACGCTGCACGCTCAGGACGGACTTCGGTGGGGAGGAAGTTCCGTGGTGGGATGGCTGCGCTCGTGCGCATTCGCGCCGAGAGTTTTTTACGCCCGATCTTGCTTTGGCGTGCCGCTCTGGGCCGGCCGATGCCGGCTTCCCGAGCCGGTTTGCGGGCGATGGCGCACCCGTCTGCCGGAGCCGATCGGCTTTGCAACGGAGCGTCTTTCGCCTGCCTACTACGTCGAACTCCGCGCGCTCGATATTGCAAAGGAAGAAATCGAGCTGACAACCCCCCGCGCTCGCCATCGCACCCCGATCCACCCGATCAAACTGCTCTGGCCCTTCCGCTGGCCCACGCCGATGACGACACCGAAAGTTGCTCCGCCGTTACCGCCGCATTTTCAGGACCCGCGGCAGTCCATCAATGTCCTAATCTAATCACGAGCGCATCGCCTTCAAAAAAGCATGCCCATGACCCAACCGACGCACAGAAAAAAACCAAACAGGAACACCGCCAACTTCTTCGAGACCTCCCGCCAAAGATAAATGCTTGGAATAATGCTATACGTACCCAGAGTCATGGCAAAAAGCATGACGTATCCTGGGGCGATGCCTTGTTGTTGAAGCTGCGCGGCAAACATGACGTCGAGCGCGATCGGGACAGGCATGAAGACCGAGATCAGGCTGACAAGGCCCATCCGGGCGGGGGTCGCATCAGAAAGGAGCGACTGCCACGGGATCAAGGTCAGCATCGTCGCGGACACAACACTCGCAAGCAACATCAGGGTGATCGTGGGTTTGAGTAGCATCCAAACGTGCTTGGCGTAGTCCGCGGCAAGCTCTTTCGAGACCAACCAGAGCGACTCCGAGCAATCGGCCGACGGAGGCGGTAGAGCGCAGACACCTTCTTCGCCAACGGCAAAGGGCTTCAAGGGTCCCGCGCGCTCAAAAAAGCCGATCACGGCAGGGACAACGAAGAGAATGACCGCCAGCAGGATGGCGTATTTTGTGAGGCTCATCGCAAGGGGAAAGGCAACGAACGTCATCATCATGACGACGGGGTTGAAATTGGGCGAACTGAAGAGAAAACCCAGCGCGACTTCGATTCGCCCATGGCCGCGCGTGACGCCACAAGCCGCTGGAACGGAGCAATTGGCGCAGACGCCCATCGGCACGCCGACGATGGCCCCCTTGAGCGTGTTCAAGTAGAGGTTCTTTCCTATTTTCAAGGGGTAATACCGCAGGGCCGTGTGCAGCAACGCACCGAATAACACACCGAAACTCATTCCGACCTTCATACTGTCAAGCCAGTTCACTGCGCCGGCGAATATCCTCCACCACGCAGGATCGTTCGCGGTCGTCGTCAAGACTTCCGTGCTGTAGGCCATGCTCGGCAGCGCCTGGCCAACGTGATGAGCCTTGGACCAAAGCTGTGGGTAGCGCGAAGCGAACCAGAACAGGCACAAGAGGGTGACCGTTGCGACGACCAGAATACCCTGCCGGTAGTAACACCGCATCGGGCGGGACGTGAAGGGAATCGCGAGCGTGCTCATGGTACCTCCTGAAACACCCGTCTTTGGAAAACGAGAGCCGGTGGCGAGACTGGACAAAACTCCCCCCGCCTGGTCAGTCCTTCTTGGTCGGCTTGCCGCCCTTGAACTCGACCTTGCAATGATCACATTTGCCATCGGTGATCATGGCGATCGCGCATCCTTCGCACTTGGTCATCGCTGCGGCCTTGAGGATGCCCAGGGCCGCTTCAGCTTTTTTGAAAACCGCTTCTCCGTGATAGAGCCGTCCTCCGATCGGCCCGGCGTCGCAGTTCGCGCAGAAGGCGACGACACCTTTTCTGGAGTTGTCGCGGCAAAGGCAGCATTTGCTCTTGGCGGCGTCAAAGGACCGCCCCTCCGCGAGCGCTCGAGCAATCGCAGACTTGTACATCTTCCCTTCGTAGAAATTCAGATGACAGCGCTCGCACGTGCCGTTCGATTTCGCGGCCTTTCGGCATTCGAGACACCGAATAGAACTCACGTCAGCAACCGGCGATCCCTGGAGCGCTTCGTACAGCTTGTGCGACTTGATCGCCACACCGTACATCGCGCCGGATTCACACTTCCGGCACCAGCCTTCGCCCGATTTTCGAACATCCGCACACGTGCATGATTTGTCGTCAGCAAGCGTCCGAACGGCAATTGGGCAGACGGCAAAAATGACGAGAAACATCCGACGCTTTGTCATGATTCAGCTCCTGTTGGCTTACTCTTTTCGATTCGCAGCCCGTCGACGATTTGACGGACCGGATGTCGAGACGCGACTAACACCATCACGTCTCCAAGCTTCGCGCCGGCGAGGTTAACGCCCTTAACCACGGATTCCATCTCGTTGTTTCCTACGACGGCGCCATCAAAAGCGGAGGGAATCGGGCCGCGGTCTTGCTTGGCCAGCACCATCAGAATTGGCTTACCGCAGCAGTTCAGGCGGACTTCGATGCAAGAACGACCATTTCGGTCCACAATGACTTGCCGGTCGATGATTCGCAGGTCATGGCCCGTTAATGCGCCAGGTTCGCCAAGCAAGAGTCGAACGCCGAAGGCCTCGACAGCTTTCGAATTGTCCGTCTTTCCCTCAAGCGGCATTCGGGGCGTAAATGGCACATCGCCGGAGGTCTCGGCGAGTAGTGCGGAAACCACCCAAGGTGTCGCCGGAGTTGATCGGCCGACATAGTAGGCCACGCCAAGACCCGCCGCCGCGAGAAGGGAGGCGGCCCATCCGATGATCCGTAGACGACCGCGAATGCGGCGCGAAACAGGAATCGACTCTTGCGATTCGACCGCACGGCAAAGCCGCGTCCATAATTCAGAAGGCATCTTTTCATCACGGAGGCGATCGCGTAGGGCAGATTCGACACGACGTTCGGCGGAGAATCGCGCGAAACAGCTCGAACAAATACGAAGATGTTCGCTGACCTCAAAGGTCTTGGTGTGACCCAGCTGCGAGTCCAGGTAAGGCCCCAAATAATTTCTCGCTTCTTTGCAGTTCATATTTTTGCCCGCTTGAGATAGCCCTGTTCAAGTGCCAGGCCAGTCAACGATTCGCGGAGCTTTATTCGGCCTCGATGAATGTGGGACATGACCGTTCCAAGGGAAATGGCCAGCATCTCGGCGATTTCCTTATAGCTGAATTCTTCAAGGCTCCTGAGCAGCAAACATTGTCGCTCGTCCGTCCCAAGCCGTTTCAGCGCTTCGATGAGCCGATCGTCGAGCAGTTGCATCAGTTGATCCGGATCTTCGAGAAGCCATCCCCAGGTATCCTCACGTTCCATGGTTTCGCGGGGATCAAGATGGTTTTCCTCGATCGAGACTTCTCTTCCTACTTTTTTATTCAGGCGATAGATCGTGTTCGTCAAAATCCGAAACAGCCACGCGCGAAAGTTGGTGCTCGGCTCGAAACGCGGAAATTCCCGCCAAGCCGTAAGGATCGCCTCCTGCAAAATGTCGCCTGCGAGATCGTCGCGCCAAGCCATACGTCGGGCGTGGCGATACAGCGCGTCCCGATGCGGGCTGAGAAGGCGTAGGAATTCTGCGCCGGATGTCTTCGAATCCACCAGATGCCCCAACGGGTCAGTACGAGCTAATAACGAAACCAGCAACCGCCATTTCGTATCAATTCCAGCTCTAATATTCCTCACCTAGCTCAATAAATTGCGGGAAAACCCCCCCGATAACCTCGGGTTTGACAAGATCATTCAATAAAGCGGATGAGCGAATCCAACTGCCGGATAATTTGAGTGTTCCGACGAAGTCCGGCGACCGGCAACGGCCTACCGCTTCGCGTCCCGATGCCCATAGGCATGAACGATCCGCGTTACCAGCTTGTGGCGGACGATATCCGCCTGACTTAGGCGCACGACCGCCACCCCGTCGACTCCTTCGAGTCGCTGCACGGCGTCCACCAGGCCGCTCTTGCCATACTCGCCCAGGTCCGACTGGCTGTCGTCGCCGGTCACGATCATCTTGCTGTGCTCGCCGAGCCGCGTCAGGAACATGAGCATCTGCTGGCTCGTCGCGTTCTGTGCCTCGTCCAGAATGATCGCCGCGTTATTCAATGTCCGCCCGCGCATGAAGGCCAGCGGGATCACCTCGATCGAATCGTTCACCATAAACCGCCGGATCTGCTCGAAATCCATCATGTCGTGCATCGCATCGAACAGCGGACGCAGGTACGGGTTCACCTTCGCCTGCATGTCGCCGGGCAGATAACCGAGCTTCTCGCCCGCTTCGACCGCCGGCCGCGCCAGAACGATACGCTTGAGCCTTCCAACCTTCAGCATCGACAGCGCCATCGCCACGGCGAGATAGGTCTTGCCCGTGCCGGCCGGACCGATGCAAAAGCAAAGATCGTGACTCTCCATCGCCCGAACGTATTCCTGCTGCCCCGCCGTCTTTGGTCGAACGGAGGCCTGGCGATAAACATGGATCACGCCCGACTCGTGCTTGGCATGTTTGGAGGCGTGCTCGACCAGCGCGTCGGCGACGTCGGTCTTTTGAAGATGTCCGCCGGTGCGAAGCTTGCTGAGCAGGGTTTCGACGACCGCGGCCGCCTTCCCGACGGATTCGCCCTCGCCGACCAATTTCAACGTGGAATCGCGGGCGATGAATTTGACGCCCAGCGCTTCGCGAATAGCCCGCAAATTGCAATCGGCCGGACCGAAGAGTTCGATCCGCCGGTCCGGTGGGCCGTCCAATGTGATGACTAATTCCAAGTTCCGGCGCGCTCCCTCAGCTTGAGCTAACGACACCCGCTATTGTAACAGCATCCAATAGGCAAGGGGAGCCGTTGGCAAGAGCGAATCGATAACATCGAGCACGCCGCCAAACGCAGGGATGGCGTTCGCCGAGTCCTTCGCCTGCGCCCCGCGTTTGAAAAGCGATTCCAGCAGATCGCCCCCCTGCCCGACCAGACCCATGAGCAACCCGAAAAGCGCCGCCGTCGGCAATTCAGGAAAAGTGCTCGCCAGCGGCGTTAACGGAGTCGAATGTGTCCGGACAAGATAGGATACGAGCATGGCCACCCCCGCCGACGTGGCCAACCCGCCGATCAGCCCTTCCCAGGTCTTCTTCGGACTGAGCCAGACGATGAGCTTATGCCGCCCGATGGCCAGGCCCGTGAAGTAGGCGCCGATGTCGCAGAACTTGACGGTGCCGACAAAATAGAGGAGCAGCCAAACCGCGCCCGGCGGTCCGAACATGCGGATGCGGACGAGATACTGCGGTAGGAGCCCGAGATAAAGAATCATCAGGAGCGTCGCGCCGATATCGGAAATCACTCCGTCGGTGTGACGCCGGCAGGAAACGATCAAAGCCGTGCCCAGGAAGGCGACGAGAATCGCGCCGACCGTCAAATCGTTGACCCCCGCATTCACGAAACAACAACAAGGCCAGCGATGATTCACGACGAGAAAGGGAATGGCAATCAGGAAGACGCAGATCAAACCGGCCCAGGCAGCCAATGGCGCATGGCCGGCGGCGCGAACCAGCCGCCCGAGTTCCCGCACGCCCAGCGCCGATAGCGCCGCCAGAATGACGACAACGACCAAGCCGTCATCGACTCGACCGACGGTCTCCAGCCCGGCCTGTGAGGACAACCAGTCATCGGCGCGGATCAAACCGATCAGCGCCGCGATCAGAAGAGCCCCGAAGAGCAATCGTTGCCAAAGCATCTTGGGAGATTATCGGGGAGCGGGCCACGACGCCAGGAACAGCTCGCCAACGTTGATTTCGACCGGCTTTTTTTCCGGCGCGGGAGTGCTTTCGCTCGAAAAGGCGACGTGCATCCGCATCTGATTGGGCTCGAAGACAACGCTTTGAAAAGTAAAGACCCGGCCGGCGACCTCGACGCTTTTGAGAATCTGCCACGCCTCCGGAACGCCGATCTTCTGTCCCGCTGCCAGCGCTTCCTTGAGACGACCCTCGATCTTCTCGTAACGATCACAGGCCGTCGGCTCGCCGCGCTTTCGATAGTGATTGGTGCAGGCCAGAAGGCAGGCCAGCGAGCCGGCCGTCCCATCGGCCAGCCGCGTCGTCACGCCTCCGCCGCGCTCGAGGTCGCCGTCATATTCAAATACCGCGGCGGGCGAATGCTGGCCGTCGTAGGGAAACGCAATGGGCACATTATTGCCCACCGCGGAAGTGTGCTTCTCAAGCACCCGCGCAACGTCCTCGATGGCGGTCGCGGTGCGAGAGTTCTCAAGCGCCTCGCGGAGAATCAGTGCGCGCGGCATCAGGCGCGAGACGTCGCTCACCGGACGCCCCGGCGCGTCGTGAAGGCTGACGGTAACGCCTTTGGAATTCATGCCCGTCAGGCAGCCGATGAAACAGGGCCAACCGATCATGACCGTCGAAAGGCGCGGGTCCAACCCCGATTGAACACGTGCGACGACGACCTGTGGGCCGTCCAACGCATCGTAAAAGATCCAATCGAGATTGCGTCCGACAATCGTATTGCCGTCTCGCGTGAGCGGACCCCACGCGGAAAACGAAGAACATCCCATCCTCGTGGAATCGGGAATGCAGTTGATCGCCACGAGGTCGCGGTATTCCATCGCCCGACCGAGCGACGGCACATTGAGATGGCCTTTCATCTTTTCCGTCACGCCCTCGAAGATGCCCTTGAGTTCTTCCTCATAAACAGCCGGAATCTTGAACCGATGCGTGACCAGCATCGAGGCGGCTTCGAAGGCACGGGCCGAGTCCGTCTCGCGGACATATTCGTCGAAGAGCTGGAGCCACCTCGCCCCGAAGTGGTAACCCTGTGCGTAGCCCTGCTCGCGAGGCGATCCCCAGACGCGAAGGATCGGAACGCCCTGGAGGACCCGCAACTCCCCTTTGACCGTCCCTTGCTCCGGCGCATGCCCGCGAACGAAGGGGACGGCCGTCAGGAACAAAATGAGGATGGCGGGGATGGATCGTTTCATCGTCATACAATATCTCTCACATCCACCATGATAAATCTACAACATTTCTTTCAGTTTCCGCTTCAAAATTTTTCCGGTCGGCCCTCGCGGCAGATCGTTCGCGATGACCACCCGCCGCGGCACCTTATAGCCCGCCACGCGCTCGCGGCAGAAATCCCGTAGCGCGATTTCCGTTGTCGCCTCGCCCTCGCGCGGCACGACGAAGGCGACGACGACTTCGCCGCGCGATGCGTCCATCTGGCCAACAACCGCCGCCTCTGTCACAGACGGATGTTCCTCCAGCACCGCCTCGATCTCGCGCGGATAGACGTTTTCGCCGCCGACGATAATCATCTCTTTTTTTCGACCGGTGATGCGAATGTAACCGTCGGCGTCGAGGGCGCCCATGTCGCCCGTGCAATACCAGCCTTCCGGCGTGATCGCCGCCTTCGTGTCCGCTTCCTTTTGATAATAGCCCTTCATCACCACCGGCCCGCGCACGCGAAGCTCACCCGTCTCACCGGCGGAAACGCGCCGCCCCCCATCGTCAAACGCCGCGACTTCGATGTTGGGAATCGCCTGTCCCACGGTCCCGACGCGGTTCGACCACGGCACGTTGAGGCTCACGACCGGCGACGCCTCCGTCATGCCGTAACCCTGAAGGATGTTCACGCCGAATCGATCCTTGAACGCCGCGTGGACCGCGTCCGGCAGCGCCTCGCCGCCGCTGATCGCGTACTCAATCGTTGCAAAATCCTCCGGCGAACTCTTCTTCACGCGCAGTATCGCTGCATACATGCTCGCGATCATCATCGTGACGCTCGCTTTTTGTTCGCGGATCGCGTCGATGATCCCCGCCGGTGTGAAACGCGGCAGGTAATAGGTGCTCGATCCCAGCGTTACTGGCACGAGCAGCATCGCCGTGATCCCGAAGCTGTGAAACAGCGGCAGAATGCCGAGAAAATGATGGTCCTTCGTGAGCCGCGCCCGCTCGATAGCCCCGTCCATGTCGCTCTTCAAATTGCGATAGGTCTGGCAGACCCCCTTGGGAACGCCCGAGGTCCCGGAGGTATAAAGCAGCACCGCCGTGTCGTCCGGCTGCACGTTCGGCGGCGGGGGCGTTCGATGCACCCGTTCCAGGATCATTTCACGCTTGATCGGCAGGTCTTCGACAAACACCGCTTTGACCGGCAAGTGACCCACCAATTCCGCGAAGTGCTTGACCGTGTAGATCGTATCGAGCCCGGCGTCTTTCACGACCGCGGCGATCTCCGGCGGTTGCAGCAGAAAGTTGAGCGGCACGACCGTCCGCCCGGCCCAGAGGACGCCGTACAATGTCCCCGCGAACGCGCACCCGCTGGGCATCAGAACCCCAACGTGTCTGTTCTGCGTCGTCTTCTCCACCTGCCGGCGCATCACGTCGGCAAAGCGGACGAAGTTTCCGTAGGACAGCGACGTGAACGGATCCGCCACCGCGGGCCGATCCCCGCTGCGTTCGGCGGACGCCAGTAAAGTCTCAATCAGCACGACAATCTCCTACGACCGGAAACTGTCAAGATACTACCGAAAAGGCACCCGTTCGACCACACTCGGGCCAAAACACGACTTCTGAACGCCGGAGAAACATGCTATGATAATGTCTGGGAGCACGGCATGATTGCAGACACCATCACAACCACAACGCACGGCGCCGAAGCGCTTCACGGTTTGCGAATGACCGCCGAGGAATACGCGGCATTGCCGGAGTGCGATGGCTGGTATGAACTGATTGATGGAGTGGTTTGCATGTCGCCAAGCCCGTTGCCCCTGCATCAAAGAATCGCCGCGAGATTGACCGGCCAAATCATCGCCTTTCTCGACGCGCATCCCGTCGGCGAAGCCTTCGTTGAAGTCGACGTCTTTCTCGGCGAAGGGCCCCGCGGCGGCGATCTCGTCTACCGCCCGGACATCGTATTCATCCGGCAAAATCGTCAGCCCAGGGGAATGGAACGCATCACCGGCGCGCCCGATCTCGTCGTGGAGATCATCTCCAACACGTCGCGTCGATATGATCACGAAACCAAAAAGAGCGATTACGAGCGCTGCGGCGTCCCCGAATATTGGATCATTGATCCGTATCGCAAAGAGCTGGCTTTCTACCTCCTAAGGCAGGGGCGGTATGTCCTGGCGCCTGCCCAAGGCGACCAATTCGGGAGCGAAGCCATTCCTGGCTTTTCGCTCGATCTGAATCGTCTTCGAAAATCATTCGGCGAATAATCGATTGAGGACGGCCTACGCCGCTCCGACGGCCGTTTGTGAGCCGGTGATTCCCCGCACCGCCGGCAGGAAATAATCCTTCGCAATCACGTCCCAGCTCATTTGATGGGCCAGTTCGTAGCCCCGTCGAATGTACGCGTCTTTCTCCGCTTTCGATCGCGGCAGACGCTTGAGAAGCTCCCGCGCCACGTCCGACGCAACCTCGTCATCGTAATCCTCGCGGACCTCGCGCGTCATCTTCATGTAGCCTTCGATGGTGTCCGGCGTCGCCCGATACTTCGTATAGTCCGCCACGACGACGTTCGGAGTGCCGCACCGCCCGGCAACCTTGGACACAAATCCCGCGCACCCGCAGATGTTGGTCATGACGCAAATCGCCCCAAACGACAGCGCTTCGAGCTGCGCAATGCCGAACGGCTCGTAGATCGACTGGCCGAACTCGACGTCGCTGCCCCGGCGGATATCCCAGAATTGCATGTCCCGCGGCATTCGCTCGCCGCAGCTCGCCCGGTCAAACCCGAATTGATTGAGATAGACGATCTTGCAGTTCCGGCTGCGCGCGTTGAACGACTGCACGCCGGAATAAAACAGCGCCTCGCCGTTGGCCAGGTCCGGCATCCCCTCGCGATGCGCCACCGGCCAGTCCCACCATCGTTCCATGTGCAGGATGTCTTCGCTTCGCCGCGGGCCGCCGATCTCCGTCGAGAGCACAAAGAGCACCGCCGTCGTCTCATGCCGCCGGAAATCCTCCTCGATGTAACGCATCACGTTCAGATCACGCCACAACCCCTTGCTCGGCGTCATCCGCGTGACGTGAGTGAATACATAATCCGGTCGTTCGCCGAGCAGCGCCTCGGCATAATCCTGAAGCCGCTCCTTGCTCACCGCCGCTTCCTTCCCGGCATTTTCATACGCGGGAATTCCGTTGTACGTGAGGCGGATGTTGGACTGCCCCATCGCCGGCGAGAGAAAGTGCAGCTCCTCCACGACGTAATCCCCGACCGCCAGCGTCACGTCCAGATGCCGGCTCGCCTCGGCCAGCGCATGGCGAAAATAGCCCGACTGATCGCCGAACACCTCGTTGATGTACCGCCCCTGCTGGCGCGATTTCGCCAGGACGTTGTAAAACATCGTATCGTGCCCCGAATGCTCCTCAACGATCTTGCGCACGGGTGGCACTTCGTGGGCGTAATAGACCGTCCGCATGTTCCATTCCGGGTGCAGCTTCGCCGCCAGCGCCGTCGGCAATCCCATAAACTCGTGCGCGACGATCACGCTTTCCGATTGACCTCCGCAGAGCGCCCGCACCACGGCAAGTCCCGGCTCCGCCAGCCGGACATATTGCTCGTATTCCCAGCTTTGTTCATATCGAGTGGAAATGAGCCCGAACGCTTCGTACATCCGGCCCTTCAATGAATTCACCACATCCAGCGCCGCACGGCCCACGTCGATCAACACCACTTCCGGTCGCTGAACCGTTCCCGTCAGCGGGTCGCGGAGCATGCGCCGCCCATAGATAATCTCCACGTGATAACGTTGTTGAATGTTGCGAAAGGCCTCCGCCAGCGCGTGGTTCGTCCGACCGTCGATGGACGAATAGTGAACCTCGCCGCCGGGCCCGAGGCGATCGTCCGCCCCGCCCTCCCGGCTGAACAGCGGGCACAGCAGAATCGACCGATCGACGGCCTCGGCGTACTGCGGCGCGGTGATCAGCCCCTCCAGGACCGACCCGATCCCCCCGATCTTCATGACGGCTTCGTGTGTAACGTGAACGATATTGAGCATGAATCAAGCTTCCTCGCCTTCCCCGTCCCCCGCGAATCCGGAATTGTAGCATACGCCGCCACGCCCGCGAATCGCACACTCTTATTTCGGCGATTTGGGCATCCGGCGTCTCGACGTTTTGACTTTTCGACGTTTCGACTTTTAGAATCACCGGTTCATGCTCACCTTTTCCCTGCAATCCGGCTCCAACGGCAATTCGATCTACGTCGAAGCCGGCGATGCTCGCCTGCTCTTCGACGCCGGCATCAGCGGCGAACAGGCCCAAAACCGCATGCGGGCCCATGGCCGCGAGATTCGCGACGTACAAGCCCTGATCATCTCGCACGACCATTACGACCACACGCGCTGCGCCGGCGTTTTCCAGCGGAAATTCGGCCTGCCGATCTACATGAGCGACGCCGTCTTCCGCGCCGTCCGCTACAAAATTGGAAAAGTCCGCGACGTCCGCTCCTACACGCCCGGCGAGCCCCTCGTCTTCGGCGATGTGACGGTCCACACCGTCCGCACCCCGCACGACGGCATCGATACCGTCTGCTTCGTCGTCGAGCACGAGCGAAAGCGCCTGGCGATCCTCACCGACCTCGGCTGCCCCTTCCCCGAATTGAAATCGCTCCTCGCCGAGGTTGACGCCGCCTACCTGGAAAGCAACTATGACGTCGACATGCTCGAAAACGGCCCCTACCCGGAGTTGCTGAAACGCCGAATATCCGGCTCCGGCGGGCATCTTTCCAACGACGAATCAGCGGAACTAGCCGACTGTTGCACCAGCCGCCGCCTGCAATGGGTCGCCATCGCCCACCTGAGTCAGGAAAACAACCGCCCCGAACTCGCCCTCGACACGCACCGCAAGCGCATCGGCAAGCTCTTCCCGATCCACCACGCCTCGCGCTACCACGTCAGCGATCTATTTGAAGTTTGAGAAAAAGAGCTTCCACGTTGATTCGGGCAGTGATTACAGCCGCCGCGTAATCCGCCCGCGGGCCAGATCGTACGGCGACAGCTCCACTCGGACCTTGTCGCCCGGCAGGATACGGATGAAGTTCTTGCGGAGCCGGCCGGAGATGTGGCCCAGCACGGTGTGCTTCTTGCCGCCCAGATCGAACTCACATCGAAACATGGTGTTAGGCAGTGCCTGCGTCACCACCGCCTCGACTTCGATGACTTCCGTTTTTGCCATAACACCGTTCGCCTGCGTTCAAAGATCGCCCAGGGCTCTCGTGCCAGGCCCTTTCGGGCGATTCAGAAGATCCCGACCCCCGGCATCCTATCCGAACCCGGACCACCGGGCAACCGTGTCCGGATCGTTGACAGGCGACGGCACGAGGATTAGCTTGCGCGCGACCGGCGGCGGGTCTGCCGCGCCGAGAGAAATGGCAATCGAAGGAGCGAACATGAACGCGAAACGTTGGACCACCCATTGGAGCATGGCGGCGGTGATGGCACTGGCGGCCTGGACGAGCGGCTGCGGCTCGGCCATTGTGGGCACCTGGGAGAACACCTCCAAGCCCGAAGGCCAGGCCTTCTACATCCACAACGCGACCTTCAAGGACGACGGCTCGTACACGGCCTCCGCCAAGCAGGGCGAGGACAACATCCGCCTGGCCGGAAAGTATGAATTCGACGGGTTCAACCTGAAGCTCATGCAGGCCGGAAAGCCCGAACGAAAATACAGCGCGACCTACATGATGATGGGCAAGACGCTGCAACTCCGCGAAGGCGAAAACAAGCAAACGCTCAAGAAGAAATAACCGCCGATCGCCAACGGCAATCCGAAATGAAAAAGCCCCCGGCAGGCAGGCCGGGGGCTTTTTCATTCGTTCAACTATGTAAAAACGCAGTCCGATCTAATCCGAATCTTCCTCTTCCTCTTCAGGCTCAATCGAGCGGACCCGGCGCTCATTGGCCCCCTCGCAGGCCAGGCACCGCCGCGCAAACGGCAGGACTTCCAGCCGCTTTCGAGGAATCGGCTTGCCGCACGTCGCGCATAAGCCGTAACTCCCGTCGTCAATCCGGGCGATCGCGGCCTCGATGTCGTCGAGCTGCGCCGCTTCGATCGCAATCAATCCGACGGAAAGCTCGTCTTCAAATCCTTCCGACGCACGATCGCTCACATCCGGCAGGTCGCCGGACTTCTCCGCCATTTGTGCCTGCGCCGATTGAACGACGGACAACATCTGCTGGCGCTGACGGGCCATCGCCTCGCGCATCGTCTGCTGCCATTCTTCGTCCACGACCGCTTTCATCGGCTTGCCGGGAACCACGGTCTCCTCGACCGGTTCGATCGGCTCCG
Source organism: uncultured Planctomycetaceae bacterium (assembly GCA_964414585.1). Lineage (GTDB taxonomy): Bacteria > Planctomycetota > Phycisphaerae > UBA1845 > UTPLA1 > DATEMU01. Next base: position 76,706 of record CAYPXR010000060.1, read on the forward strand.
GGAACCGCCCGCCCGGAGCGCCGCCCCCGACGGGAATATGAACCCGCGGTTTCAACTTGGCCTTCGGCTCGGGCTTGGAGACGGCCGGGCGAGACTTGGTCGACACCGCTTTGGACGCGGACTTCGACTTGGCCTCTTCCGCCTTGGAAGAGGTCGCTTTCTTGGTTGCGGATTTTCTGGAAGTCGCCATGACCTAATCCCAAGCGTTAATGGTTATAGACATCACGCCGTCGCTTTGCCGCAAGGTTTCAAAAAAAACGGCGAGAGTCCGGACCTCCCGCGGCACGTCAAGCATTCGGTCAGAGACGCCCCCAACTGTTGCTCTTCGTCCGCCTGATTCATCCCCGAACGATGCGGACGGCTCGCCCGGAGCGACTCGATAGCGGCCTGGCGGGTGCGGCCGACGCCGAGCAGCCAAAATCTGCGAAGCCCGGGCCGCCTGATGAGCCCGGTAACAAGTCCGGTGGCCCTCGACGGCCTGTGCCTGCCAGGGATTACTTCTTCTTCGACGGTCCGAGGATTGCATCCTTCGCGGCCTTGGCCACGCGGAACTTTACGACTTTCTTGGCCGGAATCTTGATGGCCTCTCCCGTCGCCGGGTTGCGGCCCATCCGCGCCTTGCGGTTCACCAGGACCAGCTTGCCGATGCCCGGCAGCGTAAAGCTGTTCTTGGCCTCGCGATACGCCGTCGTGACCAGGCTATCCATGAACGCCACGACCTGCCCGCGGGTCAGATCGTTCTTCTCGGCGAGATGTCGAATCAAGGCGGATTTGCTCATCGAGTCGGCCATTTCAATTGCTCCTTATGATGACAAAAACCAAACTTTCCTGCCCCCCAAATTTGGGGCCAATTTGGGATAGACAAGTTAGCGAGGAGGCTGTCCGGAATCAATGCCTATTTTCCAGTGTTTTTCGCGGATTTCGGCCCGAAAAATCAGGGGTTCGGGAGGGTCGGCGGGACGTTGACCAAGGCTGCCGAATTCGCGGTTCGGGGGTGTGTGTCTGACTTTAAGAGGCAAACGTCTCGAGATCGCCCAAACCCTTGGCAATCGTCGCCAATCCACCTTTCCAGCGGTACAATCCGCCTTCGGATGTCCCAATCGGAGTCCCGTTTTGCGTGATCCCATTCAGCTTGCGCGGGGGATGCTCAAGGAACAGGCCCAGTCCCTGGCCGCCTTGGCGGAATTGGTCGGCGACCCCTTCAAGGCGGCCGTCTCGCTGATTCTTCCGGTGCGGGGACAGGTCGTCGTTTCCGGTCTCGGAAAGAGCGGCCTGATCGCTCGAAAGATCGCCGCGACCCTCGCCAGCACCGGCACGCCCGCTATCTTCATGCACCCCGTCGAAGGCGTTCACGGCGACCTCGGCGCCGTCGGTCAGGAATCCGTACTCCTAGCCCTTTCCAAGAGCGGCCACACCGAAGAACTCGTCAGCTTCGTCGGCCACTTTCGCCGCGTCGGCGGAAAGGTCGTCGCGATCTGCGAGGCGGGCAAATCGCCGCTGGCCGAGTTGGCCGACATCGTCCTGCCCATCCCTCAACAGCCCGAAGCCGGTCCGCTCGCCCTCGCGCCAACGACCAGCACGCTCATGACGCTGGCCCTCGGCGACGCTCTGGCGATGGCCCTTCTGGACGCGCGCGGTTTCAACGAGGAACAATTCGCGAGGTTTCACCCGGACGGCAGTCTCGGTAAGCGATTGTTACTGCGCGCGTCGGACCTGATGCACGGCGGCGAGCAAATGGTCTCCATCAAGAGTTCGGCGACCTTCAATGAGTTGCTGGTGGAGATGACCAGCAAGCGACTCGGCATGTCCTGCGTCGTCGATGAAAAAGGCGTGCTGATTGGCGTTTTCACTGACGGCGACCTGCGGAGATTGCTGACGCGATGCGAGACGCCGGGCAAGCTCTCCGCCGGTGAGGCCTGGCGGCAAAGCCGGCGCGACCCGTCGGATACGCCGGTACGATGCTCAACCGTCCCGCCGGCGATCCTGGCGGTGGACTGCCTGAGAATCATGAAAGAGAGCGAAATCACCGTCCTCGTGGTATCAGAAGACGGCCACCGTCCCGTCGGCATCGTCCGGCTGCAAGACCTCGTCCGCGCCGGATTGGGGTAGCGGCCGGCGCCCCGCCGGACGTAAAATTGCCTAGCAATCCAAGCCCTGACTTGCCTTTGATCGGATGACCCGGAGATGGACCTCCAAAACACCACCCACCTGAATACCAATACCCTGCAAGGGCTCTTTCTGGACGCCGTCCAAGGCTGGCCACACGATGAATTGCGGGTCCTCGTCCGCTACAGCCGGGGGTCGGAATTCTCCGGGAGCTGCTACTACCGCCCGCCAAGGATTCACATCAATCTCGGCCGCAAGAACCGCTATCCCTACCTGATCCGCACCCACATCGCCCGGCCGCAGTCCAACCGGCGGATATGGTGGCGGGAGCTGTACGGCGTGGAGGCCGCCGACCCGACCCAGCTCGCCTTTTTCATCTTCATGCACGAGTTCTACCATTGGCTCGTAAGGAAGGCCCGCCGAAACCGCCGCCAGAAGGAGGGCCGCTGCGACCGTTTCGCCGTCCGGGCCATGGTCGACCGCTGGGGAACGCCGATTTTCGACACCCGAGGGCGGCAGGTCGCCCGGAATCAATGGGATTTTCAGGATTTGGACGGCTTCGTGGCCTCCGCCCGTCGAGGCTTCAGGCCGATGGTCCGCAGGTCGAAAAAGGCTCCGCAAGCGGCAGCCGTCTGGTCAATCGAGTCGGCCCGGCCGACATTGGAACCCTTCCAACAACAACTGTTGCCATTTGCGTCGTAGCGGATCTGCCAATTCGGCTTGCCGCTTCGCATCGACGACCTTCCTTCGACCGTCCAAAATTCCGAAACGAGCCGCCCGATCCGGTCGATTTTCTTGACTTATAATTTTCTGTCCAATATAATGTTATCGTAGGTTGAAAAGCCTCCGTTTCGGACGATTTCAACCGACTTTCGCGGGGATTTCGGTTCGCGGCGGTCAGATCTCGTTGCGAATCGTTGGAGGAAATTAATAGAAATCGATGCCTAAAATGAGCTGACGATCTTATCGCGCTCGGTGAATCGAGCCGATGGGACCTGAGTCAATAAGTCTTCCACTCGCTGCGGCACCCTTTGACCGCGCCAAAACCAACAGGGTGCCGCACGCCTTTTTTACACATCGTGATTGTTGCTCGCCGGCGCGAGTCGGAGAGTCGCCTGGGAGACAATCCTATCCCGCGCCGGATCAAGCCTGCACCGGCTAAAATGACCCCCGATGAAGCCCACCGATCATCCCGCCGACGAGATCCGACTGCGCCCCGTGGCGCACAGCGACCTGCCTGCGCTGTTCGAAATGCAGACCGACCCCGAAAGCAACGCCATGGCCGGAACCAAGCCGCGTACGCGTGAGGTCTTCGTCTCCGCGTGGGAACGCAACCTCGTCGACCCGGGCGTGAACGCGCGCGTGATCGAGATCGACGGTGCGGGCGAACCCGAAATCGTCGGCACCATCTCGCGATTTCAGGCCGACGGGCACGACTGCGTCGGGTACTGGATCGAACGGGCCCACTGGGGCAAGGGCATCGCGTCGCGCGCCCTCATGATCTTCCTCGACGAAGAACGCCGCCGCCCGCTGCACGCGACGTCGGCCCGCACCAATGCCCCTTCGCGGCACATCCTGGAAAAGGGCGGCTTTCGGTGCGTGGGCTACCGCATGTGCGAGGAAACGGACCGGTTCGTGGCCCGCGAGATCGCGGAGTTTGTGCTGGACTGAGCCGCGCCGCAGGGTCAGGCGTTCCGGCTCAGCCACTCCGCGAATCGCATCTTGCCGAGCCGCGGATGCGTCCCGGGTGTCAGACTCCGGTCATTCACCGCGACGCCGTAATAGAGCGCCTGGGGATCGGTGATGACCGTCCGTGCATCCTTGGTCTTGCTCAGAAATTCCCGCACGAGGGCGTCCTGGCGGATCGGTTCGGGACCGGCCAGATCGACCGTGCCGTTGATCGGCTTCGCGAGCGCCGCGTCGGCCATAGCCGCGGCGACGTCATCCGCCGCAATGGGCTGCATCAGCGCGGGCGGAACCCGAACCGTCTGCCCCTGCGTCGCGAATTGGGCGATGCCGCCCACGAACTCGAAAAATTGCGTGGCGCGGACGATTGTGTAGGGAATCCTGGACGCTTTGATCAGATTTTCCTGGGCCATCTTGGCGCGGAAGTATCCGCTGGCAAGCAGTCGCTCGGTGCCGACCACCGACAACGCCACATGATGGCCGACGCCCGCGACGGCTTCCGCGGCGAGAAGGTTGCGCCCCGACGTCTCAAAAAAAGCGAGGACGGCGTCGTCCTCCCACGAGGGCGCATTGGCGACATCGACGACAACCTGCGCGCCCGCCAGCGCCGGAGCCAGTCCTTCGCCGGTAACGGTATTAACCCCCGTTGAGGGTGAGGCTGCCATGACCTCCTGCCCTTTCGCGCGAAGGATCGCCACGAGTTTTTTCCCGATGAGCCCGGTGCCGCCAATGACAACAATTTTCATGATGTCCTCCTGAACGAAGGATAGCCAGTCAAATTGTTCGGGCCGGCACTTTCCGAGAATATTGAACAAATTTAGCGATTGAAATTCCAGGCTGCGCCGGATCTCGCGCCCGGAGCCGAGACACTCTTTATGAACTGGCACTTCCTGGCCGTCTCACGGGAGGCAAGAGACGATTGGCCCATCCTAAATATTCATCAGATGATCGGGATGACGCTTCGCGAAGGCTTCGACACCGGCGGCGTAGCGCCGGAGGGTGTCGGCAATGGCGGCGTCCTCGTCGCCCCGCGCTTCGTCCGGATTGAGCAGCGGCGGCGTGACGATCATCTGGTAGTAGAAGTTGCGGCGCGAGACGACGAAGCCCTGGATGATCGGCGCGCCGTTGCGCACGGCGATCTGCGCCGGGCCGGCCAGAAGGTTGCGCGTCTCGCCAAAGAGCGTTACCGGCACGGTCTTGGTCGTGTCGCCGCGTCGGCGCTCAACGTCCATCAGGCTGGCGACGACGCCGTTCTTTTTCAGGTGGCGATAGAGCATCCGAGGGAACGACGAAGCGAGAACGATGTTCATTTTTGCCACTTCGGGAAACGTCTCGCGGTACTTCTTCTGGATGTAGCGGCGGACGTGGCTCTCGCGGGCATCGCGGACGCCGGCGATGTCGTAGCCCAGGAGGGCGCCCATGAGCCCGGCGACGTGGGCCGCGCCGAAATGACAGAGGGCAATATAGACGCCGTTGCCGTCGGCCAGCGCGGCGTCGACGTGCTCCCGGCCCTTGGTCTTGATGCGGTTCATCAGCTTGCCGCGGGGAATGCGGTCCATGATGGTGTAAAACATCTTGTCGCAGCGCACGCGCATGAAATATCGCCAGGTGATGCGCCGCCGCTGAGCGGGGGAGAATTGATCCTTGAAGTATTGGATGAGCTTGCGATCGACGCGGCGCCGACGCTTGTAGTCCGACAAGTATTCGAGCGTCGCGAAGCCCTGGCCCAGCTTGTAAAGACCGGAGAGGCCGAAGCAACGGGCATAGGTCATAAGAAAGCCGCGTACGAAGGCGATGCGGGCGCGGACGAGCCAAGGGATCGGCCGGTCGGGCGCGGGCGCGCCTTTCTCCGGCGATTCCGCTGAGCGTTCGTCGTCAGGGAGTCTCGGACTCGGCGGCTCTAGCTGCATAACGGATTCGGTGGTGGGCATAGCCGATAGATCAGCCAATGATCAACGGAAGCTGGATAAGAAGAAAGCTATTCTTCCTCTTCCTTATGCGGCTTGTACTGGGCGATGACGGCCTGGGCCTCGTTCGACGGGACGGGCTCGTAGTGGGACAGTTCCATCGCAAAGCTGCCTTTGCCGCCGGTGATGGAACTCAGGCGGGAGTGATAGTCGGCGACCTTGGCGAGTGGGACCTGTGCCTTGATCACGGCGAAGTTGCCGGGCAGCATGTCCTGACCGCTGGGCCGGCCGCGCCGCTGGGCGAGATCGCCGGTGATGTCGCCGACGTTGTCCTGCGGGACGGTCACCTCAATATTTACGATCGGCTCAAGCAGGACCGGCTTGGCTTTGAGCACGGCATCCTTGAAGGCGTACTTGCCGGCGGTTTTGAAGGCGACTTCCTTGGAATCGACGGGGTGGTCCTTGCCGTCGGTGATCATCACCTTGATATCCTGCAACGGGAATCCGGCGATCGCGCCCTGGCCCATGAGTTCCATCACGCCCTTGCGGACCGCAGGTTCGAAGCTGCTGGGGATGGACCCGCCGAAGATGTCCCAGGACCATTCGAGCGACGGCTCGCTCCCGCGCGGCAGCGGCTCGACTTTGAGATAGACCTCGCCGAACTGTCCCGCGCCGCCCGTCTGTTTCTTGTGGCGGTGGTGGCCCTCGGCGGGCAAGGTGATCGTCTCGCGATAGGGGATCTTCGGCGGCTTGGTGTTGACGGTCAGTTTGAACTGCCGGTGCATCTTGGACAGGATCGCGCGGAGGTGCAGATCGCCGACGCCGCTGATGACGAGTTCGTGCGTCTGCGGGTCGTGAACGGCCTTGAAACAGGGGTCGGTATCGGTAAATCGCCGGACGGCTTCGCTGATCTTGGTTTCGTCTCCACGGGCCGTCGGGACCAGCGCGAGCGAGAACATCGGATTGGGAAACTTGAGCATCGGCACGTGGCCCTCGACGGTGTCGCCGAAGATGGTGTTGCCGATGTGGAACTCCATCTTGCCGACGGCGACGATATCGCCGTTGATCGCCTCGTCGACGTCTTTGTGCTCGGCGCCCTGGAACTTGATGAAGTGACCGGGGCGGGCGCCTTTCTTTTCGCCGGGCAAAAGCAGCGTCCCGTCCGGCTTGAGATGGCCGCCCAGGACTCGGATGAAGGCGTATTTGATATGGCTCTTGTGATCGACGGCGATCTTGAAGACCTGCCCGCAGAAGGGACCATTGGCGTTGACCGGTTTCTGCTCGGTGCCGTGCACGAGGCTTCGCTGCTTGCCTTGCAGCGGGTTCGGGCATTCCTTGGTGAGGAAGGCCAAAAGCTCCTTGATGCCGACGTTTCCGCGGGCATTGGTAAAGAGGATGGGGATGATCTTCCCCGCCGCGATGGCCTTGGGCAGATTCTTTTCCACTTCCTCCGCGGAAAGCGCGCCCTCCTCGAAGTATTTGTTCAGCAGGGCATCGTCAACTTCCGCGACGCGCTCGACGATGTTCGTGTGGGCTTCCGCAATGCTCGAGACGTCCGTATCGCCCTTGTCGTTGGCGATGCAGTCGACGACCGATTTTCGTCCGCCGGACGGGAGGTTGATCGGCGTCGCTTCGGGGCCGATGGTTTCCCGAATGACCTGCATCAATTCCTCGAGGTCGACGTTTTCACCGTCGATCCGGTTGACCACGACGACGCGGGCGAGGCCGTTGTTGAGGGCCTGGTCTTTCATGCGGCGCGTGTTCACCTGCACGCCGGCGGAGGCGTTGATGACGATGATCGCGGTTTCGACGGCGGCCAGGGCGGCGAGCGCGGGGCCGATGAAGTCCGGCGAGCCGGGGGTATCGATGATGTTGAGGACGCGGCTGTCGTGCGAAAGGCTCAAGACGTGCGACTCGATGGAGACGCCGCGATCCTTCTCTTCATCATCCACATCGAGGTGGCTGGTCTTATCGGCGACGCTCCCAAGCCGGCCGGTCGCGCCGGTGACGTGCAGCAGGGCTTCGCACAGGGACGTTTTTCCCGATCCGCTATGGCCGACGAGGGCGATGTTGCGGATGTCGTTGGTGGTATAGCTGGGCATGGGGCCTCCGACCATCTCCAAAAAAGTGACAGCGCGGCGCTCTTGAAATCCGCCGCTTTCGCAGGGATACAAAGACCTCTCATGGTACTGTTACCCGTGGTTCGCGGCAAGCGAGACCGGTCTTCTTATTGGCGTTCCTGTGGGACGAGAATTCGGGTGTAGAGCCAGAAAACGAAGCAGAGAAAGACCCCTTCGACCGCGAGACCGAGCAGGGCGTCCACGATGCCGTGCAACCAGACGAGAAGGACGGCGAAGCTGAGGCTGTTGAAGACAATGGCGGCGACCGCCTGAAGACGTTGACCCGGGACGCCGGATTCACTGTTTTTTTTCTGCCGAAGTCCCCACAGCACGCCGGCGGCGAGGGTCGCGGAGAAAGCGATGGTGTAGGGAAGAAGGGTGACGACCGATTCGCGGTCCGGGGATCGCCAGAAGACCATGACGATGGAAGTGACCAGCGCCCCGAAGGCAACCCAGACCGAAAGGAGGGCGAACATGATGAGCGGGCCCTCCATTGCTCGCGATCGCTCGCGAATCACGGCCGGCAAAGGCGCCGGCCGCTACACGATGATGGCGGCGAGTTCCCTTCGGCGAAACACCCAAACGGCAATGAACATCACCGCGAGACTCTTCACAAAGACGAATTTCCAGCTCTTGTCCCAGAGCACATTCCAGCCGACGGCGCGACCTTCGATCAGGTGGCGCACGGGATCCACGTCGCCGATGGTCAGAATCCAGCCGATCGCTTCGACGGTGGACTTACGAACCTGGTACGAAAGGTCGCGATTGTATTCGGGCGGCGCATATTCCTCGGAGACGGCAAGGGCGTCGGCGACAAAGCCCATCGACGAACTAATGATGTACAGCGTCAGGACGATCAGCGCCCCCACGGAGAAGCTGAGAAAAGTCGATGCACAGACGCCGAACGAAGCCAGACACGCCAGCGGGATCAGCATGGCCAGCGTCGCCTGAAACAGACTCAACTCGAACGGACCGATCCGATAAAGCACTTCGAGGTCGCCGGCTTCGAGGTCGAAAATGGCGTCGATCCGGCGGGGATCGATGTTCATGAAACTAACGCGAACGGTCCCGTCAGGGTCGATGCCTTGCTGCGGAATCTCGACCTCGTTGGCGGCGCTGACGGGAAAAGTGTCTTCCCGGGTCAGAAAACTCGACTTGCGGGGATCGCCCAAACCCCACAGGCACAGCAGCGAATCGGCTTCAAGCGTCCGGCCCTGAAACCGCACCGCTTCGGGTGACTGGGACACGCGCAATTTGAATCGAACGCTCATCACGCGCGCGCCCCCTTTGTCCGGGGGCGGGCCTTTCATTTCCCATTGCCGGCTTTCACCGGGGACGATCGTACAATAGCGCACTCCCAAGGCGCCGTGAATCTGTTGACGGATGCGCCGCTCGCTCCAGCCCTCGGGCAGACGATTCTCCTCTTTGAGCTTGTTGTACACCTCGTCGATCTCCTTGGTCATGTCCGGCACCGATGCTTGAACGGTCGTCCGGGCGACCAGCACTTGCCGGCGGAGTTCGTCGAATCGCCGCAGATTCACGCGGCTGGGCTCGGGGAGCCGAAGGAGAAGATCACCGATCTGCTGTTTGGATTCTCCCATGACCTGCGCGAAGGCCGCGACAACCGGGCTTTCCAGTCCTTTCACGCCGGGGCCGCGAACGCTGTCGAGAGTATTGACGACGGCGTCGGCTTGATCGGGAGTGAGACGTCCGAAGGTCGTCAAATCGCTGCGAAGGGAGCGCTTGTAGCGCTCGACCATGGCGGACGTTCCGATTTTCGTCAGGACAGCCGCCAGGGTAAGCAGGCCGACGTTGAGCGTCATCACGCCGACCCATTTGCCCGCGACGATCTGCCAACGGGGAATCGGTTTGGAAACGATGCCGAAGATCTGCCGCTTGGCGATTTCGACCGAGAGACTGCGACAGGAAAAGAAGATCGTCAGAAGGGCGAGGACGAAGCCGGTGAAGCCCATCGAGTACGAGACGAACATCTGCATGCGGCCCTTGATCGTGCCGTCGCCTTCCGCCGTCAGCCAGAACAAGGGAATACTGACCAGGATAATGATGTTGAAGCCCGAGGCGATCTTGGCGCGGAGGCCTTCGGCGAGCGTGGTCCGGGCGACGGCGGCGATTCGCTGGCGCATGCCGCGCAGTTCCCAGCCGCCGACCTCTCCCGCCTGCGGGTTAAACGCCTGCTTGATGATGTACACCAGCGTCGCAAGTCCCATGACCGCGCCGAAGGTGAACATGATCATGAAAAAGGTATTTTCCATCAGGACGAAGGCGAGTTGGGGGGCGAATCGGGGGACGGGTTTTGCTCCGGCGTCGAAGGCTTAAGCAATCGCTTGAGGACGTCGCGATCCGGCTCGCGCGGCGGAAGCGGGGATTCGATGGGACCTGCGGCCGGCTTCGGCTTCACTTCCTTTTTCAATCGTTCGATCACTTCCGTCTTCGGTGCGGGTGTCGGTTCGACCGGCGTCATGACCGGGGTCGTTTTCGGCGCGACGGTTTGTCGGCCGGCTTCCACCAGGGAATCGACCAACGAGGCCTCCGCCGGTTTGCCGCCCAGAAATTCGGAGACGCCGGTTGTGGACTCCGCGCCGCTCGTTTCGAGCTTGTCGCGCTGCGCCTGACTGACGACGCGGAGGAACAGCGATTCGAGACGGTCGGTCGGATGCTCGACGGCGATCGTTTCGCTGCCGGATTGCGAGACAATTTCGCGAATCTTGCGGATGGTGTCGTCGCCGAGCTGGCGGGCGGTGATCTGGGTGACGTCCCGGCGTTCCAACAAATCACCGACGGGCCCCAGCGCCTGGGTGCGTCCGCCATACATGATCGCCACGCGGTCGCAGACATCCTCGACGTCGGCCAGCAAGTGACTGCACAAAAGGACCGTCTTGCCTCGCTCGCCGAGAATTTCGATGACGTCCTTGATCTGACGCGTGCCGACCGGATCGAGGCCGGTGGTCGGTTCGTCGAGAATAAGGAAATCGGGGTCGTTGATCAGCGCCTGAGCCAGACCGATTCGGCGGGCCATGCCTTTGGAGTAGGTCCCGACGGGACGACGGCCGGCGCGTTTGAGGCCGACCATCTCAATGAGTTGTTCGGTACGACGACGTCGTTCGTGCCGGTCGAATTTGAAAAGGCGACCGTAATAATCGAGCGTCTCATAGGCGTTTAAGTAGCGATAGAGATAGGACTCCTCGGGCATGAAGCCGATGCGAGCCTTGACCGCAGTGTCGGTCGGCGGCCGCCCGAAGACTCGCGCCGCGCCGGACGTCGGATAGAGCAGGCCGAGCAGCATTTTTATCGTGGTGGACTTCCCGGAGCCGTTCGGGCCGAGCAGGCCGAAGACTTCGCCGGGATGGACTTCCAGGTCGAGGTGGTCGACGGCGAGAACCTTGTCGCGTCCCCAGAAGTCTTGAAAAACCTTCGTGAGAGCGATGCACTCGACGACCGGAGCTAACGAACGGTCGGCGATCATGATGGCATCTTGATCCCCACTGATCTCTTGCGCGCCGGGCCGGCCCCCAGGCCCTTATCCTCGGATTTCTTTTGCGCGTCGGGGATTCCGGAGGTGCGCGGAATTTTCAACCAGATTTTTCCGGTATCGCCCGACTTGGAAACGAACATTTTCGCGATGTTGTCGTTGTCGAGGGCGCGGGAATACATCTCGTCCTTCAGCCGGCTCATGAAAATCTCCGGATTCTTCAGATATTCCGGCAGGAGCGAACGGAACTGCTCCCAGTCCCCCGCGGCCTCTTTGACGACCTGATCTCGCTTGATTTGCGCGGTCTTGATGGTGCCCTGAACCTCGCCGCTGGCGCCTTCAAGGAGCGATTCGACCCTGGATTTTTGGGCGGCCAGTTTCGCGGCGAGCGAATCGACTTCGGCCTTCGGCAAGTTGCCGGCGGCGGAGAGCTTGATCAGCAGGTCGTACTCCTCGCCGACGGCGTCGGCCAATTTCTGAAAGTCCGGCCCGGCGGTCTGGAGCAATCTTTCCTGGGCTTCGGACTTGGCCTTGGTGATGGCGACGGATTTTTGCGACTGAGCTCCGAAGACCTTATCGAACTCCTCTTGAACCTGGCGCGGCGGCAGGATTGCTTCCACGGCGCTGCTCTTGGGGGCCAGGACGCCGGTATTGGGGTCGACGGTGATGCCCAGCGGCGTCCCGGCTTTTTCCAGTTCCTTGAGCTTGCCGCTGAGCCGCGCGGAAACGGCCAGGAGGAACTCGTCCTGCTTGCTGCCGCGGATGACGAGGGCTTCCTGACGGGCCGCCGTCTCGATGACGGCGTCGCGCGCCAGATTGGTCAAGAGCGTGAATTCAGGATACCGGGCGTACGGCCTCCCTCGCACGTCGGCTGTTGGCGACGGCATGTTGTAAACGTTTGCGACGTAGCTCGCCGCATCCGTGATTTTGTACTTAATGACCAGCGAGGCGTGCAGAATATTCACGTCGCCGGTAATCAGATAATCGTCGCGCATCGGGCTGAGCGGGTTGAACTTGTACCCCGAGAGGCTGCCCGTGGCTTTTTCGTCCTCGGAAAGTTGGAACATGAATTCGATCGGGATTTCCCGCTCATTCGTCGACACGGTAATCCAGCGTTCGAAGGGATAGGGCCAGGACCAATGCCAGCCTTCGGTCAGAATGGCGGCCGAGGAAGGCTGGCCCGCCGCGGCGCCGACGATGCGACCGTACCGCAGCACCAGACCGGCTTCGCTGGGCTTCACGCTGAACCAGCCACTGAGGAAATAAAGCACGACCAGGACGAGCATCAGCAGCTTGAGGATGCCGAAACTTCTTCGCAGCGCTTCGGCCATCGCCTGGTTCGCCGGGTCCAAAGGCTCTTCGAGCCCCGGGCCGGCGGGAGGAAACGCATTGGGTTGGGAGGATGGAGTGGTCATGCTGGTTTCAAATCAGTCCTCGGAAGATCGTTCGAACGTCACCGCGGAGTCTTTGGGCTTGGGAACCTCGGCCTGAGCGCCTTTGTCTTTGGACTTCAGCGAACCCTGAAGCGACTTGGCGGCGTCCTTCAACATGCCGAACAGCTCGAACTGGTTGGCGTCCAGCACGAGCGTCACCTGGCCGGCCTCAAGAATTTTCTGGAGCGTCTCGCGCTTCTTCAGAAAGTCGGCCAGCGTCTGATTCTCCATGAACTTGGCGTAGTATTTGGCCGCCTCGGCGTCGCCCTGGCCTTCGATCTGCTTCGCGTAGGCGTCGGCGCGGGCCAGGATGCGGCCGGAAATCTCCTCCGCCGTCGCCCGAATCTCCTGTGCTTTGGCCGTGCCTTCCGCGGTCAATTCCTTGATGGTTTTGTTGCGGTCTTCCTTCATGCGAGTGAAGACTTCCTTGGTGACGGATTCGGGAATGCCGAGCCGCTTGATGCCGACGCTGACGATCTCGATGCCGTAGTTCTTCATCGCCGGTTCCTGGATGCCCTGGAGAAATTCCTGCTCGATCTGGGCAAATTTCATCTCCTTTTCATCCACGTTGACGAGGTGATTGATGGGGTGCGTCCGGAGGACGATGGAAACGCGGTTTTCAAGCAGGTCGCTGATCTTTCGCGCTGCGGCATCTTCTCGGCTCACGGCCTTGAGAAATTGAGGGCCGTCCACAATGCGCCAGGTGGCGTAGGCGGTCAGGATGATCGTCTTCTGATCTTCGGTGCCGAGCTGGCGGAATTCGGTCTCGAACGAGCGCAGCCGCGTGTCATAACGGTGGACGCGATCAACGGGCCAAGGGTACTTGAAATGCAAACCCGCGTCCTTGGGCTCGATTTTTTCAACGATTTCGTCGAAACGCGTCACGACGGCCGTCTCGGTGAAGCGCACCTGAAACGCGCACATCATGAAGAGGTTGATGACGACCACCAGTACCGCCACCATCAGAGTTGGGATGTTTCTGGACTTTTCTGCCTTCCTCGTAATTACGATCGCTCGCCGCTTTCGGGCGCCGCATCAGGGCGGCGCCGAACGAGCCGCTTCGGACTTCATCTCCATGCCTTTGATCTCAGCCCCCAGCACGTCCATGTTCTGCGGCGGGCGCAGGTCCATCTCGATGACCACGGATTCCGAGTCATCGAGCACCAGGATGTATTTGAAAACGTTTTGGAGCCCGTTCTTCATCAAATCCAGATATTGACGCTCCATGTAAATGTGCGGCGCCATCTTGTAAGCGGCGAGCTGAAGCTCGTAACGATCCGCCTCGGATTTCTGATCGAAGGCGCGAGTATAGGCGGTCTGAAGGGCCAGGGCGGTCCGCACCCGAGCCATGCCGCCGGCGACTTCGCGGAGAATTCGCTCGACTTCGGCGGTGCGTTGCGGCAGTTCCTTCGAGCCGGAAATTCGAGCTTCGTCTTCCTGCTGAATGGCGGAATAAAGCTGTTCCCATTCGGTTCCGGCGCTGGCCACGCGGATCTTGGCGGCGTCGCCCAGGGCGGTCTTAATCGTCGCATCCCGCAGCTCGACGGCCCCGACGACGTCTTCATACGCCTTGGCGACATCCTCATCGGGCGGCGGATGGACGCCGCCGATTCCGACGTGGACGATCTTGACGCCGAGTCCCTCGCCGTTGTAGCCGGCATGGTCGCAGGCTTTTTGAATTCCGTCGTGGAGCGCGGCGGCGGCCTCGATGCCTTTTTGCCCGAGCAAGGCGAGCACGTCGGCCTGGGCGGCGTAGCGCGTCAGCTCGCGGTAGGCGAGCGACTCGATGATGGCGGGAACGTCCTCGGCTTGTGAGTGATAGCGGATCACGTCGTCGTCGTCGTCCTTGACGCGCCACTGAACCGGCATGTTCATGCTGAGCAGGTTGATCGGGGCCTTTGAATTGGCGGAGGCCGTCTGATCGGCGACGAGCAATTGATATTCTTTTTTGTAGTGCTTCTTGGTCCACAGGATGGGAGCGCCGACGACGTCCTTTTCGTTCTGCAACGCTTCCTCGTATCCGATCGCAAGGCGCTGGATGCGCTCGACGGGGATGATGGTCGCATGATCGATCGGCCAGAACCACGTCCAGTGAATGCCCGGCTTGGCGGTGTGCGTGGGCCGGTGGCCGAGGTGTTCGATGACCGCCTGATGCCCGGGCGGGACGACGACGATGCAGGTCAGCGCGGCGATGACGGCGACCTGAACAAGCAACAGAGGCACGATGGCGCGGCCCAGGAGCTTGTAAAACCAGGTTTGGCTGACGCGAAATCCGAACTGATAGTCGATGGCGTTGGCGACGCTGCGGAGGATTCCCTCGGGCTCGCTGAACATGCCGAGCAGACGGCTGTCGTAAAAAGAGCGCTGTTGTTGATCGGGGACGCGCGGACGATAAAAGTCGCCGACATAATTGATGACCGTCTCGGCGGCCAGGAAAATCAGGAGGATGCCGATCGCCCTGCCGAGCCAGACGTCGATCCACTCGATGCCGGTGATGCTGCAGAGGAGCGAAACGCAGACGACAAGGCACAACGCGCTGGTGCCGAACATGAAATTGCCGCCGGCCCGGAGCAGCGCCCACTGATCGATACGGCTCATCCCGAGGGCATAGCGCGAGAGCATGAAGCAAATGAACGCCGCGCCGCCCGCGAAGAACAGCATGACCGTCGCCTCTTCGGAGGTCACCTGGCCGGCCGACTTGATGGCGGCTAATTGAAGGAAGGACGGGAAAATCGAAACGCCCGCGACCAGATGATAAAGGGCGATCAGGAGGGCGAGGACGGGGACCAGGTATCGCTCGATCGTCCGCAGACGGCGTCCCATGGCCAGGGATTCCATCTGATCGAGTTCTTCTTCCTCGAAGATGGTCTGCGCGCCGGCGAGTTTTTCGCGGCGCTGGCGTTCGAGTTCGGCGACTTCGAAACGCTCCTCGGCGACCAGTCGCTGCTGATGGAGCTGAATCAGGGTGAGCAGCCAGATGCCGACGGCACCGAGGGCCTGGAAGCTGACCGCCCAGACGGCGGTACTCTCGCTCCAAACCGCTAGAATGACCAGGATGACCCCGATCAGCAGACTGGTCAGCCCGCCGACCAGGGCGACGACCTCTCCTCGTTTGTCACTACTTCCCATCAACCATCCTGTGGGTGAGACCCGGTTTCGCTCGCCCGGGAGAACCCGGTATTCTACGGGCGCACGCCGTCGTGCCAAGCACTACACTCTCCCGAGGAAAGTCGCCTAAGATCCGCGCCGGCTTGACTATGACGCAACTACTCGCCATCGCCAAGAACACGCTCCTCCAGACCTTTCGTCAACCGCTGTACGGGATCATTGTGATCGTCACGCTCGGGGGGCTGGCGATGGCGCCGTCGCTCACCGGTTGGACCCTCGACGACGACAATAAGTTGTTACGAGACATAGGATTGTCTACGCTCCTGATTCAGGGGTTGTTCTTGGCGGCTTTTGCGGCCTCCAGCGTTCTGGACGCTGAAATCGAAGATAAAACCGTCCTGACCGTCGCCGCCAAACCGGTTTCTCGCTGGGTTTTCGTGATCGGCAAGTACCTGGGTGTCTTCGGCGCCATCCTGGTCGCCCATTATCTGGCGGGAATCGCCTTTTACATGGCCTTGCGGCACGGCGTCCTTCAGAGTGCCGCCGAGACGTCCGACATGACGGTCATCACCTTCGGGCCCGGGTTGATGTTACTCCTGATCATCGCCGCGACCGTCTTAAATTATGTTTACGACTGGCGCTTCCTTCCGACTTTGATCACGCTGGCACTTCCATTTTCCGCGCTGGCCACGGGCGTTCTGCTGGTCATCGATCGCGACTGGAAGCCCGCCCCTTATGAATCCGTTCAAACCGTCGACAAACTTCCCGCGGAGGCGGCCGTCGACGGTGCGTTTCGGGGGATCATCTATTTTCGACCGAACAAGGGCGAAACGTTTCTGGCAGGGCACGGCGGAGAGTTGGTCCACAATGACTGGAAGGGACCGATCAGCATCGAAGACCAGGATTACCTCATGGGCCTGGTGGATTCGATCCAGTGGCGGCAGGACATCAATCTGCTGGTCGAGACCACGAGGAAAAAACAGGGCATCGAAATTTTCAAAGCAGGGTTGCTCAGCGTTGTCGCGGTGGCGATCCTGGCCGCGTTCGCCGTCGCGGCATCCACGCGGCTGGGGGCGCTCGGAACTTTTCTGGTCTGTTTTTTCGCGCTTTGCGCCGGACTGTGCGGCGATCAATTGATCCGGCCACTGGCCGAGTCGGACGTTTTCTGGGCGAGGTGGGTGTATCCGGCCATTCCGAATTTCCAGGCGTTTTGGATGGTCGATGCCCTGAGCGAGCAGCTCCAGATTCCCTGGTCCTACGTCTGGTCGGCCGCCGGATACGGCGCGGTCTACACCCTCGCGGTGCTGGCCTTCGCCACGGCGCTTTTCGAGACGCGCGAAGTCGGCTGACGCCAAGCCCGCTAGGCTTTGCCGGCAGGGACGGGCTTCCGCGCGGCCATCGGTACGGGCGGCTTGCCCTTGGCGATGGGGGCGGATTTGCTCACGGCTTCCGGCGCTTTGGCGCGACCGTTGTCCGAGGCGGCCGACTTGGATTCCGCGGATTTCGCGTCGGCCGTTTTGGCTGGGCTGATCAGGCCGTTAATTTCCAGAATCTTCTTCGTAATTTCTTTATAGAGGTCGGGATTGTCGCGGAGAAAGGTCTTCGCGTTTTCGCGGCCCTGGCCGAGCTGCACGTTTCCGTAGCGGAGCCACGCGCCCTGCTTCTCCACGATCGTGTGCTTCGTCGCGAGGTCGATCAGGTCGCCTTCGCGGCTGATTCCGCTGTCAAACATGATGTCGAAGTGCGTCTCGCGGAAGGGCGGGGCGACCTTGTTCTTGACCACGCGGGCCTTGACCTGGTTGCCGATGACCTGCTCGCCTTCCTTGATCGAGGCGACGCGGCGCACGTCGATGCGGATGGAGCTGTAGAACTTGAGCGCGCGACCGCCGGGCGTCGTCTCGGGGCTGCCGAACATGACGCCGATCTTTTCGCGAATCTGGTTGATGAAGATGACGATGCAGCGGCTCTTGGCAATGGCCGCGGTCAATTTGCGCATGCCCTGGCTCATGAGCCGGGCCTGGACGCCGACGGAGGACTGGCCCATTTCGCCTTCGAGTTCGCTCTTGGGCGTCAAGGCGGCGACGGAGTCGACCACGATTACATCGACCGCGTTGGAGCGTACGAGCATGTCCGTGATCTCCAGACCTTGCTCGCCGCAGTCGGGCTGGCTGACCAGGAGCGTCTCGGGATTGACGCCGCAGCGCTTCATCCACGACGGATCGAGGGCATGTTCGGCATCGACGAAGGCGGCCACGCCGTCAGCGCGCTGCGCCGAGGCGATGATGTGCAGGGCCAGCGTTGTCTTACCGCTGGACTCGGGGCCGAAGATTTCGACGATCCGGCCGCGGGGCACGCCGAAACCGCCCAAGGCCAGGTCGAGGGAGAGGGCCCCGGTGCTGATGCCGTCGCTCGCGGCCCGGGCGGTCCCATCCATCTGCATGATGGCGCCCTTGCCATAGGCCTTTTCGATTTGCTGAAGGGCACGATCCAGGGCCTGTTGTCGTTTGCCGTCGCCGGTGCCGGTTGACGCTGCTGTCATCGCGGGAATCTCCTTGGGGCTCGCCGAGAACCGGGCCGCAGTAGCCCGCACCGACGACGCCGGACCATTTCATCTTATCATGGCAGGATAACGGCCATCTGGCAAGCTAAATTTTAGGAAAAAGTTAGGTAGCCGCCAAGCGCCTCGTACGAGGGGTAAAAAACGCGGTTTTCGGGCTGCCGGGAGGGATATGGAGGGCAAGGGCCGGCAGCTTGAGTTGAGGAAAGTCGAACCTCAAACGTAATTACTGAATCAGAGTTCTCGGAACGAAGAGCGGCGGTTCGCGCGAATGCGGGCGGCTCACCGGCCCAGGACTTCGATGCCGAGCTTCTTTGCGGCCGAGCGGAGATCGTTGTCCAGCGATGCAAGCGGAAGCCGTCTGCGATGCGCGAGTTCCAAGTATGCCGCGTCATAGGACGTGAGCCCGTGACGGCGGCACAGCGGCAATAATTCCGCGAACGCCCGACCGGCGGCTTCGTCGTCCGCTTCGATATCCAGGGCATCCAGGCGCGTCAGGAACTCGGCGGACTTCGCGGCCGTGTGCCGTTTGCGTTTTTCGGCCATCGCCAGGACATTTGTGACTTCGAGGAACCAGTGGGACGGCGCCAGTGCTGTTTCACTTTCCAGTCGGTCCAGGAGCTTCAAGGACGCCGGCGTTGATTCGTCGGGGAAGCACCAGGACATTGTGATCGAGCAATCAAGAATGAACGCGGCGCTCATGGACGGCCCTCGGCGATCAGATCCTTAATCCGTAATCCACCGAGGCTGTTTCCCAGGGCGAGTTTGCGTATCGCGTCGATCGCTTGCCGGCGCTGTTCTCGCGTCGCCTTTCGACGAACAGGCACCATCCGCGCGACAGGCGAGCCGTGTCGCGTGATGGTGACTTCTTCCCCGCCCTCGACGCGTTCGAGCAATTTGGAGAAATGCGTCTTGGCGTCGTATGCGCCAACGGTGTTCTTTCCACGCGTCATGGGCACGCTCCGGATTGAATTAGACTAGTCTTAGACTAGTTTATATTCAGAATGAACGTTTGTCAATGATCCTTGACGCAACTCCGTCAAATACAGCCTGTTATGGACTTCGTGACTCAATCGAAGCGGACCAGGATGGATTTCGAATAGTCCGGATCGCCGGCGAAGTCCGGGGGCAGGCTGGGTCTGGCGATGACCGTACAGCGTCGGCCGGGGACGGCTCGATGGGCGGCCGCTTCCAGGGTTTCAACACGAAGGAGCCGGTCGTTGGTCGCGAGCATGAGGTAACCGCCCGCGTCGAGTCGCTCGATCGACTCCACGGCGAGGCGCGTCAATTCGGTGCGAAGTTCAAAGACGGCGGCGGGGCGGCGGCGGCGGGAGAAGGTCGGCGGATCGAGAACGATCACGTCGAAGAACAGTTTTTGTCGCCGTGCCCGTTTGAGAAATTCGAAATAGTCCGAGCAGTAGAACCGGTGCGCATCGATCGGCAGATCGTTGGCGGCGAAGTTGCGCTTGCCCCATTCGAGATAGCGCCTGGAGAGATCGACGCTGGCGACCGACGCTGCGCCGCCGCCGGCCGCCGCGACGGAGAAGCCGCAGGTGTAGGCGAAGGCATTGAGCACGCGCCGACCGGTTGAAAGCTCGGCGATGCGTTTGCGGTTTTCGCGATGTTCGAGGAAGAGACCGACGGAAAAGCCGTCGTAGGGTCGGATGAGGAAGGTGAGGCTCCCTTCGCGGACGGGGAATTCCTCTTCGATCGCATCACCGATCCAGGGGGTCGCGGCGTGGTGAGACGCTCGGACCTCCGCCTCGGCGCCGCCGCGATCGCGGACGAAGTGCTTGAGATAGACGGCCCTGGCGTGGAATTGGTCTCGCCAGCGCTGCATCGCGGGGCGCAATTCTTCCGGCGTGGGCCCGGGCTGTCCTTCGTGAAGCTGCACAATCAGGACGGGTCCCCACTTTTCGACGACGAGGTTTTCGATTCCGTCGGCGCGGCCGTGGAAGAGGCGGACAGCTTCGATCGTGGGATCGTCGAGGAGGGATTTTCGCCGGGCCAGGGCGGCGGAGAGGCGGGCGTCGAGTGAGTGGGGATCCGTCACAAGGGAAGACTATATCGCGGTTCTTGCGGCCTGACTCATCGGAGCAACGCGTCGGCCATGCCGGGGATATCGGCCGAATCGATTCGCCCGTCGCCAGTGAAATCGGCGACGAACATTTCGCGGAATCCAGCGGGAGCGGGATTCAGCAGGAGTTCGACGAAGGGCTGGAGGTCCATGCCGTCGATTTGTCCGTCGCCGTTGAGATCGCCCATGTCAGTTGGTGTTGGTGCCGCGGCCGCGGGGCTGCCGACGACGCTTCGATAGCATTGCAGCCAGTGTTGATAGTCGACCAAGGTTACGCAGCCGTCGTTGTCGAAATCCGCCGAGGCATTAAAGAGGGGCGCTCCACTACAGGTTCCGAACGCCGAAAGGAACGCCGAGAAATCCGTCCCGTTTACATTGCCGTCGCGGTTGAGATCGCAGAGCGGGCAAGCGTCGTATTCCCAGGTGTCGCCGAAATAGGTCGTGACCTGATTATGGACGAATACCCCACCAAACAGCACGGTCTTGCGGTGCGTGCTATCGAAGGCCACGGCAAGATCGGATCGAGCCGACGGCTGGGTTGGCGTATTGCGTTGCATCCAATTTGTTCCGTTCCACTCCCAAGTGTCACTTAAATAGACATTCCGGAATCCGCCAACTATCAAGGTCATGCCGCGGACGCTATCGTAGGCCATCGCATGGCTATTTCGCACAGTCGGCACGGTCACTGGGACTCGTTGAAACCAATTCGTGCCATCCCATTCCCAGGTGTCATTTAAGTAGGCGGCATCATCGGATCCTCCGAACAACACGGTCACGCCGCGTGCGCTGTCGTAAGCCAGGGCATGAGCTTCGCGATGCGGCGGGCGTGTTGCGGGATTGCGCTGCGACCAATTTGTTCCATCCCATTCCCAAGTGTCCCTGAAGAAACTGCTACCGTTGAATCCCCCAAAAAGCACCGTCACACCCCTGGCGCTGTCATAGGCCATCGCGTGATATCCACGAGCGAGCGGGTTGTTTGTCGGGGTCCGCCGGGTCCACGATGATCCGTTCCATTCCCAGGTATCGGATAGGTAGGAACCGCGGTATCCACCGTACAGGACGGTCACGCCGCGAGCGCTGTCGTACGCCATCGCTGAAATTGCGCGAGCCAAAGGCTTGGTCGTCGGGCTCCGCGACAGCCAATTCGTCCCATTCCATTCCCAGAGGTCGTCGAAGTAGCTGCTGCCGTTGTATCCGCCGAACAGTACGGACATGCTGCGGGCGCTATCAAAGGACATCGATTGGTAGCCCCGCGCGCGGATGCCCACGACTTGAACCCAGGTTGTTCCGTTCCATTTCCAGGTGTCAGCGAAATAGCTGCCGGCGGATCCTCCGAATAATACGGTCTCGCCGTGGGCGACATCATAGACCGCGCCGGGAAACGCGCGCGCAGACGGACTGGTCGCTGAACTTCGTTGTGTCCAATTTGTTCCGTCCCATTCCCAAGTGTCACTGAAGAAACTGCTACCGTTGAATCCCCCAAAAAGCACCGCCACAGCGCGGGCGCTGTCGAACGCGATCGATGGCGATTGGCGCGACGCTGGAGATGTCGCCGAGCTTCGCTGGGTCCACGTTGCGCCATCCCATTCCCAGGTATCTCCGAGCGAGAGGTTTCCAACAAGGCCGCCGAAGAGAATGGTGACGCCGCGGGCGCTGTCATAGGTCATGACATGGCGATTGCGAGCGGTTGGGCCACTCGCCGTTTCCCGTTGTGTCCATTCGGCGCCGTCCCATTCCCATGTCTCGCCCCCGGCGCCAAACAACACGGCCCGTCCACGGGCGCTGTCATAGGTCATTGCATGGTAAAATTGCGCGGGCGGGCTAGTCTGGGGGTTGCGTTGCGTCCAAGTGATTCCATTCCATTCCCAAGTGTCGTTGAGAGGGCCATTGTTGCCGAGCCCGCCAAACATGAGGGATACGCCACGGCTGCTGTCGAATGCCATCGCAGTGCCATACCGCGCCGGCGGACTAGCTGCCGGGGTACGCTGAACCCAAACAGCGCCATCCCATTCCCATGTGTCGCTGAGGATGCCGCCGCCGTTGGAATAGCCCGCGAACAAGACGGTCCGATTGCGTACGATGTCGAATGCCATCGCGTGACCGAATCTAGCAGAGGTCGTATTGTCGATGGACCAGTTGTCACAAGGCGAATCGGCTCGGGCGGGAGTCGCGGTCGCTGGAAGAATCGCCATCACCATCAGCACGAGCGAAAAATCCGCTCGATAACCAAGCCACGAAAATCCAATGCGACGGGGCAGGTACGGCAGGAAATTAGAGAAAGTTAATCGGTCGTCCATACAGAACACGGCAGCATTAGACCGATGCTGCGGCCTCCATTGTTCTTGCGGATTCCGATTATACCGGATTTGGACGGGCGAGTCGTCGAACAAAGCCCTCCGCCGTTAGCGGATCTTTGTCCGAAATGGAACTTAAAAAGGGGGGAAAGCGGCTAATCCGCTTCTTTGCGAATGACGCCGCCGGGGCCGCGGGGGAGATTTGCGGGTTTGGGGTCGCTGCCGGGCCAGGGCTCTTTGCGGGCGTCGTGGGTCTGGTTCCAGAGGGTGCGCTCGACCTGCTTTTGCAGGGCTTCCTTGGTCTTGTTGTAGTAGACGACCCCGTCGATATCGACGAACCACCGGGCATTCGTCGGTTCGCGATAGTTTGGATGGTTGGCGTCGAGCTTCTGGATATTCATGAACCACGTCTCCCGGTGTTTTCACGCCGCTGGGTTGATTCCGAGGGGTATTATAGCTGAAGCGGGACGATTCCGCCGCATAAATTCGACGCGATCGTTTTTTTCAGCAAACGCTATCGCTGATCGATCGAAGTGACCTTTTCGTCGAGCGCCCCGTTGTACACGGCGCGGGGTCGAAAGATTCGATTTTCCGGCAGGTATTCGAGCACGCGGGCCACCCAACCGGCGGTTCGCGCGACGGCGAAGATGACCGGGAAGATGGGGGCCTCGAAGCCGAGACAGTGGTAGACGAGACCGGAGTAGAAATCGACGTTGGGATAGATCGGCTTGCCCTTGGCCTGCATGGCGGCGACGACTTCGTCCTCGACGGCGGCGGCGGTGCGGTAGAGCGATTCTTCCCCGAGTTGTTTGCAGAGCGTTTCGGCGTACTTCTTCAGCACGACGGCGCGGGGGTCGTAGGCCTTGTAGACACGGTGACCGAAGCCGACGATTTTTTCGCCGCGGGCGATTCGATCAGCGACCCATGCCTTGGCTTTCTCGGGACCGCCGATGGCTCCCAGATCGTCGAGTGCGGCCTCGTTGGCCCCGCCGTGCAAGGGGCCGCGAAGCGAGCCGATGGCGGCGGCGATGGTCGAGTAGAGGTCCGACAGGGTGCTGTGGACGACCATGGCGGTGAAAGTGGAGGCGTTCATGCCGTGATCGGCCTGGAGGATCATGCAGACGTCCATCGTCCGCTCGGTGACGGCGTCGGGCTTTTCGCCGCTCATCATGTAAAGATAGTTGGCGGTGAAGGACAGCTCGGGATTCGGATCAATGAGCTTGAGCCCGCGGCGACGGCGGGCGATGGCCGCGCCGATCGTGCTGACGAGGGAGAGGAGTCGAACGGCCACTTCCGTTTCCTTCGGCAGAGCGTCGGCGGGGTTGGAAAGGTGATGGGTGACGTCGACGGCATCTTTATCAAAGCAGCCCAGCGTCGCCACGACGGACTGAAGGAGGTTCATGGGATGGGCGTCGGCGGGCAGCGATTCCAGGAGTTTCTTGGCGGGCTCGGGAAGGCGACCGGAGGCGCGGAGCCGGGTCTCGAATTCCCTGAGTTCGGCGCGGGTAGGGAGCTTTCCGAACATCAGCAGGTAGGCGGTTTCTTCAAAGGTGGTGTGTTCGCACAAGTCGCCGACGGAATAGCCGCGGTAGATCAGCTTTCCTTCTTCGCCGTTGACGTGGCCGATCTTGGTGATGTTGGTGATCGCGCCTTCAAGGCCGCGGCCCAGCTCGATCGTGCAAGGAAACTCAATTCGCCCCATGAACTTTGGCATGATCTAAATTCCTCTATCGTCCCAGGTGCAAGACATTGGTTGGCAGCGTCGCAGTATAGAGCAAATCGGCTCAACTGAGAACGGGCTTGCGTGAACGGGCGAGCCCGCGGCCGGACGTTGGATTGTAGGGTGAGAGCCGGTAGCATATCGGTCTGTCAGATGGCGATGGACGTGTTTGAAGGCTCCTGGGAGATGACTCCATGAAAGTTCACGAATATCAGGCTCGGCAGCTTTTGCAGAAGGCGGGGGCGCCGGTGCCCAAGTTTGAGGTGATCGATTCAGCCGATCAGACCCGCGCGGCGGTGAAGGCCCTCGGCGGCGGGCAGGTGGTCGTCAAGGCGCAGGTCCATGCCGGCGGTCGCGGCAAGGCGGGTTACGTTGTCCTTTCGGAGGATGCGGCCGAGATCGAGAAGAATGCCCGGCGGATGCTGGCGGAGCCGATGGTCTCCAAACAGACCGGGCCGCAGGGGGTGAAGGTCAACAAGATCCTGCTCGCCCCGGCGGTGGACATCGACAAGGAATATTACGTCGGCATGGTCATCGATCGGGCGAGGGGCTGCCCGGTGATGATGGTCTCGCGCGAAGGCGGCGTGGAGATTGAAGAGGTCGCGGCGAAGAACCCTGACGCGATTGTGAAGGAATGGCTGCACCCGCACCTGGGCTTGCAGCCGTATCAGCTTCGGCGGCTGACGACGGCGCTGGGGCTGGAGGGCGAACTGGCCAAGCAGGCGTCGGCGACGATGGCCGCGCTGGCGAAGATCTTTGTCGAGAAGGATTGCAGCCTCGCCGAGATCAACCCGCTCGTGCTCACGAAGGAGGCGGGCGATCAGCCGGGGCGGATCATGGCGATCGACGCGAAATTCAACTTCGATGACAACGCGACGTTTCGCCATGCGGACGTCGCCGAGATGTTCGACCCGACGGAGGAGAACCCCAACGAGATTCGGGCGTCGAAGCACAACCTGAATTACATCGCGCTCGACGGGAACATCGGGTGCCTCGTGAACGGGGCGGGGCTGGCGATGAGCACGATGGACATCATCAAGCTGCACGGCGGCGAGCCGGCGAACTTTCTGGACGTCGGCGGGAGCGTGACCAAGGACGGGGCGGTGGAGGCGTTTCGCATCATCCTGAGCGATCCCAAGGTGAAGGGGATTCTGGTGAACATCTTCGGCGGCATCGCCAAGTGCGACGTGAACGCCGACGCGCTGATCCATGCGGCGCAGGAGGTCGGCTTCAAGGTGCCGGTCGTCGTGCGGCTGGAAGGGACGAACGTGGAGATCGCCCGGAAGATGCTGGCGGAGGCGAGGATTCCGCAGCTCCTTCCGGCGGCGGATTTGACGGACGCGGCGAAGAAGGTCTGCGCGGCGGTGTAGGGATTCGATTATCCCGCGGGCAGGCTCTCACCAGCCAGTGGTTTCTTGCAATAGAGGGTCGCTTTCCAGAGAAAGATTATTCGCCTGGAGCCAGTGTGAGGCGGGCATTTGCTCAGTGGGCGAAAAGGCGCGCGTAAGTCCCACCGAAATGATCACCGGCGCTCCCCGGCCAAGTTCGCGTGACATCTTCGTGACAACGGACATGTTTGGAGTCGCTGAGTCCTCGTCGTAGAGTCGGACGTCGGTGACGCCGAGATCCAGATTGAATTCGCCGTCGGAGACTTTCAGCCGAAGCTTGGCTGGTTCATTCGGCACATTTCTTGTGTAGAGCATGGGTGGCGCCGCGGGGACGAGGCATCCCAACGATGCAATTCCCGTGCCGCGATCCATCCCCGCCCCATGTTGCCCGATTGCGTGCAGTTTCGGCCCGAAGAGTTCCTTGAACGTTCGCTTGGCCAGGGAAGCCAGGAGGTTCCAATACTCGTTGGGCCGCACGCGACCCACATTCCGCGCATTCGAAGGCCAAAACATATGATCCTCCACCGCCGGCGGAGAGGATTTGCGCACCATTCGTTCGAATTCAACTCGCGCTCCGATTTCAAAAATTCCGCCAAACCTCGTCATGTGTTGGCGTTGTAATTGACCCACACCGGGCAAGATCGGGCGAATATGGCTGTTTGTTGATGGATCGACCCCTGCCACGCAGATGGCAAGCCCACGCATTCGTGTCAAGTGGTTAATGACGATCAGCACGATTCGGCCCTACAAGTGCACGATTCTCACGCCTCCCCACTCTTTCTGGAGATACTCGCCGACGAGGCGCCGATGGCAGTGCTCCGCCGTCGGCTCGCTGCACAAGAGCACGGCAGGCCGGTCGAAAAGCTCCTTCTTCACGGTCTTCTCGATCTGTCGTTCCCGCATCAGACCGAGGAATGATGCTTCGTAGGCGGCCCAGCTTCCGCCGTTTTTTTTGTAGGCGTCGAGCAAGTCTTGCGTCGGGGCGAGAAGCGGCTCGTGGAGGTATTCGATCTGACAGATTTCGCGAAGGAAGAATTCGAGATCGTCTCGTTTGGTGAAACCGGCCAATTGCGAAACGTTATTGAGTCGAACGTCGATTAGTCTTTGAATGCTCGAACGCCTGAGAATTCCGAAGAATCCCGCAGCGGTTTTTTTCGTGAAACCGATTGTATAGATTTCCATGGGAGATCAGGCTCCGCATCGAACAAAACCAATTGATCTGCATCTCCGCCGGACCGTGCTGCCTCCTTTAGCACATCAGCGCTCGACTGAAGCAGCCCACTCCCGCGAATGTGCGATACGGTCGCACCTGCTGCCTCAAGAACTCGCGAAATGAGGAGAAACCGGTGACAAACAGCCGGGTTCTCTTCACTGCACATCATGGCGATACGGTTCGCCTTGCCAAATTGCTCAACTTCATGCAGCCCGTGAAGGAATAAGTCCGATTGGGCAAGCCGATCATACAGTACATGCCCATCATTGTCATAAAACCAATCCTCTTGGGGTCGGCCGCCCAGTTCGGTGCCCAAGAAATGATACTCGATTTGGATGGCTCTAAGTGCGTTGCGGAGGATTGGCTGATTGTACTGAGGCGAGTACTGTGAATAGGGTGAGGAACGAACGTCAACGACCATGGCAATTTCATGGTCTTTCAATAAGTCGACAAACCTCTGGATGTCGTGGTTTGAGTGGCCTATCGAAAAAAACATTTCATTCCTCTACAAGCCATTACATTGGCTATTGCTCCCGGCCTTGGTCGCTGGGCTCCATGAATTATAGTAGGTAGTGGCTTCTGAGAACAAGGACCCATGCCTAACCGTATCCTCATCCTCTCTGCTTCCGTCGGTGCAGGGCACTTGCGCGCTGCGCAGGCGATTGAGCTGGCGGCGAAGCAGCTCCTGCCCGATGCAACGATCAAGAGCGTCGATGTCCTGACGCTGACGAATTCCACGTTTCGGCGGGTCTATGGCACGGCCTATCTCGATCTGGATAATCTTGGAGAATTCGTCAGCGCTTTACCGTACCCATCATCTTTACAAACTCGTCGTGGTGCGATTTCATCGTCGCTTCCGGTCCCACGCCCTTGAAGAACCACGGGCCGTCGGGGGTTTCAACGATGGCGGAGAGCATTCGATAATTGGTCTTCGCCGCGCCGGTGCTGACGCCCATCATGGCGTCGGTGAAGCGGCCGGTGATGTCGATGGTCGTGACTTTCAGGCCGCCGACGTCGTGCGTCTCGCGCTTCACGGCGTCCTTGTCGACGGGTTTGCCGTCCGGCGTTGAAAACATGCCGATCCAGCGGTCGATGTTCATCTCAACGGCGCCGCCCTGGCCCTTGCCGAATTGGAAGACGATCATTTGGCCGTCTTCGCCGTCGCCCGAGGCGCGGGGCAAAAGGAACTGCGCCTTGCGCATGGCGCTCGAGGGCGTCTGGCTGGTCCATTGCGGCGGGGCGTCGAACTTCAAAGGCGTGACGTCGCCATCGCCCTGGCCCATCATCGGAGGCGTCGATCCGATGGCGGGGTGACCGGGCGGGAGACTGCTGTCGGCGGCTTGCGGCGTCGATGGCGCGCCGCCGATGGCGGGATGGCCCGGCGGCAGCGAGCCGGTCGGAGCGTTCATTCCCGCAGAGGAAGTCGAGCCGGACTTCGACTTGTCCTTGTCGATGAAATCAGCGAGGCCCTTCATGTCGTTGCCGGCGGCGGGCGGCGGCGTGGCCGCGGGCGGCGGCGACTTGACGGGTTCCGCCGGTTTTTTCTCGCAGCCCAATCCGATGGCGACGATGCAGAAAACGACACACAAGAGGGATGTCTTGACGCTTGTCTTCATGATTCAGATTCCTTGTCTCATTAGGACGCACCGGCCGGAGCCGGTGGTCTTTATCGCATGATCGTTTGCAACGTCTGGACCGTCAAACCCGTGACGTAGTTCGGATCGCCTTCGAGCCAGCGGTCGCGCTCGTTGACCCAGCTTCCGTCGGGTCGCTGGAGCGACATGATCTTCCTGGCGAGGTCGATTCGCCAGTTGTGTTGACCGCCGCGCGTGTCGATGACGACGGGTTCGCCCCAGACCTGCAAGGCGCGGGCCATGACATGGAAGTAGTAGTAGAGGCCCTCGGTCGCCTGCTTGCCGGGCATGTTGGGGTTTTTGTCGAGTTCGTAATGCAGCTTGATCCAGTCCAGGCAGGCCTTGACCCGCTCGTCGTCGTGGGAGCAGTTGCAATAAAGGAGGCTCTTGAAGCCGGAGTAGGTCATCGATCCGTAGGAGCGGAGGGCGCCGCGGCTTTCAAAGATGGAGGCGCTGGCCTTGGATTCGCCGTTGCCGTTGGGGCTGTAGATGAACCCGCCGTCGTGGGCGAGCTTCGCGAAGTCCTGATCGTTGGTCGCGGCGTTCATCTGGCAGCGCGAGACGAAGACGAGGGCGCGTTGATAGACAGGGTCGCTCGGAGACAGTCCGCTTTGGTGGAGGGCTTCGAGCATCATTTGCGTGTTGGAGAGGTCGGGCCGCTTGCTGCTGTTATAGCCCGCGCCGCCGTACCAGGGGTTGGCCTTGTCGATCGATTCGTCGGCGTCGTATTGAAGTTTGGTCAGGAAGGCCTGGGCCTTGGCGATGCGGGCCCCTTGAGAGTCGTCCTTGATGGAGGAGAGGAACATGAGCACGACGGAGGTTTGATAGTTGGCGAGGTTTTTGTTTCGTTCGTAGATGCCGCCGTCGGTCTGTTCGAATTTTTGAATGTAGGAGACGGCCTTGCGGACGACGGGGTTCGCGGGGCCGTGATCGCGGTCCTGGGCGAAGGCCTGACCGGCGATGGCGGCGACGGCGGGGCCGTATTCCGCGCCCCATCCGCCGTCGGACTTTTGTGACGCGCGAAGAAAGGAGAGGCCGCGATCAATGGAGCGCTGGACGCCGGCGGCGAGGTCGCCGGGGAGAGCTGACCCGGCGTCTCCGCGCGGCGCGGCGATGGACACGCCCGCAAGAATCGCACATGCACACAGGGCGACGACGGTGGCTCGGACGGACCGAACGATCATGACGAACTCCTCCGGTTGTGAATAGATTTTCTTTTCAGGCGTTACCGGTATCCGCTGCGAGAGTTAGCGTCGCGGAATCGCTCGGCGGCCGCGAACTCACGTTGACGTCAACTTCGTGGGGATTCTAACATGCGAACGCGCGGGCGGCAGTCTCCTTGCCGCCTTTTGTTTCATCTTTTCGGAAGCGAGGATTTCGATGCCATTTTTGGGCGGTCCGGTCAGTTTCTCTCGATATCACGTTGCCGGCGGTTCTCCGAAGCGGTTGGAGGATGCGCTGCTCGACAAGCTCCGCGCGCACGTCATCGGCAGCAGCCGGACGGCGCGCTCGACCGGCGAAGACGTGGGCTGGATTGGCGGTCGGCACGTGCTGGACCGCGAGTTCGACATCGAAAAGAACGTGATCCTGGATTGTCTGCACTTCGCGATGCGGATTGACGCCAGCCGCGTGCCGCCGGAGCTGATGCACGCCTATACGTCGCAGGAGCTTGACGCACTGCGAGAAAAACACAGCGGCAACGGCAAGGGGCTGGGCAAGCTCAAGCAACAGGCGGTGGAGGCGGCGAGACGCCGGGTATCTCAGGAAATCTCGCAGGGGCGATACCATCGGATGAAGCAGATTCCGATCCTGTGGGACACGCGAAACGACATGCTCTACGTCGGCTCGACGCAGCCGGCGGTGTTCGAGCATCTCGCGCCGCTCTTCAAGGAGACGTTTGACCGACGGTTGGAACGTGTCTCAGCCGGACGGTTGGGATATCGCTGGGCGGAGGAGGCGGGCGTGTCGCGCCGGCTGGAGTCGATGACGCCGGCGAAGCTCGTGGCGCATCCCAGCGGCAACGGACATATTGCGGTGTACTGGACCGCGCAGGACGAGGCGAACCGGGACTATCTCGGCAACGAGTTTCTGCTATGGCTCTGGTACAGCCTTGCCGAGCGTTCGGACACGATCACGCTTTCGGATCAGACGGACGCCGCGGTCATCATCGTCAAGCAGCTCACGCTGGAATGCCCGTGGGCGGAATTCGGCAAGGATGTCATCACTTGCGAGGGACCTGCGCAGCTCGCCGAAAGCCGACGAGCCATCGCGGCGGGAAAGTTGCCGCGTAAATGCGGGCTGATCGTCTCGCGGCAGGGCGATCAATATGAGTTCGTCCTTCAGGCGGAGACGCTCACGGTTTCGTCCGCCAAGCTGCCGCCGGTGGAAGGCAACGGCAACCCCCGCGCGGGCATCGAGGAACGCGTCGAACAAGTGCGCCACCTGGCGGATACGGTCGATCTGCTCTTCAAGACGTTTTTGAAGGAACGCGTTTCGGCGGAATGGGTCGAACTGCGCGAGACGATGGCGACCTGGCTCAAGGCGGGATGAGGCCATCTCCGGACTTCAGCCGATCGCCGGTTCGAGCCGCTCGATGCGATATTCTGACGGGGAGTCGTCCAGGGCGACGGAGACTGTTTCGCCGGGGCGCTTGCCGAGAATTTCGCGGGCGAGGGGGCTCTGGTAGGAATAGGTCTTTTTCGAGAAGTCGGATTCGTCGGCGCCGAGGATGGCGATCTGCACGACGGGACCGCCGCTGACCGGCTGGAGCTTGATGCGCTGGCCGATGCTGACGTGGTCCGAGGGGATGTCGTTGGGTTCGAGCAGCTTGGCCATTGACAGCTCGCGGTTGAGCTTGGCGACGCGGGCGCGGAGGAGGTCACGCTCTTCCAGGGCGAATTTGTACTCAGAGTTTTCGCTGAGGTCGCCGTGCGAGGCGGCCTCGCCGATGGCCTTGGCGTTTTCGCGCATTTTGACGTTGACCAGCTCGGCCAATTCGTCCTCTTTGGCCTTGAGGCCCTTCGAGGTGAAGTAAAGCGTCGAATCATCGTCCCACATCGCGACCTTGGGTTTGATGTAGAGGTGGCCGAAGCGGGCGCGGAGGATGCTGGCCAGGTCATCCTGCACGCTCGGGCCAAGGCCTTCGGCGCGTTCGATCTGTCGGCGGACGGCCTGGGCCATCGAATCGTCCAGCGTTCCGAGGCACTCGCCAAATCGAGCATATTCCTTGGAGGAGAGGCCCGCGCGAATCTTCGCGCGCATTTCGTTGACGGTTTGTCCGGCGGTCTTGCCTTCGGACATGCGCGCCGGGCCGACGAGCGTCAGGACCAAACCGAGCAATTCAATCGTCGGCGGAACGGGCAGGGCGGTGTCGACCGACGGTCCCTTCCAAAGCCACATGAGCAGATCGGTATAGCGACCGGGGTCGGCGAGGGCTTCCTGTACCGGCAGGACCAGCAATTCCCCGCGGCCGGCCTTTTCGATTTTTTTCGCGAGGTAGTCGCACTGCGCGGTCGGCGCCGAGAGGAGCAGGTCGGCGAAGACCTCCGGCCATTTGTCGGGAAAGGCCTGCTCGACGGCGTCCACGGCGAGCGACCACAGCCGCGCGTCCGGAACGGCGGCCACCATTCTCGCCGGTTTCGACGTCGTCCGGAGCATCTCCAACGCCTTGCCGTGGGCATCCGTTGAGACGGGCAATCCATCGGCGGCGACGCGCTCGATAACCAGCGCGGTTGCAAAGGCCTGCGCCGGTTCCTTATGGCGAATGAAACGGTCGATGTGTCCGACGAGAGCCGTCTGCACCCGATCGATCAGGCCGGCATTGGGCTTGGATCGTTTGGTATCGCGGAGATAACCCTCCAGAAGATCGAGCCACTCGCGCGGCGTGGCGGCCTTCGAAAAAGCGCTCCATAGCTCGTCCTCGGGGGTCCGGCCGACGGGGTCATAAATGACAAACATCGGCGAACGGCCTTCAATGCGGAGGTTCGGCGATTTTTTTACCGCGTTTTTGAATTTGTTCCACCAATCGGTCCAGGACGGCGCGGGGACGTAGCGCGGCGACAGGATGAACTTGAGCTGGTCGCGATTGGCCTTGTTCTGATGCGCCTTGAGAATGCCCGTAACGATCGCCGCCGGATCGTCCTCCAACAGCGTGGCGATCTTTTCAGGATTGAGCTGCTCGAGGACGCGGAAGTCATTTTCATCGGCGACGTCGTACTCGTCGATGAGCTTGTCGATGTCGAGCGATTGTTCGCGGCGGGCCGTTCGGATCGTCGCCGAATCGCCGTCGGTATCCAGGGCCGTGATCTGCGCGGTCACGTCGTCGCTGCGATGAATCAAATACGTACCGTTGGCGAGTTGGAGACCGCAATCCAGAAAGCGAAGGGCGCGGCGTACCGACTTGCCGGACTGGAGACCGGATCGTTCGATCCATTTCTCCAGCTCCGGGCTGTCCTGGTGCGTTTGACGGTAGAGGCCGAGGATTTCCTCGCGGAGTTCGTTGCCGTCTGAGAGATGCACGAGAAGCTGTCGGCCGAGCAGCAAGACCTCGTGAGGCGAGTGCCGGTCTTTGACCGAGGTCAGCCACGCCCAGCCCAGAGTGTCGGCGAGCTTGCCTTGCCCGGCTTTGACGACGATGTCGACGATGCCGAGCAGCCGGGCCGGGGGGACGTCCGGTTTTTCGAGCACGGCGAGCCATTCGCGTTCCAGATCGGACCAGCGTTGGGACTTTGCGAGAGTTTCAAGCGCTTCGTATGCCATGCCATCCTTCCCGATGGGTGAAAGCCCCACATTATGACAGGAGAGGGATCGATTGTCGAGAGTCGCAAGGCGAGACGAAGCGTCGTCTCATGGGGCGGGGGTTCGTTGCGAGGCCGTGAGCAGGCCGTCCAGACGGTTCTTGAGTTCGATGAAGAGCTGATCGGTCGGCTTGCGAAGTTCGGCCAGGCGGGCGGCACGGGCCGCGGGATCGGACATCTCCTCCGCCTGGGCGGTCTTTTCGCGAAGAGAGAGTTCGGTCTGCGCGGCGCGGGAGCGAACGTCCTTGAGGACGGCCATGGCGGCGGCTTGTTGCGCCGCGGTCAGTTGGTGTTGAGTGATGAATTCGCGGACGTAGATTTCCCACGGATGGAGCACGGTCGCCGGCGGTTGTACGGGCGGGGCGGCGGACGACGGCGACTCTACCTTGGTGGGCAGGGTCGGAACAGAGGTCCCCGCGGCCGCGGCGTTTGGGTCGACTTCGCCGCGGCGCGCTCTTCGAAGCTCGGCGCGCTCCCGCCAGCGTTGGGCGCGCTCCTCGCGCCGGGCCTCCCGTTCTTCGATGCGCTTGCGGCCTTTTTCGGCCTGTTCGGGAGGCAGCAGGGTCTCGACGCGTTTCATCGCATCTTCCCAATCAACGGGATACTTCCGATCCAATTCGCGCAGCCGGTCGCGGACCTTGCGAAATTCCGGATCGTCCATCATTCGCCGCCGGCGTTCGCGCAATTCATCGCGGCTGACCGGTTCGCCTTTTTCGTTCGGCGGGGGCCGCCAAAACTGCGACATTTGCTCGCGGAGCTTGTCGTATTCCTCGGCCTCGGGGCCCATGGCCTGGCGGCGTTCGCGCTGGATGGTCTCGAGTTCGGTCCGCACCAGCGGTTTCTGATTATCGTCGAGTTCGTATGTTCTCGTGGCGCGGTCGATCATCCGGTCGACCTGCATTTGACGGCGCTGCTCGGGCGTGGCGTCGCGGAATGAATCGCCCCGATCCGGACGACGGCGGCGTTGCTCCCTGGGCGAAGCGTTGCGGTCCTTCCGGGGCGCGGCGGAGCCGTCCGGCCCGGCGGATGGCGGCGCATTCTGGAAAAGGGAAAGGGTCGTGATGGCATGGCCCAGCAGGATGGGAAGCGTGATGAACATGGCTTACTTTCTTATCGGCGGCGACCCATCGAACCGAAAAGAAGACACTCCCCGTAGTATAGCCAAAGGATAAAGCCCTCTCAAGGATTCAGACCGGCTGGAGAACTCCCTTGGACCCTTCAACCAGACAAACGATAATCGGTTTACCTTATTGCCGGAATTCCTCGGCCGAGCGGTCGTGTGATGCGACGACGGGCAGTTGTATTCCGCGGGCTTTGACGCGATAAGAAGCGGCGGCGAAATGAGTCTCCTGGAGCGGCAGGCATGGCGATTGTTCTGAAACCTCACGAATTACGAGTGCTCGGCGTCCTGATCGAGAAGTCGATGTGCACGCCGGAATACTACCCCATGACGCTTAACGCGATCACGCTGGCGTGCAATCAGAAGAACAATCGCGATCCGGTGACGAGCCTGACCGAGGGCGAAGTCGGGGCGGCCCTGCACGGTTTGACGCAATGGCAACTTGCGAGCCAGGCCGAGCCCGATCGGGGCTCAAGAGTCAATCGATTTCGCCACGAGGTGGAAAAGCGATTCGGCTGGGATTCCCCTCAGCGCGCCATCATGGCCGAATTGATGCTTCGCGGACCGCAGACGCTCGGCGAGTTGAAGAGCCGCGCTTCGCGGATGACGCCGTTGCAGGCGAACGATCATCTTCAGGAAATCGTAAGCGGGTTCAAACACTGCGACCCGCCGATGGTGGCGGAACTGCCGCGTCAGCCGGGCCAGTCGACGACGCGCATCGCGCAGCTCTTGGGCGGCGAAGTGACGGCGAGCCCGGCAGCGGCGCCGGCCGTCGCGCCGGTCGGCCCCGGCGACGGATCGCCCTCTCTGGAAACTCGCGTGGCCCAATTGGAGGCGCGGCTTGCGGAGATCGAGGCACGTCTGAATACCATACCGTTGAGGAACGATGGCGCGGGTCCGACCGCGATCTGACTGTCCGAAAAGCATCGGTCCACTGATATTCACCAAGTGCCTGCGGGGGTTGACCGATAGGGTCATCGAATCGCGCCCACGATTTTCAGGCCGGGCGAGATCACCGGAGGCTACTTCGATGGACCCTAACGCATCCAACCTTGTTGAGACGGTCGAAGATCTCAAAACGCTGATGAAATCGGCGATATCCGCCGGGACACCGGAGGGATATGAGACGTTCGAACAACACATCAATCGATTCGAGTCGGCCTTGCGGGAACTCGAACAAGCGCAGTCCAAAGGCGACGTCGAAAAGGCCGTCAAGTCGCTTTCATCGGGCCGGGCGTTGTCCCCGGAAGAGCAGGCCGTGGTCCGCGAGATGATCGTCGGCGACGCCGAATCTTATTTGAGGATGGAGAACAACTTCAAAGACTGGCAGGCGGAACTTCAACGATTGCAAGGCGAGATGACGCGGCTCGCCCGATCTTCGAATCCGGATGCCGTTCGCGAGCTTCGCGGCGTCGTCAAAGATGCGGTTCGATTGATGCCCAACATCCGGTCGTATGCCGAGGAAAAAAGGCGGATCGAGCAATTCGACACCGCATTCGCCCATCTGGATGATGGCAATCGTGAGCTGCTCGTTCAATTGTTGCGGGAAAAGCTGAGCAGCCCGACGCGCTAGGCCCTCCTGCGCCGCCGTCCCAACGCCGCGCCCACCAGGCACCACATCAGACTGGCCGGTTCCGGCA
This sequence comes from uncultured Planctomycetaceae bacterium, assembly GCA_964414585.1. Taxonomy (GTDB): domain Bacteria; phylum Planctomycetota; class Phycisphaerae; order UBA1845; family UTPLA1; genus DATEMU01. The sequence goes on from CAYPXR010000060.1 coordinate 112,995, forward strand.
CGCTGACATGACCGTTTTCAAGAAGGACGGTCCCGAATCCAACGGGGTCCAGCGCGAATCCTTCGGTCTGATCGCCTGAGGTGATGCTCAGCAGGAGATCGGTTTCGCCGTCCGCGTCCGCGTGGAAGTGAAGCGTCGCCAGCAGAATATTCGTTCCGCTGACGCCATTGGGGAATGCGATGCCTGCCAGGTGGTCGCCGTCGGGCGCATTCACGGGTATCCACGCGGGACCGATTTCCGGGTTGGCGGTTTGCGAGATCACGCCGGACGTGGCCACCGTGACATCCAGCCCCCAACCGACCACCGGCTGATTGATGTCCGCCATCACGTCTATGGAAAAATCGTGATTCAAAATGATCGCTGAATTCGCGGGGCTAAAACGGACGCAAACATCGGCATGGCAAATATCCGCGCGGGCGGCCTGGGCGGTTGAAAACGCCATCCCCATCAGGGTCCACCATACGGCTTTTTTGACGGACATTACCCTCTCTCCCACTTACGGACCTGAGCGATTGCGGCACTTCCATAGTATATCCCCATCCGAGCCGGGGAATGAAAGAAAGCGGCCTCTTCATCCAACCGTTTATAGTCGAGGAGCCGCTTTATAGTGGCCGATCCGGGCCGAAAAGTTACACTTTAGTGGGATCATTTGAGAAGGAATCGATGAGCCAACGGTGTCCAAAGTGCCATCGGATAGTCAGGGAGCTGGCCCGATATTGTGCCCGCTGCGGGCAATCGCTCAGCGGGTCCGCGGACGCGAATTCGGAGGGTCGTGCGGCCCTTCCGTTGCTATCGCCGCCCCTGGGATTCTCGGTGTGTGATGGCGCGTGTGAGGTTTCCTACAAATGGGAATCCAACTGGGGCGGTCGAAGCCTGCTGAGCACCGAGACGCTGGCCGTCCTGTTGTTTAACGCCGGAGAAACGAGAGCGGACGTTTTCCTGAAGATCACGGCGATGGACGCCCGGGGGCGGACATTGGCCACCCTCCGGCCGACGGCGGCGCTGTTGCCCCGCGGCGAAACGGTTCGCGTCGAAGTGCCATCCTACGAATTGCCGGACGAGATTGCCTCGTTCAAAGTCGTCTTGACCAAGGAACAGCCGGCGGAGCAGAGTCGATAACCCGCGATTGGTTGCGGGAGAAAGGACGAGCGTCATGGAGCCGTTCATCGTATTTGGATTCCTGGCCTTTTTGTTCTTGATTGTCATGGCATCCGGTTTCTTCACCGTGGAGCAACAGACCCATGCCGTCGTCGAGCGTTTCGGCCGGTACGTGAAGACGGCGCATCCCGGGTTGAATTTCAAGATTCCGTTCATTGACAAAGTCGCCGGGCGGATCACGCACCGCGTACGCGAGTTGGAAGTGAAGGTCGAATCCAAGACCAAGGACGATGTGTTTGTCGATCTACTCATCGCCGTGCAGTTCTTCGTGCGCGAAAGCGACGACGCGGTCATTGCCGCGCACTACAAGCTGACCAGCCCGGAGCGGCAGATCAGCTCCTATGTTTTTGACACGGTTCGCGCGCTGGTGCCGGAGATGCCGGTCGACAACGTCTTTGCGGAGAAAGAGAAGATTGCCGCGGCGGTGAAGGATCGCCTGGCGCACGTCATGCAGGAATTCGGCTACACCATGCTGCAAAGCCTGGTCAATGACATCCAGCCGGACGAGGCCGTTAAGACGGCGATGAACCAGGTCAATGCAACGGCGCGTCTCAAGGAAGCCGCCAAGAACGAAGCCGAAGCCAAGAAGATCCGCACCATCGCGGAGGCGGAAGCCGAAGCCCGAGCCAAGGAGTTGCAAGGCGTCGGTATTGCCCGCCAGCGGCTGGCGATTGCCCGCGGCCTGAAAGAATCCGTCGATGCCTGTGCCGAGGCCGGCATCTCGCCGGAAGAGGCGACGAAGATGGTTCTCCTCACGCAACATTACGACACCGTCTCGAACGTCGGCGCCAGGAGCAAGGCGACGATCATGATGATCCCGTACACGCCGACGGGCATGTCGCAAGTCGGCGATCAGATCACGCAGGCGCTCTTGACGACGGCGGAAAGTGAAAAGCCCGGCGAAGTCGCCACCCCCCGTCCACGATCCAAGACGCCATCGCCGTCGGTGATGGAAGGCTAAGGATCGCTTTCAGTGGCACGAAAAATTCAAAAGCCCCGGGCATCCGCCTGGGGCTTTCTTTTTGATGAATTACGGCGTTGTCGCGAATTGGGCCGGGTCGAGCTTCTTGAAGATGACCTCTGGAATCGGGCCGAGCGCGTGCCCGACCGGAAGCGCTTTCGTCGCGTGCGGCCAGGCCCATTCTTCCTTTGGCACGTTCAAGGAGACGCGAATCTTCTCGGCGGCGAAGGGCAGGAACGGCTCCAACAGAACGCCGAGCGTCCGCACGGCCTGGATGCACGTGTGGATCGTCGTCGCCGTGCGCACCTTGTCCGTCTTGCGGCTGGTCCAGGGCGCGCGGGTATCGATGTACTTATTGCAATCGCGAAAGACCTCCATGATCCGCGAGAGGGCCGCTTTGAATCGCGCGGCCTCCAGATGATCCGCGACCTGCCCGGGCAGCGCCTTGACGGTTGCGAGCAATTGCCCTTCCAGATCCTCGGGCTTCTCCGCCGGCGGCACTTTGCGATCGAAGTCGTCCGTGACGATCTTTTGCCAGCGATTGATGAAGTTGCCGAGCGTGGCGATCAATTCCGAATTATTTCGCTCGATGAAATCGTCGAAGCTCCAGGCGGTTCGCTGGCTCTCCGGGGCGTTGATCGTCAGGTAATACCGCAACGGATCGGGGTCGAAGGATTGGAGATAGTCCTGAATCCACACGGCGGTGCCGCGGGACTTGCTGATCTTCTCCTCCTCCTTGCCGGGAAACTTGATGTTGAGGAAGGCGTTGGCGACAACGTTCGCGGGCAATTGATAAAAACCTTGCCCTTTTGGGCCGGTATAAGCGCTGCCACGATCGCAGACTTCCTGGGCGGTGAACTGGGTGCCCAGGAGCATGGCCGGCCAGATCAAGGCATGGAAAACGATGTTGTCCTCGCCGATGAAGTGGACGATCTTGCAATCGGGGTGCTGCCACCAGTCGGCGTACTTTTTCCAATCCCCGTCGCGCTGTTGGCAGAGCGCCGCCGTGAAGCTCACATAGCCAATTGGGGCATCGAACCAGACGTAAAGCACCTTGCCCTTCGCGTCGGGGTCTTCGAGCGGGACCGGGACGCCCCAGGTCAGATCGCGGGTCATCGCCCGTTCGGGCAGACCGGTTTTGATGGAACCGAGGGCAAAGTTCGTCACGATCGGTCGCCAATCGAGCGACGTCAGGCTGAACCAGTCGGCGAGCATGCCCTGGAACTTGTCGAGTTGGAGGAACCAGTGCGTCGTCTCGCGCCGCTCGGGCGTCGTGCCGGAAATGGTGCTTTTCGGGTTCATCAGTTTGAGCGGGTCGATGCCGTTGCCGCATTGTTCGCATTGATCGCCGAGGGCGGCCGGGTTGCCGCAGGGCTTCCCGTCCGGCAGTTTGTGATAACACGTGCCGGTCACGTAGCGGTCGGGAAGGAACTTGTTCGCCTTCGTATCGAAGAGCTGCTCGGTCGTCTTCTTGGTGAAGTGACCGTTGTCGTGAATCTTGCGGAAGAATTCCCGGCTCAGGCGGTTGTGCGTGTCGACGAATTCCGGTTGATGCGTGCCGCCGTAGATGTCGAAGTGGATGCCGAGTCCCTCGAAGTCGGCGGCCTGCTGCTTGTTATAGCGGGCCGACAATTCGGCGGGCGTCGTATTTTCCTTCCCGGCGGAGATTTCGATGGCGACGCCGTTATCGTCGCTTCCGCAGATGAAGCGCACGTCGTCGCCGCGCGACCGGAGGTAGCGCACGTAGATGTCGGCGGGCAGATACGCGCCGGCGACGTGGCCGACGTGGAGACGCCCGTTGGAGTAGGGCAAGGCGGCGGTG
>CAYPXR010000061.1:0-35740 GCA_964414585.1 uncultured Planctomycetaceae bacterium
TGTCGGCGGTCGCCAATCAGGAGTCGAGATATCGTCGCCCGCGCAGACCGTCATCATACTCGATCGGCGATCGAGGGTGAATCTCAGACTGATTTGAAGCTGAATTCTTCAGGCCGCGCGGTAATAGTGTCGAAGGAGCCCACCCAGGAATCGCCGGCAGCGAATTTGGGCCATCTCCTTCTTCCTTGTGGACAGGAATCTCATCGGAGGCCCCGTTGCGGCTTCTTGGACTGTGCGATTGCTCAGCCCTTGATGCGGTCGATGGAGATTGTGAAATCTCGAATACTCCTGAGCGATGTGATTGAAATGCCCCAGACTGAAACACAGGAAGTGATTCAGGCACTCGCGCTTGAGCGATCCGATCCACGCCTCCGCAAAGGCGTTGGCGTCCGGCGCTCGAGACGGCCGCGCGGGTCCGCCAGCGAGGGTCCTTAATGTTGACAGCCCTCGCGGTACCTTCAACCCGATCTCAAAACTCTTCGCGGGCGAAGCGGCGGCCGCCGACGTGCATCGCGATTGCGCCGGTCGCCAGCCCAACCGCAATGACCAGGGCGAACAATGCCACTGAAATGCCGTCCAGGTGCGCCAGGTCCTCCTGCTGAACCATGCGGTAACAAATCACGCCGACCAGGCCGATCAGGACCGTGACCAGGCCGACGGAGGCGATGAGATTGACCGTGCCGCCCAGGCCCGAAGCGATACGCCCGGCGCTGGGCTCCTGATAACTGGGCAACCGCGCTCCGAGACCGACGGCCAATCCGCAGAGCCCCACGCACGCCGAAAGCGTCGAGCCGGCCTGCACGAGCGCCATCGCGGCCGGCAGTTGCAACGCCCGAACCGACAAGACCGTCACGATCAGGGCCGCCAGCGCCGTGATCGTCAGGGAATAGACCAGCTTGGCCCGCATGACCGAGCGCCGGGGTAGCGGCCAGAGCCCGACCAGCCACATCTGCCGTCCTTCGAGCGAGATCATGGGAAAGACAAACCGGCTCGTAAAGGTCGAAAGGATCAGAGCGACCGCGCCGCAATTCAGGAAACAGATCAGCGCCTGCCATTGCTGGCTGAACCCCTCGGGCCGCGTACGCGGAAGATAGATCAGGTACAGCCCCAGAAGCCCGAACAGGATGGCGAGCTGCGACCATTGAATGGGATCGCGGAGAAACGTGCGGACGTCTTTCAGGACGAGGAGCCGCATCCTCGGCGGCAGGTAAAAGAACGCCAGGGCCGTCACCCGTCGCGAGAACCCGCCGCGCGGGACGCGCTGTTTTTCCTGCGCCGAATGGGCCAGGGCGAACGCGGGCAGGAGCTTCTGGCCGACGATCGTCACCGCCGCCCAACTGAGGAAGAGCCCGGTCGAGAGCGTCACGGCGAGATAAAAGGAGGCATCGGCGGGCTTGCCCTCCATCGCATAGCGAATGATGTTGGTCACCCAGGTCGATGGCAGCAGGGCCGCTTTGAGGTATTGCATCTCCGAAAGGAATCCGCGGAGCCACTGGTTGGAGTCGCCCGCCGCCAGGCTCCAGAGCCTGCCCCACCAGACGATCAAAAGCGCCAGTGCCGCCGCCGCGGCGCAAAAGAGCGTCCGCCGGGCCACGCGCGGGAGCCAGTGCGCGACCAGCAGGGCGACGAGCAAACCGAGCGCGCCGGGAATCGGCACGAAGGCCAGAAACGAGGCGATAAAGATGACGTAGAAGTGCCATTCCAGCCCCTGCACGCGGCCGATGGCGAACATGAGCGGCAGGCCGAGAAGGACCAGCGACCAACTGGAGAAAAAAAGCGCCTCGAGGTACATGATGGCGACGATATGTCGCGGCGGGCACGGCGTCGTCAAAAGAAACGAAGGCTCGGCCCGGCTGAAGAGCGCGGCATAGGCCAGCACCGCCCCCGAAAACGCCAGAAGAAACGTCATGGCCAGCACGAACACGTGAAACACCATCGGGATGGCGATCACCGATTGCTGCTCGAACCGTCGAAGATAGGTAAAGACATAATCGAACACGCCGTACAGCGCGAACCAGATCACCCCAATGAACAACAGGATCAAAAGGAGCCGCGCCGGCGATTGGTCCGCCAACTGCCGCAGCCGGTTGCGCAAGAGTCGCAATCGAAGCCGGATCAACACGCCCAGGGAACCGGCCATGGCGGGGTTCGCGGCGGCGATCGGCGGGTTGACGGCGGTGTGGTCCATGGTGAATCGCTCATAAGCGTTAACTACGCGACCTGCGCCTCCGAGGCCGGCTGCGTCAACTCGAGGAAAATATCTTCCAGGCGAAATTCCCGGGCGGCGCGGGCCTTCAATTCCGCCAGCGTTCCGCAGGCGACGATCCGACCGTGATGGATGATGGCGATCCGATCGGCGATGGACTCAGCGATGTCCAGCGTATGCGTGGACATGAACACGGTGCGCCCGGAAGCGGCGCGCTCCTGAAACAATTCCTTGACGGTCCGAACGGAACGCGGGTCGAGACCGACCATCGGCTCGTCGACGACCAGGACCTCCGGCTCGTGCAAGAGCGCCGCCGCGAGCACGACGCGCTGTTTCATGCCGTGCGAATAGGTCTCGGCCAGTTGATCCGCGAACGGCGTCACCTGAAGCCGGTCCATGTAGCGCCGGCCCCGCGTCTCCACCGTCGACGCGTCGAGCCCGTACATCTGCCCGACGAATTCGAGAAACTCCCGCGCCGACAGCTTGTCATAGAGGAACGGCTGATCCGGGACATAGGCCAGTTTCGCCTTTGCCGCCTGCGCATCCGTGGCCATGGCATGACCGCCGACCTCGATGGTCCCGTCGTCGGGCGAAAGCAGGCCGGTGAGCATCTTGATCGTCGTCGTCTTGCCGGCGCCGTTCGGGCCGAGAAACGCGAAGACCTCGCCGGGCTCGACGCTCAGGCTGACGCCATCGACCGCCCGAAGCCGGCCATAGCACTTGGTCACGTTGTCAATTCGAATCGACATTCCACACGTCTCTGGCACTGACCACGATCAGGGTTCCTGCCCCATTTCCAAGAGCGCCGCCGCGGCTCCCGGGTGGCTCCGTCGCAACGACGCCGACGCCGCGTCGTGCGCCGCGCGATTGTACGGCTCGTCGGTCAGCACGATCTTACCCAGCAGCGGTACCGCGAGTTCCTGACGAAGCACTTTCCCGCTCTCGTCCGCCCACGCGACGGCCCCGGACGACTCCACGCGATAACAATCCACATCCTGTTCGTGATGGCGAATCGTCTCGCGGCGGGTCACCCGGACCAGGTGCTCCTGAAATGGAAACGAATCCCCTTTGAGCATTCCCAGCGGATCGAGCAACTGGATCCGCCACGTCTGGCCGACGTGCAGACCCGAAAGGTGCGTGAACGGTCGCAACGACTCCGACAACCACTCATACATTCGACCGTCGAGGAGCAGGCTGGTCCGCGACTCGCCGATCCGGGCGATGCAGGAAAAGTCATGAACGTATCTTTCGGCGGCAATTTCAATCGGCACCCCCGCGCCGACCAGGTTGATCTTGAACATGCTAAGTGTGCCGTCGCGTTCGTAGGTCATGTCCGTCTGTACCGCCAGCCGGTTCAGGCCCTTGAACAAGGTGGTCAAACGACCGATGTCCAGGATCGTCACGCTTTCCACCGTCGTGAGCTGCGGCCCGTTGGTCACCGACACCCAGGCCGATCCGATCACACGGTCGGCGCCGTTGGAAATCCGGCACTGATAATGGCCCCCGGGAATGGCGCGCGACGGCGGGTCCTGGGCCGTCCAGAACGGCAGGACGTCGCGCTGAACCAGCGCCGCCATGCAAACCAGCCAGACCGTCGCAAGGATGATTCCGAGGATTCGATTCACCGGTATGAGACCCTTCGAAAAACAGCCCCGGCGGGCAGGAACTGTGCCCAACACCGACCAGTCAGGCGCAGTGGCTGGGTTGATGACGATTCTATGGAGCCATTCACTGGATGGTCAAACGCAACTTTATCGGCCACCCGTCGATACGGGAGCTGAACCGAGCCTTTTTTGAAGTACGTCGCTTCCCCTATTTTCAATCCGCGTGTCACCGGGCTTTACAGGTAGTCTAATATGCGGGACAACGCCTAACCCTATGCGGATCATTTCTCGATGGAAGCGTGTTCTCGTTATCGGCTCCGCCGTCGCCGCGGTGGTCGCTCTCACCGCCGCTTATGCGCTGCTCCGAACGCCGGCGTGGTACGCCCCGCCGGTCATCGCCGTCGACGAACGCCAGCTTGTCCGCAACAATCTCGTCGCCGCGGAACAGGCGATGACGGAAAACCTCCTCGCCTCGAATGGGCCGTTCACCTACCACCTGTTTCAGGACGATCTCAATCGCTGGATCTCCATGCGCAAGGAGATCTACCCGCTCATCGACGAACTCGCCCCGCCGCAACTGGCCGACCCGTTTGTCCTCTTCGACGATGGCGTCGTCACGGTCGCTGGTCGATATCGCGCCGGCGCGATGAACGTCCTGCTTTCCATCGACATCGACGTCCGATTTGAAAACGACGAACTGGTCCTTCGCGCCCGGCGAATCCGTTGCGGATCCGTCGGGCTGTCACTCAACTTCGAGGGGCTGCCGCTCGCCAAACCGATCGACCGCGCGCGGGAACAAACCTGGCCCGGCAGCCCGACGATCACCGGCGACTTTGTCCACGGCGTTCACATCGGATCACAGGCGTGGTGGAAGAACGGCGGAATGGAATACCGCGTCCGCGGCGTTGCGGTCAAACCCGGTCAGATCGATATCGATATCGAACCGCTGGGAAGACACAACAGGAAGGGCTCGAGCGCCAAGCGCTAGGTACTGGTGCGGATGGCCAGTCCGCGTAACGGCCGGCGCTTTTGCGTAGCGGCCGGCGCCTCTGCCGCCCGTAGCAGTCGAACAGATACCCCACCTGAAAACGCCGCCGCCAATCGTTCGGCGGGCTCTACCCGCCTTCCGTTATCAGCCATCACGGAGGTCCCTGTACCGGCAACCCAAGCTCCTGCAACTTCGCCACCATCGCCGCGAACTGCGCATCCATCGGCGTCTCGCAAGACGGTCCCCAGCATTGCCCGGCGGACCATTCGTAAAACGCCTCCCACGCGGCCCCTTCGTCCCATCCCCCGCCGCCGGACATCATCGACGAACCGCCGCCCATCAGGTTCTCTTCCTCGCACTCGTCGGGGATGCCGTTTGTGTCCGCGTCCGTGCTGATCTCCGCCGCAATGTCGCAGGCATCGGGAATCCCGTTCATATTGCAATCGCCGCACGCCGGGGCGCTCTCGCACGCCGCAATGTCGCACTCGTCCGGTATCCCGTTCATGTTGCAATCCAGACTTCCGCCCATGCCCGCCGGAATCGCCAGATCGCACTCGTCCGGCCAGCCGTTCCCATTGCAGTCCGGGCTCACCCACTCGTCGCCGTCCGGGTCCTCGGGGTCCACGTCGCAATCGTCCGGCACGCCGTTGGAATTACAGTCCGGCTCACACTCATCGGGAATGCCGTCGTCATTGCAGTCCGCGCTGGTCGTCTGCGCGATGTCCCAATCGTCCGGCACTCCATTCGTATTGCAGTCGGCTTCGCACTCGTCGGGCACGCCGTTGGAGTTCACGTCGGCGCTGGTCGTCTGCGAGATGTCCCACGCATCCGGCACGCCGTTGGTGTTACAATCGACCTCGCATTCGTCGGGGATGCCGTTGGTATTCACGTCATCGCTGACCAGTTCGTTCCCATCGGGATCGCCTTCGTCGACGTCGCATTCGTCGGGCACCCCGTTGGCGTTGCAATCCCCACTTGTTCCATTGGCGATATCATTGAGATCAGGCACGCCGTTCGTGTTGCAGTCGGGGAAGCTGCGCTGTCCGGAGTCGCACGCGATGCCGCATTCTTCCCCCGTCAACAGCAGCTTCACGAAGCACGGAATATCATCAACGCTCGTACGCCCGCTCAGGTCCAAATCAGCGCAGGGGCATTCCTGCGACTCCGCGAGGACACATTCTATGAATGGTGCGATGTCCAAGCCGTCGAATACTGAGTCTGCATTCAGATCGCCCGCAATCACGCATTCAGGCGCATGATTTTCATAGGCGCCCATGTCCACAAACGGATAAGTCCCATGTCCTTCATCTGTACGCGCATTATCAAACCACCGATTAACAGATTCCAAGTCCAGCGGAGTTGGCTCGCCGGTGTCCGTGTCTGCGTCCAAGTCTCCAGGGTCTTCCGCAAGCTCGACCGCGTCATAATCGGCGGCGTCGATGGCCAAGGAACATGGCTGTAGGCGATAATTTCGTTGAAGCGGGTCGCTGTTGGTCGCGTCAAAGAACAATGGATCGATGCTGATATTGCCGGTGCTTCCCGTGCCCGTGTATACGCCGCCTTCGACGCAGGAATACCGAATGATCGGGCTGGGCGAATCGATCGGTCCGATTTGCTGCTCGTTGGTCACGCCCCCGCCGCTGGTGGAATCCGTGTTGCCCCACAAGATCGAATTGTAAACTTCAACGCGCGACGCGCCCGGCATGCCAATGCCGCCAAAGTAACCGCCGCCGCCCGCCTGATTGTCCGCTATCGTCACGTTTGTGAAAATCGCGGGGTTGCTCGAATGAGCCGAGCAATGAACACCGCCGCCAACGTAGGCGGAATTTTCCGCAAAAAGACAATTCGTGACTCGGACAAGCAATTCAATTGAGATCGTATCAATGAACAAGCCGCCGCCCAATCCGGCATCGGTTGGAGCCGTGTTCCCCAGGAACCGGCAATTTACGATATCTTCCGGCGGTGCAGGAGGGTCCTCTTCGAATACCGGGACGAGGCCCGCGCTGGAATCAACACCCACGCCGCCTCCGCTCCTACCTGCCGCGTTTTCAACAAAATCACAATTGACAATGGTGGCCTCGCCACGTTGCATGATGAAAATCGCGCCTCCACGCCCGTCCCCGCCACCGTTCGCAGAGTTTCCCGTGAAAAGACAATTTCGTATCTCAAGCGGTATGTCCCATCCAAACAAACAGATCGCGCCACCGGGACCGTTGGTCGTGCTGTTATTCTCAAAGGTACAATTGGTGATACTCGCGAGAATACCAGTTGGATTATTCTCGGCCCAGAAAAGGGCCCCGCCCGCTCTCTCGCCCAGCGCCGAACTGGTTGTGGCGGTCGTAGAATTACCCTGAAATACGCAGCCGTTAAACTCGATGCGCTCAGCATCAACGATCCAGGCGCCTCCTCCTCTGGATACGGTCTGATTATTCAAAAAATGGCAATTCTGAATGAAAGGATGGCCGAGTTTTGTAGAACACGCCAAGCCACCGCCGGCACTTGACGAAGAGTTATCAGTTATCACGCAACTGATAATCCGGGGGCTTGATGTAAGACCAATAATGTCAATGCCAGCGCCAATGAGAATGGCACCGTCAGCATGGCCACCTCGTATCGTGAAGCCGTCTACAACTGTAGGAGGAGCCGAGCTTGATGAGTCAGCGGTAATCACATGGTAACAGTTATCTGTTCTATTGGTGAAAGGTGAGCCATCGTCGCCATTCAAATCTCCACTCAGGATGGTCTCGTTCGCCTGGGCATCGCGTTCGTTCAATGTCGATTCCGTACCGGCAAAGCCACCATAGATGGCAAAGCCGCCATGGGTAGCAACTGCGTTTTTTAGCGAGAAGGTCACGGAACGAGGGTTGCTGGGAATCGTGCGAACCGATGGCTTATAAGTTGATGCGGCGACCCATATCTCATCGCCGGCAGACGCCGCGGTAATGGCGTCTTGTAAATCAAGATACGCCCGAGCCCACGTTGACCCGTCGTGTGGGCTTTCCGGTGCATCTGGCTTGACGCGACGGACAGTGGCCTCCGCAACTTGCCCAATAAGGAAAAGAAGAAAAGTAAACGACGTGAGGATTCGAGCAATTCGACGAGACATAAGGATGCTCCTTTCATTTGGAAAGGGGAGAACGCCGAGGCGTTCCCAAACATCCTCTCTCGACCCGAATACAAAGCGTGTAATACCTGCTTCGCAGGAAATTGCAAGAAGAAAAGGCGAAAAACAAATAATTTCTTGATCGCGTCAACCTTCGGCGGTAGAATAGGTTAGCAAAAATAGGAGTCGCCGTGCGAAAAGATCATGTGCGAAACATTCGGCGCATGTTGCTCTGCATGGCACTGATTTCCTGTTTTGTTCCTAACGCATTCGGCGATCTTATCGTCGATTCATGGACCCTCGGTACGACGGTTTACGATTACGCCGCTTCCGATTTTGACACGTCATTTACGGAATCCGTTGAGAATCCTTACCAATCCACACTTATCGCGATGTACGGCAACTCGCATGCTAGCGCAATCCATGACTTCGGCTGGTCTGGAGATTTCGCTCATTTTGATGCCGTCATCGACCATTACGTTCAGCAACTCAACGGCGATACCACAACCGAGGGCAGCATCTACATCCGCCCCGCGGTCGATACGAACATCATCCTTAGCGGCTCCTGGCAATTCTCCTGGCCCGGCGTCATTCTGGGGCAAACGAGTATTTCCCTATTTGCACACGATCTCGACACCGACCAAACCGTTGCCTTGGCGCATGCGGGCGGCGGCAACGTCGGACACGGTCAGCCTTTTGGAAACCTTCATGTCCAAGACAGCGGCCTGCTTGTGGCCGGAAATCTCTACCTTATTCATTACATCACACAGATCGATCAACTCACTCCCACGCCGCCCCCCGGTACCCACGGCGAGGGCTCCGGCGAAGTCCATTTCTCCCTCACCCCCGTCCCCGAACCCGCCACTCTCGGCCTGATTGTGTTCGCCGTCCTGATCCTCCGCCGCCGCCCTTGATTCTTCTCCTCCTCAAGCCTCAAGTCGCAGACCCGCCGTGGAGGGCCTCAAGCCTCAAGTCTCAAGCCTGTTGCTGCCCCCCCAGATTCCCCTTGCCTTTTCCAATTAGCGCGCTATATTAGGGTAGAGTTAGGTAACGATGAGGCTGCTCGACTCCTCCAGCCGATGACCAAGGGCTAAAGGCTCACGGCTTCGCCCTCGGAGAGTCCGCGCCCGTGCCGGAGAATGCTGAAATGCGGCCGCGTAAAGTGAAAATTCCGATGAATTTTTCGCTCGTTTTCGCTCGTTTTCGGTTCCAAAAAAATTTCCGCGGCGAGCTGCCGACAAGGCATCTCCCGCCGACCGTTTGCGCTCGATGGCGCTCGTTTGCGCTAGAAAAAAAATACGCAGGCCCCTGACGGATTAGAGCGGCGGCGGGTACAGCATCATCCCTAATAACCCGGCGGATGTTGCTGCCAGACGCGGGTGAAGTAGATCGTCGCATCTTCACCATCGGCATGCAGTTCGAAATAGCCGGTGCCTTTTCCCCGATGGGACGTGTTCGTGTTTCGCTCGAAGAGGCTCCTCGCATTCCCAAGGTCCAGCCGCCCTTGGGGTTGTCCCCGATGTGGGTAGATCGGGCTGAACATCAGCGAATTATCGCGGGAAATGAACGTGTCCGAGATGATCGGAAACTTGGTGTTCCATTCTCCCTTTCGATTCTTGTTCACTCCGCCCGGCGGCTTCACATAACGACGTCCATCCAGGAGTTTCATGGGCCGCCCGTCAAAAAGGTCGTAGTTCTGCAGCGCGGGATCGACGGACCCGCGGCCCGGATCGACGTTGTTCGTGTAGGCCCCCGGCGATGAATCGTAGGCAATGGCCGGGCCCACGTTGCCCGCCCCGGTAAACTTGTACGTCAGCTTCCAACCGCCGGCGCCGGCATTCGCCGGATAACCGGCAACGGCCGATGGACATCGCCAACTACCGGGCGTGACGTACGAGTTGAGCACCGTACCGACGGAGCTTGGGTAATCAGGACTGAAGGGATCGGCGTTCGGCTGGGTAAGGTTGATATCCGTCAAGTAGGGGACGCGATCGTCATAGACCATCGAATACGAAAGAACGCCGGTCCAGATGCTGCGCAGGTTGTTCATGCAGATGGCCTGCCGGCCGCGTTCGCGCGCTGCCGACAGCGCCGGCATCATCATCGAAATTAACACGCCGATGATGCCGATGACGATCAGCAATTCGATCAGCGTGAACGCGCGTTGGGGATGTCTTTTCTGTTTCATGTTCCGATCCCTCGGAAATCCTCACGGACCCATCAAGTACGCCTCAGTGAACGGCTGAACGTCCAGGCCGTTGGCCGCGCCGCTGTTATTGAGATCGCTTCGGGACACATAGCTCGAATCCGTCACGGTCCCGAGCAGCACGCCGACGAACAGGTCGAGGTCGGTCCCATTGACCAGCCCGTCGCAGTTGATGTCGCCGTCGCCCTGCGAACAAGACGACAGAACGATGGTGAGCTTTGGCGCGGCCGCTCCAGGATCGGTCGCCTCTTTCATAAAGAAGGAGGGATAACCCGCCGTGCCGCCCATGACCGTCGTTTCGCGCAGCGATGTGACGCTGACGATGACGCGCCCGGAGTTGAGTTGATCCTGGAAGTATTGCAGTACCCGTCCGCCGGAGAGCGACAGATCAACGTCGAAATTCACGGCAAACGGCGTCGGCTGCGAGCCCGGCGTGTAGTTCACCGGTACGCCGACCGCCCACGGGATGGGCGTGAAGGGACACGCGTCGTCGGGCGGTCCGCACAACGGCGGCGATAGGCCCGAGTTGTACAGCCCCTTGACGTTGTCCTCGACGTGCAGCAAGTCGCCCGTGCCGTCGCGATAGACGAACGGGAAGGGATCGCGCGGCGAGCTGAAGAATTGATCGCTGCCGACGTAGAACGAGAACTCGGTCCACGACCCATAGGTAAAGATGGGGCCGAAGCCCGCGCCGAACAACTCGATCGGTCGGCCGGGATCGACATCGCTGCTCTCGCCGTCGGTGTCGCCGGGTTGCCCGCGCGGGATTCCGTCGGCGTTGATGATCTGATCGCCGCTGATGTCGTACGTGTACCATTCATCGACGCTCGTATCGATCGGCCACTGCGCGTTGGGGATGTTGATGAGCGTGACGCGAATGGCCGAGATGTGGTAGGACGCCGCGCCTTGTCCGGTCGGAATCGCCCCCGACGTATCCCACGCCGCGAGCACGATCCCGTCGCGATCCTGAAAGTGATAGTTGTACGGCGGATGGTTGTACCCGACCGTCCCGAAGCAGTTGCCCGGCGAGCGCCCGGCCGGATCGGAGTTGTACGGGTACTGCCACTGATCGTCGCTGGGCGTATTGAAATCGTACTGTTGCCCGCTCGCCGTCGCGGCGACGAGCACGATCGGCAGGGCAATAAGGTAGAACCGTTTCATGAGTTGGTTCCTTTGCCTCTAGCGCCGGCGGCGCATCAGCAGGCATGCGCCGAGGAACATCAAGCCCGCCGTCGCCGGCTCCGGCGTGATCGACGCCTTATCGACGTCGAACGTGTACGACTGATTGACGCCGGCGAGCGAGCCGGTCGCCACGCCGATCTGGACATTGCCGATGCTGGAAAAGACCGAGTTAAACGTGACGCCCGGCCCTTCATACTGGAACAGCGGATTACCGGCATTGATCGGGAAGACCAGCGATGTCCAGGTATTCGGAAGGACGGACGTGAGATTGATCGCCGCCGCGCCGGGGAAATTGGCGGAGGGCGCGAATCGCGTGAAAAAGGTCAACGGCGTTGGCGCGTTATGCCGCACGGACACGCTGAACTGGTCCACGCCGTCGGCGATCCAGTTGCCGACGAAGGCGTCCCCGCTGGAATCGTAAGCGTCATGCGCGCGAAAGATCGCCGGCGTCGAACTCGGCGACGACGAGAGAAAATTGAAATTTCCCGATGCAAAGCTGCCGCCGTCGGGTCCGCCCGCGGCGAACCACGCCAACGGGGTCACGCCGCCGGAATCCCGCCAATTCGCCGAGTCGGCGCTGAAGTCCTCGGTAAACGGCACGATCGTCGCACGGGCCGGCGTCCCGGCGAATGATGTCATCACGGCAATCACGGTCACAACAAACGTCATGGAAGTCTTCACGTATCTTTCCTCCAGGAATTCACTCGAATCGATAAACGATTCGTAATAGGCGTTACTGAAAATCGAAGTCGAAGAAACGGCTCAACGCGCAACGGGGTTGACGCGGTTTCAAAAAGTGGTCCGGGAACGATCGGTATACGAGCGCCGTCGATGGCGATTCGTCATCGCGGATCGGGCCTTCCCGGACCGGGGATTTCGTCAGGGAACGAAGTTGGAAAGGATTAGCGAGGAGGACCGCGCCGCGCGGCGTAGCGGCAGGCCGAGGTTTGCGGGCTCAAGGCAAATATCGGTTTGAAAATGGCGCCATAAATCCGCAAAGCGGTCTGACGCCGACGCTCGGCGGCGTCGCTGATAATGTGCGAACTCGCGCCGAGAACGACGGCCAGAACGATGGCCAGGGCGGCACTGCTCAATAACCACGGCAGGAGCGTCACGCTCAGGTTCCAATCGTGAACAGCGGTCGGAACGCTGCGGTCAATGACGCCGGCATGGAGGAAGGCCACGACGAGCATGAATACCAGAATCGCCCGGCGGTCGGAAAGCAGCCGAATAGAATAGGCAAACGCGATTTCCAGAATGAAAAAGGCATTGCTGAGCGTCAATAGGAAGATCGAGGACCAGGCCGTCTGACCCTCCTGGGGCGCCAGGAACTTGCCAAAAGCCTTGAAAGTAATGGGGGCATGGAGCAGAAACACCACGGCCCAAAACAGCCGCCAATAGGACTTTCGGCGGTGCGTGATCGGTGTTGGCCGTTTGGTCGATTTCATTCCGGTCTGTCCCGTGTCCCCTAACTAACGAATCCAAGCCGTCTTGTCCAGCCTCGGACAAAGCCGTCCCATCTCACCTAGCAATAAGTATGCCAGGGTTCGAGACACCATGCGTCGCGACGGACTCAAACGCATATAATCCGGTCTGTTGCTGGGACTTGTACCCTTTGAGCCGCATCCATGGCAGACGCCAAACGCCAAACCCCCCTCCAAGTCGCCTATCAGCGGCACGACCGCGGCTGGCGCGACTTTTTCTATTGCTACCCGGTCGTCTCCCGGCGCAGCGGCGGCCTGTCCATCGGCGTCAACTTGAATCCGGACAAGGCCTGCAACTTCGACTGCATCTACTGCCAGGTCGATCGATCAACGCCGGGGCCGGTCAAAAAAGTCGAACTGCCGGCGCTCCAGTCCGAACTGGACCGACTCCTCGACCTGGCGATCAGCGGCGAGCTTTATGCCGAAGCACCCTTCGACAGTATTCCTGAGGATCGGCGGGTTATCCGCGACATCGCCTTCAGTGGCGATGGTGAATCCACGACCTGCCCGCAATTCGAACAAGCGGTTCAAATCGCCGCCGACGCGCGTCGCGCGCGCGGGCTGATCGACACCAAGCTCGTGCTCATCACCGATGCCTGTTACCTCACCAAGCCGAACGTCCGAACGGGCCTGACTATTCTTGACAAAAATAATGGCGAAATTTGGGCCAAGCTCGACGCGGGGACCGAGGATTACTATGAGCGCGTCAACCGCCCGAATTATCCTCTCGATCACGTCCTGGCGAACATCCTCGACGCCGCGCGGGTGCGCCCCGTCGTCATTCAATCGCTCTGGATGAAGGTCCATGGTGAGCCGCCTCCCGCGACCGAGATTGAGGCCTACTGTGACCGGCTCAATTCGATACTTTCTTCCGGCGGAGGTCTCAAGCTGATTCAACTTTACACCATCGCCCGGCGAACGACCGAGGCCTATGCGACACCGCTTGCCAACGATGAATTGGATTCCATCGCGGACGTGGTCCGGCATCGAGTTCAGGCCCCCGTGACGACCTATTACGGGACATCCGATTGACGACCCCGCGGTCCGGAAACCCGGCAAAGATAGGCACTTTTGCCGGGTTCTTTGGCCGATACCGCATCGTCGAAACGAGTTGACCGCGTCTCGCGGAGTTGGGTAGAATACGTGACTCGGATTGCAGAATCCGTCTTGTCGATTAGGCAAGGTCGTCGCGCGTTGGGGACGATCCATCTGAAGTAGCCGGCCAAGAAATTTGGCGACATTGTGGTCCCGCGCAGGCCGTACTGACCGGCAACAAAACCTAGAAAACACCATGCTCATCTTAGGTATAAGCGAGTTGGACAACGATAGCGGTGCCGCGCTGATCAAAGACGGCGTGACCGTCGCTGCCGCGAATGAAGAGCGGTTCAGCCGCGTGAAGCAGCAGGACGGCGTCCCGGCCCGGGCCATCGATTGGATGCTCAAAAAGGTCGGCGCGACGGTAAAGGACCTCGATGAAATCCTTTGCGTCCGGCAGGACGTCCACGCGGAGTATTCGCACGACCAACGGCAACTCGACAACGTCGGCTGGTTCTCCTATCCCGGTCCTTATTCGTGGAAGGTCTCGAACTATCTCGTCTGGCGATTCCGCAATTACAAGCGACGTCTCGAACTAAGCCGGTTGCAGAACCAGCGACTGCTCGATTGGGCGCGCGATCACGGCATCGAACGAACCAAGATCGAGCGGCCCGACCATCACCTGATGCACGCGGCCTGCGCCTATTACGGATCCGGTTTCGACGAGGCCCTGGCCTTTACCGTCGACGGCTGGGGCGATGGCAAGACGGCGACGATGTACGCCTGCCGAAACGGCAAGTTTGAACTCGTGCATGAAGTGATGCTGCCGCACTCGGCGGGCGTCTTTTACGCTGCCGTCACGAAGGCCGCCGGATACCGGCCCTTTCGTCACGAAGGCAAGATCACCGGACTGGCCGCGCACGGCTCCTATGACGACGAGTGCATGGAATTCGCCCGGCTCGGTCTTTACAACGTCAACGGTTCCTTTGAAGCGCCGCACAATTACGGCAGCTACCCCTGGCTACGCCGACTCCTTAAGAGAAAAGGACCGGAGAAGCTGGCCTTCGCCTACCAGCAGACGCTCGAAGACGTCATGGTGAAGTACGCCGAGCAGTACGTGAAAAGCACGGGAATCAAAAACCTTTGTCTCGCCGGCGGCGTCGCCGCCAACGTCCGCGTCAACCAGAAGCTTCACGAAATCCCCGGCGTCGAGAAGACCTTTGTCTTCCCGCACATGGCCGACGGCGGGCTCGGTTGGGGCGCGGCGATGTGGGCGTGGCATCGCAGCCAGCAGCGCAAGCAGGGCGATAAATATCGATTCGAGCCCAAGCCGATCCACGACGTGTACTGGGGCCCCGACTTCACCGACGACGAGATTCGCCAAATCCTCGAAAAAGAACGTGTCCGATTTACGCGTCCCGATGACATCGAGCAGGTCATGGCCACGCTACTTGCCGAGGGCGAATTGATCGCGCGATTCAACGGGGCGATGGAGTTCGGCCCCCGCGCGCTCTGCCACCGCTCGATCCTGTATCAACCGACCGATCCGACGGTCAACATCTGGCTCAACGAGCGACTGCACCGCACGGAGTTCATGCCCTTCGCGCCGGTCACCCTCGAAGAGGACGCCCACAAGCTCTACATCAATATGAAAGGCGCGGAGCACCCGGCGAACTTCATGACCATCACCTTCAATTGCACAGACGAAATGGCCCGCGCCTGTCCGGCCGTCGTGCATATCGACGGGACGGCCCGCCCGCAGACGGTCCGGCCCGATCTCGACGCCAGCATGCACCGGCTGCTCAAGATGTATAAGGAGAAGACGGGTCTGTCGTCGATGATCAACACCTCGTTCAACATGCACGAGGAGCCGATCATCTGCACGCCGATGGACGCGATCCGCGGCGCGCGCGATGCAAGGTTCCGCTACCTGGCCATGGGACCGTTCCTGTGCGAGTTCGACAATCCCAGCCCGCCGCCCGCCGGTCACAAGAGCGGCAGCGCAGGTGCGCCCAAATGACCGAGCCGACCTCCTCGCCGGCGATATCGCAATCCGTTCACGATTTTTACCTGTCCTACCCTTTTCCGCAGCTCACCGCCGCCGAACGACGCCGCCAGTTGCCTTTTGAAATCTGCAAGTACAAGTTCCTGGGCATCGACCAGGCAATGCCCGGCGCGCGGGTGCTCGACGTCGGCTGCGGCACGGCGCGGCACATGCTGCTGATGAAGCACTTCGGCGTGGGCCAATATGTCGGACTGGATCGTTCTTCGGCCTCGCTCAACATCGCCCGGCAAGTCGCCGAGGAGGAGGGGTTCGATCGGTTCCGTCCGTTGGAAGGCAATTTGTTTCAAATGCCGTTCCCCGACGACACCTTTGACGTGGTCGTCTCCTGGGGCGTTCTGCATCACACGCCCGATCCCTATCGGGGGCTTGCCGAGATGGCCCGCGTCTGCCGCAAGGGCGGTTTCGTCGCCATCTTCCTTTACAACCGGTGGAATCACTGGAAATTCAACCAGCAGAAGAAGCGAATTCTCGCGGAGGGCGGGGAGGACCTGGAGGCGCGGTTTCAACTAGCCCAGCGGCTTTATGGAACCAAGCCCGTCGAGCAGATGGCCAGAAGCGAATTGCTCACCTTCTATGACCGCTACTGCCATCCATACAAGAGCGATCACACCTATGGCGAGATCCTCGGCTGGTTCGACAAGTTGAGGCTGGAGTATTGGGGCACTTCGCGGCCCGCGCGTTTTCTCGATTTCGTGCGCTATCTCCAGGAACTCAACCGTCTCGTGACCGATCATGCCGCGCGCGACGAATCGCGCGGGGCCGCGATCAAAGCGATCAAAGCCGCTCGACTGGCCTCCAAGCTACCGCGGCTCGGTCCGCCGTCCATCCCCTTCCGGCGGCCGAACATCTTCCACAACTTTGTCTGGCAAGCCGCGCTCGCCTGGCAAGGGCGCAGCGGCCGCGCGTCGCACAGCACGTCTTTTGCCGCCAGGAAACGATAATCGTTTCCATTCTTTGTCTCGCGTCCTCACGTCGATCCGGTGATACTACGAATTCAAGTGAAATCTTTGGCCCGGTAGCGGTCTTTCAGATGCACGGCACGAACTTTCTCAGCCAGACGGTACTACTCTTCGGCGCGGCGATCGCCGTCGCCTGGCTATTCCGCGTCGTTCGTGCGCCGGCCGTCATCGGCTTTCTCGTTGCGGGGATCACCATCGGCCCTTCCGGACTGGGGCTTATTACTTCTGATGCCGTCAGCCAATTTGCCGAACTCGGGCTTATTCTTCTGCTATTTACTATTGGTCTGGAGCTCTCGCCGACGCCGCTCTTCCGGAGCGGCCGCCGGTTGATCATCGCCTCGATCCTTCAAATTGCCACGACGACACTGATCGCCGCCGCCGCAATTCGGGCATTTTCGAATCTTCCCACCACCGCAGGCCTTGTCATCGGCGTCGCCGTCGCGCTGTCCAGCACGGCCATTGTCCTTAATCAGCTCAGCGAGCGCCGCCAAACCGAGTCCACCGGTGGCACGATCATCACCGGCATCCTGCTTCTTCAGGACGTCTTTGTGATCCTCTTCATGCTCTTATTTCCGCTCCTGGGAAAATCCGCCGCCACAAACTGGCGCTCGGCTTCGACCCAGGGGCTGGTCTCCGTCGTCGGCCTCGCCGGTGTCGTGGCGGCTTCGAAATACGCCTTGCCGATCGCGCTGCGACTCGTCATTCGCTGGGGCGGGCGCGAACTCATCACCCTCTTCGCCGTCGTCATGGCCAGTGCGGGCGCATGGTTGGCGGGGCTGGCCGGCTGGTCGCCGGCGCTGGGGGCGTGCATGGCCGGTTTGCTCCTCTCGCAGACCGACCAGTCCCACCAGCTCTTCGCGGAGATCGTGCCATTTCGCGACGTCTTTAACGCCCTCTTCTTCATGTCGATGGGCATGCTCGTTGATCTGCCCGCCGTTTCGAATCATCTGCCGATCATCGCGGTTGCCATCATCGTCACGTTGGCCGTCAAAACACTGATTGCCGGCGGCGCGATCGTCACCGCCGGTTGGCCGCTTCGCATCGGTCTTTACGCCGGACTCGGCCTCTGTACCGTCAGCGAGTTCGGCTATGTCATGGTCCGAGAGGCCGATCGTCTCGGCATCCTCCCGTCCGGCGCGTTGGCTCACCTGGTCGCCTACATTGTGGGGACGATGATGCTGGGCGCGATGATTTTTCCCGCGGCGGATTGGATTGCCGATCGCGTTTCACTCTATTGGAAACCGCGACAGATTCTTCCAGCAGCGGACCTCGGCAAGGGGCCGTCCCTGTCCATGGAGCAACACGTCATCATCATCGGCTACGGTCTCAACGGTCAAAATCTCGCAAAGGTCCTGCGCGCCACGAAGATTCCATACTGCGTGATTGAAATGAACCAGAGCCTTGTTGCGATCGCGCAAGAGCAGGGCGACCAAGTTCTTGTCGGAGACGCGGCGCGGATGGCAATCCTGCAACATTCCGGCATCGCCAAGGCCCGAGCCCTGGTCATCGCTATTAATGACCAACAGGCGACGCGGCGCATCGTCGTGCAGGCCCGTTCGGCGCGGCCCGATCTCTATATCCTTGCGCGGACCCGATACACCAACGAATTGGATATATTGCACGCCCTGGGCGCGCAAGAAGTCATTCCGGAGGAATTCGAGACGTCCATTGAGATTTTTTCGCACGTCCTTAAGCATCTGGGCATTCCCGACAATCTCATCGAAGCGCAGGTCACGATGGTCCGGTCCGGTCGTTATGGCATGTTTCGAGGGCGACCCGCCGCGGTCCGGCCGGCGGACCTCATCGGCCTGTTGGAAGCGACGGCGACGCAGACGTTTCTGTTGACGTCGACCAGCCCCGCGTGCGGGCGGACGATTCGCGACATCGATCTGCGGGCCAAGAGCGGCGCGACGATCATCGCCGTCGTCCGCGGCGGGAAACCCATGACAAATCCATCTCCGGACTTCAAGATGGAATCCGGCGACGTTCTCGTCCTCGTCGGCGGACACAAACAGCTCGATGAAGCGAAGGCCATGCTTTCGTCGCCTGTTGTGGAAGATCGTGTTTGACCCCGGGCGAAGTGATTCATACTCTGCCATTCATGGTGCAACCCTCGATCGAAGTTTTTCAACACTCCGATGGCTACCCGGCGCACGTCCGCTGGTGGCGCGTCGAGAAGCCGCGGGGGGCGGTGCTCTATTTGCACGGCATTCAGTCGCACGGCGGATGGTATGAAACCTCGGGCGCGATGCTCGCCGAACGCGGATTCACCGTGCTCATGCCCGATCGCCGGGGAAGCGGTCTCAACCAGCAGGATCGCGGGCACGTCGAATCCGCGGACCGCATCATTGACGATGTTCGAGAATTGCTCGACGCGCTTCTTCGCGAAACGAATCAACCGGGCGCGCACCTGGTCGGCGTGAGTTGGGGCGGTAAGCAGGCGGTGGCCGCGACGCCGACGATGCCCCGGCAGGTGCAATCGTTGATTCTCATTGCTCCCGGTATTTTTCCAAGGGTCGATCTGCCAACCACAGAGAAGTTTCGCGTGGCGTTTTCCCTTGTGAATCATCGCAAGCGGATGTTCGACATCCCGCTCAACGACCCGCGTCTGTTCACCGGCAATCCCGATCGCATTCGCTACGTCGAGGAGGATTCGCTGCGACTGATGCAGGTGTCCGCGATGTTCCTCGTGGCCTCCCGCCGGCTCGATCGCCAGGCGCGAAAGCTGGCAGACTCGTCCTGGCGCGGCCCCGTCCATCTGTTCCTGGCCGGACGCGACCAAATTATCGAAAACGACCAGACTGCCGCGTGGCTTCGCGGATTGCCGTCTCCGGATCGTCAGATCACCCAATACCCCGACGCCCATCACACGCTGGAGTTTGAATCCGACACCACGGCTTTCTTCGGCGATCTGTGTAACTGGATTGACGCGCGAAGCCGTTGACTGGAAAACGCCATCTTGCCAGGCCGTCACGTGGGGCGACTCGAGGTATCGAAACGGGCAGACGACCCGCCCGTCACTCAAAGTCCGCGCCGCAGGAAACGGTCATCTGAAGTTCGCCCAGTACCGATCGCGCCTCGGGCGTACTGCGAAGCTGGCGGAGCCTGGCGTCATGCCGCGCAAGATGGACGCCGTCAAAAAATCCCAGACGACTATTCGCATTGGGCCGGCCTTGGGCGTCAAAATGCCTGACCAGGTAACTCGTCCAATTCTCAAGGTAGATTCCAAAGGACGACGCGACCAGGCTGCTTTCGCCGGCCCACGGATCGCACCGCACGATCGTCCCATGACAGAGGCCGGGAAGGAGAATGACCCAGTCGCGTTGCGACTCCGCGTCGCCGGCAATCGGCAGGAACCCCTGAGGCATGCCCGGAACGCCGGGAAAGGGCGGCGGCTGCAGCATCTCATGAGTCGACCAAAGATGGGCGAACGGCCACGGTTCGGTAAGTTCAATGCGCAACCCGTCCGAAGTCGCCAGAAAGAGTGTCAGGTCGCGGGGCAGCGGACCGGCCAGATTTTCCAGTGCCGCCAGGTCGGCAGCCGTCGCCGGTGGGCGGCCGACGACCTTTGTGCCAAAGTGTTTGAGAAGGCGATTAACGTTTCGATCGATGTGTGATTCCCGGATCATGACGGAAACCCTTTCACTTGAGATTTCTGTGTGATCGGACGGCCAGTGCAGCCGATCATGTCCGCCGCGGCGCGCATCGCCGCCAGGTTTTCTTCCCGAAAGGCGCCCTTCAATCCGGCGTCCGCGACGGCCAGAAGTTGGCTTGGCGAAACCCAACCTGTTTCAAGAAGCCCCCAGCTCAGTGCAGCCAGGGCCGCTGAATTCTTCCCCGCAAGACGCTCAATTTCATGAAGCGAAAAGCCGGCGGTCGCTTCCGGCAGTCGGAGATTGTCATCGGCGGCCACGACGCACTCGGAATGAATGAAACTCGACAAATGCAGACGCTCCGCGCCCTCCCGGCTCAGGAGAACGACAAGATCGGGTCGGTCGACGCCGGTGTAATGGATCGGTTGCGGCGCGACGACGAGGTAGGAAACGGAATGGCCCTTTCGGACCGTGATCGGAAAATCGTCCTGTTGCGCCGCGTAAAGTCCGCTGGCGACGGCCAGTTCGCCGATCACGCCCGCGGCCGAGCGGATGCGCTGCCCGGCGGATCCGGCAATGCAGATCTCCTTTCGGTCGGGCCACGGAAAATGAACGCCGGTGGGCGCGTGTGGTTGCCGGGGTTGCCGATTCTCCTGCGGCACGGGTTTGGAAGGGGGCAAGGTTCGATTCTGAAAAACCCCGAACGGCATCTGGAGGTGATCGGAGAGTTCCAGGAGTTTTTTAGGGTTCAGTTTGTTCGCCGGCACGAAGTAGGCAACGCACAATTCCCAGAGATCGACCAACGCGAAACCCGGCGTGCGGATTGCCGCCTCCAGATAATCCGTCGCCTTCTCATCCAGCGCGCTGCACCGCGCCACATAAGCCGCGCCGCTGACCGAGACCGTCCGGCAAACGTCAAACGGCTCTTCCCAGCGACCGGCGGGCGTCGTCAACGTGTGCGCATTCTCCGGCGTGGTCGGCGACTGCTGACCGCCGGTCATTCCGAAGTTGAAATTGTTGGCCACCACGACCGTAATGTCAGCGTTTCGCCTCGCGGCATGGACCAGGTGCGCCGTTCCAATGCCGCAACCACCGTCGCCGATCAGCACGATCACCGTCAGGTCGGGCCGGGCCCGCTTGATGCCTTCTGCATAGGTGATGCTTCGTCCGTGCAGGCCATGGAACGTGTGGCAACTGAAATAACGGTCCGCCGTGCCGATGCAACCGATATCCGTGACCAGACAAACCTGATGAGGGTCGAGATGGTTGCGTTGGACGGCGGTCGCGAGCCGCTCCAGGATCGGAGCATGGGAACAGCCCGGGCAATAGCACATCTGGTTGCGCTCTGCGGTCAGGAGTGACATGCGACCCTCTCCTCCGCCGATGCGTTCGGTTCGGTCCTGCCGATCATCGCGTCCAGAATCGTGCCGGGTGAGATGAGGCCACCGTCAAAACGGAGCACGGAGAGAATCTCGGCATGGCGGATGATCCGATGTAGTTCGTTCACATAGAGCCCGATGTTCAATTCGGGGACGACGACGCGCTCGATGTTCGGTCCTGCCGCACGTCGCAATGCCGCTTCCGGGACCGGCCACAGACTCATGAGCGTGAGGTGCGACATTCGCGCGCCGAGGGATCTTGCCCCTTTCACCGCCTCGCGGGCCGCACCGGCGGCCAGACCGTAAGAAATGACCAGCGTGCGAGCATCCGGATCGTCGTCCCACTGCACGATTTCGAGTGATTCCTGTTGGCGCACGATTTTCTCGCGCAAATGGACGAGCTTTCGGGAAATTCGGGTCCGGTCATTCGTAATGAGCCCGTGTTCATCGTGGATCGAACCGGTGAAGCGAACCTGCCGATGGGCGCCAACCGGAAGGAACGCGGGGATATCTGCCGGGTCCTCGAATCCGTAGGAAAGAAACTCGCCGTTGTCCGGCGCCAGCGAGCGATCGATCCGCGCCGGCAATTCAATCGCTTCAAGATCGACCGTCTGCCGCGTCATGGAAATATCCTTTGAGGCGAGCAGAATCACCGGCGTGCGCAACCGTTCGGCGATGTTGAAGGCCAGATAAGTCAACTGATATGCGGAGGCTGCGTCCGTCGCGGCGAGGACCGGAAGAGGATAGCCGCCCCCGGTGACGTAGCGCGCAAACATGACGTCACCTTCGCCCGTCGCCGTCGCGCCGCCGGTCGCGGGCCCCATGCGCTGACAGTCCACGATCACGAGCGGGACCTCGCCCATCTGGGCCATGCCGATGTTCTCGCTGTAGAGACTCAATCCCGGTCCGCTGGAAGCGGTCAATGCCTTGGCCCCGGCCATGGCCGCGCCGATGCATTGACCGATCGCGGCGATTTCGTCCTCTGTCTGGATGGCGACGCCGCTTCCGTCTTCGAAAGCGCGGACGAATTCCGTGAGAATTGAACTGGCCGGCGTGATGGGATAGCCGGCGAAGTAACTGCACCCCGCCCGAAGAGCGCCTCGAACAATCGCCTGATTACCGGTGATGAACTCCCGCATGGCGGCTCTCCGACGGTTCCGCAAGTCCCTCGCGAGAAAAAATGTACAGGCCGCGCCAGCCCGCGTAGAGCACTGCTTCATGAGCGACGCCCGCAGGGATGTAATGGGTATCGCCGGCGCGGTAAGTCTGTGTCTCGCCGGCGATGGTCAAGTCCATCGAGCCTGCCAACACAACGCCCCATTGCGCGCCGTGCCGATGCTCGGGGACGGCGTCGTCGCTATCCGCCGCCATGAACATGGTCCACCCTATTGGACTTTTCATGATCCGGCCGGACAGTCCTTCGTAAGTCAGCTCGGCGTCGGGCCAATTTTCAACAAACGGCGGAAAGCAGGTATCAACAACCATGATGCGCCTCCGGAAAACATTCAGGCGGGTACCCACGACAGGTCGAGAATGGTGTTCGTGGGCGCCTGCGTATTGAACACCGCACGAATCGGCAGGCCCATGCTCGGTTCGCCCTCTTTCAAATAGCTCATCAACTTGGTACAGACGCCCTCTAACTCGACGCTGATCAACGGACAGGGAGTGCTCGCGCGGAACAACTCGCCCGGGTAAAGCACCGTCGAGAAAGAGTAGATCCGGCCTTTGGTCGGCGCTTCGACCCAGTCCATCGGCTGCCAGCAATCCGGGCAATCACAACGAGGCGGCAGCCACAGTCGTTTCTCTCCGCAGGCGCTGTTTGAGCAACGCGTGGCGAGGAGTTGGCCCTGGCGCAGACCCTGGAAGAACTTTCCCCAGCCGCCGTAGGAGTGGAAGTGTGACCAGTTCTTCTGGTTTTTGATGATGAGGGGATCCTGGTTAAGGATTTCCGCGACCGTGCCGTTGAGTTTGACTGCCATCACATATCTCCTCCCCCGGCTCAAGGTTGTTCAAGAACCGCCACGGTGACATGACTTCCCGTACCTGCATGAGAGATCGTACATCCACGCTTCGGGTTCTTGACCTGAAGGTCGCGGAAATCCGCCGGTTTCTTCTTGCCGTAACGCGTCCACCGCTCGGGATCGGCATGAAACTTCGCCCATTGGTTTTTCAGTTGCCAAAGGACCTCGACCATTTGAAAGATGCCGGTCGCGCCCACGGCGTGCATCGTGCCGATCAATCCTCCGGAAAGATTCGTCGGCAGGCGACCTTCGTAATACGCATCGCCGGATTCGATGAACTCGCGCCCCCGGCCGTAGGGCCGCAGTCCGATGTCTTCATAGGTCTGGATGTCGCTGATCGTGAAGGCGTCGTGCGTTTCAAGAAGATCGAAGTCTTCCACGGGGTTCTTGATGCCGGCCATGTGGTAGGCGAGGTAGGCCGCCGTCCGCGCGGCCAGGAACGAACTAAAGCCGGGCCACTCCGACCGACGGCCATCAAAATAATTCTTGTATGTGGCTTCCGACTCATTCGGCAGCAGGAGGATGGGCATGTTGCGCCGGTCGGCGGTTCGGAGCGTATGCGTCCCGCCGCAGATGGCCGACAAGCGAACGGGGTGATCGGTCAGTTCATAGGCGGTTTCTTCATCGGCCAAAATCAAAACCGCCGCCCCGACGCTCATCACGCAACATTCCAGATAAGAAAGAGGAGCGGAGACGATCTCATTTTTCAGGACGTCTTCGACCGTGTAATTGCCGGGGTTCTGCGAGTACGGCGAGAAACGGGCGTAGTCGTGGTTCTTGCAGGCGATCTTCGCAAGCGTCTCGCGCGGGACATGATTCTCATATTGGTACCGCTGCGCCATCAGCGCGTAATAGCTGGCGTACATCCAGCCGAGTTCGCTCTCGAAATCCTTGCACGCGGCGCTGGCGATGTACGAATTGCCCACCTTCGTGGAGACTTCGTCCATCCGCTCCCATCCCACGACGGGCACGCACGTCGCATAGCCCGAGGCAATGGCCTGCGCCGCGGCGAGTACGGCCGATCCGCCGGTGGCGCCGCCGGTTTTCACTTCGATGTTGCCAAGCGGGTCGAATCCGAGGTAGTCGTGAACCTTTGCGGCCGCGAGGAGCTGGTCGCCGAAGTGGTCGGCGAATTGCGAATAGACGCACCAGTTGACCATTCGCCGGAACTGCTCCGGCGTCACCTTCAATTCGTTCTCTTCCACAGCCATCTTCAGCGCTTCGACGCAGAGCTGGCAGGTGTTCTTTTCGGGATAGCGCTTTCGAAAATCGGTCAAACCCCCCGCGACGACAAAGACCGGCTTTTCGAACCTGGGGATTCGCAGGTTGCCTGCGCCGAATTTGATCACGACACCTCTCCTTCGCTCCCCCATCGTTGAAACGTCGGAACCACCCGAACACCGTTTACTAGTACGCGATGCGGGCCTTGATGATCGGTTCGCACAGCCGTTCCCAGTCCGCGCGCTGGACCCTGACCGCCTCGGTGTGGGTGCCTGACTGCATCACCAGGTAATCGTCCTGCGCCAGACGCTCGTCCATGACCGACTTCATGTTGAAGAGACGGCCGACCGGCGGCTCCGCGCCGGGTTCGCAATCCGGGAAGAGATTTTTCGTCTCTCGTTCCGTCGCGAGCTGAAGCCGATCCTCGTGCAACGCCCGGGCGGCGCGGCCGAGATCGAGCCGGTCGCATGCCGACAGCACGCACATCGCGAATCCGTGCTCGCCTTTGACCAGTACGGGCTTGGCGACGTGGTAACCCGAGACATGCTCCGCCGCCGCCAATTCCTGCGAGGTGAAGGCGGTATGATGGACCCTCTTTTCGTACGGGATTTTCCATTCTTGTAGGACGGTTTCAAATTTCATGACATGGGCCTCCGGTGGGGTTGACCTCCAGACACCATTTCCGAATTGCGCAGTCCCAGCGCCAGCGCGCTGCACTGGAGGACTATGCAATTCGCGTGCCAACCCTTTGGATTGCCTTCTCTCTGAGGAAAAAGGCCGCCCGACCCCTGATAATCCCGTATAATGCGCGAAGTGTCCGGACCTCGTTCCAATCGGAGCCCGTCATCTCAGAGTGCCTGGTATCACGCCGGGCTGAGCTTCACCTGCACGCAATGCGGGAACTGCTGCACCGGCGCGCCTGGCTGGGTCTTCGTCAACCGTGACGAAATCGAGAAGATCGCCGAGTTCATCGGGCGAACCGACCAGTGGCTCGGCCCGGAGCATCTGCGCCGCGTCGGTAAGCGCTTTTCGCTGACCGAGGACAGGAAGAACGGCGATTGTTGCTTTCTGAAGACCGAAGGCGGCAAACGGATCTGCACGATCTATCCCGTGCGGCCGTTGCAATGTCGGACGTGGCCGTTCTGGGATTCCAATCTCCAATCGCCCGACGACTGGGCTGAGGCCGCCGAGGGCTGTCCCGGCATGAACACCGGTCAGAAGCACGAGTTCGTTCAGATCGAGATTCGACGAACCGCCGAGACGTGGGAGGAGCTGCCCACATGATCGTTTCACTCACGGATCGAATCGTTCAGCCACTGGTGGCAATGCCCACCGAAGCGCCGACGAATTCCCCGGACGCTTTTTCTTCAGCGATGCGAGACTTCTACGAAGAGGTGGATGCAACCATTGCCGGTCATCAACCGGTCTGCATCAACCGCGGCGACTGCTGCAAGTTCGCCGCGTTCGGGCATCGGCTTTACGTCACCGATATTGAGTTGATCTACTTCCTTCGCGGCGAGGCGGACCGGTTGCTTCCCGCCGATCCGGCCGCCGGGGCATGTCCCTACCAGCAGGCCGGCCGCTGCACCGCCCGCGAACATCGGCCGCTGGGGTGCCGAATCTTCTTCTGCGACGAGAATGCCCGCGATTGGCAGGGGCCCGAATATGAACGGCTGCTCAACCGGCTGAAGCACCTGGGCCGGCAATTCGACATGGCCTATCGATATCGTGAATGGTTATCGGCACTCTCGGAGGGGGTTTCCCCGTTGACGACGACCGGCCCGTCTGGATAAGATAGAATACGCAAGGGGACGATGTACACGCCGACCGACGGCGCCCGCCTCGAATGATCTCGAACGAAGGATGAAGCGATGAACCTGACCAGGAAGATTTTTCTGTTCGTTTTCGGCCTGATCCTGCTGGCCCCGGTCGTCGGCTGCGGCGTGGGCACGACCGAAGCTGAAAACCACCGGACGGTGATGCGCGTGACCGACTACGACGCGCGAATGCTGGTGGACGACATCGGCGTTTTGACCCAATACAACCGCCCTCTGCATACCTCGCGGTGGGTCGTCGACTAAACCCAGGGCATTCGCCGTCCCCGTTTGTCCGGGATTCTCACACTGCCTTGAGCCGTTGGCTCGCAATCGCCGCTGCCTGTTTCGAGGCGTCGCACCCCAAGAACCGTCGCCCCATCTCTTTTGCCGCCACCAGCGTCGTTCCGCTGCCGCAGAAAAAATCCGCGACCCGATCGCCCGGGCGGCTGCTTGCGCTGATGATCCGCCTGAGCAGGGCGAGCGGCTTTTGCGACGGCCATTTGACGCGTTCGAGGGAGACCGTCGAGAGGAATGGAATGTCCCAGACGTCTGTGAGCGCCGGCCCGTCGGCGTGGAAATACAATCGCCCTCTTTTGGTCGACTTGTAGGGCCGCCCTTTTTCGTCGTAGTTCAGCCCGTCGGTTCGAAACTTTCCCTCGCGCAACTGGTTGAAGCGGTGTCGGCCGATCTGCTTCGCATAGACGAGGATCGTGTCGTGCTTGCGGCCGAACCACTGTCGCGAGACGCCGCCGGTGCGATAGTGCCAGATGATCTCGTTCAGGAAATTGTCCATGCCGAAGATGGTGTCGAGCTGGATGCGGACGTAATGGGCCGCGCGCCAGTCGAGATGGACGTAGAGCGTGCCATGCCGGGGCAAAAGCCGGTGACACTCCACCAATCGGGGGAACATGAACGCGAGGTAGGCCTTGATTCCGCCGGCCCATTGATCGCTGTAGCGGGCGCGTCCCCGCGTCGGCGCGCGGCCCGTTCCGAAAGGCGGATCGATGTAGATGAGATCGCAGCAGCCATCGGGAAGCCGGCGCATGAAAGGGAGGTTGTCGCCGACGTGGAGGTCGGCGTGCACGGAGCGGCCGGGCTTCATGCGTCGGCGTTGGGATTGATGCCCAACGCCTCCATCCGTCGGTACAGCCGGCTCCGCGAGATGTTCATGTTCTCCGCTGCCTTGTTTCGTTGACCGTCCGCGGCCTTGAGGGCGCGGAGGATGAACGCCCGTTCGACACTCGCCAGGGCCGCGTCCAGATCGTGCAGGGCGGCGTCGGGCTCGTTCGCCGCGGTCGCGGACTTTTCGCGAAGGCGGGTCATTTCCGCCCGCAATTCATCCTCCATCAACTTGATCTCGGTCACGTCGCGAACGACGCCAAGGACGTATTCGATCCTTCCTTCGCCGTTCGGGACCGGCGTATAGACGGTTTCGACCCAGAGGGTCGAACCGTCCTTTCGATGGATTTCCATTCGTTGATGGGCGGACGGCGCGGTTCCGTTGAAGAGCGTCAGGGCCGGGCAGAGAAATCCCCACAGTGGGCGGCCTTGATTGTCATGACAGGTCGTGACTTCACCGCACTGGCAGGATTGTCCGACGACTTCGCCGCGGTGGTATCCCGTGAGCCGTTCGCAGCCTTCGTTGAAGAGGACGTAGCGTCGCTCCCGGTCGATGACGAAGACGCCGTCGAGGGCGTGTTGGAACAGCGTTTCCAACGACAGGCGGTCCAGCGTGGTTGGCGCGTTCATGGTCGATGGTTCCCGTCGCCCTCCGCGTCCGCGCTTCGATTCTCACGGAATGGCGAAACTTGATGGATTCCGCAGGCATTGTAGCGAATCGCCGGCGACTGCCAATATCGGCGTTTGGCGGAAGGTCGCCGACGGTTTGCCAGACGATTCAAGGTCCGAGGAGACTCGTCGATTCGCTAACGAGGCGGCTTCGCGCCGGCTTGTTGGACGAGCGACGCGATGAACAAGGTCAAGATGATGACCGCGAACAGGGCCGGCGGGGGAAATTGAAGCGCCAACACAATGGCCAGTAGCGCCGAGACGAAGACGATGTTGACGCGGGTCAGGGTTCGCAATCGTCCGGCGGCGATGGCCGGGCCGACGGCGACGAGATTGAGCACGCCGGCGTAGAGCAGGAGCGCCGAGTAGCTGCTGTTCAGGATGTTCACGGTGTGCCAACCGGTCGGATGAAAGGGCCCCAGATCCATCTTGACCGCCCGCAGAGCCCGGTCGGCTTCAATTTCGACCGGCGTCTGGGGCGGCACGAAAAAGCTCTTATAGACCGCCAGC
Source organism: uncultured Planctomycetaceae bacterium (assembly GCA_964414585.1). GTDB lineage: Bacteria > Planctomycetota > Phycisphaerae > UBA1845 > UTPLA1 > DATEMU01. The sequence goes on from CAYPXR010000061.1 coordinate 29,162, forward strand.
AGGTGGACACTGCCGAAGATCAGAAGTCCGATGGAGCCGGCGATGAACGTCTTTCGACCGCGCGTATGATTCATTTGTATTTTCTCGGATCAGACCGGCTTACGCACCCAATACATATAGTCGACTTCCGGCGCCTCGGCTCCCAACCGCCGGAGCATATTGACGGCTTGGGCGCGGTGGTGAATTGAATGGACGATCCCCTGCATGATCATGTCGCCGCGCGTCGCTTTGTACAGACTGCCCTTCGAATCGCGATAGGTGACGACGCGCTCGAAGTCGGCGTCCTTGAGCGTTGCCATGAAGGCGGCCCGTTCGGAATAGACGTGGCGGAATCGCTCGTCGATGTTGGGGACGCCGGCCTTTTGTTCCTCGTCGGGCCAGGGCGTTTCGGTCTGGCCCTTCCATCGCGCGAGCCAGACGCTTTCGCCGGCCCAGAGGTGCAGGAGCGTTTTGCGGAGGCTGCCGCGGCCCATGTCGAACGGCTGGTCGAGTTTATCGTTCGACAGGCCCGCCGAGGCGCGGACGAGTTGGTCGTTGGCCCCTTCGCTGTATCGCAGGAATGCGCGGAATCGGTCAAGGTCGTGCATGGGGTTCTCCGATCAGAGCCGCGACTGTAAAGGAGCGCCGGTCCACGCCGCAACGTTAACGGAAATTTCGATCCCTGCCCGGCGAGCCCGCTGCATTGTCGAAGACGTCTATGCCTTCGGATGCACCGCGGCGCTCCTTTACAGTTTCGCCACGGCGAATCTTCGACGCGGCTCTGATTTGAAACGTCTGTTAAAGTTCGCGCAGCCATAGAACCAAGTCCAATCCCGGAGGCTGTACGCCGGCGTGGCGCAGCATGTTCAGCATCTGTGCCCGATGGTGCGTTGCGTGGCCGCAAAGCTGCACGAGGCTGACGCCGAGGGGGAACTGGATGGTCAGATCGGGCCTGGGCTTGACCGTCACGGGTCGCGGGAGATCGGCGTCCTTCAGCGTAGCGACAAACCGGTCGCGGGCCGACCAGGCCGCGTCGAATCGCTTCGTTACGTCGGCGATGGAAATCTTGTCGTCCGCCGGAGGAAATGCGCCGGCGGGGCCGGTCGTCCAGTTGGTGTGCCACCACGCTTCGGCCTGCGCGAGATGGCAAAAGGTCTTGCGGAGATTGCCCATGCCCATTTCGAAGGGTTTGTCGAGCTGCACGTCGGAAAGCGATGCCGCGATGGCCAGCAGCTTGCGCGTCGCCCAGTCGGCATAGGCTTCGTCGGCGCGGATTGATTTCAGATCGAGCGGCGGGGGCGCGTCCTTCATCTTTTCGAGTCGATAGAAAATGTAATCCAACCCCGGCTTGGGGACCGGGCCGTCGACGTGACGGACCATGTTGATGAATTGCGCGCGGTGATGGATGCCGTGGTTGACGACGTGCATCATCTGCCCGCCGAGGGGAAGGCTGTACGCCTCACCCTTGATGTTGGTGAAGGTCAGCGGCTTGGCCAGTTCGGCGTCGCTTTGCCTGGCGAGTAAGGCGTCGCGTTCCGCCGCCGTCGCGTGATAGCGATTTCGCAATTCGTTGATTGCAATCCCCGCTTCGGGCTGTACGAACTTCGCCGCGTCCGGCTTCGACCAGCGATCGAGCCAGACCCGTTCGGCGGCCCAGATGTGATGCAAAGTGTTGCGGATGGAGCCGAGGCCCATCTCAAAGGGCCGGTCAAGCTGCTCGGCGGAGAGGCCGGCAGCGATCGACAAGGCTTTGTCGTTGGCCCAGCGGTTGAAGGCGTAAAGCTCTCGAAGCGTGTTGATCGTCATGATGGGGATATCCAACCAAGCGGCTCGCGTCGATGCATCATGGTACTTAGGAAGATCGCCGCGGACAACGGCCATACAGGGTTGGCTATCCATCCGTCCCACATTTTTCCGTAGCGGGTTTGGCGGTTAATGCTTCGGCGTCCGCCTCGTCGAGCCTGGCGAGGCGGAGAGGCTCCGCGTCTTGGGATGGCGAGCGAAGGCTGCGCGTGGATTGGAGGAATTCGGCCTTGAGGCGAAGTTGCTCGCGGTCGAGTTCGAGGCGGGCGCGGGCGGCATTCGATTCCTCGGCGAGGCGGCGGTTTTCGAGGGCCATTCGTCGCTCGGCGATGTCGAGCCAGGCCGTCTGGGAATGGGCACTGACGAGGGCGGCGATTTCCTTGAGGCATTCGGAGCCGTGCGAATGGAGGAGGAGGTCGAGGGCGCGGCGACCGGTGAGTTTTTTGAGGACGGCGTCGACGTCGGCGTCGTTTTCGCCGGCGAGGGCGGCGGCTTCGAGGAGGTTGACGCGCTCGCGGAGTCGGCGGGCGTAGCGGTAGAACGAGGAGAAGGTGACGCCGAATTTGGCCAGCTCGAATTGCATCCAGACGGCGCGGAAGGTGGGCGGGACATGCTCGGCGATGGCGATGTCGACGGCGCGGCGGAGGTCGGGGGGGAGTTTTGCGAAGAGGGAGGAGCGGCCGCTTTCCGTGGGCAAACCGGACTCTCGCAGGGGCAAGGCCTCCGCCGAAAGTTCTGCTCCTGCAAGTCGCTCACTTTCCCCGTTCGTATCGGAATCCGACATGACCTTTCCTCCTTGCCCCCGGGGAGGGGGGGCGAAACAAGGTGAAACGAGGTGAAAAAAGTGCCGCGATGGCTGTCGCGGGCGGAAATCCAGAGGCACGCGCGCTGACCCAGCCGTTGGCGCGGAAATTGTCCACGACGCTTCCGAACAATAACCGAACATGCTAGCGCGACGGTTAGGGAAGTCAAGGGGAAGTCGGCGGGTTTGTCGGGTCGGCTCAGAGGCGCTCGCTCGCGACCGGCGGATTGTGGCCCCAGCCAACCCATAGCGTCAACAGACGGCCGGGCGCGGTTATTCCTGGCAGATGACCTCAAGGACCGGTATGTTTGGACGGTATTTGCTGGAAGTCCGTCATGCAAATACGCTATAATTTAGACGCTGCAACCGGGCTTCCTCATATCTTTGCTCATGACGTATAAGAGCAAGAAGTTGAGGAAGTGCTGGCACGGCCCGGCGAGGATCGACCCGGATCGACCCGGATCGGAGGGCAGCCGCGTGGCCCTCGGCCAGACTCGGTCGGGTCGGTATCTCAAGGTGATTTACGCGCCCGACGAAGATCGGGCGGGCGTGTTTGTGATCACCGCATATGACCTCGTAGGGAAGCCCTTGCAGGCGTACCGGCGTCGAATGCGACGGAAACAGCGATGAACAATAACTTTCCAACCGGTTGGGACGAAGAGCGAGTTCGTCGCGTTCTTGAGCACTACGACAACCAGTCCGAGGACGAAGCCGTCGCCGAAGATGAGGCTGCCTACGAACGGCGCACGGGAACGATGATGGAGGTGCCGGTCGAACTGGTCCCGACCGTGCGCGAACTCATCTCCAAACAGGGCAAGTAACGCAACAAAATGCCGGCGTCTGATGGAAACATCGGTGCGAAGCGGGCATCGCTGAATTCAGAATACCTTCGGTTGCTCGCGTTGGAGTCGTTTAAGCGCTCGGTAGACTAGAATCCGCCTAATCGCGTACCCAAGGCGATGTTTTCGATGTGGCCTCCTTGGGCTATCATGACTGGCGCCTCTTAGAGAAATCATGGTCCGGTGAAAAATGCAGTGTTTCAATTTCAAAGGACGAAGGCGCATGTGCGTTCAACCTACTTATTCTGTTTGGGGTTTGATCCAAGCGATTCTCCCGGGGTTTGATCGCGACGAACTGCTCGTAATAGCACGAGGATTTCGACGCTCAGGGACAATACGAGGTCCAGTATCACGCATCGACATGCTCCTCTGTTTTACCAAGTTCCCTCGTCTGTGTCGCGACACGAAAACCAATGCTAGAAAGCTCCAAAAAAAGATTGAGAATCTGAGCCTATCGCAGGTTTCAAGATTGAGCGCCTTCTTCATGTCGGTCGTAAAGCCGAATTAGCCGTTTTGTCCATGCGAATGCGCCGCTATTCAAGAGACGCTTGTGCCTTCTTGACACTTGGCGCCTTGTTTGTGTTTCCAGGGTGTGGCACCGATTTGTCACCCTCGGAAGAGCAGATATGCGGGAATTGGAAAGCACGGCATCGCGATCTCGAACTGGAGCTTATCTTCAAATCCAACAAAGAATACCAACTAAAGGAGAATGGTGAAATCGAAGACTCCTCTGGGCACTGGTTTGTGGACGGTGGAATCCTTGTATTGCGGAAGTGGTCAAGTAGTAAGTCCGAGAAGTACTTCGTAGCGGTGCGCGCCTCGTCCTTGATTTTGGGGCCTATTGACTCCAACAGGCTTGCAACGACGTGGCAGAAATACGATCCTCCTTGGTATTCAACTAGCGTATTTAAATGGGCAATAGGAATAGCTGCATTAGCGATCATTGTTATCCTTCTTTGCGCCGCTTCCGCGACATCTCGTCAACCCACGAGTGGCGGTTTGGATAGTGCGGTTGCGTGGGTAGAAAAGCAGGTTACGGACTGGTCAGAAGCTCGCGAGGAAAAGAAGGAAATTGAGCGTCTCCGCCGTAGCAAGACTCGCAAATCGCTCGAAGACAAACGCAGGAAATAGGCTGCCTAATCGAGCCACATTGATTTTTGCTTCAACCGCTGCGGCACGTACGTCTCCGTCACGAAGCTAATGCTCTTGGTCAGCAGCGACTCGACTTCCATTTTGAACCCGTGCTTGAGCATCGTGTCGATCTCCCTGGCCCACTCCTTCTTCCCCTTGAACCACGGATACTCCAGGATCTGCTTGGCCCGCTTGATGTCCTTGTCGTCCACCGCGATCTTCACGTCGTCCGACAGCTTGAACTCCTCGAAGTCCTTGCTGCGGATGCCGATCAGCCGGGCCTCGGGGACCGCCATCCGCTTCGACTCGAACGCCAGGTTGATCGAGCCTTGCTTGATGACGCTGTAGATGTAGTACCCCCACGGGTCGTTATCGAGCAGGCAATAGACCGGCAGCTTGAGTTCGTGGTGCATGCGGTAGAGCAATCGGCGGACGCCGCGCGGGGGCTGACCGCCGCCGTGGGTGAGGATGCAGTTGTTCTTCTGCCAGAACTTGTCCTCGTTGAATCGCTGCCAGACGGTGCCTTTTTCGACGTGGAGGATGAACTTCGCCTCGCACTTGCGAAACGCGAAGACGTCCGGCTCGACGATGCTGGGGATGGAAAAGCCGCCGGCTCCCATGCGGCGCAGGTCGATCTCATCGCCGCGGCTGACGATCGTGAGATTGCCGGCGATGCTTCCGCGATTGTCGGCGAAGACGTGCAATTCCTCGCGGAGCGATTCGAGCGAGACCTCGAGGTCTTCAATGATGGGGTCGCTTTCGGACTGTTCGTTGAAGGTCTTTTCGCTCGTGCCGGGGATCGTGTGCTTGGTCAGGTAGTAGAGACCGCGGATGCTGACCGTCTTGTCCTCGTCGATGAGCTTTTTGCAGCCGCTGGCGATCAGCACGGTCTGCATGAAATTTTTCGCCTGGCCGAGATTGAAGAACGTTCGCGATTGGGACTTGCTGCCCATTTCGATGATGCGCTTGTCGCGGTTGTACTTGGCGTTGGAGAGTGCCCGCAGGGGGATGTCGACCGACGGGTCTTTCTTTTTCGATGCGGACGCGACGACGGACTCGGCGAGTCCGACAATCTTCGCCGAGGTGGCGTTGTTTCTTGATTTCCGGCTGGAACGCTTTGTGGTCTTGGCCATCCCTGGCAACTCCTCTCGATGCGGTCATCGCCCGTGACTAGGTTAACCAAGACCTGCTATTTCGTCACTTTCATCGCCCGCTTCGTCGCTTCGGCGACGGTCTTGGCCGGCAGGATGAAGACATCGAGGTTTTCCCCCGTGGCGGTCGCGTCGGCTTGATGGTCCTCGCGTTCGGGCATCTGGGCCACAAAGACGCCGACGAATCCGCCTTCGGCGTCGAAGACGGGCAGTCCTGCCTCGCCGCCCAGGCCGCTGCCGGGGGCATACAGATCGCGGGGTTTTCGCAGGATTCCCGCCACGGGTCCTTCGTAGACGACCGGCTCGTGATCGAAGTATTTCTCCAGGCGGACGATGGTGAGTAATCGGTCGCCCCGATGCACGTCCACCGATTTTGAGAGATCGACGAAGGGGAGCTTTTTGTCGGCGGGGTTTTTCACGCGCAGCCAGACAAGGTCCAGTTCGCGGTCGCGCGTCATTACCCGCGCCGTCCGTCCGTCGGCGTCGTCACCGACGAACACTTTGATGTCCGACGCGCTGGTCTTGATGTCGAAGTCCTCCGGCGTCGTTGCCCCGGCCAGTTGGGCGTTCGAACAAAGGACGATGCCCGACGGATCGATCAGCACGCCGGTGATTTCCCGATCCTCCTCGAAGGAAGTTCCTTCCTCGTCTTCCGTCTTGAGGACGTATTTGATCGTCACGAGGGACGGCGAGTGCCGCGATAGCAGACGATCGTAGTCGCCTTTCGGCGCGGGCGGGTGACGATCGGCGGTGAACGCCAATCCGCCGATGGCGACAGCGGCCAGCAAGACCCCGAGTAGGGAGCGATTCCATTTCGTTGAAAGGTTGATCCTAGACTCGAAGGTTTCCTTCCGCGCAGGGCCGCTTATCATGG
>CAYPXR010000062.1:0-10385 GCA_964414585.1 uncultured Planctomycetaceae bacterium
GGCGTCTTCGGAATGGGCTCCATCGCCGCCGCGCTGGCCGGCGGACATCTGGCCGACCTCATCGGCCGCCGGACCGTCATGCTGGGCAGCCTCCTCGGCGCGTCCGCCATCCTCTCCTTCTTCGGACAACTCCGGTCGCCGGCGGCGATTATCGCCGCCGTGTTCTGCTTCGCCTTCATCAGCGACATGTACCGGCCCGCCGCCTCCGCGATGATTGCCGACATCGTCGAACCGATCCGGCGGCCCGCCGCCTACGGTCTCATGTATGTCACCGTCAATCTCGGCATGGCTATTTCCCCGGTCGTCGGCGGCTACATCGCCGAGCATTCCTACCAATGGCTTTTCTACGGCGACGCCCTGACCAGCTCGTCCTACGCGATCATCCTCTTTCTGGCGATCCGCGAAACGCTGCCCAAGAGTGCGGTGGCGGCAAACGCCGGTGCGCCATCGCCCGATCGTACGTCGATCTTCGCCAGCGCAGGCATCATCCTTCGCCATCGTCCGTTCATCCTCTTTTGCCTGGCAACGCACCTGATCGGCATTACCTACATGCAGGCGCACACGACGCTCCCGCTCCACCTCGACAACCTCGGATTCGGCCCGAAGGAATACGGCCAGATCGTCGCCGTCAACGCGGGGCTCATCGTCCTCGTCCAACTCCCGTTTACGACGTTGCTCCTGCGCTTCCGCCGCGAGGCCGTCATGGTCGCCAGCGCCGTCTTCACCGCCGTCGGCTTCGGCCTGACCGGGCTGGCCGTCACGCGCTGGCAGTTCGTCGGCACGGTCGTCGTCTGGACGATCGGCGAGATGATGCAATCGCCCTACATGCAGACCATCGTCGCCGACCTGGCCCCGAAATCGCTCCGCGGAACCTACATGGGCGTCTTCACCATGTCCTTCGCCAGCGCCCTCATGGTCGGTGCTCCGCTGGGCGGCCAGGTCCTGTCACGATTCGGATCCGGTCCGCTGTGGACTCTGTGCCTGGCCTTCGGCCTCGTCGGCGCGGTGTTGTACCACATCGTGGGACGCGACATCCGCCATTCACCGGAGGCGGCGAAAGAATCGTCGTGAGGGATTCCGGGAAAATCGAATCGTCAATGGCCGCCGCCGGAGATTTGCAGGCTGACGATGCCGATGACGATGAGACCGATGGACACCAGCTTCATCGCCGTGACGGGTTCCCTGAAATAAGTCATCCCGATGATCGCGATCAGCGCCACGCCCGACCCGGCCCAGATCGCGTAGGCCAGGCCGACGTCCAGTCGCTTGGTCGCCAACGCGAGGAAAACGACGCTCAGCAGGTACATGACGATCGTGGCGATCGTCGGCCCGATTTTGGAAAAGCCCTGCGAGAGCTTCATGGCCACGGCCCAACCGACCTCGAAAACGATCGCCAGACCGAGCCAAACCCAGATCATTGAACTCGCTCCCGCCAAAGGCCGCCGTCAATCTTCAACGAATCGCCCGATGTGGATCGTCCGCTTGCGGCTGTATTTCTTGCCGGACTTCAGCGCGGCATTGACCGTCACCTCGTAGCGCCCCGGCTTGGCATAGACATGCGTCGGCGTCGCTTCAAACGATTCTTCGTCGTCGCCAAAGAACCACTTTTGCTTCACCACCGGCGGAACGGAAATCATGTCAAACCGCACCGTCAGCGGTTCGTCGGGGTTCGGCACGACCGTGCGAATCTGAATCCACAAACGCTCCTTCATCACCGTCTCGAAATAAGTCCACGGCAGTTTCGGGTCGATCCGCCGGTGCGTTCCGGTGATCTCCTGTTCATCCACGTAGAGCCCGTGATCGCGCAGCCACTGGATGCTCGCCTTGGTCTGATCGCGCAGGACGTCCGTCTGGCCGTAGATCACCTTGATCGCCTGCCACCGGTCCAGCCGATCCTCCGGGATGTCCATGAACCGCTGGTCGAACGATCCCTGTCGGATCATCAGCGCCCGAAAGAGGTCCGGATGGCGCAGGCCGGTGTGGAGAATGGAGTACCCCCCGGCCGACCAGCCGGTCATGAAGACCTTCTCTTCCGCGATGCGATAGCGCCGTTTGATCGCCGCCACGGTTCCGAGAATCAGGCGCTCATCTTCTCGCTGGAGTGCCATCTGCTTGTCCGACGGTGGCGGAAAATCACCTTTCGTCGCACGGAGCGTCGGCGCGGCGACGATGATCCCGTGACTCTGGGCGAAGCCCGCCCACTCCCGCATCTGGAGTTCCGCCGTGTCATACGGCCAGGTGCCGTGGCAGATGATCACCAGCGGCCAAGCGTGGCTTTCGCTGTAGGTGCTCGGCACATAAAGCAAATACGGCTCCTGGGTGCTTTCCTCCTTCATTTCCAGAACCGGGGCCTGGGACGGCAGCGTCGCCAGCGACGGGCACCCGCAGATCAGAATCGTCAGGAATATGAGTGCGGTCCCTCCCGAATTTTGGACAAAGTGGGAAAGTCGGGAGCCGTGATGGAAGAAGGCGGTGTGCATGGTCTGATATGATGGCGGTGACGGCCTTTCCATGCCACCACCGCCTTGCTCGTGACGCCCGGCCGCCCTATACTTTTTGGGCTAAACGGCTCGCCTCGGCGCGGATCATTCCGCTGGGCCGAAGGCCCCCAACCGGAGGAACATCATGCCCGCCAAACTCGACGGCCGCTCGATTCTGGTCGTGGACGACGATCCCGACGTGCTCACCACCGTGCGAATGGCATTCGAGGCCGCGGGGGCCAAAGTCGCGACCGCCAACGACGGCAACAAGGCCCTGGACATGGCCAAGCGCGTGGACCCCGACTTAATCGTCCTGGACATGATGATGCCCAAGCGGAGCGGGTTCCTCGTCATGGAGACGCTGAAACCCAAAAAGGACGCCGGAACGCGGCCCTACGTCATCATGATCACCGCCAACGAGGGCAAGCGGCACGAACTCTATGCCCGGCACCTCGGCGTCGATGATTATTTGAGCAAGCCCTTCAGCCTGGACCGAATGATGGAAAAGGCCTGTGAGCTTCTGGGCGGCGAATTCATCGATCCTGAAATGAACCGGTAATTTTTCAGCCCCGAAAGACTGTCATAAATCATTATGATCGCTCGCGTTAGGGCTCCCTTGCGGACGCCTGGGGTTTCGTTTACCCTAGCTGGATTAGAGAAAGCGGCGCCAAGTCAGCGCCCCGGGCGTGTCCACAGGAGTTGTACAAAGTCATGGCGTTAACGGTTGAGCGAAAAGGTGAATTGGTCAGCGGCTATCGGCGACACGCGAAGGACACGGGCTCGCCCGAAGTGCAAGTGGCGATTTTGACGGAACGAATTCAGCAATTGACGGACCACCTCAAAGCCCACAAGAAAGATCACTCGTCACGCCGCGGACTGCTAAAGATGGTCGGTGCCCGATCGAGCCTGCTGAAGTTTCTGACGAATACCGACCGCGAGAAGTATCAGAAGATCATTGATAGCCTGGGACTGCGAAAGTAATCCGGTCGCCGCGGCGGCCACGTTGTCGGGCGTTTTTCCATCCAAAAGCGCATTGCGAGGGTTGCTGCGCGAGTCGATCGCCGCGGAGTTTCTCCGCGCCGCGAACCATGCCGGTCGGATAACCTCTGTTGATCATCATTTTGAAATGTGTCGTTGTTGTGGTGTCGTGTAGGCGTGTTGGTGAAGGCGTAAGGTAGGCAAAAGAACATGAAGACGTACAGTGTTGAGGCGGAAATCGGCGGTCGAATCTTAAAGATCGAAACTGGAAAATTGGCGAAGCAGGCGGCGGGCGCCGTCCTCATTTCTTACGGCGAGACGGTGCTGCTCGCCACGGTCGTGACCGACAAACCCCGGGAAGGCATCGACTTCTTCCCGCTCACGGTCGACTATCGCGAAAAAATGTACGCCGCGGGCAAGTTCCCCGGCGGCTTTTTCAAACGCGAGGCCCGCCCCACCCAGAAGGAAATCCTCACCATGCGATTGACGGACCGGCCGATCCGGCCGCTCTTTCCCGATGGCTTCATGAATGAAGTCCAGATTCAGTGCATGGTGCTTTCGTCGGATCAGGAAAACGACGCCGACGTGCTCTGCATGACCGGCGCCTCGGCCGCCTTGACGGTCAGCCCGATCCCCTTTGAAGGACCGACCGCCGGCGTCCGCGTCGGCCGCGTCAACGGCGAATTCATCATCAACCCGACCGTCGCTCAGCGGGCCGAGAGCGACCTCGAAGTCGTGCTCGCCGGCCACAAAGACGCCGTCAACATGATCGAAGTCGCGGCGATGGAACTGCCCGAACAGGTGATCGCCGATGCGATCGCATTCGGCTTCGGCGAGATCAAGAAAATCGTCGCCCTCATCCGCGAACTCGGCGAGATGGTCAATACCCCGAAGGTCTGGGAGCATCCGCCGAAGGACGCCTCGATGGAGAAGCGCGTCGCCGAGCTGTGCGACCGCTTCGACCTCAAGGGCGCCAAGAAGCGGGACAAGAAGGCCGAACGGTATGCCGCGGTCGACGAGGTCTATAAGAAAATCAAGGCCGAGCTTGTCCCCGAAGGCGCGAAGGACCTCCCTTACACCGCCGGCGACGTCCACAATGAAATTCAAAAGATCGAAGAGCGCATCTTCCACAAGATGGTCCTCGACGAAGGCAAGCGAACCGACGGTCGCGGTCCCGACGACATTCGCGAAATCACCTGCGAAGTCGGCGTGCTGCCCCGGGCCCACGGCTCCGCCCTCTTCACCCGCGGCGAGACGCAGGTGCTGGTCGTCTCGACCCTTGGCACCTCCCGCGACGAACAGACCGTCGACGAACTCCTCGAAGAATACAGCAAAAAATTCATGCTGCACTATAACTTCCCGCCGTTCTGCACCGGCGAAGTGAAGCGAATCGGCGCGGTCGGCCGGCGCGAAATCGGCCACGGAAATCTGGCCGAACGTTCCCTTCAAGGCGTCCTGCCGGGTCCGGACAAGTTCCCCTACACAATCCGCCTCGTCGCCGAAGTCATGGAATCCAACGGCTCGTCGTCGATGGCCTCGGCCTGCGGTGGCACTTTGGCCCTGATGGACGCCGGCGTCCCGCTCAATCACCCCGTCGCCGGCATCAGCATCGGCATGGTCCACGACGACAACCGCTACCTGCTCTTGACCGACATCCTCGGAGAAGAAGACCACTTCGGCGACATGGACTTCAAAGTCACCGGCACGCAGGTCGGCATCACCGCCGTCCAGCTCGACCTCAAGGCCCGCAGCATCAGCCAGCAGCAGATCGTTGAAGTCCTTCAGAAGGCCAAGACCGCGAGGATGAAGATCCTCAAGGAAATGCTCTCGTGCATCTCCCGCCCGCGGGCGGAGATCAGTCGCTACGCACCGCGGCTCCTGTCCATCAAGGTCCCCCAGGACAAGATCGGGAAGATCATCGGCCCCGGCGGCAAGGGCATCAAGAACATCGAAGCCACGACCGGCGCGAAGATCGACATCGAAGACGACGGCACGGTCTATATCTCCTCGCTCAACGCCGACGGCGCCCAGGCCGCCTACGAAATGGTCGAACAGATTTCGGAAGGCGTCCGCCTCGGCAAGGTCTATACCGGCCGCGTAACTTCGGTAAAGGACTTCGGCGCGTTCATCGAAGTCGCCCCCGGCCAGGACGGCCTCTGCCACATCAGCGAGCTGTCCGACGGCTACGTGCAGCGAGTCACCGACGTGGTCAACGTCGGCGACACCGTCCGCGTCAAAGTCATCCTGATCGACGACACCGGCCGAGTGAAGCTCTCCCGCAAGCAGGTCATCCTCGAAGAACGCGGCCACGAGCAGAAACCGGAAGAGCAAAAGGTCAGCTGATCGCGCCTTCACGGCGTGATCGGATGACGTCCGTTCGTCTCTAAAAGCCCCGGTCAAGCTTGACCGGGGCTTTCACTTTTCCGGTACAATGGCGGCGAATCGGGAAATCCTCATGGCCGAAACCCCGCCAAAACAAAGTCCGAAAGCCGCGGACGCCGTCGATCCCCTCGCCGAACAGTTGGTCGAGCTCTCGGCCCTGACCGGCGGCCTGGCCCATGAAATTCGCAACCCGCTCTCGACGCTCAAAGTCAACCTGCAATTGCTCGACGAGGACTGGCAGCGCGTTGAAAACCGGGACGCCGGTCAACCGTCCGATCCCAAAGACGTTGCCCGCCGCAGCCGCCGCCGGATCGCCGCGTTGCTGACCGAGACCCAGCGGCTCGAACAGATTCTCAAGGACTTTTTGGTTTACGTCGGCAAGTGCGAGTTGAAGCGAGAGCCCAGCGACGTGGCTCAGGCGGTGCGTGAACTCGCCGACTTCTATCAACCACAGGCGCAGGCAGGCGGCGTTGAGTTAACGATCGACATTCCCAACGGCCCGGTCGTCTGTGACGTCGATGTCAACCGCCTCAAACAGGCGATTCTCAATCTGCTCATCAACGCCCAACAGGCCATGCCTAACGGCGGGAAAATCGACCTGCGCGTCGCCGAAGACGGCGCGAATTGGGCCCGGATCGACGTCGCCGACACCGGCCCCGGCATTCCAGCGGACCAGCAGGATTTGGTCTTTCGGGCGTATTACTCGACGAAAAAGAGCGGCACCGGTCTGGGTCTGGCGACGACCCACCGCCTCATCCGTGAACACGGTGGTCGCATCGAATTGCACTCCACGCCCCCGCGCGGCGCCACGTTCAGCATCTTTCTGCCGCGCAAGACCTGACAGATGTGTCGGGCAGGCTTCAATTGAATAGCAACGGCTCGCATGCCGCCTCGGAAACCGGCGCAAAGGGCCAATGCGCCGCGTAGGGGACATCGCTGAACGTCCCGGCCGGGACGGGCTCCCGCTCAAATTCCATCGCCGCGCCCATGTCTCCGACGCGAGCGTCCATTTCCGGGTGCCACCAGATCAATTCCAGCCGCCCGTCTTCGTGTTCGACCAGCGCCGTGCAGTGTTCGACCCAGTCGCCGGTATTACAATACAGCATTCCGTCGATGTCGCGCATTGCCGGCGCATGAATATGGCCGCAGATGACGCCGTCCACTTTCTGCCGCTTCCCCTCCTCCACAAGAATCTGCTCGAAATTGCTCAGGAACTTGACGGCGCTCTTCACCTTCCGCTTGATCGCCCCGGAGAGGCTCCAATAGGGCTTGCCCATCCACCGACGCACGGCGTTGACGATGCGATTGACCACAATGAGGTGGCCATAAGCCCAGTCCCCCAGGTGCGCCAGCCAGCGATGACCATGAACGGCGGCATCGAATTCATCGCCGTGCGTGACCAGCAATTGACGGCCATCGGCGGTCGTGTGGATGACCCGCGCCTCGATCTTCACGTCGCCGAAGCGATAACCGACGAACCCACGGAAGAAATCATCGTGATTACCGGGGATGAACGTGACTCTGGCCCCTTTTCGCGAGCGTTTGAGCAGCTTGTGAATGACCTCGTTGTATTGCGCCGGCCAGTGCCATCGCTTGCGCAGGGCCCAGACGTCGATGATGTCGCCGACAAGGTAGAGATAGTCGCATTTGATCGAGGCGAGAAAGCTGTAAACCATCTCCGCCTGGGAATCGCGCGAACAAAGATGGACATCGGAAATCCACACCGAACGATAAAACGTGCTCGTCTTTTTCGTTTTGGCGCGATGCGGGGACGTTGAAGCGACCATGACTCGTTTCTCCTAGACCGTTGGGACCATCGCATCCGACGGTGCGCCTCGCGGCGCCGTCAGTTCAGCGCCAAACGACTCGATGGCCGAGACCGCTTCAGCCAGACCGTTGCGGGGCTGCGCCGGGAAGTGGCTTGCATAGTCCCGCTCGCGGACGAGGAAATCGCGCAGCCGCATGCCCGTCACCTGTCGCGGCGTCAGAACCTCGCCGACGCCCAGCAACTCGAGCTGTCGCGCGTTGATCCGCTGTTCCATGCAATCGATGGGCACGGCCAGCATCGGCTTGCGAAAGTGAATCACCTCACCGAGCAATTGGTTGCCCGTCGTTCCGAATACCGCCCGGCAGCTCGCAAGATCCTCCAGAAACGGCAGGTTGCCCAGCGGCTTGAATTGAATCTGGCGATCCAGCCCGCGCCGCGTCGTTCCATAGACCCGCGCCGGACATCCGGACTCATGCAGGGCCTGCTCGATGGCCGGGGTGAATTCCTCCGGCTTGCTGAAATAGACCAGCCAGTGGTCGCCGCGCGACGCCGAGACCTGCAACACTTCCTGCCGCATCACCGCGCCGACGGAGAAAATGCCCTCGACCCGCGCGGGCGCCTCAAAGAAGCTGGCGATCACCGTGCGCTCCGCATGTCCGAGCACCGCGCGGTAGCCGACGCCGTTGGCCCAGCAACGCAATCGGTCCATCCCTTTCACCGGCAATCGGCAGTAGGCGAGCTGGGCAAAATTGTCGAAGCTGATCCGGGGAATGCCCAGCCGGCCGCCCGCCCACAGCGTGTACGGCTCTCCGTCCGAAACGATCAAGTCCGGATCAAAATCACGCAGTGCGTCGAACACCATCTCGTGTCCCGCGCCGCGCAAAAACAAATCAAACAGGAGTGAAAGATTTCGCTTGAACGTCGTCAGCGGAGAAATGCAACCGGGCCGCCGGTAGTAGTACCGCATGTTCGGCACGCGCTGGACCGCAAATTCCGTGCGAAGCGCGTCAAACGCGTCGGCTCCGGCGAAGACCTGCACATCGTGGCGCTGCCGAAGGAGGGGTAACACCGCCGCCGCACGCATGGCGTGTCCGCGACCGTAGCCGTTGACTCCGTAGGCCACTCGCACGCACCGGCTCCCCGGGCTCCGCCCGAACCGCGGCGCGCTCAAACGCAGCCTTGCGCCGCGCAAGGCTCATCGGAAGGGGATGGCGCTGGACTTGTCAGGAATGAAGCCGCAAACGGCGGATTAACCGAGGATTTTCACGATCCACATGAAATCCACACGATCTTCATCCGATCTTTACGCGATTTGCCAAACGGCGGGAGGACCGAGAGAACCTGCTCTATCGGTGCCGGTTGAAGAGACCCGGACGCGCGACGCCGACCGACTTCAGCGCGCCGTTCTGCCGGTTGATCGCCCGGGCGCCGAACACGCTCGGAACCGTGCCCTGGCCGATGCCGAAGTTCCCCGCACCGACAAGCCGCCCGCCGCCAAGACCCTGCGTCAAGAGCGTGTTGCCCAGTTGCTGGCCCTGGTTGTTCGGGATAACGCCGTTCGGTGGACCGCCATTCGGATTGTTCCCCAGCAAATTCAGGGGGTTGCTTCCGGCCGGGAGCAAAAATCCGATGCCGCGATCGTTCAGCATCGTGAAGATTTGGTCCATGCCATTAAGACCATAAAGGTCACTGACGTTGACATTCCGGTCGAACTGAACGTTGTCGATCGCACGAGCCATCTGCTGCGTGATCCACTGGCCCGGCGTCAGGAAACGCGAGCGCATGTTGTTGAGCGCGCCCGCCTGCCCGGCCTGCGTCTGAATCGCCTGGACCAGTCCGCGTCCCGCGTCGGTCAGGAACATGTTGAAGCGGCCGTCCGGGCGAACCTCGAATCCGAAGATGTCCGTGCCCTTCTTGCTCAGTGTCGCCGTCGGGCCGGTGATTTCCATGTCGCTGCGCGTGCCGCTCTCCGCGACGCCGGCCTTGACCAGACCGTAGCCCAATTCAATGCGACTCTTGGCCACGCCATCCTTCAGCGAAAGCTCGGAGATCTGAACCAGACTTCCCGTGTCAATCAGCATGACCGTCGGCGGATCTGCCGGACGGGCGGTCAACTTAAGCTTTCCGCGAAAGGGCACGTGAATGACCTGACCTGCGTGCAGCGATTCGCCCGACTTCACCGCCCGCCAACCTTCTTTCAATAGCGGGTTGGTTCCGGCCGCGGCGACGCGCACATTGCCTTCCAGATCGCTGACTTCGTAAACGAGCGATCCGTCACCCGCCGCGGGCTGGCTGCCCGCCGGAGTCGCAGGGGTCGTTTCCGCAAGCGCGGCGGTCACAAACAAAATGCCCGCCAGCGCAGGCAACAACATCGCCTTGATAAGTCGTCGTGTCATCCCAAAATCCTCGCTCGATCCGTGCCCGGTCTTCTCTCCCTCAGCGAGACCGAGCTGCCGGCTGCCCCGAAATCGAGGGTCCGCCGGTAAAGCCTACAATACGCATCCTGCGATGGCCAAATCGACGATTTCCAACCGCCGATCCGCCGGGATCATCCCGTCGCGTAACTAACGCTTCCTTCTCGATTTATGAATGCCAATCGTCCGTGACTGGTCCGTTGCCGATTATGGGGCCGGCTGCGACGTGGGCGGGACGATCAAATTGCCTTGGGCATCTCGATCGCCCTGATCGCTGAGGTCCACGCCCTTGTTTTCGTAGAGCCCTTTCTTGGCCATCAGCTCGTCGGCCTTCCGCATCAGGCTGTAAAGGGCCGCGCCCGT
>CAYPXR010000063.1:0-20900 GCA_964414585.1 uncultured Planctomycetaceae bacterium
CCGCCTGCGCGCCGAGGCCGCGAAGGAGCGAACGCGCCCCGACCACCCGCAGGTCGACGAGGACGACCCGACCGCCCCCTGGGGCCGCAAAAAAGACGGCGAACACTACACCCAGGACGAATTCCGCGATTCGCTCAACGAGGCCATCCGCGACATCTGGGGCCTCCCGCCGATCAGCCCCGAAAACAAAATGCCCGACGGCTGGAACCCCTCGCCCGACGGCGCTTCTCACTCTCCCTTCCAGGGAGCGGAAGGCGACCGAGGAGGAAGTCTGACGCGGGGTGAGGGTCCGATCACCAAAATCTCGCTCACTGAAAACAACGCCACCCGAGCCGGCGGCGCAAGCCCCGGCCGACCCCGAGAAAGCGACCCCTCGCGCGCACCGCCCCACGCGAAAAACCCTTTCGAAATTCGTAATTCGTCATTCGAAATTGACCTCCCCAGTCCCGGCCGATCACATCCATCGTCAGCCTCCGACGACGGATAATCGCATCGCCGCAACCGGCCCGTCGCCGTATACTCTCACTTGAACCGGAATTGGAATCCTGAAGTATGAACATCCTCCTCGCCAACCCCCGCGGCTTCTGTGCCGGCGTCGATCGCGCCGTCAAGATCGTCGACCTCGCCCTCGAAGTCTTCGGCCCGCCGGTCTATGTCCGCCGCGAGATCGTCCACAACAGCCATGTCGTGCGCGGACTGCGCGACAAGGGGGCGGTTTTCGTCGAGGAGCTTTCCGAGGTGCCGAGCGGGGCCGTTGCCATCCTCAGCGCCCACGGCGTCTCCCCGACGGTCTTCGAGGAGGCCCGGCAACGAAAGCTGCAACTGATCGACGCGACCTGCCCGCTTGTGACCAAGGTCCATCTCGAAGTCCACCGCTTCGTCAAGCAGGGCTATCACATCCTCCTGATCGGCCACGACGGCCACGACGAAGTCATCGGCACCATGGGTCAGGCCCCCGGCCACATCACCCTCGTCGAAAACGAATCGCAGGCACGGACCGTCACGTTGCCCCCGCCGCCTCAAGCCTCAAGCCTCAAGCTGATGGTCCTGACGCAAACGACACTCGGCGTCGACGACACCGCCGGCGTCCTCGCCGTCTTGCGCGAACGATTTCCCAGCCTGGAGTTGCCGCCGACAGATGACATCTGCTACGCCACGCAAAACCGCCAGGACGCCGTCAAGGCCATGAGCACCGGCGGCATGGAACTCCTGCTCGTCGTCGGCTCGCGCAACTCCAGCAACGCCGCCCGCCTCGTCGAAGTCGCCCTCGCCCGCGGAGTCCGCGGACACTTGATCGACAGCGCCGACGAGATTCGACCGGAATGGATCCGCGACACGAAGTCGATCGGCGTCACCGCTGGCGCCAGCACGCCCGAGTCGGTCGTCCAGGCCGTTCTCGATCGACTGCGCACCCTTGGTGCCGGCGACGTGCAGCTCTGCACCACCGCCGAAGAAAGCACGACGTTCCAACTACCGGTGCTACTAAAAAAAGCGCTGGCCGACCGCGCACCTCAATCCCTTAATCCCTCAATCCCTTAATCCCTCAATCCCTCAATCCCTTAATCCCTTAGTTTCTAATTCCCTATCCCCACATCGTCATGCAACAAACCAGCCAAAGGGTAGCGAGGATATCAATCACGATCCCCGTCGCAGCCATGAATCGCAGTGGCACCTTCCGAGTGCCATAGACAATCGCATTGGGCGGCGTGGAGACCGGCAAAGCAAAACCGAGGCTCGCCGCCAGCGCGACCAGCCAGATCGCCTGCACCGGCGAAACGCTGAGCGCCTCGGCGAGCGAGCCCGCAATCGGGACCATGAGCGACGCCGTCGCCGTGTTGCTGGTCAGCTCCGAGAGCAGCACCGTGGCGCCGACCAGCGCGACCATGAGCACCAGCGGCGGCAGTTGCACATGCGCCAAGCCATGCGCGAGCGCGCCGGCGAATCCGCTCGACTCGAGCATCCGACCGAGCGACAGCCCGCCGGCGATGAGAAAGAGCGTGTCCCAATCGAGCGCCTGAAAGTCATGCCGATCGAGGATCGGCCGCCGATCCCGCCCCGTGCGGACCAGAAAGAGCACCCAGGCGACCGCGACCGGCACGAGCGATTCCGGCAGATAAGTCTTGATCCAAAGGGCGGCGGAACTTTCATCGCTCGTCGCGCTTCGAATGAGACCGGGAATCAGCCATAAGAGAATGGCGGCCGCAAACGCGAGAACGACCCAGGTCCGCGCCGTGCGATCGCACGGCACGGTCCGACGCGAATCCGGTTCCGCCCGCGCGGGGCCGACGTCGGTCAGCGTGGCGTCGTCGAACCAGTCCGGGCGATCCGCGTCGCCGCCCGCGCGCTGCCGTCTCCAGATCGACGCCACGCGCAGGACCGCCCATCCGATCAGCGTCGTGCCGAGCCAGACGGGGACGCCGACTTTCATCCAGGAAACAAAGTTGATTTGGCCGTCGATCTTCTTCATCGCCGCATAGCCGATGAAGTTCGGCGCGGTCCCGACCGGCGTCGCCATTCCTCCGAAGGTCGCGCCCCAGGACAGCGCCAGCAGCAGCGCCGCGGGCAAACGGCTGCGCCGCCCCATCGTCAGAACGAGCGGCAGCATCATCGCCGTCACCGCCGTGTTGTTCTGTACGCTGGAGAGGACACCGGCGGCGAGCAGGACCATCAGGATGAGCCGGCCGTCGCGAGCGCGGTCCTGTCCGCCGAGGAGCTTCGATCGCAGGACCCAATCGAAGACACCGTGCTTGTCCAACGCCCGCGCGAGCAGGAATGCGCCGAGAAAGAGGAAGATGATCTCATCTCCCCAGGAAGAGACGGCGTCCTTCCACGACAACAATCCGGTGAACGTCGCGGCGATCGGAATGGCCATCGCCGTCACGCCGAGCGGCGCGACCTCGCTGATCCACAGGACGAGCGTGGCGAGGACGATGCCGGTCGCGCGGCGGATGGCCACCGACTCGTGCCACGGACAGAGCGCGCAGGCCAGATAGAGACCCGCCGCAATGACGAAGATGATCGGACGCCCGTGCCGCGCCAAATGAAGCACCTCACGGCGTAGTATCCGCCGTGTGGCGAAGATGCACCAGCGACGAACAATCTAAAGAGGTCAGACGCCCCAGGCCGGCGTGGAATTGCGCAGCTTGTGAATCTTCTTCTTGCCCGTGGCCTTGCTCTTGGAGGTGGTGGTGGAGCGGTCCTGCTTCACCGTCGGGCTGGCCTGACGGGCGATGTTGAGCAGCTTCGGAATGAAGAAGCTGCCGCGATCCAATCGGGCAGCGCGTTCGAGGACCGGCAGCGCAGCGCCGGGGCCGCGGGTGTGGAACGCGACGTATCCGAGCATGGTCATGCCCGCGGGATCGTCGGGGTAGCGCGCGACGTGAGTCCGAAGCGCGGCCCATTGCTCATCGAAATCGGATCGATCGCCATATTCGTCGCGAAGGTCGTAGGTCTTGTAGGCCAGGCTCGGCGACAGCTCGAAGGCCCGCGCGATCTGCCGCACGCCCTCGGCGTAACGGCCGAGGGCGAACATCGCGTGGCCCGCGTGCAGCCGCGACGCCGCGTTCGATTGATTCGAATCCGCCGCGCCGAGCCAGTTGACCACGGCCTGATCGTAATGACCCTCGCGAAACTCCTGCATCCCTTCGTCGAACATCGCGGAGTATTGATTGAGCAGGCGACCGGCGCGCTGCGAGGCGAGGAACCAGTTGTACTCCCGGTCCGCATCGTAGCGCCCCTGGTTGTAGGCCGAAGCGGTGTCGCCGTAGAACGGCGCGTCATAACCATAGCTGCCGACGTAGCCTGGCCCGTAGGTGTTGGCAGGTTGGCGACCGTAGTTTCGAAACGGCGTGGCCGTGCGTGTGTTCGGCGCGGAGAACGGAGTGCGTTCGTAGCTGTAGTCCGGACTGGGTCGAAGATGGGGGCTCCAGTAGTCCGGCGTGTCCGCCCCCGGGACGACGTAATGCCCCGGATTCATTTGATAAGGGTCGCCGTTTTGCGTCATCGGAGGACCGCCTGCCGCTTCCATGCGGCCCGGCGCGGGCACGGTCGATCCACTTTGCGTTGATTGTCCCCACGCCAATGATGAAAGAGATAGACCGACGACCAAACCCGCGAATACGGATTTCCGCGTCATGACCTGACCTCCGCCCCCGGCCGTACACCTATTTTAGACACGCGCGATACCGATTAGATAGGGGTCGGCGACAGTTTTCGTGCAATCAGCCCGGCGGCATACCGGCGCGAACCGGACAGACCCTCCCGATTCGCCAATATCTCCCAGCCGGTGAACCACGTGGGCAACTCTCCCGCTCTTAGGACATGGGTATCCCGGCTCGGCTTGCCGAACCGTTCCCGCTGGGGCTCGACGAAGGTTTCGTAGGCGATGATCCCGCCCGGCCGGACGGCAGCGGCCAATTGCGGCATTAGGGGGCGGTGCAGAAAATTGACGCAGGCGATCAGATCGTAGCGGTTGGATTCGATGATCGGCCCATCGGCTTCCACGTCCCGACGGACCGTTCGAACGGTTACGTTGTTTCGGGCCGCCAGTTCGTCGCATCGCTCGAGGGCGTCGGGAAGGATGTCCCAGCCTTCGACGTTGAAGCCGCAAAGCGCCAGATACACCGCGTCACGGCCGGTCCCGCAGGCGATGTCCAAGGCCCGGCGATTTTCGACCGCCCCCCAATGTCGGCGGGCCTGTTCAACGGCTTCGCGAATGACGGTGTGCGGCGACCAGAGCCGGTCGGTCGACGGGCCGATCGCAGTCGGTCCTCGTTGGAGCCACGCTTCGCCAAAGGCGACTTCGGATACCCGGCGATCGCCGGTACGAATTCGTTCCGCTGCCGCGGCGGCGCGGGCCTCTTCCGTGTCGAAGATTGCCAGGGGCGCGTTGCGCGCCGGCAGTTCGTGCATCCGTCGGCTCAATTCTTCCAGGGGAATGTTGACCGCGCCGGTTCGATGAAGCCTTTCATAGGCCGCGCGACCGCGTACATCCAGGATCGGCGGTTGCGGTTCGTTCACGGGCCCCTCAAGCGCTGCCATCGAGTCGAAGCTGCCAGATGGAAACGTCGATCCAGCGTTCGAATTTGTAGCCGATTGATTCGAGCGTCCCGACTTTCCGAAATCCCAGCGCCGCATGGAGCTTCTCGCTGGCGGGCTGATGATCGGCAATCTGAGCGACGACGTTTTGATGGCGGTGCTTTCGTGCCAGCGCGACCAATTCCGTCAGGATCGTTCGGCCGACGCCGCGACGGTGGCTGTCCTTGTGAATGTAAACCGAGTCTTCCACCGAAAACTGATAGGCGCAACGGCTGTTCCATTTCGAAAGCGTGCCCCAGCCGATGACCCGGCCGTTTTCCAAGGCAACGATGGCGGGATGCGCGCCGACGTGCGCGGTCAGCCAGTTTCGCCAATACCCATCGCCCTCGGGCTCGGTCGCGAAGGTACAGGTCGAGTGCAGGACGTAGTGGTTGTAAATCTCGGCGACGGCCGCCATGTCCGCCGGGTTCACGGGTCTGATGTCCATGATCGTCACTCCTGACGCGCCGCCGAATCCACGGTTATGATACGCTCATTGGACGACGAATGTCTGCGACGGGAACCGCATGGCCCACGACGACAAGCTCATAGCCCAGGCCCTTGACCGGCCCCTCACGGACGATGCAGTCCGGCCGGTCGATCTGCACCTCGACCGCAAGGAGGGGCTGAAGATCCAGTGGGCGGACGGCACGGTGAGCCACTATCCGCTGGCCTATCTTCGCAAGCGGTGTCCCTGCGCGACGTGCCGCGAAAACCGGGATCAGCCGCCGACGACGCATACGGGATTGTCGTTGACGATTTTGCCGGAGGGGATCGACCGCGCGGCGGTCTTTGCCGATGCGCATCTGGTGGGAAATTATGCCATTCAAATCACCTGGGCCGACGGTCATTCGACCGGCATCTATGATTTTCGATATCTGCGGGCGATCGCGCCGTCATGATCCCTGCGCGGATTTGATGCGATCGAGTTGAGAGATGATCTGGGGGTCGGCGCCGGGCGTCGCGGCGTATTTTTCCCACGCCGTCTGTCCGCCTGTCGGGTCGCCTGAAAAATATCGAATGTAGCCGAGAAGCAACCAAAGATTCGCATCGGCGTCAGACTTCGCCGCGGCTTCCAGGCGAGTCATGTGTTTCTCGAAGTCGCCGTCGCGGCCGTAGGCGGAACGGAGGTCAAAGCTCTCGGGATCAAGCTCCGGCGAGCGTTTGATTCCTTCGGCGACGGCTTTTGACGCGGGCGACCAACGGCCACGGGCAAACTCCGCCAGACCGAGACCGAGCCACAGGCTTGGATCGTTGGCATCGCGGGCGATCGCGCGGCGGAAATCATCGCGGGCCAAAGCATATTCGCCGCGCCGGAATGATTTTTCGCCGATTTGTTTCGCGAGACTCGCCGTACCGCCGGGTGACGGGTGCGTTTGCGAAATGGTGGGCGTCCTGGTGATGGAACGCTTCGCCGCCCATAGCGCCTGGGAAAAATCGCCGGCGGCCATCGGCGGCGACGACGAGACCGGAGGCAGGAGCGGCGATTCCGCCGGGCCCGCATAGTCCGTCGTCCACCCGCCGCCGATCGGCCGCGGCGTCAATTCGTTGATCCCGGTGCTCAAGGCCGGCTGCGTCAGGCGATACCGGGCCGGGGCGCTGACGTCGACCGCATTGCTTGAAACGTAAGCGAGGCCGCGGGCCGTGGTGCTCAGCGCCGTCGTGCCGTAGAGCGCGCCGCTGTTTTGATAGCGATCGGGAAAGGAGCCCGCCAGCCACGGGTCGTAAGGTGTTCCGTCGGTCAGAAAATTCGTGCCAATGGAGGAACCGCGATATGGAATGCACGCCCTGGCGGACAGGCATGGCGTGGAGATCCGTCCCGTGCCGAACATTCGATCCAACAGGGTCGAGGTGATCGGAGCGCCCAGCCGGTTGGTCGACTGCGTGCGCGCCCGAAAGATCTGCCCCTTCGCGCGGTCGGGCAGACCGGCGACGATGCCCGCGGCGCCAAGTAAAAAAAGAATAGAGGACCGGCGAACCACTGCTTTTCCCGCTCCAGATAACTATTCTATCCCTCGGTCGGCGGCGACTTCCACTTGTTTTGTCAGGGTTTGACGGCTCCGGGTCCTCGAAAACCCCGTCCAAAGGCCGCCGATGGCCTTGCGGCGATGGACGTACCGCCTCTCGTCCGATGTAGACTCCGGCCCCATTGATGCCCGAAAACCGCCATATCCTTTTCCTCAACGAGTTTTTCCACCCCGATCTCTGCGCCAGCGCCGTGGTCGCGGCGGATCATTTGACCAAGATCGCCGCCGCCCGGCCGGAGTGGAAAATCACGGTTTTGAGCGGTCAGCGAGCCTGGAACGACCCCGCGGTGGTCTATCCCGCCGCCGAGACCTGGGGCGGTTTACAGATCGTTCGAGTTCCGCGACCCGCCGTCAGTCGGACGAACCTGCTGCGTCGAGGATGGGGTTTTCTCGAATTCGCCCGGCAGGCGGTTCGCGCGGCGCGATCTCTCGACCCGGTCGATCTGGTCATCGCCACGACGGCCCCGCCGCAAGGGGCGTCGGCCGCGCGGCGGATCGCGCGGCAGCACCATTGCCCCTATGTTTATGAAATCCTCGATCTTTACCCGGACTGCGCGGAGGTCCTCGGGCGCATCGCTTCGCACGGACTGATCCACAGCGCCTGGCGCTATTTCGATACGAAGGTGATGCGCGGGGCGGCGCGAGTTGTGACGATCTCCGAACCGATCACCCAACGAATCGCCGCGACGCGCGGCATCCCGCGCGAGCGATTGCAAACGATTCACGACGGTTACGATCCCGCGCGACTGGTCCCGTTTGAACGAAACGAGTTCAAAGAGCAATACAACCCCGACGGCCGCTTTGTCGTTCAATATGCCGGCAATATGGGTTTGTCGCATCCGTTCGAGTCGATCATCGCCGCGACCCATGCGATGGTGAACGAGCCCGACGTGTTCTTCATGTTCATCGGCGACGGGCCGCAGCGAACGGTTCTTCGGGCCGGTCTGCCGTCGAACGGACTCCTGCTCGAATACCAGCCGCCGGAACTATTGAGCCAGGTGCTCGATACGGCCGATCTTTGCCTGATTTCGCAGCATCCCGAGATGTTCGACAAGGCGCTGCCGTACAAGATTTACGCGATTCTCGCGGCCGGGAAGCCGTCGATCTTTATCGGCGATCGTCGGTGCGAGATTGCGAAGTGGCTCACGGAATCGGGCGCGGGCGTTCAGGTTGATCAAGGTCGACCCGATGCGCTGGCGGCCGTCATTCGAGAACTGAAGGACGATGCTTCGCGCCGCGCGACGATGGGGCAGGCCGCCCGTGATCTATTTGAGCGGCGTTTCAACTCCACGCTTGCGGCGCGCGGCTGGATTGAGGCGATTGAGTTGGTGCTGCGGATGCCGTGATCGACGCGAAGAGACAAGCCGAATCGAATCATTTCTCAAAGTTCCACGGCCGGCAGAGGCGCCGGCCGCTACGCAGAGATCCATTCCATCTTGTTTTCGCTATTCGCTATTCGCCGTTCGTAATTACAATCGCCTCGTGTCCAATGCCGTGCCCATCTCGCGCCTGACGATTCACCCACTGACCATCCCCCTGCGCCAGAAGTTCAGCCACGCCGCCGCAGAGCGAAATTGCGCGAATCCGCTGATCGTCGCCGTCGAACTGGCCGACCGAACAATCGGCTATGGTGAGACGCATCCCCGCGAATACGTGACCGGCGAGAATATCGAAAGCGCCATCGCCGCGATCCGGGATATCTTCCTGCCCTTGCTCGTCAACGTCCGACCGACCAACTTTGGCGAGGCGATCGATGCGGTGGCGAATCTTCCGCACGAGGATGAATCGGGCGTCGTCATCAGCGCCGCGCGCGCGGCCGTCGAACTGGCCCTGCTCGACGCCTACAGCCGCGCCTTCCATCGTTCCATCGAACACGTCGCCGGATACGTCGATGAAAAACTCCTTGGCGCGCCGGGCAGCCGGGATACGGTTCGGTTCAGCGGCGTCATCTCGGCGAGCGATCCGGAGCGGGCGGCGCGTTCCCTTCGAAAGATGCGCTGGGGCCGTCTGCGCGATTTCAAGATCAAGGTCGGCGACGACGAGGACGACGCGCGCGTGCGGGCCTGCATTCGCGCACTCGGGCGAAGCCTTCCGAAGGGTGTCACATCGCTGCGTCTCGACGCCAACGGGGCATGGTCGCTCGACGACGCCACGCGCCGGCTGCTCGCGTGGGAATCGCTGCCGATCACCAGCGTCGAACAGCCGCTGCCCAAGGGCGATCTACACGATTGGGCCAACCTGGCGCAGTGCACGAACCTGCCGCTTATGGCCGACGAGTCGCTGGTCACGGCGGACGACGCCGAGTCGCTCATCGTTCATCGCGCCGCCTCGTGGTTCAATATTCGCATCAGCAAGAACGGGGGCCTGATCCCGGCGCTGCGCCTGGCTGTCCTTGCCCGCCGTCACCACCTCGACGTCCAGCTCGGCTGCATGGTCGGAGAGACCAGCATCCTCTCCGCCGCCGGGCGATGGTTTCTGCAACTGGTCCCCAACGTCCGTTTTGCCGAGGGGAGTTTTGGTCGATTCCTGTTGAGCGATGACGTTACGAAACGCTCCCTGCGCTTCGGTTTCGGGGGCCGATGGCGACCGATGATCGGCCCCGGATTGGGCATTGAAGTCGATCCGGTTCGCCTGGAACGGCTGGCCGATGGCTCCCCTATTGAGCTGCCACTTTGACGATCCCTGTGAGTTGTTCGGCTCGCCAGGATTGACTTAACTTCTTAAAAGACATAGAGTAAGATAGGGACGGAGCGGGCCGTTATGTTTCGCGCTTCGTCCCGACGCTTGGGTG
This sequence comes from uncultured Planctomycetaceae bacterium, assembly GCA_964414585.1. Classification (GTDB taxonomy): domain Bacteria; phylum Planctomycetota; class Phycisphaerae; order UBA1845; family UTPLA1; genus DATEMU01. Next base: position 9,895 of record CAYPXR010000063.1, read on the forward strand.
TGAGATGGCCACCGAACCCCTCCCCGTTGGGCAAAAAACCGGCACCGGTACGGGCGGCGACAGCTTTCTGACGCGCGCGGTCGTGGATGCCCGCCTGGCAACGGCCGAAGAGGTGCATGCGGCCATCGCCCGTCAGAAGAAGCTGCAGGCGGCCGGCACGCCGATGCAACTCTCCGAGATATTGGTCCGCGCCGGGATTGTGACGGCGAGCCAGCTCAAACGACTGGCCAATCCATCGGACGATTCGATGTCGGCCGGCCTTCAACAGATTCCCGGCTTTCAAATCATGCAGAAGATCGGCGCCGGGGCGATGGCCAGCGTGTACAAGGCGAAGCAGCTTTCGCTCGACCGCATCGTGGCGATCAAGATCCTGCCGAAACGGCTGAGCGAAGACCCCGAGTTCGTCAAGCGTTTCTATGCCGAAGGCCGCGCTGCCGCCAAGCTCAACCATAACAACATCGTGCAGGCGATCGATGTCGGCGAGTTCGCCGGCTATCACTACTTCGTCATGGAATTCGTGGATGGCAGAACGGTCTATGACGAAATGGTGGCGCATCGGGTGTACGATGAAAAGGCCGCACTCAACGTGATCACGCAGATCGCCCGGGCGCTGGAACATGCCCATGCCAAGGGGTTCATCCACCGCGACGTGAAGCCCAAGAACATCATGATCACGAAGGACGGAACGGCGAAGCTGGCGGACATGGGTCTGGCCCGGCAGGCGAGCGACGTCGAGGCGGCGGAGGCGGAGAAGGGCCGGGCGTACGGCACGCCTTACTACATCTCGCCCGAGCAAATCCGGGGCGTGATCGACGTGGACTTCCGCGCGGACATCTACTCGCTCGGGGCGACGATGTACCACATGATCACGGGGAAGGTTCCTTTTGAAGGGAACACGCCCTCGGCGATCATGCACAAGCACCTCAAGGAACCCCTGATCCCGCCGGACCACCTCAATAGCAGCCTTTCGACGGGCCTGGCGGAGATCGTCGAGCGGGCCATGGCCAAGGACCGCAATCAGCGGTACCTCTCCACGACCAACCTTCTGCTGGACCTGGAACGGGTGGCCCGCGGGGAGGCTCCGTTGCAGGCCCGACACGGCTACAACGACAAGCTACTGCAAACGTTAGCCGACGGGGGCGAAGGACCGTATGGCCCGCAAACATTTCAATCGGAAGCGCAGAACCTGCCTTCGTCCGGGCCGGCCAACAGCAATCTGCCGTTCATTCTTGGGCTCATTGGTGAGGCGGTCATCATCCTGATCCTACTGATAGTACTGATAGCGAAGTGACACCACGACCGGCGGGTCGGCATGCGGACCTCCCGCGGACGAGGCGCGCGGGGCGCGACCGCAAAGGTCGCGCGGCGACGCTTCGTCCGCCGGCTCGTTTGAAAATTTTTTTCGAATCCCGGAAAAAAAGTCTGGATATCACGTGGAGTCCTCTGTAGGATTCCGACGCCGCATCAAAGTTACAGGGAGGTTTATTGCTTCTCTTTACTCGGCATGGATGCCGAACTCGAAACTACTGAACCGCTATTGACTCGCCTGGTCGGAACAAGGACGGTCTCGGGCTCCATCGCTTGCGCATGCACGGAGCCCGGTGCGAACAAAGGAATGTTCCCATGAAGTCGGCAGCCCGGCGCGAGATTGATTCTGTTTGGAAGAAGTATCTGACGGGGCGCTCCATCAAACTCCGCAACAAACTGGTGGAGCACTACCGACCGCTTGTGCACATGCAGGCGGCGAGGTTATCCCAGAAGCTGCCTGCGCAGATCAGCTACGACGAAATCTGCTCGGCGGGCTACGACGGCCTGCTCGAAGCCGTGCAGGCCTACGATCCCTGCCACAAAGCGAAGTTTGAGACGTTTTGCCAGCAACGGATCCACGGCGCGGTGATGGACTGGCTGCGATCGCTCGACGGGCAGTCGCGCACGGTGCGCAGCTTTGAAAAGCTCCGCATGCAGAGCCGCGACGTCCTCGACTCCAACCTGGGCCGGCCCCCGACCGACGAGGAACTCGCCGAAAAGATGAGCATGAGCCGGGATCGCTATTCCGAGCTGGCCCGGCTCTCACGTCTCGGCCACGAGGTGCATCTCTCGGCCGTGCAGGGGGACGACGATGGGTTCCATCGCGGGTCGCCCGGCGGCTGGGACGTCGCCGATACACAGGCGGTCGATCCCTCGGAGCGCGTTTCCAAGCAATTATTGACGGATTACATCACCAAGGGGCTCAATCGGGAGGAGCGGCTGGTCCTGGTGCTTTATTACACCGAGGGTCTCACCATGGCCGAGATCGGCCTGGTCCTCGACCTCTCCGAGTCGCGCGTCAGCCAGATTCACAAGGATGTGATCCACCGACTCCGCCGGCGCTTCAAGACGGAAGCGACGGAACTGGTGGCGTAGGCCGGCCTCAAACGCTAAGCGCCCGCAAGGAAAGCACTTAAGGCTTGATACAGATCGGCCTTGAGGTCTTCGACCGATTCGAGGCCGATGCTCAGGCGGATGATCCACTGCTTCTTGCCGGTCGCGGGGTCGGTCACTTCGAGCGGCAGGGCGAGGCTTTCGTAGCCGCCCCAGCTCACGGCGATGCCGAAGTATTTCAGCGCGTTGACGACGGCGTAGGCGGCCTCGCGCCGGCCGTCGCGGAGGGTGAAGCTCAACATGCCGCTGTGACCGCGCATCTGTTTGCGGGCCAGGACCGCCTGGGGATGGGATTCGAGGCCGTCGTAATAAACTCGGGCCACGCGGGCGTCGCTCTCCAGCAGTCGCGCGACGGCCATCGCGTTTTTGTAATGACGATCCAATCGGACGCCGAGGGTGCGCAGGCCGCGAAGCATGAGCCAACTGCAAAACGGGTCGGCGATGCCGCCGAGCAGTTCGCCCTCCATCGACGCCATCGGTTGCATCCGCTCATTGGACCCGGCGACAAAACCGGCGACGAGGTCGCTGTGCCCGCCGATGTACTTCGTCGCCGTCTGGATGACAAGGTCGATGCCCAGGGCGACGGGGTTCTGGAAATAGGGCGTCGCGTTGGAACTGTCGCAAGCCGTGGAGATGCCCCGGCTTCTGGCCAGCGTCGCGACCGCTGCGAGGTCCTGCAGCTCAAAGAGCAGGCTCGACGGCGATTCGAGATAGATCAGCTTCGTGTTGGGGCGGAGGGCGATTTCGAATTGCGAAAGTTCCGTTCCGCGGACGTAGGTCGTTTCGATGTTGAACCTGGGCAGATAATCCGACAGGAGTCGCCGCGTCGGGCCGTAAACGGTGTCGATGGTGATGACGTGGTCGCCCGCCTTGACGCAGGAGAGGATCGCCGCGGAGATCGCGGCCATGCCGGACGAGTAGGCCCGGGCGGCGTCGGCCTTCTCCAATTCGGCGATTTTCTTTTCGAGCAGGAGCGTGGTGGGGTTGGATTCGCGGGTATAGATGTATCGTAGCGGTTCAAGCGATCGCCGATTCTCGAACTGCTCGGCGGTCGGGTAGGTAAAGGTCGAGCATTGATAGAGCGGCGGTGCGGGCGCGCCGTGATTTGCCTCGCGGTCTTCGGCGAAATGGATGCAGGTCGTTTCAAACCCGGGGGGTTGTTTAGAGTCCACGAAACGCTCCGTGTGGCCAGGTCATTGGCAAGGCATGATACTATGGAGCCGGTGGAGCGACAAAAAGGCCGGCGGGGCGACCCATGATCGTCATCATCGATAACTACGATTCGTTCACCTACAACCTCGTGCAGCGTTTGGGGGAGATCGGCCTGGAACATCCCGCCCTGCGACACGAGATCGCAGTGCATCGGAACGATCAGATCACCCTTGAACAGCTCGACGCCGCCAAGCCGACCCATCTGGTAATCTCGCCGGGGCCCTGCACGCCGCGCGAGGCGGGTATCTCCAACGACGCCATTCGTCATTTTCAGGGGAAGATTCCGATCCTGGGCGTGTGTCTCGGCCATCAGTGCATCGGCCATACGTTTGGGGCGATCGTCGGGCGGGCCGATCGAATCATGCATGGCAAAACGAGCGAGATTCACCATGACGGGCGAACGATCTTCGCCGGGCTCTCCAATCCGTTCACGGCGACGCGCTATCATTCGCTGATGGTGGACACCGGGACGCTGAGCAAGGAGTTTGAAGTGTCGGCGTGGACGGACCAGCGCGAATGCATGGCCCTGCGGCACAAGCGCGTGCCGCTCGAAGGCGTGCAGTTTCACCCGGAAAGTTTTCTCACGCTGGAAGGGACAAAGTTGCTGGCAAATTTCCTGCGATTGTAGGCGGCCGTCGGAATAGACCGGGCTAGCGACCGGTGGGTGCCGGCACCGGGCGATTCGCGGCGTCTTGCGCGGCCGCCTTTTCGTTGAGCTTTTTCACGAGTTCGCTCATTCCGGCGGCGTCGGCGGCGCCGCTTTGGCGGAGAAAGTCCTGAACTTCCTTGATCGTGGCCGGATCGACGGAATCAAAATCCAGATGGCCGGTCGTGTTCAATTGGTCGACGGCGTTTCGCAGCGCCGGCACCTGATGGATGGGATTCGTCGCCCGGGTCATCTGGCCGAGCAGACCGACGTCCGCTTCGGATGCGATCTGCATCATGTACTTGCCAATTCGCGTTTGGGCCGAGCCGGCGACCGCGTCATCGGCGTGGACCAGATTTTCCGCGAAAGGTTTCAGGCTGGACGCGCACCAGCACACCGTCAGGACCATGAGCGCGCCTTCGGCCCCGCCGATCAGGGCGCCGGCGAAACGATTGGTGAAGGACAGGAATCGTCGCGTCTCGATGACGCGGCGGTTGATGGTCCGGGCGATAAAAAACACGGCAATCCAGGTGATCATCGCGATGATTCCCGAAGCGACGGCATTCGCCACACCGCCGGTGGAGCCGGTGACGGCGGTCACGAGCGGCGCGGCAAAATCGGGCTTGATGCTGAGGAGGTAAAACAGACCGAGCGTCGCCGCGAGCATGACGGTCTTGCGGAATCCGCCGCGCCAGAGTCCGTGCAGGGCACACGGCAACAAGGCGACCGCCGAGATTTCTCCGACGAGGTGTCCTCGATGCGCGAAGAAGGCAAAGCATCCGGCCGCTGCCAGGAACAACACCACCATCGGGGCGACCAACGTGGAGGATTGAGAGGGCCGTCCCATCACGGCCATCTCGTCGCGCACGGAGGGGATCGCTGTCCGCGAACCCTTCGGGCGCGGCGCATTGGGGGAGAATTCATATTCCCAGGACTCCCCTTCCCTGGGACGGTTTCGAATATTGGGCTTGGTTGCGATCACGATTATCACCTCGTCGCTAACTTGGCTGGCGCAGAATTCGCGAACCGACGCCTATCTCATCGTCGGTCGTCCCCCTATGGATTGTTCGTATCGAAGACAATATTACGATCTATCGGCGGCCCCTGCGTGGACGAGAAAAAGGTCAGATGTGAACCCGGAACCGTCGATTTCCGTTCTCCGTTTTTTCGGAACACGAGGCATCTCCAATCTTTCGGTGGAGCGTCCAACAAGCGGGGCCAGCCATGCCCGGCCATCAAGAAGTCAAAATTGTTTTCATTGCCAGATTGCCCATTTTCCACCCTGCAAATAGGCCTAGCGGTCTGGAATAGGTGGAAGCGCCAGAACCCGACTTCCGATAACATAATTAGGAGAATGGACTTATGCGTTTAGATTATCGCGTTTCCAAGTCAGGGTAGCGCAAAAATTGCCTGCGTAATCGCCAGGGTGGACATTATTGGACATTGCCTATAAAAAAAATCGGGGCAAGAGGGCTTGAGGGGGTTGACACGGATTTCACCAAGTAGCTAAACTCCGCGTCCAACATCAGGCGATAAAGCCTGATACGCCTCGTCCTTTAGGCGCGGCAAGGCCGGGGCCCCTACAGGTACGATCAGACGTTCCCGCTGATCAGCCCTGTGAATGGGGTCTCTTGTGGAAGTCAAAACAAACAGGTTCGGGAACAAAGAGGTTTTTCAATGGGATCGCTCGATTTTGTTATTGCAGCGCTGATCGGCCTGATCGATCTGAATCCGTTCATCGATCTGGTCTTCGTCCCGCTGTCCTGGGCACTGTTGTTCTTTGGCGGCCACTAAGAAAAGCTGATCGCCAAACCCGCACGCTCTGAAGGGCGTTGCGGAAAGTCAAAAAGAAAAGGAAGGAATACACATGAGTCTCGATTTTGTCATTGCATCGTTGATCGGTTTGATCGACCTTAACCCGTTCATCGACCTGATCTTCGTGCCCCTCTCCTGGGCCCTGTTGTTCTTCGGCGGTCACTAAGAAGACCGTTCTGAAGAGAAGCGATTGACGCTTCGGCAGGTTGCGATGCAATGGGGAGAGATCGTGAGAACGATCTCCCCTGATTGCGGATGCGTGGTCGCAACTTGAAAGGCCGTGCCGGCGACAACCAGGATCGCAAACTTAGCGGCGGATACGGCACATGCATCGACTCGAACCGGGTTTTCCGGTTCACCCGCCCAAGCGGCGGGAGACTATTTCTGCTTCTGCTAGCAGCAGCAGGACCTGAACGTGAAATCACGACAGGTCCTGTTTCTTTTTTTACCGCAATCTCTTGAGCCCGGCGATTTTCAACTTCGCGGTATAATGCTTTCATGACTCATGCCGCTGGATGGGCGGGTTCGGTTTGGGAGTGTTGAAACATGGCGAAAGTCGAAGTTCCTGAAGGCCTTTGGATGCGCTGCGACGGCTGCAGCAAGATGATCTTCAAAAAGGTCCTGGAGGAGCGGCTTCGCGTCTGTCCCGAATGCGGCCATCACTATCGCGTCGATGCCCGTACGCGCATCCAGCAGTTGACCGATCCCGAAAGTTTCGAAGAGTTCAACGAATCCCTCGTGTCGACGGACCCGCTGGGTTGGTCCGACGACGTACCATATCAGCAGCGACTGGCCAAGGCCAAGGAGAAGTCCGGCCTGGCGGAAGCCGTGGTCACGGGCCGCGCCTACATCAAGGGCCGGGCGGTCATCCTGGCCGTCATGGATCCCTTTTTCGTCATGGGCTCGATGGGCTCGGTCGTCGGGGAAAAAGTGACGGCGGCCATCGAAAAGGCGACCGACGATTCGCTGCCGATCGTCATCGTCACCTGTTCCGGCGGGGCCCGAATGCAGGAGGGCCTGGTCAGCCTCATGCAGATGGCCAAGACGTCGGCGGCCCTCGCCCGGCACGATTCGCAGAAAGGTCTCTATATCACCGTCCTCACGGACCCCACGACCGCCGGCGTGGCCGCCAGCTTTGCGATGCTCGGCGACGTCATGATCGCCGAGCCGAAGGCGATGATCGGTTTTGCCGGGCCGCGGGTGATTTGGAATACCGTCAAGACGGAATTGCCGGAGGGCTTCCAGACGGCCGAGTTCATGCTGGAGCACGGTTACGTCGATCGGATCGTCGATCGCGCGAACCTTCGCAGCGAGATTGCCCGAATCATCGATTATTGCGGGAAATAGGCCGGTTTTTGAGGATGGCGGGGCGCGGACAGGTCGGAAAATAGGGTGGATGAGAAAAGAGCCGACAGGCTATAATACGACGTGGACCGATGAAATCGGTGCATTCACGCCTGCTGTTGTTACCTCCGGGGGGCTTGTAGCGTTGCTTGTTTTGTCGTGAGCCAGAGGAGTTTCACCATGCGTCCGGACCGAATCATTCCACTGTCGCCGCGAAGACTCGCCTGGCTGTTGGTCTGGATGGCGATGGCGACGTTCGTGGTTCCGGCGTTGGCGTTTCAACCCGGGCGAAAGGGCCCTTCCAAGGCGCCGAAGCCGCCGCCCGGGCGCAACGCCGCGCCTCCGGCCGCCGCCACGAGCGGATTCGGCAAGATCGTCAAATACACGCCGGCCGACGAAAAAACGAAGGATGAAAACCAGCTCGGCGAACTTCGATTCAAGCCACAAGGCAAGGGTTCAAAGACGATCAAGCTTTGTGTGACGAAAGACCCCGAGCCGGTCGTGGATGTTCCCGACGCGGACAACTACAAGATCGATTTGGAAACCCTGACGGAGATGCTGTGGAAGGGCTTGTATTGCAACGCTTCCTGGAACTTGGCGGACCCCACGGAGGCTTCGAAGCCCAGCGCCAAGAAGAATCTTTCCAGGCTGTCGCTTACGAGCTTCGAGGTGGTGGGGAAGATCGAAGATATCCAGGGCGAATACGTCGAACTCAAAGCCAAACCCAAAGACGGCCGCGCCTGGCCCGACATGGAGGGCAAGGACGACACCCCCCGAGGCGGTTCATCGCCGAATGCGACCAAACCCAAGACGATTCCCACCTATACGCTGAAGCTCAAGGTGGTGGACGGAATGACCCGGTTTGCCGATTCGGCGAACAAGGCCCTGTCGATCGAGGATTTCCAAAAGGGGCAATCCGTTGCGGCAAAGATCGTCTACGGCAAACCCGAAGGGATCATGATCGTTCTCAGCGACCCCAATTCGTCGAGCGGCAGTGAGCCCAAAGAGGAAAAGCCCCAGCGGAGACGCGGGGTCGCACCGCCGCCACGTTGATCGGGCGCATTTCAGCGCCACATCGCGCGTGACAGCACTGAAAACGTCGTCCATCGATCGCGGACCGGTCCATCGTTCCGGTCTCCGGTTCGTCCGCATCAGCATTGAAAGCCGCTTTCGCCCACCCTTTCGTGCTACTTCCCGACCCGAATAATCGCGTTGGGTCCTTCGAGGCTTTTTGAGCCCATCGTTCCACAGCGACGATATCGTTGAATTGCGGTTGCATGGGGAACGCGGGAACGGTGCGGGTCGGGCGAGTGACCGGCCGGTGTGAACGCCGCCCCCGGCGTCGGTTGGTTCCGCGGGAATGGGAGTATTGCGAATCGCCTCATCATTGACGACGATGCTCGGAATCAGGCGATGGACCGCCGCCGGAAGGGCTCCGGAGGCATCCGGGACGCGGCGTTGTCCTGCGCGTAGCACTGTGGAGGCTGGCACGATCTTGCGGAGCGGCACACGATCCATCGCGGGACGCTTCTTGATCGTCTTGATCGCCGTGGTCGGTGGAAGTTCCGGCGCGGCCGTGGCTCAAATGAGCCTGAACAGCGGCGAATCGACGGCGTTCATCGAGCGCCAGCGGGCCCTGGACCGGGAGAATCAGGCGAAGTTGCAGCGTGAATTGCCGGCGGCGCAGAAGCTCCGCGTCGACTACGGCGGCTGGTACAACTCTTATTTTTTCCTGTTCGACGACGGCATCAACAGCAGCCGCACCCTTCGGCAAAATGAATTGCGCCTGTGGACCAACATCAGCGCGGACCGCGGGATTCATCAGGCGTATGCGCGAATGCGCGCGACGTATCTCGACTGGAATCACGGCGACAGCTTCACGCCGAACGAGGACGATCTGGACGGGCCGAACCTGGAGCGCGGGTGGTATCAATTCGATCTGGCCAAGGCGCTGCGGGTGTACGGATCGTACGACACGCCGTTTGAATTGAAGGTCAAGGTGGGCCGCGATCTCGTCAACGCGGGCACCGGCTACGCGATCAACCTACCGCTCGACCACGTTCAGATCATCGGTGAATGGCAGGATTTCGAGACGTCGATGATCATCGGCAAGGTGCCTTCAAGCACGTACAACATCGATCGCGGCCGTGCGGTGGCGGACCATAGCGACCGGAACTTCTGGATTCTCGAAGAGAAGTACAAGGGATGGGACCGGCACGAGCCGTTCGCGTTCGTCGCGTGGCAGAAGGACGGCACGAGCGAAGACCCGCCGGACTGGCTTCAGGAATACAATTACGATTCGACCTACATCGGCATGGGATCGACGGGGGAGTTGATTCCCAACCTGAAGTATTCCACCGAATGGGACATCGAGCGCGGTCAGAGCTACGGCAACAAGCGGTTTCTCGAACGCGATGAGATCAAGGCCTGGGGTTTCGATCACCGGCTGGATTACTACTTCCGGCATAAGACCAAACCGGTCTTGTCCGCGGAGTACATGTTCGCGAGCGGCGACGCCAACCGGCTGGGAAGTCCGACCAACGCCGAGGGCGGCAATCGCAACGATCACGTCGATCGAAGTTTTTCGGGCTTCGGCTTCCGCGATACCGGCTTGTCGTTCGCACCGCGGCTTTCCAACATTCACATCTGGCGGGCGGGCGGATCCTTCCGTCCGTTGCCGGACATCGAAATCACGAAAGAACTGGAAGTCGGGACGGATTACTATCTCTACTACAAAAACAAAAAGGTCGCAGCGGTCAGTGACGACCTCGCGGACATCCAGACCGGGTATCTCGGCTGGGAAATGGACTATTACGCTAACTATCGTATTTTCAGTGACTTATCGTGGACCGTTCGATTTGGCACGTTTTTCCCCGGGAGTGCATTTTCCGACCAGACGACCCGGACCTTCCTTCTGACAGGCATTACGTGGTCGTTTTAGGCTTTTCCAGACGAGGCCCCGGATGGCGGATATAATAGTCAGCACACCTCGCCGGCGACTGGCAGCCGTTTTTCTCCTCGCACTGGGTCTTGGCGGTATCGTTCCCGGCTGCACCGGTCCGCGCCAGGAGCCGCCGGACGTGAAGGCCTCGGAGTTGTCCGACGAAGGATTTCAAGCGTATCTCGCGGAGGTGAATCTGGTCACGGTCGATGAGGCGTACCGGGCGATGCTGATCCTGGCGGATGGCCAGGATACCAGTAAAAACTTCGAGGAACGCAAGCAGACGCTGGAATCGCGAGGGATCGCCCGAAGTGTGTGGAATTTGCAGCCGGAAAATGTGGCGGATTCCGGAAGTGTCGCGTATATGGTATGCAAGATATGCCAGATTCGCGGGGGCGTGAACATGCATCTGTTCGGGTCGTGGGGGCTTGGCGATCGGCGCTATGCGCTCCGCGAGCTGGTGTACCGCGAGATGATCGACGAGGCGGTGGATTATCAATACATGACGGGCGCGGCCCTTTACAGCCTGATGCGGAAGGCCGGCGAGCTGATGGCCAAGAACGAGTACGGGCTGTATCTACTGCGCATGCTCGAGGACTGACCGACGGCCATGCAGGTGATCGACAC
>CAYPXR010000064.1:0-58275 GCA_964414585.1 uncultured Planctomycetaceae bacterium
CATCTAAGCGTGAAGTCCCCCCGAAGATAAGGTTTGGATGTCTCTTCGGAGACGAAAGACCCCTCGTAGACCACGAGGTCGATAGGCCGGACGTGTAAGGCCCGAGAAGGCTTAAGCTGACCGGTACTAATGGTCAATCGCTTGATCACATTTATGATTCGCTGATCCGAATCATCAAGTCTTACGTCGGCGTTGGATCGATACGATTCAGCCGTCACTATCCACTCTATTCACGATATTCAGGTGGCTCCGCCGCAGTTTGGAGCACAGCCGCCCTCGGCTGTGAATCGATTCGGCGAGCCGCTTCAGGAATTTGCCGGGCGGGACCGACAGGCCCCGCACGGCGGTGCTGGTGCAGTTACCCAAGGGGAAACACCTGATCCCTTTCCGAACTCAGAAGTGAAGTCCTTGGGGCCGATGGTAGTCCAACAGGGCGAGAGTAGGTCAGTGCCAGTTTTTTGAGGGCCGGTCGTCGCAAGATGACCGGCTCTCGCCTTTTTTACCGATGGCGGGCTCTCACCCCAGCATGTTTGAACGAGCGACGGAGAAATTTTCCGTCGCTGGGGGACGGAGCTCCGACCAAGCGACCGGGTCACTGAATTTTTTGGTGAGAAATCCAAGGGAGCTCAAACAATACCTGATAGCAGATAAGATCATCAGGCCTCGCCGGCCCCGGTTAAGGAGCACTCATAAATGTTGATTCGCGTCACGAGTGTCTTTGGTTTCACGCAATCTCGCCGACGGACCCCAACCCTGATCTCGGTCTGGTTCGGCCTGGCCGCGTTATTTCCAGCATTCGCGAAAGCCGATTCGGTCAACTCCCCGAACATCACCATGAACGTGGACACGAACCGCGCCGCCGCGACCGGCGCTGGCGCGGGCGACGCGTCCGTCACCGTGAATACCATTACGATCGCTGAAACCATGCTTCCGGAGTATTCGTCGGGATCCGGAAAAGCCATTTCGATCAAAGTCAAGCCGGGCTTTCAATTCGATCCGACATCGAATATCACCGCGCAGAGCCAGTCCATTGGCATCAACGGAGGCGGTGTGAACGCGGTCGCCACGATGGTGCCGACGGGCGCTGCGGACGAGGTGATCACGTTCAATTTCACCAGCGGCACCAACACGAGCGTACAGGACATCATTCGCATCAACGGCATCAGGGTGCGGATCATCAGCGCAGCCGGTGCGGCCGGGCCGGCGCAAACCACCATGCAGCTCACGACCTCCGCCGCCGGCGGGGCGTTCAACAACCAGGGCATCGTCGCCGCCTCAATCCAAAAAGGCGCGGCGCACCACCTCGCATTTTCCATCCAACCCGGCAACAACACCGTCGCGGGGGCGGATCTCCTGCCGGCGGTAAAGATGGTCGATTTCGGCGAAAACATTCTTACGAACGACGCTCGCACGATTAGCCTGGAATTGTTGAACGCCGGCGGCGCGACGTTGAACGGGACGACCCAGCATGACACCCTGAACGGCATCGCTACCTGGGTCGACGCCGACAATTTGAATATCGCAGTGGCCAGCGCAGGTTACATGCTCCGGGCGTCGCATAGTGGGGCCGCTTTTCTCGGAAGCGACACGGTGGATAGCACGGCCTTTGCGATCACGGCCGGCCTCGCGGACCACCTCGTCATCACCAAACCGCCGGTGAATACAGCGGCGGGCGCAGATATCCTGATTGACGTGCAGGCCCAGGATGGGCTGAACAACCCGGTGGCCGGCGCGAACATCACGCTGGATTCAGGTATCAACCCCGGTGGCTGGCCGCTGCTCGTTTCGAGTAGTCTGACGAAAACGACGGGCGCCGATGGGAAGGCCTCTTGGGGTGATGCCGACAATCTACACATCAATACCGCCATCCAAAACTATCTGCTTGCCGCGTCGGGCGTTGGTTCGCCGTTGCAGACAAATACCTTCAACATCGTCCCGGGCCCGCCTGCGGCGCTTAGATTCGCACAGCAGCCGACGAACGTGGCGCAGGATGTCACGATCAACCCTGCCGTGACCGTCCAGGTTCTCGATGAGTTTACCAACCGGGTGGATGCCACGACGGCGGTTCAACTGGTCCTGGGCACCGCTCCGTGCGGTGGCAGCTTGACCGGAACGACCGTCGTCAACGCCGTCAACGGTTTGGCCACTTTCGATACTATTGCGGTCAACACCGCTTGCAATGGAAACGTATTGACGGCTTTGTCGTTGGGCCTCGTCTCGACAGATTCGGAGCCGTTCAACGTGACGGGTGCCGCGGCGTGCGGGGTTTGCGGCGCCGGCGCGACGATGGCGATGGCGCCGATGCTTATTTTGCAAATTGGAATGCGAAAAAAATACCGGCGACGGCGATGATCTCACGGCTCCGGCGGTGCGGTAATTCGCACGATCCGTTCGGCAAGTGCCGAGGCCTGGACTCGAAGCTCCGGCACGGCGACGGACTCCCAGAGTTGTCCGGTCCGCAAGGGTCCGATGGCCAGTAGCCGATCGTTAACGCGGCCCTGTGTGTCGATCGTCGCGCCATATTCGTTACACGCCAATCCCAACGCGTTCGAATCAACCTGCACCAACCCCCGGGCGACGAGGGCCGGTAAAATTCGATGCCGCGATCGTCGGGGATCGCGCTGCGGGCCGGTGCAGTTCACGGCGTAATCCGCCTCCATCGATTCGATCGCGTCCGACCCGCGGCGCAGCGCTCTCACAAGAATACCATGGCCCTGGGGCCGAATTTCGACGATTCGCGCCGCCGTGACGCGCAGACGCCCCTCGGCGATCCGTCGTTGAAGCGACTCCGCGATCTCGCCCGGCGCGCGATGTCGATGGATGTCCCAGAACGATCGGAGGTTTTTCAAGAATCGGCGCTGCTCGGCGATTGGCAAGGCCTGCCACAAAGGCGTGGTGATGGGGCGCAAGGCCTCGATCGCATCGCGCCAATCCCCGCCGGACGATTCCGCCCGGCTTGCCTCTTCGCGGACCAGCCGAAGCAATCGGCGCGCCGTCGATGGCGGCGGATCAAATCGGGACTTCAATCGATAGGGCGGCCGCGATAACGGCGCGTTCAGGTGCGGAGCGGACAGCAAGCCGTGGCGGGAAAGGGCATGAATGACGCCGTCATGGCCGCGCGCCTCCAACGCGAGAACAACATCCGCCATCGTCAGACTCGTTCCGATCAGCAGGATCGTGTCGCCTTTGCCGATTCGATCGAAGGCGATCGGATTCCACGGATCAGGAAGATACCTTGGATCGGTCAAGAGTGAGGCATCGAGTCCAGGCGGATCGGCCGGCGGCTCATTGCCGGTCGCCAGTACAACAGCGCGACAGGCGATTTCGCGTTTACTGGCAACTCGAACCGTCAGGTGCCAGTCGCCCGGCTCAATGTCGACGGCCTGTTCAGTAATATGTTCAATCGTCACGCCCGGCGAGGCTCCTCGCTTCGCCTCGTTCAGGATGGCGGAGACATATTCCCCATAAAGTCGTCGCGGGACGAACTCGTCCTCGCGCGTTTCGCGGCCCTGGGCCCTCAACCAGTCGACAAAATGCGACGGTTTCTCCGGCAGCGCGCTCATCTTCGCCGCGGTGACGTTCAGCAAGTGACCGTCAAAGGTCGTGGAGTACGCCGCGCCATGTCCCAGTTCGGCCCGAGGTTCGATGATGAGGATTCGGAGAGGGTGACGGCTCTGTCGTAACAAATGCGCGGCGACCATGCATCCGGAAAAACCACCCCCGATGATCGCCACGGAATCGTTCACTTCCGTATCGTACCCGTCGGCGACGCCCCGTCCATGTTCGGCGCTTTTCTGGGCGGTGTGCGGGCGCTCGCTTATGATGGAGGCAACATCGTTCGGTGGAGAATGACATGCAGGTTCCGTCCAGCGGCGGCGGCTGGCCCGCCATCACGTACGTGCTCGATCTGGCCGACCGCGTCGGCTGGTGGAAACTCTGGCGGGCCATTCGCACGAAAAACGCATGCAAGACCTGTGCCCTCGGCATGGGCGGCCAGCACGGCGCGATGCGGAACGAAGCGGGCCATTGGCCGGAAATCTGCAAAAAATCCTTTCAGGCGATGGCAGCGGACATGCAGGATGGCTTGCGCCCGGATTTCTTCCGCCGCTACAGCCTCGCCGAACTCCGGGCATTGTCGCCACGCGAACTGGAATCCGCCGGCCGCATCGTCCAACCGCTCCATGCTGCCGCCGGTGATGCGCACTATCGCGTGATTGAATGGGACCAGGCCCTCGCTCAAATCGTCGAGCGCTTCAAGACCGCGCCGCCCGGGCAGACGTTCTTCTACCAAAGCGGCCGGTCCTCCAACGAGGCCGCATTTCTCCTTCAACTTTTTGCCCGACTCTTCGGGACCAACCATGTCAGCAACTGTTCGTATTATTGCCACCAGGCCAGTGGCGTCGGTCTGTCCGATTCGATCGGCAGCGGAACGGCGACGATCACGCTCGACGACGTGGAGCACGCCGACCTCGTCTTTCTGATCGGCGCAAACCCCTCGTCGAACCATCCCCGGTTGATGCGAACACTGATGAACGTTCGTCGTTCCGGCGGCGACGTCGTCGTGGTGAATCCGCTCTGCGAGGTCGGGCTCGTGAACTTTCGAGTGCCGTCGGACGTTCGAAGCCTGCTCTTTGGCAGTTCGATCGCCAGTCGATACCTTCAGCCGCACATCGGCGGCGATCTCGCGCTGCTGACCGGCGTCGCCAAAGCCCTGTTGGGGCGAAACGCCGTCGACGAATCATTTATCCGGAATGCAACAGAGGGATGGGAGCCGTTCCGCGATCACGTCCATGCGACCGCCTGGGACTCAATCGTTCGAGCCTCCGGCGTGGATCGCCCGTTCATCGAAGAGATCACGGACCTCTACGCCGCCGCGAAAAACGTCGTCTTCGCCTGGACCATGGGCATCACACACCACGAACACGGCGTTCAAAACGTGCAAGCGATCGTCAACCTCGCGTTGATGCGCGGCATGGTGGGCCGACCACAGGCCGGGCTTCTGCCGATCCGTGGCCACAGCAACGTGCAAGGCGTCGGATCGGTTGGAGTCACGCCAAAGCTCAAGGAGGCGATCTTTCAGCGCCTGGAAGGGCACTTCGGAGTCCGGCTGCCAACGACGGTCGGTTGCGACACGATGGGCTGCCTGGAAGCCGCCGATCGTGGCGAGATGAAGCTCGCCTGTTGCATCGGCGGAAATATCTTCGGCGCGACGCCGGACGCCGCCTTCGCAAATCGCGCGCTCGGGAAGATCGACACCGTCATTTACATGAACACGACGCTGAATACGACGCACGCCTGGGGCCTCGGCCAGGAGACGCTGGTTTTGCCGGCGCTGGCCCGCGATGAAGAGTTGCAATCCACGACGCAGGAATCGATGTTCAACTATGTCCGGCTCAGCGATGGCGGAAGGCCCCGTCATCCCGGCCCGCGGAGTGAATCGTCGATTCTCGCCGACATCGCCCGCGGCGTGCTGGGCGATGGCGGTCCCGTCGATTGGCGGTTGATGAAGGACCATTCGACCATTCGCCAGGCGATCGCCAGGATCGTCCCCGGCTTTGAGGCGATGGCCGAAATCGATCGCACGAAAGAGGAATTCCATATCGCCGGCCGCATCATGCACGCGCCGCGATTCCCGACGCCGTCGGGCAAGGCGCGTTTTCGGGTCCATGACATCCCGGTCTCGGAAGCGAACGGCCGCCTGCGATTGATGACTCTCCGCTCGGAGGGCCAGTTTAATACGGTGGTGTACGACGAGGAGGATTTTTATCGCGGCCAGGATCGTCGCGACGTCATCCTGATGAACCGCGATGACATCGAGCGACTGGGTCTCCACCTTGACCAGCCCGTCACCGTCCGTAGCGATGTCGGCGAGATGAACCGAATTCTCGTGCGTGAGTTCGATATCCGGGCCGGCAACGCCGCCATGTACTTTCCGGAGGCGAACGTCATCGTCCCGCGCCGAATCGATCCGCGCTCGCGGACGCCCGCGTACAAATCCGTCTGGGTGACGATTGTTCCGCAGCTCGACGGCGCCGTACCGCTTTCGGTCGGGCGATCGCCTTCCGCGCAGCGCCGCGAACTACGCGCCTGTTGATGTCCTTACGATTTTGCGAGCCGTTTGCGAATCAACTCCGCCCGGGCAATGCTCCTCTGTTCGCCATTAAGCCGTCCGCCGTGGAGTTTCTGAAGGTGTGCGGGCTGCGTGAGGAGGAAGAGTTCATTGACGGTGTTCAGATTCACCGTCTTGATTCGCCCGAGATTGATGCCCAGCCGAAGGTGCGAAAGGTGCAGCATGGTCTCTTCGCTGCTGATGGTCCTTGCGTGCAGAAGCGCGCCATAGGAACGCCAAACGCGGTCGTCGAGCGCCAGCGTCTTTTCCTGCACCAGGGCCTTTCGGGCCCGGTTTTCGTAATCGATGATCTTCGGAATGACCAGGTGCTTGAAGCCGTTGACGATCTCCTCTTCCGTCCGGCCCAGCGTGACTTGGTTGCTGATCTGGAAGAAATCGCCCGTGGCTTCGGTTCCCTCGCCGAAGAGCCCTCGCACCGCAAGACGCATGTCGCGTGCCGCACGAAAGACCCTTTCAATTTCGCCCGTCAGCTTTAGTCCGGGCAAATGGAGCATGACGGAAACACGGAGCCCCGTGCCGACGTTGGTCGGACAGGCCGTCAAATAGCCGTATCGCGTGTGAAAGGCGAAATCGAGCCGCTCTTCAAGACGGTCGTCAATCCGCGTGATATCGTCCCACACCTCGTCGAGCTGCAAACCGCTGCGAAGCACCTGCAACCGCAGATGATCCTCTTCGTTGACCATCACGGCGACGGACTCATTCTTGGAAACGGCGACGCCGCGGCAGCCCTTCGAGTCGGCGTGTTGCCGGCTGATGAGGTGCCGCTCGATGAGAATCTGCTGGTCGAGTTCGTCCGTCTTGGCCATTTCCAGATAGGACCACTCGCCGGCCGTGGCGTTCGAATCGACATTGCGCCGGATCAGCGTCGCCAATTCCCCGCGCTGCTCCTCCGTGGCCTTGCTGAGAAAAGGGTATCCCGCGACGTTGCGCGCCAGGCGAATGCGCGAACTGATGACAATGTCGGACATTGGTCCGACCCCGCGGAGCCATTCTCCGGATTGTTTGGCCAAGTCATCAACGATCATGGGTTTTCCAGCGTGCGGATTTTGTCGCGCAGCTTCGCCGCCTCTTCATATTGTTCGTCATCGACCGCCCGGTTCAATTCTTTGCGCAGCTTGATGAGGTCGCTCTCGACCAGCCGCGGCTCGGCGTGTTTCCTCGGCGACTTGCCGATGTGGTGGCTGGCCCCCTCGTGGGCCCGCTCAATGAGCGGCAGCAGCGCTTTTTCAAAGGCCTCGTAATCGTGCGGGCACCCCAAAAGGCCGCTGTTCCTGAATTCGACAAAAGACAACTTGCAATGCGGGCAGGTCAGGTCGGCAAGTTGCTGAACGATGTTCTTTTGGAGGACGAGCCCGCTGAGAATCTCGCTCACCGGGACCGCTGACGGAACCTTCGGAAGAACGCCTTCTTCCTGCGCACACTCATCGCACAGATGCCGCTCGCGCTTTTCTCCCGTGGGAGTGATGTCCGTGAGGTGAACCGTGGCCGGTTGCTTCTTGCACGCCTGACAACCGAGATTCATCGCCTACCGACCTCTCTGGGAGGAGCGTCCGAAAAATACCAGATCACCCTTATTCTATCGTCAACCAGCCCCCACGGCATCAGATTCCTTCGTTCGCCCGGCCTTATCGGTCGCCCGGAATGTACGCCGCCGCGCATTGGCGGGTCTCCCAGACGCGAACGCGACGGATGACGACGGATTTCGGCAGCTTCGGCGCAAACCGGTCGTGGATCAAACGGGCGACTTCCTCCGTCGAAGGGTTGACCGATTCGAAGGCCGGTAATTCATTGAGGTAGCGATCGTGCAACTCGGCGGTGATCGCCGTGAGCGCGGGCTGGACCACCGTAAAATCCGCCAGCATCCCCGACGGGTCGAGTTTTGGCCCCGCCAATTCAACCTCGACCTGCCAGTTGTGGCCGTGGAGCGGCTCGAGGGAGCCGTCGGGCAGCCGCAATCGATGGGCGGCGGAAAACTCTGATTTTAGGGTTAACTCAAAGCTTCCCATCGAGGGATTCCCTCTCACGCAATACAGTTGTACCCAGGACGGCGCCAAGAACCAAGACGATTGAGGGGGCGACCTGTAGAAAAAGCCGGGACGGTGTTTGGTCGTTCAATGCGAATACAGCCTGCGGCGTCAGGACGAAAATGGCCGCGATAAGTCCGCACCAGCAGATGATGAGGAGTGCCGCGGAAATTCCATCGGCGAGCTTTTTCCTCCAAAACAAGACGGGGAGCGATGCCGCGACCAGCCAGAACAAGATGTGAAACGAATCCCACACGAAAAGATGCCGGGCCAATGCGGACCAGACCCCGGAGTGATAGCCGATTGCCGAGACATTCTCGGCATGGTCGGAAAAACCGACGACGCAAAGAATCAATAGGGCCCCCATGACCGTCGCGGCTGCGAGTGTCAAGCGAATCGCGCGGGAATAGGGCAGAAGCTGTCGCCACGACCCCCCGACGAGAATTGCGAGAGTGATAGCGACGACCGGCGGACCTTCACGCTTGGTGCAGGCGGCCGTCAGCGCGAACAACCCGCCAAGGACGAGATCGCCGGTCTGTCCGGTGGCCTTCCAAGTCATCAAGTAACAAACGCACGCCGCCAGAAATGCCGCCAGCATCAAATCCGAATAGCCGGGCCGAACGACATGCATCGCCATCAGAGGGAGCGATCCGACGACATACGCCGCGGCGATCGCCTGCGGACGGGTCAGCCATCGACGAAGCCCGCCTCCGATCAGCAGGAGCAGGTTTAGATAACACAACAACCACGGCGCTGTCGCGATTCTCTCCTCCCACTGTCCGGCAACCATCGGCAGCCATGCTGCGATCAGCGGCGAGGCCAGCGGGTAGTGCGGATTCGACCCGCCCAGGTAGTAATCGTTCGAGGGATCCGTCGGCAACCGATCGAGCACGGCGATCGATTTCGCTTTGAAGAGCCACATCGAAATCGCATCATCGCATCGCGCCGAGACGCTCCATTGATCGAGAGCCATGTACCCGATTCGGATACCAATGCTTCCGACGAGCAGGACAGCGACCAGCGATTTCCAAACGGAAGGACGTTTCAACGATGCGGCTTGTCTCGAAGGGATATCCGTGATCGACCCTGGCCGATGTCGAAACGCCGCCGGGCACGACAGGAGGCCGATGATTGCCAGAATCAATAGCACGACGCGAGCATGGCCCGTTCCGGTCAGCAGCAGCGTGAGCGACAGGAGCGCGATCATCAGCATTTGTCCCAGGAACCATCCGGTGCCGATGAGACCCGCGAGGCTCAGACGACGTCGTCTCAACGCCGCCAGCAGTCCGACGCCCGCAGCCCACGGCGCCATGATCCCGAGGATGAGCCAGGGCGGACTCACGCGGATTTGCGATGCCGGTTCTTCCAATGGGATTAGCGATGCCCTTCGCCCGGTCGATTGGTTTCGTAGCAAATATACCCCCGCCGAGCTTCGCGCGGCTTCCGTCGCCGGTATCGGCGGGCGATCTCCCAGGGTGAACAAGCCCTTGTCGGCGTCGAATTTCGCGACGCTCGAGTTGCAAACAAAGATGAAATCGGCTTCTGCGAAATTGTCGCGACGGGTCCGTAACGGCGCCGCCAGGTAGGCCAATCGATGGGCCGGCGCGAAAGGATCGTCGCTGATGACGGCGAATGTGGCGCCGATGGTGGAAATTCGCTTCAACTGCTCGTCGGCCCAGGCGACTTCCGCGCCGTGCTCCGCGACATGTCTCCCCAGGTCGTTGGTGCCGGCGTACGGAATCCGATCTTCATCGACTTGTCGCGTGAATCGCCAGGTCATGGGGACGTCGGCGAGGAACCATGCCGCCAGTGCGATCGCGGCGATCGTGCCTCCGCGAATCGGCGACGTCGTGGCATAGCGTGGAAGCAGATAAATGCCGATCGCCATGGCCAACGACGAAATCACATAATAATTCAGGCTTCGTCCGAGCGGCATCGGCCCGCGGACAAAATTGACGCTGTACCCTTGAATTGACTCCAGGACGCCGAACTGCCGGAAGAAGTGTTCGAGCTTTTGACCGGTCGACATGCTCGGTATTTCGATCCCCCGGGTACGCAATGGCGGCATTCTTCCCTGGAATTGAACGCCGAGTCGGTGCATCTCCGATGCGGGCTGCGGAAGATCAAAAATGATTTCCGTCGGTTGCGCCGCAAGATGGACCACCTGCTCCTCCACGTGAAAGTCCGGGCGTTCTTCCGTCTGCCAAAGAAGTCGGACGCTCGCGAAGATGCCTTCCGCCCCGGCGTCAGGGCACGCCGCCGAAACCACGAGGACCCGACCGGTCCCGGAGGGCAGATGGAGCGGGGGGGTAATGAGGCTGATGGACTGTTGATTCGTCGTCGCGAACAAGACTCCTGAACTCTCAAGCGAGAGGGGCTGAGCATGCATCGTGGCCCCTTCCCAGTTATCTCGTTCTCGAAGGTCCCATCGCCATTCCTGTGACGTCGATACGAAGGGCAAGGCCAACACGATCGCGCCACCCAGCGACATCGCAAGACTCACGACGATCCCAAGGGGATGGGCGCGTCGTCGCTCCTCTTTCGTGTTGGTCCTTTTTTTCTTCACGATTCGGCTATTCTAGCGCGGAGATTGTCGGCGTATACTCGCTCATGGCGGCCTCATCGGGGTCGCCACATTCTCCGATACAATGGTCAATGCGACTCGCCGGAAAGACGTGTTAAAGGAGTTCTGCCGCGTGCCGTCCTATTCACCCTGCCTCGCCGATCTCTCCAAACACGCGGCCGGCGGTCAAACCGTCCCTATTTATCGCCGCCTCATGGCGGACGAGCTGACCCCGGTTGGCGCCTTCGCGCGTCTGGCAGAAGGGGCCGACCACGCCTTTCTCCTGGAGAGCGTCGTCGGTGGCGAGCAGGTCGCCCGCTACAGCTTCGTTGCGTCCAGACCGACCGCCGTCTTCCGGGCGAAAGATCGAAGTGCTTCCATCGAACGGGCCGACGGGACCGTCGAAGTCCTCTCCAACGTGATCGACCCGCTCACCGAACTCCAAAAACTGCTCGACGCCCTACAGGCAGCGCCACGCTCCGACGCCACGCCCGGAACGGCCGGTCTTCCGCGGTTCACCGGCGGCGCGGTCGGCTACGCCGGCTACGACACGGTCCGTCGTTACGAGCCGTTGCCGCATCCGCCGCCCGACGATCGCAACCTCGACGATCTCATCTTCGGCATCTACGAAGACATGGTCATCTTCGATCACGTCAGCAAGACGGTCCTCATCGTAGCGCAGGCGCATTTGAATCACGGGCCCCTTGAAGTCGCCTACCGGGATGCCTGCAACCGCATCGACCGACTGGTGGACTTGCTAAATCGCCCGTCGCCCTGCGTGGCGCGAGAGTTCGACATCGAGTCCCGGCCGGAGATCGCATACGAAAGCACTTTTGGCAAAGGCGCGTTCGAAAAGGCCGTCGGCAAGGCGAAGGAATACATCCTCGCCGGCGACATCTTCCAGGTCGTGCTGAGCCAGCGCCTTCGCGCGTCATGCTGTGCCGATCCCTTCGACATCTACCGCGCCCTTCGCGTGGTGAATCCCTCCCCGTTTATGTTCTATGTGAAGAGCCCGCGCTGCGTGCTGGTGGGAGCGAGTCCCGAAATTCTCTGCCGCGTCGAGGACGGGGTGATCACGAACCGCCCGCTCGCCGGGACGCGCCGGCGGGGGGCGACCGGCGATGAAGACACGAATCTGGAACGCGAGTTGCTCGCCGACCCCAAGGACCGCGCCGAGCACATCATGCTCGTCGATCTCGGTCGCAACGACGTCGGCCGCGTCGCCCAGGCAGGAAGTGTCGCGCTGGCGGACGTGATGTCCATCGAGCGCTATAGCCACGTCATGCACATCAGCTCGACCGTAACAGGCCGCCTCGCCGACGGCCGCACCGCCTTGGACGCGTTGCGCGCTTCGCTGCCCGTCGGGACTGTCAGCGGCGCACCCAAGGTCCGCGCAATGCAGATCATCGATGAATTGGAGCCGGTCCGCCGCGGCCCCTACGGCGGCGCGGTCGGTTACGTCGATTTTTCCGGCAACATGGATACCTGCATCGCCCTGCGGACGATCGTGATCACGCCGGGACACAAAAGCGGCGAATGGATCATCGACATGCAGGCCGGCGCCGGCATTGTTGCCGACAGCGACCCGGCGGCGGAGTACGAAGAGACGATGAACAAGACCAGGGCATTGCTGGCGGCTGTCGCAATTGTAGAAAATCGCTGAGCCCCGCGTCAGGCGTGTTTCTTCAGCACCTGCGCGAATCGCCAGACCTCGTGAAACGTGTTGTATAGCGGCACCGGCGCGACGCGGATCACGTCGGGTTCGCGGAAGTCGCCCTTCACGCCCGCTGCCTCCAGCTCGGCGAAGAGTTCTTTCGGCCGTTCCTTTGCCCGGATCGATAGCTGGCAGCCGCGCGATTGCGGTTTCTTGGGCGTGATGACTTCGTAACGCCCGCTTGGCATCTGATCGAGCAGGAATTGCAAATAGCCCGTCAGCCTCTCCGACTTTGCCCGCAGCGCCGGCATTCCCACTTCGTCGAAAATGGCCAGTGAGGCCCGAAGCGGAGCCGCCGAAAAGATCGGCGGGTTGCTGACCTGCCAACCCTCCGCGCCGGCGACCGGTACAAAATCAGGCAGGAGCTGCATCTGAAACCGCGTCGCCGGATCGTTGCCCCACCAACCGGCGAGCCGCAGCAATTCCGTATTCTTTCCATGCTTTTCGTGGACAAAAGCGCCGGCGATCGACCCGGGCCCGGCGTTGACGTACTTGTAATTGCACCACACCGCGAAATCGACGCCCCAGTCGTGCAGGGCGAGCGGAATATTACCGGCCGCATGGGCCAAGTCGAGCCCGATCGTGCATCCTTCGCGCTGCGCCAGCGCCGTGATTTGTTTCAGGTTGAAAGCCTGGCCGGTGAAGAAGTTCACGCCGGACAGCAGCACGAGCGCGACCTGATCGCCGTGGTCTTCCAGGATCGATTCAATGTCCCCCGGGTGAATTGTTTGCTCGCCGTCGGTCGGGCGGACCCAGACCAACGCGTCATTGGGGTCGAAGCGGTGCGCGGCGATCTGGCTCTTCACCGCGTACGTGTCCGAAGGAAAGCCCGGCGCGTCCAGGATGATCTTGTACCGCTGCTTGGTCGGGCGATAGAACGAGGCCATCATCAGGTGCAGGTTTACCGTCAGGCTGTTCATCATCACGACTTCGCCGGGCAGCGCCCCGACAAGCCGCGCACCGCTCTCGCGAAAGACTTCGTGATAGGAATACCACGGCGACTTGCCCTTGAAGTGTCCGTCTACACCGCACGCGGCCCACGCCTCCAGGTCTTCGTCAACCATCGCCCGCGCGGTCTTGGGCATCAGACCCAGTGAATTGCCCGCGAAGTAGATCAGCGGATTGCCATCATTGCCTGGCGGAAGGTGAAACCGCTCGCGATATGACTTGAGCGCATCGGCAGCGTCGAGTTCCCTCGCGAAGGCTTCATCGGGCTTATAAGCGGGCGCAGTCATGGATCGGCATGTTACGGCATTTTGGTTGTTTTGAGGAAGGCGGCGACTGAACCGGAGAGAAGCTGCGATTTTAGCTCAACAGTAAGCCCTGGAAGCGAGTCAATCAGGGCCCCCGGCTCCGCCTCGCCCAAAGGGAACGGATAATCCGACCCCAATGCCACCCGCTGTGGCCCGAAGAGCGAGATGAGCATTCGCAAGGCGTCGGCATCGTGCACGAGCGAATCCACCCAGAACCGCGCCGGCGTCCCATCGGGCTGGGCAAGATAGTCTCGGGGGTTTCGTTGATTATCGACGGCGCAGAGGTCCGGCCGGACCTTCCAGCCGTGCTCGATCCGCCCGATCGAAAAGGGAAACGCCCCGCCGCCGTGGGCAAAGGCGACGCGAAGCTTCGGGCACTTCTCAAACACGCCGCCAAAGATCATCGAGCAGATCGCCAGGCTCGTCTCCGCCGGCATCCCCACCAGCCACGGAAGCCAGTACTTCTGCATCCGTTCCTTGCCCATCATGTCCCAAGGATGGACGAAGACGCAGACGCCCAACCGCTCGGCGGTCTGGAAGACCGGCAGCAATGCGGCTTCGTTGAGATTCCACTGTTCCTTTCGCCCGGTATGTGAGTTCGGCTCGACGTGCGTGCCGATCTCGATTCCGACCATGCCGAGTTCCTTGACGCAGCGATCCAATTCGCGGCAAGCCAGTTCGGGGTCTTGCAAAGGAATCGTGCCGAGTCCGGCAAACCGCCCTGGATGATCGCGCACGATGCCGGCGATGTGATCATTGAGCAGCCGCGAAAGGTCCAGCGCATCGGCCGGCTTGGCCCAATAGCTGAACATCACCGGCAGCGTGGAAAGCACCTGCACGGCCACGCCGCAGCGGTCGCACTCTTCGATCCGCCGCGCCGGATCCCAGCAGTTGTCGGTGATCTCGCGAAAGACCTTGCCGTCCTTATGCATCCGCGCACAGCAAGGCTGGTGATGCTCGATCCGGACAAAGCCGGGGTAGCCGTACTCGGCCTCCAAGTCCGGCCAAGTCTTTGGCAGGATGTGGGTGTGAAGATCGATCTTTCCGGAGGACATATGGTGATTCTAAATGACGAATGGCGAATAGCGAATAGCGAATGGCAAGCGCGGGCAAGTGGAGCCTGACGCGAGCAAAATGCCGGTTAACGCGGCGCGACGGAAGCTGATTCCCGGTCTACGCCGGCGATGGCCACCAGAGTTTCGGTAAATCGCTTCTGAAGTCGTCCGAGCGCCTCGGCCTGTGCCTGAGATTCCGTGCGCCGTCGCGCAATCTCAACCGCCCCGGGCAGGACATTCTCTTCTTTTTTGGAGTCCCCTTCGAGGACGCCGAGGATGTACCCGGTCCGAGTGTCCATGA
The DNA here is from genome assembly GCA_964414585.1 of uncultured Planctomycetaceae bacterium. Taxonomy (GTDB): domain Bacteria; phylum Planctomycetota; class Phycisphaerae; order UBA1845; family UTPLA1; genus DATEMU01. The sequence goes on from CAYPXR010000064.1 coordinate 15,041, forward strand.
TCAGCCCGTAATAGGCCGTTTGATGTCCGACCGTGTCGCCCGGCACCAGGAAAAGCCCGACGATCGACCAGTAGGCGATGGCTGCGCTGTTGTAACCGGAGTCGGCGTTGTCGCCTTGGGCATAAACGACCAACACATTGGCATGCAAAAGGGCGGCCGAATCACGAAGTTCCTTTAAGTTCGGCGTTCTCCTGGCAATGAGGGGATTCACGACGTGAACTTGATCGACCACCGGCATCCCGCTGTATTTCGCTTCGATCGCGGCCTTTCGCCAAGCCTCCGTCTCCTCGCCGCCGGGCATTTCCAACGTCAACGTCGAATCGCTGGAGCCATAAGGGTACCGATAGCTCTTTCCGCCGCTAAGCTTCGCGATGGCGACGACGGCGGGAAAATTCGGCTTCGCGCTTGACGTCAGAAGGTGATCGATCGCCGCGTCACTCATGTTCTCCAATTCAGGCGACAGCGATGTCAGGTTCGGCGTTGGTTTGATGACGCCTTTGTAGGTCGAAGCACAGCCCGTAAACGATGTTGCCATCGCGGCAAGAATCGGAGCGATTGACATGCGTAACTGGCCCATGATATTTCCTTAACGGTGTTCTATATTTTTTCCAGCGGCCCCGGTTTCTCCACGCGCCTGCCGCACTTCTTGCAGACCCGCCGAGCGTCGTCCTTCCAAAACGCCTCCATCGTCTCGCGGAAGTGGTCCACGATGTCCTTGCAATCAAACAGGATATCCTCCACCAGCGCGCTGCAATGCTGGCAATAAAAGATGATGTGTTCCTTCTCCCCCGGCGGGCGGCGGCGCTCGACGACTACGCCGATCGTGTTCGGCGGTCGCATCGGGCAGTGCGCCACGTTGGCGGGGATGAAAAACGTCTCGCCCTCGCGGACGCGGTGATCGACGATCTTGTCGCCCTCGCGCGTGCGGACGACGATGTCGCCCTTGAGCTGGTAGAAGTATTCCTCGGAATCGACGAGGTGAAAGTCGTTCCGCGCGTTGGGCCCGACGATGACCATGACGAAGAAGTCCCGGCCGTCGTAAAGGTATTGATTCGCAACCGGCGGCTTGAACCCTTCGCGATTCTCCTCGATCCAGTTTTTCAAATTGACCGGCGGGTCGCAACGCAGTGGCGTCTTGGAATCCGGCTTGTACGGGGCTTGAATGGCCATGGCGAATCTCCTCCAAAAAGGCGTGAAGACCGCGCTAAGATTATCGCCCGCCTTCAATATCGTCAAACGCTTCCGTAGCCAACCGCCGCGCGCTTGCGTTATGCTCCGCGGATGGCTCACCGCATCGACCCCGCGATTTCCCGCCGCGTCTTTCTCACCCGCATGGGCGGTGTCACCATCAGCCTCGGCACCATGGGCTGGTGGCTCCCGCGCCTGAGCTTTGCCAAGGGTCTCTACGACGACGGCGTCTGGCTGGCCGGCGACCATCACATCCACACGAAATACAGCCCCGACGGCCAGTACGAAATCGAATCGCAAATCGCCAAGGCACGGCACTTCGGCCTCGGCTGGTGCGTCATCACCGACCATGGAGGGCCGACGCACGACAAGGTCGCGCTGGCGATGGCCTATCCGGAACTCGTCGCGGCCAGGAAGAAGCACGCCGACATTCACATCTTCCAAGGCATGGAGTGGAACGTGCCCGCCGCCGAGCATGGCAGCGTCATCCTCCCGCCGACGGCCGATGAGGCCCAACGGATCGCCGATTTTGAAGCCCTTTACGACGAAAAAAACGTCTCACGCCCTGGCACGCCCGCGAACACGGCGGCGGCGGCCGTCGAAGGCGTGAAATACCTGCAACAGTTGAACCCGAAGCCGCTATTCATTGCCAATCATCCGGCCCGCCGCGGCCGAAACAGCCCGTTGGAATTGCGATCGTGGTCCGATGCCGGTCCGGACGTAGCTCGCGGCTTCGAAGGCGCGCCGGGTCACCAGGCGGCGACGCTCGTCGGCTCCATTCGCGGGCACTACGAGAAAAAGCGGGGGGACGATTCCTGGAAAGGCTATCCCAAGGAATCCTATCGCACGTGGGGCGGCTACGACTGGTACGTCACGCAAGTCGGCGGCCTTTGGGACAGCCTGCTCGGCGAAGGCCGCCCGTGGTACATCACTGCGAACTCCGACAGCCATCGCCATTGGGACGACCCCACCGTGGTGGACCCTTCAACCTATGCCACGCAGGGCCATGTGACGGCCACGAAAAAAAAGTCCGATCACCATCACAGCGGCGAAGAGGGCAACATCGATTTCTTCCCCGGTGAATACACCAAGACCTGGGTCTACGCCGCCGCGCCGACGCCGATGGCCGTGCTCGATGCCCTGCGAGGAGGGAGCATGTTCACGGTTCATGGTGACCTGATCGACCGTTTGGAGTTCTCGGCGCATTCGCCCGACGCCTCCGCCCCGATGGGCGGTTCGTTGGTGCTGGACAAAAATGACCGCAATGTCGAAGTGCAAGTCCGTGTGCGACTCGCGAGTGTCGACAACTTCGGCGGCCGTCGCCCGAAGCTCGACCACATCGACCTGATCGCCGGCGATATCCAGGGCATCGCCAGGGATCGCGCGACAATCACCAACCCAACGACCCGCGTCGTCGCGCAAGTGCCGGCCAGGGAGATGAAAACCGAAGGCGACTGGCGAGTCCTCCTCCACCGCTTCGACAACGTGAAGAACAGCTTTTTCGTCCGCCTGCGCGGCACGAACCGCGACCAGGAAAAGCCGGAGATGGACGGCCCCAAGTTCAACCCCTGGGACGACCTCTGGTTCTACAGCAATCCCATCATGGTTCGAGTGATGTAGAAAATCTGAAAGGTAACACGCCCTCACTTATGGTCCAGTTGTTCAATCAAAATATAGAAGTGTTTGAGCAAGGATTATCAGCACGAACGCGACAACCAAGACTCCACACAATTGCGATATGAACACGTTGATGACTGCTTTTACGTCTTCAAGGTACCACCGATTGGCTACCACCAGGCGATAAAACCAAGTCGCAGAAGAGATAGCAAAGAAACAATACACCCCTTTCATAAGCCACTTGTGCCTATCCGCCGGCCGTATTAGCCCGTATGGCGTGAGTGTTTGAATGATGGCTTCTACTGAAAGCGCCAACAGGACGGATGCGCTTGTACACAGGATGGAGTCAGAACAATAGATGGCAACGCGAATTCGGTGAACGGGCCGGACCGTTGATGTTTCAGCGAGCCACAGGGAACAAAGAGTTGTGATCCAAGGCCAGATGACCACCACCAAGTTCAAGAACGCGACGATTGGAAACCACCGTTCATGAACAATCGCACATGCAGCGCCAAGAATGGTGTCGGGATAAACCTCATCTGCATAGGATTGAAGATCGCCGTAACGGGCAAACGCATTCGGGTCTATTTCATGAGGAACACCATTGACGCATTCCACATGCAAGATTTGGTAGTGTGGAAATTCGTTTTCTCCAGCGCGTTGAATTCCATACGCGGCAAGCAGCCCGGCCAAGGCAGTAAGATAGGTCGTTAGGATAATCAACCAATAGGTTATCAATCTCTTGGGACTTGACAGTTGATCACGATGCAGCGTTCGCCAGAATCGTCTTGCCCGTAGTCCTCCGACGAGTGTCTTGAAGAACGACCAAACATTTCGCTCCGGATGATGCTCAAACAAATAGGGGTGAACGAAAGTCGCCGGATTGGGCGGATTGAACCAAGTAAACCGCGTTCCGCATTCCGGACATCGTGGTTCGGCCGCTCCGCGAAGGTCGTATTCACAAGTTGGGCACAGTATTCCAATGTCTGACACCGCCTGACCGGCCTCGTCAGGTGATTCGGCAAACACTCGATTGGATGAATTAGCGGTCACAAATCCGGTAGGCCCTCCGGTCGGATGCCGCCCAATTATACCCCTGTAACTACGAATAATTGCGCAGAACGGGTATCTCTGGATTTGACAGCAATCCCATTATGATCCGCATCAAGGGTTAGCGAAGCGCGGCTCGTAAAGTCCGATGTCCGGTCGATTCAGCGGATCGAGGACCAGTCGGCCATTTTCCGTCGACTTCACCCGGAAGGATCCCACGACGTCGCCATGCTTCAGGAGCGCATTGCCGGTCTTGACCGCCGTCCAGGTCCCCGATTGATTACTGTCGGACTCAAACGTCCCGTCATTGACCGCGGCCGCGCTGATGGTGCCGTAGTACTCAAAAAAGTAGTCATAGGAAACCACTTCCAGCTTTCCATCTGCCCCAATGTGTCCGATGAGTTGATAATCCTCGGCAAACCCGTATTGCGTCAGCGAAAGCGTCCCCGTCACGTTGGCATCGGCGGTCACGGTCAATTGAATCGGCGTCCCGAGGCTGTCGACTCCGGTGTAGACGCCGGTGAGGCCCGACACGTCACCGGCCATGAAGCCGGCGTCCGGCAGATAGGCATTGGAGTCGCCATTGAACTCGTCGCCATCGTTCATGCCGTCGCCGTCGGTATCGGGGTCTTCAGGGTCCAGCCCGGCGTAAACCTCGACACCATCGCTCAAGCCATCGCCGTCGCTATCCGCTTGAAGCGGATCAGTGCCATAAATGTACCGTTCGGAGGCATCGTCCAGACCGTCGCCGTCGCTGTCGCCGAAGGTTGGAAGGACAAACCGGTTGGCGGCATTGTCGTTCGGCGGCGGCGCGGCGAGGGCGTCAGGCTTGACGGAACCGTCGCGGGATCCGTAGAGCCGTTGTACGGCCTGAATATCCGCCGGCTGCAACTCGCCGGTCTGCATCCCGTTGTCCGCCGCCGCCATCAGCGCGTTGACGTCCGCGACGTGTTCGAGGCCCAGCGTATGGCCCAGTTCGTGCGTCAACGTGCTGGCCAGGAGCCGTTCATCGCCGTAATTGAAGGCATCGTTCATATGGCAATGACCCCGCTGGGGAGTATCGGGAAAGTACGCGTGTCCCAGCGTCGATGCCTCAAACGGGTCGGACGGGCATTGAAGCTGGCTGTCCGTATAGACCTGGCAGTGTCGGCCCGTTCCGTAAAAGACAATGAGGTCCGCCATGCTGCGGTCAAACACGCGCGCGAAGTTCAATGGCGTGGCGGCCTGCCACCGATCGAAGGCGGTCCGCGAGATATCCACTTGACGCTGTTGGGTGAGGTCCGGCGAAAAGTTCGCAATGAAGTAGTTCAAATTGGTCTTGCGCCAACGATTGCCGCTGGCCGCCGGCGTCGGAAGATTGTTCGGCACTTGGGCCGGAATGGGGTCGCGGCCCGTGGTAGCGCCCGGCGTGCCGGTATTTGGACAACTGGTGCCGAGCAGAAACCCTCCGCCGACCACGCACAAGAGGACCAGGCCTGCCCGAACATTCCACTGAGTCTGTTGATTCATAAAGTAATGTTCCCCGTTTTTCCCCATCGAAGGATGGATTTTGGCGGGATCGTATCGAGTTTTTCTTTTGGGTCAACGGGCTTCAAGTTGCTTACGCGGCTGGGGCATCTTATCGATGAGGCGATCGGCCCCAATGAGGAAGGTCCGGCTCGGGATCGACGCCGAGGGCATCCGCGACGCGGTTGATGTAATTGAAGTAGGAAACGATTTGGACGGCGTCGTGGATTTCGGCGTCCGACCAGCCGGCCACGCGCAGGTCGGCGACGTCCTGAGCCGTGCAGTCCGCCGGCGTGTGCGTCATTCGTTCGGCATGGATTAACAGTTGTTTGACGGCGGCGGTGAGCGGCGCGACCCGCCAATCGTCGACGATCTGATGAACAAATGCATCGAGGTCCGAGTGGCTCGGCGGCGCACCGCCGGGTGACTCGATCAAGGTCTGCCATTGCTGGGCGACCTCGACACGGAGGTCATGCGCGTGCGCCTGTACTCAGTATTTGCACCGATTGGCCCGGCTGACGACGGTGGCCAGTATCTCCCGCTGGGCGCGCGACAGCGGCGACGGGCCGAACATCAAGGCGAGATAGAAATCCATCGACGCCTTGAGCGCGGCGGGGTTGAGGCTCATCACGCGAACGATGTTGTAGATGCGGCCGGCGCGGCGGATCGCGTCGTCGTAGTGCCGCTTGAGCGGCCCCTGGGCCTCGTCGTCGGAAAACGTCCGGATCCATGCCATAGGCTGATTATACCGGGTTCCCGCGCGAATCTACCGTGCGAGGCGGATGCGCTCGTAGCCACCGACAAGAGTTTCTCGGTCAAGACAGCGTGAGGGGTCTTTCGCGATGGCGTCATGAAGATATTGCCAGAGGGGGTGGACGGTCTCGGGGGGCGGCGGGCCGGGGTAACGCCATGGTATGAGATCTTCGGGGGTGGAAGTGGTCCGTACGATGTAATCGACCGGGCCATGCTTGGAAAAGAGCGGATCGTAATGCGCGAGGCGCGACCAAAAAGGGTCGAACTCGGCAATGTGACAACGCTGACCGGTGAGGTAGGAGAGCAGGTGGGCGTCGAAGATGTCGGCGACGGCCGGATCGATTTTTTTGGCGACAAGCTGGTGGGCAAGCGGTCGCAAGGGATGCGGCCGTCCAAGTTGATCGGCCATTGCTACTTGGCCAACAAACCATGCGACAAGGAGGCAGATGGGAGCGAGGCGGGCGGCGAATCGGCGGCGGCAGATGAAGGTCGCGGCCAGCAAACCGGGAAGAATCGCCCAAAGAGGGATGAGATAGCGGATGGTATTGAAGTCGTGTGTGCAACCGCCGAGGAGAAATAAAGCGAGCGTGACGACGGCGCAGAGCGTCAATAGCACAACGGGACCATCGATGGTCAATTTCATTCGGAGCAGGCTGGCGATCGGCCTTCGATAAGCCAATACGAAGACGATGGCACAGGACAGTGCGCCGCCGAGGACGACCCAGTTGGCCGCGGTGACGACGGCGGATTCGACGAGGCCGAGATTCGTCAGCGGCGAGGGTCGGCCGATGGTGACCAGTTCGAGAAACGGTCGCGCGTCGGCGCCGAAGAGCAATGGAAGGCCGTGCCAGAGGAAGGAAAATGTTGAAGCAGTTTCCCAAATCGGGCGAAGGCCCAGCGGCAGGGAAGGTTCGAGCGGTTGAACGCCGAGCGTGGTGCGGACAACGTACAAAGCGGCGGGGACAGCGCCAAGAAGCGCGCCAAGGATGACCGGGCCGATCAGAGCCGCGACTGTAAAGGAGCGCTGAGCGGCGTCAAAACCTTCGCGCGGGGCCCCCTTACAGCCGAGGCTCTGATAGGCGCGCCGAAGGTAGTAACAGAAGGTCCCGATGACCAGGACGATGACGCCGATGGCGGCGGGCTTGGGAAAAATGTTAAAAAGGACCATTTGGTGAACGCGGCCATTTTCAACCCAGACGGCATAGAGCGAATTCACCAGTAGAATCGCTGCGAGAGCAAGAGTGGGGAGCGCTGCAAGCCCCACCCGATCCGCCAAACGGCGAGCCGGGCCTCGCCACTCTTCGCGACGGTACAAATTCCACTTGTTCAGGCCGTAGTGCAACGCGATCGGGGCGGCGAATAGAACGATCGAGGGATTGAGCCAGAATCCGGAACCGATGAGAAAGCCAAAGACAAGTCTTTGTCGGATCGATGGCGGCGATGCGTCGCCGGCGAACCACTCAGAGTAGGTCCAGAGCAGAAGCGAGCCCCAGAGTAGAATTTCAATGTACCCGCCGCGGGCGGAGATGGACCACTGGGCGAACATCGGCGAGCCGGCCAGCAGCGTCGCCGCGCCGACCAGACCGCCGCGACGCCCGAACCATCGCGTGAGCATCAGGAATTGCACAGCGACGAGAGCGGCGAAGAAAAGGGCGGGGCCCATGCGGAGGGCGATGATCGGATCATGTATGAGCGGCGAAATCGCGGCGATGACGTAGGCTTCGAGCGCGCCCATGTAACGCTGACCGTAGAAGTAGATGGGATAGTGGCGACCGGCGGCGATATCCTGGGCCATGAGGCCGACCACGGCCTCGTCCGAGTGCAGGAGCGTTTCGCCGCGCGAGATCAGCGGCCAGCGAACCGCGATCGCGCCGACGAAGAGGGTAACGGCAACGACGAAGTCCGTTGTGCGTAAGGGCCGCATTCGCCAACCGGAAACCCGCGGGGCGGCATTCTCACGGGTTCGAGTAACGATCGAAGGGGCGGCGCGCACCGCTTCATTTTTGCGGATGGACGGGCGCTGTACTTCTGCGGATCCGATCATTTCGACGTATTGATAATTCGGCGACTCGACGTTTCATCACGACATCTTGCCGCTGCGCAAGATGGAGATCAGCAGCCACGCCGCCATGATGAACGTGATGGCGTAGCCGACAAAGCCCAGATACCGAATCGGCACGCCGAAGACCTTGAATTCGTCCTGCATCGAAAGCAACATCGTGCTCCCGATAATCGTGGATGCCACAAGGACCGAGAAGGCCAGGCGGTTGCTGGAGCGGTCGAGCTCGCTCGCGAGGTAGTCGAGATTTTCGTGCTTGATGTTGATTTGAAACTGGCCGCGTCCGATACCGCGCAGGGTGTCGCGGAGGATTCGCGGGGCATCGCGGAGGATGGAGGCGAAGTGCCAGGTGGACAGACCGGCGAGGCGGAGCATGCGCTTGGGGCTGAGTCGTTCGCGGAGCAGCTTGGAGAGCTTGGGCTGGAGCAGTTCAAGCAGGAGCAATTCGGGGTCGAGCTGGAGAACGACGCCCCAGGCGGTCGCGAGCGATTTGAAGATAGCGACGAAATCGCGAGGCAAGACGACATGGTTGCGGCGGACGGTGTCGATCAGTTCGCGAAAGATCGTCCCGAGTTCGAGGCGTTTGAGCGGCAAGCCGTAGTATTTTTCCAGCCAGAGGCGCAGATCTCGGGCGAGAACCTGGCGGTTGGTCTCGCGGCCCAGCGCGCCCAGATCCGCGAGCACATCGATAAGTACGTCGATCTCCTTGTTGACGGTCGCGACGATGCCGATGACCAGGCGGCCGACGAGTTCGTCGTCGATCTGGCCGACCATGCCGAAATCGAAGAGGACAATCCCGTCCGGCGGGCGGATCAGCAGATTGCCGGGGTGCGGATCGGCGTGGAAGAGGCCCAGCTCGAAGTACTGATGAAGAAAGCACTCGGCCAGATTTCGCGCAAGGGCCTTTTTGTCGATGGCGTGCTTGCCGTCCAGGGCGTCGCGGAGCCGCACGCCGTCCATGTACTCCATCGTGAGGACGTTCGTCGCCGTGAGGTCCCAGCGGACCTGCGGCGTGTGAATGTGCGGATCGTCCTTGAAAACCTCGTAGAAGCGCGTCGTCGTGGAGGCCTCGTTGACGAAATCCAGTTCGCGGCGAACGGTATCGGAGAATTCGTCGATGATTGTCTTGGGGTGGTAGGGCCGCAACTCGGGAAAAAGCGCCTCGGCGCGATCTGCCATCCATTTGAGCACGTACACGTCGAGTTGCACGATGCTGTCGATGCCGGGTCGCTTGATCTTGACCACGACCTCCTGGCCGTCCGTCGTCGTCGCGCGATGCACCTGGGCGATCGAGCCGCTGGCGAACGGTTGGTCGGTGAACTGGCGAAAGGCCTTCTCGACGGAGACGTCGGTATCTTCAAGGAAGATGCGCTTGGCTTGCTGGGCCGGAAACGGGGCCACTTCGTCCTGCAACTTTTCCAGGGCAGTCAGGATTTGCGGCGGGAGGATGTCGGGGCGGGTGGAGGCGATTTGGCCGAGCTTGACGAACGTCGGGCCGAGTTCCTCGCACACGCGGACAAGCCTCGTGCCGATGGCTTCGAGCGGATCGACCTCGTGCTCTTCCTCCTTGCCTTTGTGCAACCAGGGCGCCGAAGGCATGAAGCGGCCGAGTTGGAGGCGGTCGACGAAGTGACCGAAGCCGTGCTTGGAGAGGACCTGGGCGATCACGCGGAGCCGCGCGAAGGTTTTGACGGTCCTGGGTAAAGTGGCAAGTGACACTGGAGAACGCCTTTGTGGTCAGCTCTCGCCGACGTAAGGGTATTGGGTTCGAGCAGACGCATATTCGCGGCGGGAGTAGGGGGAGTCAAATCGCGTCGCGCGGAATTATGGGCGGGGAAGCTCAAGAGCGCCGCCTCGATAGCCATAGCCCTTCCAGATCGAGAAGTATAGCAAATCGGGATCGAAGCTCGCCGCGGCAGTTTCGACCGGCTCGACTTTGTCGAAGTGTCTGGCCAATTCCCGCCCATAAGCGGATTCATTTTTCCAATGTCCTGCGCGAAAGAGGATGGCGTCGCAGCCAATGGGAATTCGGTCGAGCGGCGCCCAGAGCTGGAATTGCTGGCCGTAGGGACTTCGACCGACGTCGAGGCTGTAGGCGTAATCGAGTTGACGCGAATAGTGCATGGCCAGAGAAGCCTGGGCGTAGGAAACGGCCATGACAACGGTGCGACTGGTGGCGCCCATCCGTTCGCCTGATGCGTCGAGGTATTGACCCAATGCGCGCCAGCCGTAGAGTTCGGCGGTCGGCTTGTCGGGGTCCTTCGCGCCCATCTTTGCGAAAACGCGATTCATCGTCGGCGCGGGAACAAGCGCCGTCAGCAGAAGCACCCACCAAAAGCCCATCGTCATGATCGTGCCGACGACTACTGCGGGACGATACCAGCGGCGGAGGAAGCCGGTGCGGCAGCTTTCAACGAACAGAATGATAAGCGGCACGAAGGCCGGGACGGCGTAATGGGCTCTTGCCTTGAGCACCAGGCTGGTGACAAGAAAGGCGAGTAGAGGGCCGAGCCCCATCGCCACAAGATAGAGATGGCTCTGGGCCATTGCGGATCGTGGATTTCGAATCACGGATTGGAGCGAAGAAACCGTCGCCATCAACATTCCGATCGCGAGTATGGGCGAGAGATAAAGAAGAAGCCCACCCAAGTACATGGCGATTTGATCGGGATGGAAAGCAAGGTCGCGGTGACGTCTGGCAAAGTTAAAACCAAAGGTGAGCCAGTCGTGTCGGGCGTTCCAGAGGATCACCGGCAGAAAGCACATGGCCGCGCTCGTGAACGCAAGATAGGGGCCGGACGAGAAGAGTCGCCGACGGTGCAAAGGACTGACCACGAGGTAAACCGCGGCGCAGATCGGGAAAAGAAACGTCGTGAAGTTGCTATTTAAGGCGCATCCATAGAATAGGCCGAGGAGCAGCCAATCCGCCGTGCGATTGGATTGCAGGGCTCGCCAGAGCTGAACACTCGAAAGAAGCCAAAAGAACAGAACCGCGAAGACCGGCATCAAGAACGCGCTGCCGGAGAGGATCGGCGTGAGCATGAAAATCAGCGCGCTGCGCCGGGCGACGTCGGCGTCGCGCGTCGTCATCCATGCCAGGGCGGCCGTCGCGGGGGGCATCAACGCGCCGAGAACGATTCCCGTGAGCCGGACCGCGGCGGTCGCTTCGCCTCCGAATGGGGCAAAAAGACGTGCGAGCCACGCGATCATGCCGGGATGATCGTAGTAGCACAGATCAAGATGTTGGGCCCATTGCCAGTGATAGGCTTCGTCACTGCCGAGCGGATAGAGCGACGCGGTCACGAGCCGTGTGACGGTCCATGCGAAGATCGCCGCTGCGCACGCCGGCCCGGAAGGCGATGATCGGCGAATCGCAAGCCATCCAATCGCGATGAGGACAGCCTGAGCGAGAACGCCGAGCAGTGCGGCAATCGCGCGTCCATTCGGGTGCTCCCATGGATAACCTCGCCAATGGTGTGCGCCGGTCGCAAGCCAAACCGCGAGGGCAATGGCGGCTGCCGAAAGCATCCACGGGACGAGAGGGCGTCCTTGCCGAATCTCAGAGTGATTCACACCGGCGGCGGTCATCAGGTCTTAACGGTGTCCAACAGGTAGACCGCAAGCGGGCCAAACAAGAGCACCGGCAACCAGGCCGGCAGGGCGGGGTTTGACACAAAAGCGCTCATGTCCACGCTGTGACAGAGAAACGAAATGACATAACAAAGGCCGCAGGTAAACAGACACTGTCCACCGGCGATGATGACCGAGGGTCGCTCGCGGTTCAGGAAGAACGGTATTCCCAGACAAAGAAGGATCATGTTAATGACGACGGTGGTGAGCCGCCGGTGTTTGATCTTGATGAATTCACCGGAACCCGCATCGGCAAATCGTGATTGCAGTTTTTCCACCTCGGGCAGGCTGAGGAAGTTAATCCAAAGGGCGGCCTGTTGAAGGGCCAGTTCCTTGGGTGTGAGGGCCGAGGCGTAATCTTTGACGGGCATCGAACCGAGGGCCTCATCACCTTCCACCAGGGGCGCGCGCGAGTCGGCGGATGGCTGGCCGCCGGCGGTAGGCGTCTCAAAGATCATCCGATAGCCATTCTCGAGGTGCCACAGGCTTCGCTCCTCGTCCCAGCGAGCCCGATCGGCGCGAATCACCTCAGTCATCCGCCCGTCGTCATCGCGCTTCAGCACGATCATGCCGCGCATCTCTTTGACACGGGGATGAAACATCGACGCGGAGACGAGGGCGTTGTCTCGGTCCGGTTGAAACCAGACGGCGAAGGAGTTTCGCCCTTCGACGTCTTTATGACTTCGCGCGAGCTTGTCCGCGAAGCGGGGAATCAGGAACTCCTGATCGACGAACCATAAGCCGTTCATCGCCAGGGCGGCGAGAAGCACCGGCGTCGCGACGCGATAAAGCGAAGTGCCGGATGCGAGGACGGCGGTCAATTCATTGGTGCGGTGAAAGCGGGCGAACGTGCAACAGGCGGCGATGAGAAGGATGACACCGGCCAACTGGGCGAAATAGAGAAATAGGTTGTAACCATAAAAATCGACGATCTTGGCAATGACCTGCATCTTCGTCACGCCCTGCACGGAGGTAAACTCGTCGAGATTCACGAAAAGATCGAGAGTAACATAAAGACCGATCATGACCGCGAGCGCGATCAGGTAATTGGTGAAGAAGGCCCGGAGGATGTAACGGTCCAATATTTTGATCATGATGGATCGTCAGCGTTTCAGGATCTTGAAGGCGATAAAGGCCGTGGCAAGGTAGATGAACACCGTGCCTCCCCACATGACGAAGAGGCTGGCCGTCGTATAGGCCGGCCGGTCCGCCAGGTTGCGGCCCACAATGCTGGACAGGACGACAAACAATGAGGGAACGCAACTGATGCCGAAAGCGGTCAGCACCTGACCTCCGCGGATGATGATTCCCAGGATCGCCCCCATCAGCACGACCGCCACGGGAGTCATGGCATAGGAGCCTCGGAAGTGAATCTCGCCTGTCACCTCCGCCCGGAAAGCTTCCAGTCGTTGCCAGAACCGCTCGCATTGCCGGTATTGCTTCTTGGGAAGGCCGGGGATGACCGATCCCCGGAGAAATTCCCTGGCATCGAAATCATCGACGCGCTTCACGAGCCCCGGCTGGTCCATGTATTCAATCGGCTTGAGAGTTTCCTTCGGCTTTCGAACCGTTCGAGAATTTGAACTGCCGGCCTGGTGCAATTCCACGTTACCCAGCAGTTCGATCATGATCAGAGGGCGATTGCGGTCCATCGAGCTTCGAAGTTCGAGCATGGCGGATTCAGCGGTCATGACGATCTTTCCCGCGTCTCCGTTTTCCACGACTCGAACATCGCGCAACGTCGTCCGGCCGTCATCGGGGTCGATCGCATATTGCTGGGCGGAGATGTCGTAGTGAACCCCCTTGCCTGTCAGTTTGAAGACGCCGTCTTTGGACAGGCGGTCGATCGCTTCCTGTTGCAGGTAATAGCTCATTAATTCGCGGCGGATGCCGAACAGCCGGTCCTCGATTTCGGGGCTGTCTTCCGGATGGCGCTGGAAATGGACCAGCCGTTCCAGATTTTCGAATTTTGTCTTTCGACGCATGGCCATGGGAACGTCGAAAGGGCCGAGGACTTGATGGGCCAGGTCGTAGTACTGACGACGGGAGGCGTCGAATGTCCGGACACCCTGCAAGTCCACGGTGACCCTGGGTGAGTCGCCGGTTCGATCGAAATCGATGATCGTGGTGTCAGACGTACCGTAACGGACGTATTCCTCGTCTCCGGATTCAAGGAAGCTGACCTTGGAAAGGAGAAGGTAGGTGTGCTTTTCCGGGAGAGTGACCCCCGGCGGCGGCCGTTCCATGACCTCACTGTGGCCGGCGGTGATACGGTACTTCCCAAAGACCAGCGGCCGGGCCTTTTGAAACTGTTGCATGACGATGACCGGCAGATCCCGTCGGGTCGTCTCTTCGATCAATTTTGTAAGGCCGGGGATCAGGAAATTCCATGAACCATAGGTGAAGAAGGTCACGAAAAGACCCAAAAGCCCGGCGGAAAGGAGAAGACGGTGGATGTTGATCCCCGCCGCCCGGCAGGCGGAAACTTCGTTATCGGAGGCGGCCCGACCATAGGTGATTGCGGCACTGAAAAGGGCGGCGACCGGGAGGATGAGAGTGACGGCGACGGGCGTGAGGTAGAGGAAGACTTTGAGGACGTCGTCGGCCCCCATTCCTTCGCCCCGGAAGATGTTGGCGACGCCACCGCCCATGACGACGAGAAGGGTCAGCGCCACCGAGGTGAGGACGAAGGTCTTCAATAACTCTCGGGCAAGATAGGCGTGGAGGGTGATCATTCGGAAAATCGGGCTCCGGACATGGCGGCGCGTCTGGAGCGACAGTCTAGCGCCGTGGGCGTAGGCGTCAAGACGGGGGCGGCGGCGCGCGGAAAAACAGCATTTTTTCTTGACTCGCGGCTGGGAACCTGCTCTCATTTACTTTCTTGATCCCTGCGCGCCGGGATCGCCAGGGCCTCACTTGCGCGACGAACCGTCCCGTAGCGACGAATAGGAAGACGACCAGAGGGGTTCAACAAAGCAATGGCCAACATGACCAAGACCGCGCCTTCGCGCTCGGACCTGCTGCACAAATGGTCCGTCGTGGATTCGCTCGATTTGTACAACGTGCGTCAGTGGGGGGCGGGTTTCTTTTCCATCAACGATCGAGGAAACGTCACCGTCTCATCCCGCGGGCTCGATGGGCCGACGGTGGACCTGAAGGAACTGGTGGACGAGTTGCTTCAACGTGGCATCGAAATGCCGATGCTCCTGCGCTTCTCGGATATTCTGCGATCGAGAATTCAGCAGCTTTGCGAGGCCTTCCAAAAGGCGTTCGCCGAGAACAGTTACACCGGCGCCTACATGGGCGTCTATCCCATCAAGGTCAACCAGCAGCGTCACATCGTTGAAGAGGTCGTGCAATACGGCGCTCCGTACAACTACGGTCTGGAAGCGGGTTCCAAGCCGGAGCTTCTGGCCGTTTTGGCTCTTCTCGAAGCCACCGAACCGCTGGTCATTTGCAACGGGTACAAAGACAACGAATATATTGACATGGCCTTGTGGGCGACGAAGCTCGGCCGGACCATCATTCTGGTCGTCGAGGAATTCGGCGAATTGCAGCGCATCATTGACCGGGCCACGGCGATGAAGGTCAAGCCGAAAATCGGCTTTCGCATGAAACTGGCCGCGCGCGGGTCGGGGCGCTGGCAGGAATCCGGCGGCTCGCGTTCGAAATTCGGGTTGACCGTGACGGAAATGCTCCGCGGCGTTGATCTGTTGAAGACCGAAGGGATGCTCGACAGCCTCGTCCTGACTCATTTCCACATCGGCAGCCAGATCACGAACATTCGCTCGATCAAGGAGGCCCTGGCCGAGGGCACCCGGATCTATCTGGAGCTGACCAAACTGGGGGCCGGGCTTCAATTTTTTGACGTCGGCGGGGGCATGGCGGTCGATTACGACGGCAGCTCCAGCAACTTCGCCTCCAGCGCGAATTACACAATGTCGGAGTACGTATCCGACGTGGTCTCGGCCCTGACCGAGGCGTGTAACAACGCCGAAGTGCCGCATCCCACGATCGTGACGGAATGCGGCCGGGCGATCACGGCCCATCACTCCGTGCTCATCTTCAATGTGCTTGGCGTCACGGAAGTGGCGGAAAACGCCGTGCCGCAGTCGCTTCCGGAGGATGCGCATCAGGTCTTGCACAATTTGCTGGAGATGCACAATTCGATCTCGGCGAAAAATTTTCAGGAGGCGTATCACGACGCCCTGCACCTTCGCGACGAGACGTTGAGCCTCTTCAAGCTGGGCTACGTGAGTCTCGGCGACTGCGCGACAATGGAATCGATCTTCTGGGCGGCCTGCCGAAAAATCCTGCGCATCATGCGCGAGAAGGAATACGTGCCCGACGAGCTTCAGGGCTTGGAAGCCCAACTGGCCGATACTTACGTCTGCAACTTCTCCGCCTTTCAGTCCGTGCCCGATTGCTGGGCCGTCGGACAACTTTTCCCGATCATGCCGATTCACCGGCTAAACGAAGAGCCGACCCGCCGGGCCATCCTCGCCGACATCACCTGCGACAGCGACGGAAAGATCGACAAGTTCATCGACCTGCGCGACATCAAATCGACGCTCGAGTTGCACTCGTTCACCGGGGAGAACTACTACGTCGGGATTTTCATGACCGGCGCCTATCAGGAAATCCTCGGCGACATGCACAACTTGTTTGGCGACACCAACGCCGTCCACGTCACGCTCGGGGCGGACGGCCAATACTTTGTTGAGCACGTCGTCGACGGAGACACGGTCCAGGAGGTCCTTTCCTACGTGCAATATGCCGCGGAGTCGCTCGTCGCCCGATTGCGGCGAACGGTCGAGGACGCCGTCCGTCGCAAGCAGATCACCTTCCACGAGTCGGCGGAGTTTCTCCGTCGCTATGAACGCGGTTTGAAGGGCTACACCTATCTGGAAGGCTGATGGGCGACGGATTTTGCCCATTTTGACCGTCGATCATGCCGGCCACTCTTGATTTTTAGGCGCCGATTCTGGACAATCGGCCCCAAGGATTCTCATCTCAAACGAGTCGCGGTCAGGCACGCTGCGTCGAACAAAGCATGGAAGGAGGGTCAGGATGAAGTCAAAACTCTTCACGATTCTCGTAGTTTGCGCCGCGGTCTTGGCAGCACGACCGATGTCCGGCCGCGCCGCGGAGAAATTTGATTTCGGCCTGTCATTCTGGGCGAAGGACGACCCCAAGAATCGCGAAGACTTGATTCCCTGGCAGAAGGTGCTATTCGAGATCAAGAACAATCTCGGCGATGCCCGGCAATTCAATTTTTTTGAAGACGCCTGCTACGCCGGCATTGCGAAGTATCGCAGCGATCCCAATCAAAACGGCGGAATCGATCTGGGGATCCCGTACACGTTGGCCATGTCGAATACGGCGGTCAACGCGACGACGGCCCGAAAGATGTATTTTGATTCTTACAGCCTTTCTGACCCGCCCCCCGACGGTCGGCCGAATGCCGATGACAATCGACGACTCAAGCTCGGCGACGACTATTACTATTCGTTTGACAACTACCTCACCAAGAAACTCAAGACCAGCGACGGTACGCTGACCGTCAAACAGCTTTATGACGCCGCCAAGGCCGATGTACTGGCCGACCCCGTCTTGATGAGAAAGAGCCAGATGCCGGACTTCGTTGCCCGGGGCGGAGGCGACCAGGACATGGCGCTCAAGGGGGGCCAGAACGGTTTCAGGGCGCGCACGGTGGTCTTCGGCCGCGATACGAGTGGTATG
The DNA here is from genome assembly GCA_964414585.1 of uncultured Planctomycetaceae bacterium. GTDB lineage: Bacteria > Planctomycetota > Phycisphaerae > UBA1845 > UTPLA1 > DATEMU01. The sequence continues at coordinate 32,586 of CAYPXR010000064.1, forward strand.
TATGCAGAGCCCGCGTTCGAGGAGTATCGTGCACTGAATGCCATCGGCTTCGATTCCATGGCGTTCTATCGCAATGGTCTCGATGCAGACCCCCAACACAACCCGCCGATTCTGGGCAAAGGAACCTGGGCCAATTTCAAAGGAGCCTTGGGTACATTGAAGACACAACTGGCGGACGATCTTCAAAACAAGTTTCAAACCGTCGTGAACCTCTTCGACGTCGGTCACGGAACCAACGGCGCGAAGTTCGACGGCCGCCTCGGCAACCAGCTCATCGTTGACCCCGCGCCGGGAGAAGGCTATGTCCTGAACGGTTCGGATGCCACGGTCGGCATCCCGATGGACACGGACTACTGGAATACGCTCAAGGTCGGCCTGATTCCACCGCCGCCGGACGCGGACGATGCCGACAAGGACCTGATCCGCATTCACCAGCCTCGATTCAGCCTCGCCTTTTCCCAGCAGAGTCTGACCGAGGAATTCTCCGTATCGATCGGCGCGTCGGACGCCGATCCGGGAATCCTCCTGGGTACTTTTGCGCCTCCGGAGGATCCGTCCGGCACATTCACCCTGGAGATCAGTGATTCCACTCTCTTGCAGTTGATATCCAGCTACGACGGCCTGTCCCGGCTGGTGCTTCATTTCAACTTCGGTGCGGGCGATTGGGTTCGCGTCGGCGTGCTCGAAGATCTGCTCTACAGCCCGGACTATTTGTCCTATACCTATGGAACCGGGCTCGATACCGTGGTCGCCGGAGTCCCGGAACCGACGACGTTAACGCTGCTGATCCTTGGCGGTTTTGGAGTGGCGTCCCGTCGCCGGCGTCGATGACCGGCAGGAAAGAAAACAGCCGCCGATCGGATTCGGACCGATGACCTGCGGGTTACCAAACCCAAGAAAGAAAAAAACCAGGCGACAACTTCGCGACAACCCCGCGTCACGCCTCAAAAACGAGGGTGCGCGGAAGTTTTCGTGAACTGCCGCGCCGTGGTCGGCGGCAAAGTGACGCACGAGTGACGCAATCTCGATATTAGACATCGGAGATTCGGCGTAATCGTGACAAGCTCCTCGATCGTCATCCAGTCCGGTTGTGTGCCGGTCGCGTCTTCGCGCTTTAGGTATTCCTTGATGCAAGGAAGACCATAGTGGCGCTACTCCCGGGGGCCCAAGATCTCGTCGAGCTTGCTCTTCATCTTCTCAAAAAGACTCGGCTCTCTGAAATTTCCCACCTCATCGGAGTCCTCGACCTGGGAGTGGACCGGTTGGACGCCGAACAGGGCCTGCCATCCGTCAATCAGTCCGCCGGTCAGTTCTTCTTCCTCCGGATTGATCCCGTCGTGGCGGTACTTCAGGGCCGACCGGCTGAGGTCCCGGCTCCGCCGCCGATTCGGGTGGCTTGCAGGGCAACCCGATTCCGGACGGGCCCGAAAAGCGCGGGACACAACTGCTGATGGTCTTGATTATCGCGGCGCGATAGTCGCGCAGCGCCAGGAAAAAGGCTATGGGTATCCCTAACACGCAAATGCCCCCGAATAGAGTGAAGGCCCGCACGAACCTCTCGCTTTGCAACTGGCGCGCCAGTGGTTCCAGCATCATCAGAATCGGCACAAGTAGGGTCAGATACGCCAGATTCACCGCGCTGCCCGCCGCTCTGTGATTCGGAATCCGCAAGGCGAGAGTCCTAAGGTACCAGACCAGGCTGATGCCCAAACTGATTGACGTCACCACCACCGCCAGACGGGCGGCGACGGCATAGTCAAAGTACCGCAGGGCGACAAGGCTCAGAACCAATGCCGGCATCGAGAGACGAGCGATACCACGGGTCCGCGGGTTCGGCGACCCTTCGGTCCACTCTCGCCCGGTAACCAGCAAACTTCCGCTGATGAAGAGTAGTACAAAGCAGAAGAATAGTGCCCACGTGATCGCGGTACAGGCGCGCTCGTGAGCGCGGAACCACAGTAGCCCCTCCATTACTACAAACGCCAGTCCTGTTGCTGTGATCGCCCCGAGCCCGATTCGACAAAGGCGCAGCCCGCGGGCGAGGCGAGCCAGCCATAGAGGGTCAGCAAAGATCAGGCGGTCCGGTCTAAGGCTATCCGCCATGGCCCTGCCGCATTCAGGGCAGCGCCCGCCGGGAAAAAGACCGCGCAGGTTGTAGTTACATGCGACGCATGGGATATCCACGGTCAGCGTCGTACCCGCGGCACCCACCAGGGCGATTGACGAATCCGCGCTTCGATTTTCGGCAGTGGGAGCGCGAGCCGACGCCTCCGTCAACGCCGCCGCTGCGGAATCCTGCAGAGGTTGGTCGCGATGGCCTTGCTTTTGCTCGGCCAGTTCGGCGAGACGGTCGAAATAGGAACTGGGCGTGCGAGTCTCCTCAGGCCCCGCGTGCGAGCGCGCCGGGCCGGCGCGGCATTGGGCCACCAGCCCGGCAATTTCCACCGGGGTACTGCGCGCCGGATCGCCGCGGGCCGCGTCTTGGAGCGCGCGGAAGAAGAGGCGCGCGGACTTGTGGCGGAACATCGCGTTCTTGTGCATGGCCCGCTCCAGCTCCGCGATCAGCTCCGCGGAGATGTTCCGTTCTCGCAGCAGCCCGGACGGCAGCGCCGCCCAGCGATGCTGCGCGATCAGCACCTCCAGTTCCCCGACGAATGGCCGCTGCCCGGTGAGCAGTTCAAATGCCATGACGCCCAGCGCATAGACATCGCTGCGCAACGAGACGGCCCCGTCGAACATCTCCGGAGCCATGTACGGTGGCGTCCCTGCAGCCGTCAGTCGCTTTTTATGTCCTGGTTGGCCAGCGGCACGCGAGCATGCCAGCCCGAAATCGGATACATACACGCGACCCTCCCGATCGAGGAGAACATTAGAGGGCTTGATGTCGCGATGGACCAGATTGCGATCGTGCAGGGCGCCCAATGCATCACATACACAACGGAGTATTTCAAGCATCGTGGGGGGTGGAAGTGCTCCTGTCGCGCCAAGCACGTCGCGGTCAACGTCGGGCCATCGACGTAGTCCATTACAAGGTAAGGCACTCCGTTGATCAGATCGGCGTGATGAAGCGCGGTGAGGCCGAGATGGCGAATACCAGCGACGGCTCGCGCGCCGTCGAGAAATCGAGCAAAATTGGGATCATCGGGGCTGCGCTCCGCATGAAGAAGCAGCTTGACAGCAACTTCACGGCCAAGCAGGTCGTCGTACCCTAACCAAACGACTCCCATCCCTCCACGGCCGGCTTCACGTATCAGTCGGATGTGGCCGAGGCAGGCCGGAAGCTGGAAGTTGCCATTCGGTGCAATCGAAAAAGGATTCGTTGTAAGTGTGCGAGTATCGTCGCTGGCCATCTCCGCGCTCCTAGAACCCACAAACGCGGATAGAAAAGCTGCCCATCAGTATGGATATCGCCGATTGTGTGTTTCTGCAATATCGGAGACGCGAGTGCATGACTCTGGCACCGCCTATTTCAACGGGTTTCTTGATATATCGCGAGCAAGCGTTCCACGGGCTCCTTTCAAGCGTTGTCATCAACGCATTGCACGAATGCGAGCTCATGAATCCACCATTTCAGTGATCATGCCGCGACCGAAATCAGCGCAGGATTTCAAAGATCAGCGCAGTATTTCTCAGGTCCACGCATCCACTCATTGAGTTTTGGGTGATGCACACGCTAGTTTTTCAGTTGCGATTCAACCGAAGCCGATGGACGGGCCGAAGCGCCGCCGACGGCTTGGGATTGAGCGGCTGACACACTTCTGGGAAGGAGAGATCGATGATCAGATTCAACAGTTGCCGTATCTTGGTAATTGGAATCCTGTGCTTGATTGCAGCGGTCGCGCCTGGTGTTCACGGCCAGTCGCCGGAAAAGGCGAGCGACGCGCCGCAACCGCCGCGGGTCATGGTCCTGTCGGCGCTTCCAAGGGCCACTGGGGATCAGACGGGGGGCCGGTGCGCGATTCCGGTTGGCATCGGGCATGCTCCACTTAGCGATCCGGTATCGCCGCTAGCGGCCAGTGCCGGTCAAATCCCGGCCTCCGGTGGCATCGAGACCGCCATAGTCGGGACGGGCTTCACCTACCAGGGCCAGCTCAAGCTGGGTGGTGTGCCGGTCAACTCGCCGCAAGACTTCCGGTTCACGCTGACCGATGACTCCGGCGCCACGGTCACGGGGACGACACCCGTATGCAAGTACGACGTGACGTGCACGGATGGGTTGTTCACGGTGGAGCTTGATTTCGGCGCGGCGTTCCCTGGCGACGCGAGAGAGCTGAAGATCGAGGTTCGCTCCGTGGGGGTCGTGGGGGACTGCACAACCGAGGCAGGATACACACTGCTCAGCCCCAGGCAGAGACTGACGGCGACACCGTATGCGGCGGGCCTGCGACTCCCATATTGGGGAAAAGGTCCGTCCGTCATTTTGCCGGTGTTGGCAATTCAGAATACTGTCGGCCCCGGCAACAACAGCTGTGCCATAGCCGCGTCCAGTTCCCCGAACTTGCTTGCGCAGGTTGTGAATAGCGGTGTGACCGGTTATTCCGAAGCCAATAGCGGTGTTGGAGTGGCCGGAATAGCCGACAACTTCTCCGGAAACGGTGCGATTGGCGTCTGGGCGTGGGCAATGCCCTCGAGTGGGCGCACATACGGGGTGATCGGCGAATGCGATAGCCCATCGGGTTATGCAGGCTACTTTGTCGGACGGGGCTATTTCAGGGAAAACGTGGGCTTCGGTACGGATACACCTGACGCCAAGCTTGACGTTCAGGATGGCGCGATTCGGCTATCAAACACGGCGGACGCAAAAAACTATGAACTGGCGTACGACGAAACCGGAAACTACTTCTACATCGACGAATTCGGAGCTGGGCGGCGGCTCGTAATCGCCAACGGCGGCAATGTCGGGATCGGCGACACGACACCGACCGAGGCGAAGTTGGTCGTGGCCGGTGGCGCGAGCAACGGTATCGTGGCGAGTTCCAGCAGTGGCGACGGCATTCAGGTTACGTCATCAGGCGCAAACAAGTCTGCAGTCTACGCAGTGAATAATGCAGCCGGAACCACATACGGCGTCTATGGACAAGTTACAAGTACCACCGGCTATGCAGGGTACTTCATCGGCGACGTGCTCGTGCAGGGATCGGGGGGTTACAACGGGACCGGTGACACTGCGCGTCTTTACCTGGGCGACACGGATAGTTCAATTCGTGCCCTCTGGGGCGAGGGTGTACGTTTGTCAGCCTACGGCGCGCCGGATGCCCTCGTGTTGAAGCAAACTACCGGCAACGTCGGCATCGGCGATCTCTCGCCGGATGCCAAGCTCGATGTGGAGCAGAGCGGCGCGACGGTGGCCATCTTCAATCGAACCACCAGTGATGGCACGATCATTGAATTGCAGCAGGCCGGTGTGACCGAAGGCACGATCTCCGTCGCGGGCACCACCGTCAGCTACAACGCCTTCACGGGCTCTCACTTCGCGTGGACGGATCAGAAAATCGAACGCGGAACTCTGGTTTCGCTGACCGGCAACAACCGCGTCTATCACAGCCGGGCCGAAGGCGAGCCCGTTTACGGAATATCTCCTACTGAGAAGGCGAATGATTCACAATGCCTCGGCGCCTATCTGGGGATTCTCGACCCAGGGCAATCCCCTTCGAACGATAACCCGCATCAGGTCATGGCCGTGGGCAACGGTGACATGTGGGTGGTCGACACCGGCCGAAACCTCAAGCCGGGCGATTCCCTGATTTCGTCGGACACTCCCGGACATGCGATGCGCGACGACGAGTCTCGCTTCCCCGTGGGGTACGTCATTGCCCGCGCAGGCGAGGGAGTGAATTGGTCGAAGGTGTCCGCGCAAGTTGACGGCCGAAAGCACAGGAAGATCACGGTGTTCTTTGAGAGCTTCGTGCGAGGCAGCGCGGCGGAGCAACAGGAGATCGCCGAACTCAAAGAACGCGTCGCGATGCTTGAAGCTTCCCTGCAACCACTGGCAGCAGCAAAGAACGGAGGTGCTCGATGAAGCGCTTTCGCTTACCCACTCCACTGGCCGGGGCCTGCATTCTCGCGGCCTCGGCCGCCCTCGCCCAAACCGGCGGCGGCTACGACCTGACCTGGTCCACCGTCGACGGCGGCGGGCAGATGGTCAGCGCCGGCGGAAGTTTTGAACTCGGCGGCACCATCGGCCAGCCCGACGCTCAAGGCGCGCCGGTCATGTCCGGCGGCTCGTTTGAACTCACCGGCGGCTTCTGGCCGGTGGCCAATGTGTGCTACTGCCTGGCCGACGTGAACGGCGACGGCAAGAAGGATGGTCGCGACGTGCAGAAGTTCGTCGGCTGCGTCATCGCCGGCGGCGATTGTTCGTGCGCCGATGTCGACCAAGCCAACGGCGTGACGATCGCGGATGTCGCCGTATTCGTCGCCGACCTGCTGGCCGGCGCGGCGTGCCCGTGAGATTGGAATTGCTCCAAGCCTATCGGCGTATGGACACTTGACTTGGTACAGGCTTTCAAAGCGGACCCTTTCTCCCGAGGGAAGCATGCCTCGAAAGGAGATCTGAAGATGAACAAGTGTAAGTTCAAGTGGATCCTGGCGATTGCGATCATGGGCGGCGTGGCGCGGGGGCAGCCCGCCGAGCCTCAAATTGCATCCTCAGGGGAGCTGGCGCCGGCCGAGTCGCGGGCGCCCTGCTGTCCCGGAGACATGAATCTGGATCATATCGTCAACCTGGCTGACCTCCCGTTGTTCGTGGAATGCCTATTGGCCGCCGGCGCCGGTTGTGGCTGCGAAGGGGACGTCACTGGGGACGGCGTCATGAACGGCCTGGACATCTCGCCGTTCTTCAACTTGCTGGAGACCGGGGGGGAGTGCCCATAGGCGGCCTGACCATGAAGCATGCGCCAAGTTTAACTTCTGATTCGACGACGGAGGCCTGATGTTGAGCACCGGCGCCGACGAAGAGGTGGCAGGATGATCGGTCAGGCGGATGCATCGTTTTCCGACGAGCCCCAGTGTGGGGCGGTGGCATCTTGCGCTGCCGCGGCAGTTGCCCATGACGGGGGACCGTGAAATGTGCGAACGAAATCGTTCGCCAGAATAATTCAACCTTTGACTGAGGCCGATCGTAGTTCGTTGCCCATCAGATTGGTTGACGAGGAGCATCAATGAAAAGAGACGCTCGAAATGAATGCCGATGGGTCTGCCTTGGATTTGCGGTTTGTACATTCTCCAATGTTATTGCTGGACCGCTAATGCCGCCCGCGGGTCCGGTCGCCTCCACGGGACGGTTTGGGCCACGGACCGACGTCGCGACACTTCCGCCCGGTTCACCCACGGCGATGCATTACATCAGTCAATCGGGATCGTATTACTTGTCGAGCAACATCACCGGCGTCTCGGGAAAGAATGGAATAGAGATCGGCGTAAGCGGCGTGACGCTCGATCTTAACGGCTTTGACCTGGTGGGCGTGCCCGGATCGCTGGACGGAATCAGCATCGTCGTGGGCGGACTCCGGAACATCGCGGTGGTCAACGGCTCGATTCGGTCTTGGGGAGGCGACGGGGTCGACCTATCGACCACGACGACGTTCAATTGCCGGCTAACCCATCTTCTTGTCACTGACAATACGGGGAATGGAATTAGCGCCGGCTATGCATGTAGGATTTCGAACTGCGCAGCGTCGTTTAACACCGGCATGGGCATCACCAGCGGCTTCGCCAGCACACTTTCAGGCTGCTCCGCGTATGCCAACACCGGACACGGCCTCGACGCAAAAGACGGCTCCGCGATTTTGAATTGCGCTGCATACTCCAACCACCTGAGCGGCATCAATACCACCACCGGCTCCACGGTCTCGAACTGCTCGGCCTACCAGAACACGGGCAACGGCATCGTCGCTACTAGCGGCTGCACGATCTCGAACTGTGCTGTGTCTGGCAACGACGCCAACGGCATCAGCATCATCGCTAGTTGGGGCTGCGTGGTCACCGATTGTACCGCCCAGGCAAACGCCCTCGACGGTATCGTGTGCTCTTCGTCCTCCGTGATTCGTGGCAATTCCTGTGAGGGCAATGGTCGCAGCATTAGCATCGGCGCGGGCATCCACGTCACCGGCGACCGCAACCGCATCGAGGGCAACCACTGCGTCAACGCCGACCGCGGTATCGATGTGGACAGCACCGGCAACATCATCATCAAGAACACCTGCCTGATGAACGCGACAAACTGGGACATCGTCGCCGGCAATGCCGTCGCGCCCATCGTGCAGGCCACGACCAACGCGGCTGCTATCAGTGGCGATACCTACGCCGGCAGCATCGGCTCAACTGATCCAAACGCGAATTTCACGTACTAGGAGGTCCGAAGGGACGGAAAGGGAATCTCATGAACCGCAAGAACCGAATCATCACGCTGACCATCCTCCTTTGGCTTGCCGTTGGCAGCCTGATCGCCATTGGCGGCGACCTCAACCCGCCCGCCGGGCCAGTGTTGGGAACCATGAAGCCGCTCACCGACATCGAGCCGAGGATCGCCATCAATTCGACCAACACGCCCGGCGATGCCAACAGCCTGTTCAAGATCACAAGCCCCGGCTCGTATTACCTGACGGGCAACGTCACGGGCGTGGTCGGCAAGCACGGCATCGAGATCGTCACCAGCGGCGTGACGCTGGATTTGATGGGCTTTGACCTCGTCGGCGTGGTCGACTCGGTCCGCAATGGCATCTTTGTCTCGGCCGGCTTTCTCAACAACATCACCGTACGCAACGGTTCTGTTCGTGGGTGGGGGCGTGCGGGAGTGGAAGCCGTTGTTTTCGCCGCGGACAATTGCACTGTTCTGGATGTCTGCGCCAGTGGTAACGACGTTGGCATCACCGTGGGCGGTAAAGGCTCTGCGCTCACTGGATGCTTGACGTACAATAACACTGGTCATGGCTTTTACGTCGGCTTTGGTTGCACGATGACCAGATGCTCGGCGATAATCAATGGTACCAACGGCTTCTACACCAGCTCAGCCTGCACGATCACGGGTTGTACGGCGTACTTAAACGCCGGCACTGGCATCTCGACGGGGGGTAACTGCACGATCACCGGGTGCGCGGCGTTCGCAAACAGCGGCAACGGGATCGAGGCAATTGGCGGCAGCACGATCACCGGCTGCGCGGCGGGATCCAATACCGGCGACGGCATCTGGACCAACATCGGCTCCACGATTACCGGATGCACGGCGGGAGGCAACGCTGGTACCGGCATCACCGCCGTCTCCGGCTGCACGGCCAGCAACTGTACCGCGACGTCCAACACTCTTGATGGAATCGTTGTGTCCCATGAGTGCATGGTTCTGGCCAATACGTGCTCATCGAATGGCAGCGGCGCCGGTGACGGGGCGGGTATCCACGCCACCGGCATCGGCAACCGTATCGAGGGCAACACTTGCAGCACGGCCGACCGCGGCATCGATGTGGACGGTTCCGGTAATATTATCATCAGGAACACCTGTTCGGGGAATACCACCAACTGGGACATCGTCGCCAACAACGTCTACGGACCGATCATTGACCGTACGGTTCCAACAAGCCCGGCCGTGAGCGGCAATTCCGCCGCCAGCAGCCTCGGCTCAACCGATCCGAATGCAAATTTTTCCTATTAAGGAATACGTACGAACGCATTGCGATCCGCTGGTTTCGAGAGGATGCAGATCATGAGACGATTAATGATGGTAGGGGTCGCCGCGGTTCTCGCTTCGTCGGGCGCGTTAGTCGCCCAATCCAACATCGACAACGCCATCCCCAACAAGTACGGCTGGTGCGAAAACATCGGCTGGACGAATTGGCGGGACGCCAACGGCGGCGCTGACGGCGTCCACGTCGGGGGCTTTGTCCTGTCCGGCTTTATCTGGGGCGAAAACGTCGGGTGGATCAACGTAGGCGATGGCACACCGGCGAGCCCGCCCTTCTACGCCAACGCCAATGGGACAGATTTCGGCGTGAACATCGCTCCGGCCGGGGACCTGCACGGCTATGCCTGGGGCGAGAATGTCGGATGGATCAACTTCGATGGAGGGGCGATGGCTACGCCCGCCCAGCCGGCGAGGATTGTGTGTGCCAGTCCGCCGGGCCAGCCACTGGCAAGATTGACGGGATATGCCTGGGGAGAAAACGTCGGTTGGATCAATCTTTCAGATCTGACGCCGGGCAAATTCGTGGCGGTCGATCTGGCGTCGACTCCGCTCCTTTGCGATGTGAACCACGACGGGCTTAAGAACGGCATTGACGTTCACGGCTTCGCGAATGCTCTGCTGACATCGAGCGGAGATTGGAAAGACGTCTGTTCAGGAGACCTGCCGCCAACGAACGGGGCGATTGACCTGGGCGACGTGGTGGCGTTTGTAAATTGCCTGCTCACGGCGTCGTAAGAGATGGCCAAGATCCGTGCCTCTGCGTCCGGGCAAGGGTCTCTATTACAGGCCTGTCCAACGGCAAGATGCAAGTCAAGAAAGGCAGTATGAACATGAACAAGTGGAAAACGATATGGATCACGGTATTCGTCGTCACCGCTGGTATTCCGCGTGGGCAATCCGCAGAGCCTCGACCGGCATCGCCGCAGGAGTCACCGTCAATCGAAACAAGTCCCAATGCCCCGGCCGACTCGAGGGCCGTCGTTGGCACGTCCTTCACCTATCAGGGTGAACTGCGTGACAACAACGTGCCGGTCAATGCGTCGGAGAATTTTACGTTTTCGTTGTGGGACGCAGCCGGTTCCGGCTGCCCTCCGGCCGGGGGGACACAACTGGGGGCATCAATCCCCATGAGCGGTGTCAGCGTCACCGACGGCCTGTTCACAGTGCTCTTGAACCAGGCTGCGGAATTCGGCGCCACGCCCTTCGATGGGAACGCGCGGTGGTTGCAAGTCTCCGTTAATGGGACAACGCTCTGCCCGCGCCAGGAACTCACGCAGACGCCTTACGCCACTCGCTCACTGGCGCCGTGGGTCACGTCGGGGGCAAACCTCTACTATTCCGCCGGCAACGTCAGCGTGGGGACATCCGCAAACGCCAACAAGCTCGACGTGGAGGGCGGCGCGGCCATTGGGGCGACCTACTCCGGCACCAGCGCCGCACCGACCAACGGTCTCATCGTCCAAGGCAACGTCGGCCTCGGTACCACGACGGTGGTCAACAAACTCGATGTCGAAGGCGGCGCGGCGATCGGCGCCACGTATTCCGGCACGAACACGGCCCCGACAAACGGCCTGATTGTGCAGGGAAATGTTGGGGTGGGCGTGACGGCGCCCGTCAACAAGCTCGACGTGGAAGGCGGCGTGGCAATTGGAGCAACCTATTCGGGGACGAATACGGTCCCCACGAATGGCCTGCTCGTGGAGGGGAGCGTCGGCATTGGAATCACCTCTCCCGACACGAAACTCGCAGTCAATGGGGATATTGCAATCCCGTGGGGCAGCGCGCTCAGGACGACGGACACCGCCCACGACGGCAGAACCATTCTGGACATCAATTGGGATTCGACCTCCGGGGATTACGTGGAGTATTACGCCCCGGGTGTCGGTTTATCCAACATGGTCCCGCAGCTCAGGCTCTCTGAACGCAAGGGCGTGATCGTCGATCCGACCGCCACCAACGACGGGAACTTGGGGGCCGACACGCTGGGGCTTCGATTCGGCACTGGAGGAAGTGGCGAGGGCATCGCTTCCAAACGAACGGCGACCGGCAACCTAAACGGGCTGGATTTCTACACGAATTTCGTGAACCGGCTGGCCATTACGAATGGCGGAAACGTCGGCATCAACACGACGACGCCGGGTTCCCGGCTTGAGGTCCGTGCGACCGGTGCGCGAAACGCCGTCGCCGGCTACGCCGACACCAGCAATTACAGCGCCGTCTATGGAGAGACAAGCGCGGTGCCGTTGTGCAATGAAAACTCCGCGGGGGTAAGGGGTGTGAATGCCGCAGGGGGCGTGATGGGGGCGCTGGGCTACGGCCAACTTTCCGGTACTTGCGAATTTTTTGACTACTACGCCGTCTATGGCGACGGCCCCAGTCGTTTCGATGGCAACGTCGATGTGAATGGACACTTCTGGGCGACGCAATCCGGTGGCGCGGTAGCCACCTTCGATCGACAGACCAACGATGGAACTGTTATTTCAATTCGACAGGGCGGCGTTCAGGAGGGATCGATCTCCGTCGCCGGAACGACTGTCAGCTACAACGCCTTTACCGGAACACATTTCGGATGGACCGACAAAATCCTTGAAACGGGAACGCTGGTCGTCCTCACCGGCAGCAACCGCGTCTACCACGATCGATCCGAGGGCGAGCCGATATACGGCATCGCGCCGTCACTAACGGCGAACGACCCGCGCTGCATGGGCGCCTATCTGGGGATTCTAGAGCCCGGCCAACGCGCCTCGAGCGACAACCCCCACCAGGTCATGGCTGTCGGCAACGGCGAAATGTGGGTCTGCGACGAAAGCGGCGACATCCGGCCCGGCGACTACCTCATCTCCTCCGATGTAACCGGCCATGCGATGCTCGACGACGAAAACCGTTTCTCCGTGGGCTATGTGGTGGCGCGAGCGGCCGAGGCGGTGGTTTGGGATTCGGTGGCGCAGAAAACCAGCGGTCGAAGACACAAGAGAATATCAGTGTTTTTCGAAAATTTTGTGCGAGGAAGTGCGGCGGGCCTTGGAAGACTCGTCGAGCAACAGCAGGCGCAGCTTCGGGACCTGCAATTGCGCATAGACGCACTCGAGCGCACGGCGCCGTCGAACGCCAATGTCAAAAAAGCGAGCAAGATGCGGTTGAGCGCTCCGTTGGCCCTGATCGGACTGGCCGCATTTGTGGCCGTTCGCCGTCGGGCCGTCTCCAAGACTGGAGGTGCCTGATGAATCGCCAGGCTTGCATGCGACTATCACTGGTCTGCGTGCTCGTCGTTTCGCCGGCCGCATTCGCGCAACTTACCCTTTCATGGTATACGGTTGACGGCGGAGGGCGGATTGACTGCACGGGCGGGACGTTTTCACTCCGCTCGACGATTGGCCAGCCCGATGCCGGGCCGACGACCGGTCCGATGACGGGCGGAACCTACTCCCTGGCCGGCGGCTTCTGGCGGCGGCGGGCTGCGGCGCCGCCGAGCCTGCGCATCAACGAAATCCGCATCGACGAGCCCAACGGTGCGGGTGGTGATGTTGATGAATACTTCGAGATCGCCGGCCCGGCCGCCACGAGTCTCAGCGGCTACTGGTATGTTGTTATTGGGGACGGCCCGCGGCCGCATGGCTCAGGAGTCATCGAGGAGGTGATCGACCTGAGTTCACTGATTATTTCACCCGATGGCCATCTGTTAGTCACGGAGAACAGCGCCTCCAACATATTCCACTGGGCAGCTGATTTCTCTCTGCCTCTAAACTTCGAAAACAATGATAATGTGACGCACCTATTAGTTCGCAATTTCAGTGGCACACTGGGGCAGGACCTGGATACCGACGACAACGGCACGCTCGACGCTCAGCCGTGGAGCCAGATCGACGACTGCGTTTCAATACTGCAAGACTCGCAGATCGGCGACCGTGTTTATTGCGCTACGACGGTCGGTCCGGTTGTGGGTGCCAGTCGGAACTTTTCGCCGGGCCACGTCTATCGACTACCGGACGCGACCGGCCCGTGGCAGATCGGACCGTTTGATCCCGCGGTCGGCGACGATACGCCAGGAGCGGCCAACGCGATCGCTGTTGGTGCTTGTTGCAATGGCGCGACGTGTACGCCAAACGTGACGAAATCGGCGTGCGCCGGGCTGGGCGGGACGTGGGCCGGCCCGGGAACGGTCTGCTCGCCGAATGTTTGCATGGGCGCTTGCTGCGTCGGGCCGGCATGCTCCGCGCAGACGCAGGCAAACTGCATCTCGATGGGTGGCTTCTACCGCGGTGGCGGGACAGTCTGCGCAGACGTTGACTGCGCCTGTGATCGCAATGTCAAGCTCAATGAGATCTGGGCGGGCGACCCCGTCACCGACGATGTGGAATACATCGAGCTTTACATGCCGCCGTGCGGCGCGGGGGCGCGAGGCACGAACCACAACCTCGCGGGCATGAGCCTGATAGTGGTGGACGGGGACACGGAAGGCGACACATTGAATAGTAACTACAAGCGTGTCTCGTACCGAGCGGATTTTGGCCAGAACCACACGATCACCGACGGCGGATTCGTTGTGATCGGGAGCATTCCTTGTACAGGCCTGAAGGTCAGGGACACGAAAGCCACTTTCAGTTCCCAACGCGGTTGTACGCCGCCGGTATTGGTTTTCGGTACGGGTACTTTGGAAAACGGGAGCCAAACCTACGCATTAGTCCGGACGCAGGATTTGAGCTATTGCACGAATCAGTCAAATCCGACCGTACCACCCGCTGGTTGCCAGAGTGATGTGGATTCGCATCGGCTCACGGACAGCAGTGTTGCCGACATAACTGCAAATCAGATCGATAGCGTAGCGACAACAGACACCAATACAGGGGACCACGCGTACTTCAACGCGCCCGTTGTCAAAGATGGAATTCACCAGGCGACGCAGTTGCAGCGAACGCAGGACGGCTACGACACAGACCAAGCTGTCGACTGGGAGGTCCAATGGCATCTCGACGTGGATGATCCCAGCAGCACGTCCAGTCCCGGACTACCCAATGTTCAGGGGACGGGCGCATGTTGCGTTTCGGCGATTTGTCACGCAACACAGACGCAAACACAGTGCGCGGCGCTCGGCGGAACCTATCAGGGCAATGGAACGGCGTGTACGCCGAATCCCTGCGCGGGCGCTTGTTGCGTGGCAGGAAGCTGCACCGACGACCAGATGCTGGCGACCTGCGTTTCGGCGGGCGGCGCCTACATGGGCGACGGGATTACCTGTGCACAAATGAGCTGCGCCGGCGTCACGATCGCGCAGGCTCGCGCGCTCGGGACCGGCGTGCCTGTGATTCTCAACGACGTCCTGGTGGCCTCTGTGGAAGATGTTCACGGCCACGCGGATTACAAGGCATTCGAATTGCAGGATTCGGCGCCGCCCTTTGCCGCGTTGACCGTCTTCGGCTCCAATTCGGAGATCAATACGGTCCTTAGTGGCGTAACCAAGGGCGACACGATCGACTTGGCCGGAACGACAAACCAGTGGAACGGGCTGTTTCAGTTGTCCGGCGGAATCGCACCGCTCAAACGCGTGCAATTCCAGGACACCAACGCTTCCGTCGGCGAATCGTCCCTCGCCGCCGCGGATTTCCAAAACAGCAGTGCAACTGCGGAAGCCAATGAAAGTCGAATCGCGGTTTTGCCTTGCATGGTGCTTCTGGACGGCGGAACCGGGATCTTCCAGGCCGATCATTCCTATCTCGCCACGGATGGCATCGGCTATGTTAGTGTCGTCGTCCCCGCCTCGGCGATGACGCTCGTCGGCCAGCCGATTCCAACAGGCTCCAGACTGCTCCGTGGCATCTTCTGGCAGTCGGACTTCAATCTGCCGACGGATACGCCGCCGGACAACGCGGGATACCGGTTGGTCCTGCGCACGTTGGGCGACATCCAGTCGCCGAACTGCGCCGATCCACTGGGCGCGTGCTGCGTTCCGTCCGGAGGCTGCGCCTGTTCGCAAACCACGCAAGCCAATTGCCTGGCGGCGGGAGGCACATGGATGGGCGGCGCGTGTTCACCGGCCACCCTTTGTCAAAACGACCCTAGTCGGATGGCGGGGGACATCGACGGCGACAGCGACGTAGACGTGGCCGACGCCGCCTATTTTGTGCTGGCGATCCTGGGCTTCCCTGCGCAGCCGGCTCATAGTGCCCGCGCGGACCTTAACTGCGACAGCGTGGTCAACGGGCTCGACGTCGGGCCCATGGTAAACTCCATCCTACCTTGATGGATTCTCGTATCGATTTTGTCGCTCGTGCGAGTCCATCGGTAAAAAAGACTTGATTGAGGCGTCCCCCATTGGCTCGGGACACGCGGTGGGTCAACGACACATCGTGTCGAGCCGAAACATACGGCGGACTTCTTGATTGCGACCTCCAAAGTCGGTATCATGCGGTTGGTGAAAATAGGTGAGCCCGATATGGCCGCGAGTCGTTTTTTTCATTCGATTCGACGCCCACGAGTTCGTTCCCGGCGAACCATCCCACCCAATCGGAAGAATCTGCTGAAGCTCCTGGCGAAGCACGTCGTTGCTCCGTTCGAACATGTGACGCAATTGACGGCCATAGTCGTCGCCCTCAACGGGCCACCCCCGGATAACGACGAAGAACCGCTGTCCAATCCTTGCCATCCGGCATGCGCCAAACACGCAGAAAGCGATTACTGCCGAGAGTCTTGGCAACTCCATGTTGCGGAGGCGCAACGCAGGCCCGAAGCCCATTGGCACATGTGTGAATTCGGGATGTATTGCGCAATGATCCCGGTCGCACACGAAGGGAACTGTCTGGCAGCCGTCAAACTCGCTTGTACTGCGTCGCTATCAGAAGACGAATTCGACCGGCATGTGTCATTGCTCGATCTGCTGGTTGAGGGCTTTGTTGTCTTGCACGCCGACTTCCTTTGCAGGCTTTCGTCACCTCTACGAGACCGGGCCGAGTCAGGGTCGGTGCCAATCGACGGCAGCGAGGCGATCGCACCTCTGCGCATCACGCATCCTCAGGTTGAACAAGCCATTCGCCATATCAAAACCAGTTTTCGAGACTCTAGTCTAACGGTCGCGGGAGTCGCGCGTCATTTAGGCATGCACGTAAATTATCTTTGCCACCTATTTTCCGCTCAAACTGGTCTGCGGATGAGCCGGTTCATCACAAACCAACGCATCGACTTGGCCAAGACCCTTCTTGCAACAACGAATCACCAGATCAAGCGCATTGCGCATGACGCCGGCTATGCACATCCCAATTGGTTTTCACACATGTTCACGCTACACACCGGAATGACTCCGGAAAAGTATCGACGGGGGGTTCGCTTCAAAGCCTCCGACCGATGAATAAATCTAGGATGGGCCTTCAGGTTATGCGTGTTCTAATCCCGATTTTGGCAACCTCCGCTGCCTACCGGAATTAGGGCGAAGTGCAGTAACGACAAGGCGTTAACTCAGTACAGCATAATCACCAAGATCACCATGGTCAAGCGATCACAGCCCCCCAAAAAAATCCCCAGCGCGCAACTGCGTCTTGAGATGATTCGGGTAGCGCTAATGAACGCCGACGGCGTGGTGCAAAGAGGACGACGGAGGACAGGAGGGCGAGCGCGGCGGGCAGGGACGGAGCATCGTGGCCGCTTCGGGTGGGGAGCCAAGATGAGGCAACATCGCAACTCTGGGCGGCCTTCTGTCATAGGTGCGAAATCGATAAGATGCTCGGATGCGGCTCTAGGCTGAAGGGTCACTCGCTGCGCCTAATGAATAGGAAACTTATTGTATGAGCGAAACTGTTTTTACTAAGGTGGATTACGATTTGGGCGGACTAGCCAAGTTTATCGCTCTCGGCGAGATCGGCCTGCCGAATATCCAACGGCCCTTTGTGTGGAAGAACGCGAAGGTTCGCGACCTCTTTGATTCAATGTACAAAGGGTATCCAGTTGGTTACCTGCTATTCTGGCAGAACGGCCTGGCGGATGACTCTCGCTCCATTGGAACTGACACAAAACAGAAGGCTCCACGTCTTGTCATCGTGGATGGCCAACAGCGCTTGACCTCTCTGTACGCGGTGGTCAAAGGAATTCCTGTGGTTCGTGAGAACTACGAGCACGAACGCATTCGGATTGCCTTCAATCCTCTTGAAGAGAAGTTCGAAGTCGCGGATGCTGCGATCCAGCGTGATGCGGCCTACATCCCGGACATATCGGTGCTCTGGAGTGGCGACACGAAGATTACCCAGATCATCAGGGATTACTCGGCGAAACTGAAAGCAACTCGGCAAACCACAGACGCCGAAGAGTCTGCGATAGAGGACGCGATCCTGAAGCTCCAGGGACTTTTGAGCTTTCCGTTCACCGCGCTCGAACTGTTCGCAGGCATTTCCGAGGAGGATGTGTCGGATGTGTTTGTACGCATCAACAGCAAGGGGACACCGCTCAATCAGGCGGACTTCATCCTGACGTTGATGTCGGTGTTTTGGGATGAGGGCCGGGCGGAGTTAGAGGATTTCTGCCGTCACTCGCGGCGACCCAGTAAAGATGTTCCCTCGCCATTCAACTACTTCATAGAGCCTGCCCCTGATCAACTTCTGCGTGTGAACGTGGGAGTGGCGTTCAAACGAGCCCGCCTTCGCTACGTTTACTCGATCCTGCGAGGAAAAGACTTGGAGACAGAGGAGTTCAGCGATGAGCGACGAGTCCAGCAATTCGATGCCCTGAAAAAAGCCCAGACGCGAACGCTGAATTTGCAATACTGGCACGATTTCATGAATTGCATTCGGCAGGCCGGCTTCCGCGGAAGCAAGATGATTAGCTCTGAGAGCAACTTGCTGTTCTCTTACACCTTGTACCTGATCGGTCGGACGGAATACCTGATTGATGAGTTCAGACTGCGCCGAGTGATCTCGCGATGGTTCTTCATGTCAAGCGTAACTGGCCGGTTCACAGGATCGCCAGAATCCGCCATGGAATTTGATTTGGCGCGTTTTCGTGGCGTCACAGATGGGGATGAGTTTCTAAGCATTTTGCAAAACGTCTGTGATATCACCCTGACAGACGATTTTTGGGGTGTGACGCTTCCGAATGACCTGGCGACATCGTCTCCCAGAAGTCCTTCGTTGTTCGCGTACCATGCCGCGCTGGTCCTGCTTGATGCCCGGGCGTTGTTCTCGAAGGTGCGCGTAGCGGAACTGCTCGATCCAGCCGCTCACGCACATCGTTCCCCTGCCGAAAGGCACCATCTGTTCGCGAAAGGGTATTTGAAAACGCTCAGCATCACGGAGACGCGCGACACCAACCAAATCGCTAACTACGCCCTCGTGGAATGGGGAGACAACTCCAAGATCTCCGATCAGGCCCCAGCGCAGTACCTCCCTGCAATGAAAGCGAGGTTCGCAGAGGATGAGCTGGCTCGCATGTATCATTGGCACGCGTTACCCAATAACTGGGAGCATCTTGACTATCGTGAATTCCTGGAGAAGCGACGGGAGCTTATAGCGAAGATTATTGCCGAAGGTTACAAGACGTTGACAGCAGAGGTGGGCGAGGTAACAGGCCACGAGAAGTTCGATCTGAGCACGCTGGTCGTAAACGGGGAGTCGGAGGTCGTAGAGTTTAAGTCCACTCTTCGGACGAACTTGCACACTCGCAGTCAAGACCCTCGCATTGAGCTTGCCGTCCTGAAAACGCTGGCCGGATTTCTGAATACAAACGGTGGGACTCTGATCATTGGCGTGAGCGACGACGGTAGTCCTTTGGGGATTGACGTTGATGGATTTCCGAACGAAGACAAGATGAGCCTGCACCTCGTAAACATCGTCAAGAGCCGGATGGGGCCACAGGCGATGACGCGGATGCACGTCCATTTCGAGGATTACGAAGGTAGCCGCGTGCTGATTATTCGATGCGGCAACGCGGCGTCCTCCGTGTTCGTCAAAGATGGCGACGTTGAGCGGTTTTACGTCCGCACTGGCCCGTCAACAACGGAGCTCACAGCCAGTCAAACACAGGAATACGTCAAACAGCGGTTCCGATAGTGATGCACGTGCACTCAGAATAGGCGATTGATCATCGCGCGATCAAAACGTGAAAGTGCCTGCTTCAGCAATTGCGATTTCTTTTGGCTGCACCACTGGCGGACCCTTGGATTGGCATTCAACGTCAAAAGCCTTGCGGCCATCACGCTTCTCATGTCCATGTAGGGGCGACCAGCGACCGGATCAAAGTCAGTGTGAATTCTCTGCTTGTAGCTGTCCGGCACTTCCTTCATCGCCCTGATCCGATCGATCAACCTTACGGTATCTGCAAGCGGATTGCGGAACATCTTGGCTGCCAGGTTGCGGATTTCGGAATACTGCTTCGCGCCGTTAGTCGAATACACGACGGCACATGCCCGAAGTGATTTGGAGAGATGATGTTGGCGGGGGAGCGTCGGAGCCCACGATTGAGAATCGCGCAAGGTGATCGAAATCATAGTAGCACGCCTGTGACGTGGTGGAGACAAGAAAGATGGCGTAATCACTCCCGTCTCCCATGTATTCACAAATGTGCCAATCAATCTGCTCTGCCGAGGCATCAACAGGTCCGATGAAATCGATCGGGTAATTGCCCCATCGCTGCACCTGGAGTCGTTTCCTCCCGAAGCAGCTCATGCACTAAGGATCGGAAAATCAGTGTGGGACGCCGGTAATCCGAATCTCGCGATTGGGACGCTCGGGGGTTATGGATTGCTCGTGGTGCATAAACTGAAGTTGCTGTGGAAGGAAGAAAAAAGGACGGAGGCCCGCGCACTTGTGCGGTTGCATCTGAAGCCCTTTCTCGATCAGGCGCCTACGCCTATGTGTTCCTTCCGCGGGCGCGTTTCGAAACCGTCAAGGCTGCACAGGAGACGGGTGTTCGAATGGACGGCCTGGAGACCTTGATCAACTTCCACCGGTCCTTCCGCCAACTGGTGATCCAGGCCGCGGCGATCACAGGAATCAAATCGCTCCTGAACGAGAAGGGCAAGCCCACGATCGGCATGCACGACCTGAGAAGAACGGCTATCACGAACTGGTCCAAGAATGCCAACATGCAAACGGTCATGAAACTGGCCGGTCACAGCAACGTATCGACGACCCAAAAGTTCTACAGCGCCGACACCGCCGACCAGAAAGAACGCGTCCGACAAGCCGTGACAACGGCCGGGGCCGGCGCTCTGGCTCTGCAGAGTGACGCAAAAGTGACGCACTAGCGATTCCGGGTGTTGACTTTCGCAAACTCGTCTCGCGCCAACGTCAGCCTGTTTCAAGAGGTAAGAGACAGCCGCCGATCGGACTCGAACCGATGACCTGCGGTTTACAAAACCGCTGCTCTACCAACTGAGCTACGGCGGCAAGGCACCCAATTATAGCCGGAACCACTGGTTACGTGAATCTTTTCGTTGGTGCGACGCCCTACGGGAAGTGGTTTTGATATTTGCCCCACGGTAGAATCGCACCCAGCCTGTTTCGGTAATTCCAAGTCACAGTGATGCTATGCGCATGGACTCCGGAGCGAAAGTAGGTCCATATCAAGTCGTCTCTCTGCTTGGCCGCGGGGGGATGGGCGAGGTCTATCGGGCGCGCGATGTAAAGCTGGACCGAGACGTGGCCATCAAGGTGCTGCCTGAGATGATGGCGCACGACAAAGAACGCTTACTACGCTTTCAACGGGAAGCGAAGTTGCTCGCGTCGCTCAATCACCCCGGTGTCGCTCAGATTTACGGGTTCGAGGAATCGGCCGGAAGCAGCTTCCTGGTGCTTGAATATGTTGAGGGCGAAACGCTGTCGTCGCGACTGAAACGCGGAGCGCTGCCGCTCGATGAAGCGCTGGAAGCTGCCCGGCAAATCGCCGAGGCGTTGGAGGCCGCGCACAAAAAGGGCGTCATCCACAGAGACCTCAAGCCCGGAAACGTCATGATTCGGCCCGATGGTGCCGTCAAGGTGCTCGATTTCGGCCTGGCGAGGGCCATGCAGAACGACTCCGCGGAAACGAACGCCGCTCAAGATTCTCCCACCGTCGTCGCACATTCTCCGACCATTACCGCCGACTACACTCAGCCGGGCGTCGTGCTTGGCACGGCGCCGTACATGTCACCCGAGCAGGCTCGCGGGCGGCCGATGGACAAACAATCGGATATCTGGTCTTTCGGTTGCGTTCTTTACGAATGCCTGACGGGCCTCATGTTGTTTCGTGGTGAGACGGCGAGCGATTCGCTGGGGGCGATCATGCATCGTGAGCCGGATTGGAACGCCCTGCCACCGGGCACGCCGCCAACCATTCAACTTGTTCTTCGGCGTTGCCTTGCCAAGGATCGGAAAAAACGCCTGCATGATATTTCCGACGCAAGGATTGAAATCGAAGCGACCCTTGCCGATCCAACGAATTCGTCGATGGGCATCGAGGCCGCATCGCTGACCGGGCGTGCGTCGCGTGGCGCGAAGGTGGGAACGATTGCCGCGATCCTGATTTTTGCGACGTTCGCGGCAATTGCGACCTGGAATCTAAAGCCCACGCCCGCTCCGACGCCGCCGGCGGAACTGCGGAAGCTTGAGATTCAGGTCGATGGTCTTCGCCGCGACGAAGGATACTCACCGGTCATCTCGCCCGACGGGCGTCGCATCCTGTACAGCAGCAAGGGAAGCCTCTGGGTGCGATCGCTGAGCGACGTCAATGCCATCGAATTGTCCGGTACGACAGGGGCGAATCTGCCATTCTGGTCGCCGGACAGCACGCAGGTGGGCTTTCATGATGGATCGCGACTGTGGCGGATGCCTGCGGTCGGCGGCGCACGTGCAATGATCTGTGTCACGCCCAGAATGCTCGAATCCGCGGGCGGCGTCGCCTGGATGCGGGATGGTCGCGTGATTTTCACGGCGGCCTGGGGAGGTCCGTTCTGGGAGGTGCCGGCAAGTGGTGGTGAACCTCGGGCGATGTTCACTGGCGACCCCGACCGGGTCCAGGATTTTCACAACGCCAGTGCGCTTCCCGACGGATCCGGTGTCCTGAGCGTACTGCACCGCGTAGGAGGCGAACCCGATTCAATTGTTCTGGTTCGAAATGATACATTCGAATTGGTAATTGAGCACCCGAACGAAAAAATCCTTGAGCCCGTGTACGCAAAAGGACACATTCTTTACGGACGCGTGCAGACGACTGGCACGATCTGGGCGGCACCATTCTCCCTGGAAACTCATCAGATCACCGGACCGTCGTTTCTCGTCGCCGAATCGGCCGAAATCCCGTCCGCGTCGACCGACGGTACGTTGGTGTATGCGTCGAGCACGTATGGCAGCGTGGGCCAACTGGTCTGGGTCGACCAAAAGGGCGTCATCACGGAAGTCGTCGGACTACCCCAACAGGGAATCGACCAACCAGTCCTGTCGCCGGACGATGCGAGAGTGGCCGCGTTTGCGAACGAGGCCGGCACTCCGCAGATCTGGGTATACGAATTGGCAAGCGGAACCGGAAGGCCGTTGACGGTCGAAAAGGGCGCCAGTTGGATATCGGGGTGGTTGACCAATACTCGCCTGGCCTATTCGGCTCGCCGCAAGACTTATGCCCGTTTGGTTGTCGGGTCGGATCCTCCTGAAGTCCTGATCGACTGGGATTCGACGACGATCTCGCCCGACCATCGCTATATGGCCGTTGAACGCCGTGTCGACAAATCGTTCGACATCTTCTACCACGATTTGCAGGAGGGCGGTGCGGGGCGGCCCCTGCTGACCACCAGGGCGACGGAACAGGAACCGACCTTTCGGCCGGGAGGCAACTGGCTCGCTTACGTGTCGGATGAGACGGGCCGCGACGAAGTGTATTTGACGAAGTTTCCATCCGGGGATGGCAAGTGGCAGGTTAGTTTCTCTGGTGGAACGACACCGCGCTGGAATCAGCGGGGAAATGAGTTGTTCTACGATTCTGACCGGACAGATAATGCAGACGTGATGTGTGTGGGCGTCACGACCGAGCCGGGGTTGAAGCTCACCAAACCCCGAAAGCTTTTCAGCGGCTCCGACGTGGAAATCAGCCTCCGAAGGGGATGGAGCGTATCCTCCGATGGGAATCGGATCCTGGGCGTTAGAGATCTGACGCCGAAACTCGAATCCGGTCGCATCACCGTGGTCGAAAATTGGTACCGGGAGTTTGAAAAATAGAGACCGCAGCTCTACGCACGAATTAGGTCGCATCAAGAAGCCCGGGCAAATAGTGCTGCGAAAATCACCCACCCGGGTCCAAGATGAAACGACCATCGGTCGCCAGGGGCCGGAAGGGCCTCCTCCCTGGTGGGGCCGATTCGGCTGTTTTCGTTGAAGCGGGACGCTTGCGCTGCCGATGCCTATAATCGCAGTCGTCGAAGCCCGATGGGGCCGGTCGTGCACGGCCGGCATCGGTCGGCTGGACAGTATGCCGGGAGTGGGTTTATTCTACTTGGCTCGAACAACTTGATTCCCCGATAGCTCAACGGTAGAGCGGCCGGCTGTTAACCGGTAGGTTGTAGGTTCGAATCCTACTCGGGGAGGTCTTCCCTCTTCCTAGGCCACGACCACCCATGTAGTTAACACGGATATTGGCAGAAAACCTCGCGCGTGATTGCCGTATCTGACCAACGGGTCGAGACTTGTAAACCCGGCCACACAGCGCGTGTTCCTCTCGTGGTCAATCATCGCCACCGTCGCGCGTCACCGGCGTCGCGCGGACGGACGACTTTGGGCCAATTCCTCTCTGATTGGGCGGTCGGAGGGCGATTTTCAGTTAACGCGATTTGCCACTGATTTGGCGATGGGGTGGGCTCCGGCCCTTGGCTTCTTCTGGATGCGATCGACGATCGCGTCAAACATTTCGATCTGACGGCGGTGGTCCGCCTCCAGAAATATCCGCCTCAACGGGGCCTCGGAGAGATACTTGATGGTCCCGGAATCGTCCAGAAGGATGCGTTCTTGGATCGCCGGGGCCAGGCGCAGCAAGCTAATCACCTGACAAACGCGGGCCCGACTCACGCCTATTGGGCGCGGGGCGAGGGAATCGGCAGCTATACCGAATATGAATACGATGGCGTGACCGGCGATCTATTGGAGGTCGGCTACGGTCCCTCGACGCCGGGCATGTCGTTCACCTATGATCGACTGGGCCGAGTGAAGACAGCGACGGATTTGGACTATACCGTGCATACCTTCGCGTACAGCGGTGTGCAGTTGACCAGCGAGACGGTGGACGGGTCGTCACTGAGCGGGCCGGAGCTGGATTACGTGCTGACGCCGACGTACCAGACCAGCACCAACGCCTCCAACGGTCTGTTGACGGGGCGCTCGGCGAGCCTGGGGGTGGGGCCGAGTTCGGGCAATTCGACGGGCTGGTACAACACCACTTACGGCTATGATTCCCTGGGGCGGATCCAGAGCGTGACCGGCCCGGGCCTGCCGTCGGGCGGGAAGGCGGAGTATGGGCGGATCGTGAACGGGAGCGGCCAACCGGTGAGCGACCTGATCGCCAAGGTGGAAATCAAGGACAGCGGAGGCGACGTGATCGCATCGACGATCAAGAGCTATGAAACGCAGCGCGACCTGATCGCGTCCGTCGAGAACGTATCGGGGAGCATCGGCGTCCCGCCGGTGAGCACGATCTCGAAGTACGAGTACCAGAACGACAGCCTGGCCCGGCGGACGAGCGTGGTGCGGACCGGCTCGGCGTTTTCCGGCGGGACCGGCGATCATCAGGAGTTGTACACGTACAACGCGAGGAATGAGTTGAAGGATGCACACACATACGCAGGCAGCGATTTGCAGAACCCCGGTAGCGAGACAGTCTCTCGGCGGCGCGTGTACGACTACGATCCGATCGGCAACCGCCTGACGCACGCCAACGGCAACGATGATGCCACGTCCTACACATCGAACAACTTGAACCAGTACACGGAGATTTGCCCACCGCCGCTTCCGCCGGTGTGCGAGGAGCCGACCTACGACGCCGACGGGAATTTGAAGAGCGATGCGAATTGGAATTACTATT
>CAYPXR010000065.1:0-59897 GCA_964414585.1 uncultured Planctomycetaceae bacterium
CACCGCTCAACAACAGGGCCGCGACGTGCTCGCCACCATCAAAACACTGCTTCGCGGAAACTGGTCAGGAAAGATGCCCTTCTTCTTGAAACCCTCAGACTTCAATGCTGCCGCAAGACGGTAAACAGTTACCGATCACGAATGTCAATAATTCAACCTGAGGGCAAAAAAGGTGTCAGGTTGAATTATTTACATTCATGATCGGAGCAGAAAGGCCTCGTGATCTCGTTCGCCGAGACCGGGTCCGGACGGGGACGAGTGGGTGAGCCCGGACTACCACGGCAATGGCTGGCCGGATGAGTGCGATCTGGCGATTCCGCCGGGCATGGGCGGAAGTCTGGACTGCAACACGAACGGGGTGCCGGACGAGTGCGACATCGCTTCGTGCGCGAGCGACCCGGCGTGCGGCGATTGCAACAGCAACGGCATCCCCGACGCCTGCGACATCGCGGCGGAGATCAGCGCCGACGCGGATACCGACGGCGTGCCCGACGAGTGCGAGGAAGAGAGCCCGATGGGTGGCGGTTAGTCTATGTTGAGCGGCGGTGATGCTGGGGAGGGGTCCACCGCCGAGGGCGGCTGTGCTCCAGAGGGTTTTACGAATGGTCCGCCGAGCAGTACTGGGGGCCGTCGTGCGAGACGCCGATGGATGCGCAGTTTTCGGCGATGATCGCGAAGCTGCAAGAGCTTGGGCTGCCAGTGCGGGGGGCGGCGATGGGTCCGTAGACCGTTCTTACCCGCGAATTGTGTCGTTGTCGGGAAGTCGAAATTTGTCGTAGGAATTTGCCTGGGAGGGCGAGTTGGCTCGGCGGGAGCCTCGCCCTCCCTACCTAATCGACGGGGATTGTTTCGCCGGTTTCCAATTGTAGGAAATCAAGTCTGTCATTCTTGAGATTCAGCAGGGCCACGGTCTTGATCCGTGCGCGGTATAGCGCGCCGGGGTTGATGAAGCGGGTGCGGCCGATGCGGCGGTCGGCGTATTTGTGGGTGTGGCCGTAGAGGACGTAGTCGAGGTCGTTGCGGTCGGCGGCGGAGGCGAAGGCGCGCTCGTGACCGTGGAAGACGGCGATGCGTTTGCCGGCCAGTTCGAGGATGACGGGCGGTTCGGGCCAGGGGAGGCCGAGCGACTGGACGTATTTTCGCATGTGCGGGGCGGGAGAATCGCAATTGCCCCAGACGAAGGTGGCGTGGTGACCGGTGAGTTCGTCGAGGACGGGTTCGCCGCAAATGTCGCCGCAATGGACGAGGTGCTTTGCGCCGCGCTGCTCGAGGAGACGGACGGCGGTGGCGGTGGTGACGGCGTCGCCGTGGCTGTCAGAGAGGATGCCGATGAGCATGATGGACTCTAGCGCTTATTGCGATTTCCTGTGGGCCACCAATAAGGGCGGCTCTTGTCACGTTCCACGGCCGGCTGGGGCGCCGGCCGCTACGATTCGTGCACGACGATGTCATCGTCGGCGTGAAAACGTCGTCACCCACAAGGGGTGACGCTACAGTCGTGTAATTGCCGCTCTAACACACGTCTTGCGGTTCGTTCCAGTTCTCGACCCAGCGGGGTTCGTCGCCGGTGAGTTCGATGCGGCGGACGCGGAGGCGGCTGAGCAGATCGATCATACCGTAAGACCGCGCCTGGAGGGCGGCTTGAACGGCCGGCAGAGACGATTGTTTGTAGAGGGCGCAGCACGGATGGCAAGCGGGCTCGGTCGTCGTTGTGCAGACGACGGCATCGAGCCCATCGTTGGGCTCGATTAGTCGTTTCAACAAATCCACCGACAGGTATGGCATGTCGCAGGCGAGGAGGATGCAGTGGGCGTTCGGTCGCGAGATCAGGAGCGATTCGAGACCGCCGATGGGGCCGGTGTGGGGATGATGGTCCGGCACGATCGTCAGTAAATTGACTGACGTTGGTAGATCGAACGGTGGCTGACCGAGGAGGAGAATGTCGTCAGTGATCGAACTCGCTGTTGCGACGGTGCGTTCGAGTAGCGTCGAGCCGTCGATGGGGATCAGCGCCTTCGGCGTGCCCATGCGCCGGCTATGACCGCCAATCAGGATGCCGATGGCGGGGTTCATGGTGAACTCGCGGCGTCCGGGCGCAGCCGGAGGAATTTGAAGCCCGTGATGTTTTCGTGGTTCTTCACGTAGTCTTCGAGCGGCACTTCGCGGACGGTCGGCTTGGTGGCGTGGAGAAGCGTCGTTTTTCCGGCAGTGTCGTGGAAGACGAAGCCGAGGTGACCGACGTAGGGCTGGCCTTTCGTCGTTCGGACGAATTCGATGATGTCGGCGTCGCGCAGTTGGGGAAGAATCGATGCCAGGCGGTCGCGGGGGACTTGAACGTCGTCGAATTCCTCGATGCCGGGTGAAACCTCGATCTTGAACTGTTTGAAGAAGGCGGCGCGCTTGACGCAGACGTGGAAGGGAATGGCGCCAGGGAGATTCTTGGTGAGATCGTCCAGCAGCCAGGCGTTGTTGCGGTTCCAGTCGGCCTCGGTGAAGTGGTTGCGGGTGAGGATGCCGATGCGGGCGTCTTTGTAGCGAATTCGCTGGAGGGTGTGAAAAAAGGAGGGCCAGTCATGGGAGAGGGCCATGGCCAGCGTTTGCTCGACGAAGGTGACGCAATCACTCGCGCTCAGGCAGTAGAGCGGATCGGGATCGCGCAGTTCGTAGGGAAACTCGCCGAGGGGACCGAGACGGTAGGGCTGGCCGATGGTTGCTTGGGCGATGACGGCGATCCGCTTGAGATAGTCCGGTTCTTTTCGCGCGAGGCGGGCCAGGTAGGCGTCGAGCTGTTTTTCGGTGAGCTTGTAGATTCGGACGTCGTCGAGCGGTGTTTGCGGCGTTGAAGCGGGTTGCCCGCATGCGCCGATCGCCAGAAGGGTCGGGCACAACAGGCACTGCAGATTGAAACAGCGGGGGATCAATACACTCGTCGCTCTCGATGGGAAGGAATGCCGAGTTTCTGGCGGTACTTGGCGACGGTCCGGCGGGCGACCGGGATCTTCGCCGTCTGGTTGTAAATTTTCACAATCTCGTCGTCGGAGAGCGGCCGGCTTTTGTCCTCGGCGTCGATGATTTCCTTGACCTTGGCCTTCATGCTGTCCCAGGTGACGTCTTCGCCCGACGCGTCGGTCTGTCCGCCGGCGAAGAATTGTCGAAGCGGGTAGAGACCTCGCGGCGTCTGGATGTATTTTCCGTCGACGGTGCGGCTGATGGTCGAGGGGTCGCAGCCGAGTTCCTCGGCGAGGTCGCGCATGCGGAGGACCTTGAGGAATTGCGGGCCGAAATCGAAAAATTCGCGCTGCCGGTCGAGCAGAATCTGGCCGATTTGCAGCAGCCGCTGGCGGCGATACTCAATCGCATCCTTGAGGACGCTGGCCGATTCGATGCGGCCCTTGATGAAGTCTCGCGTGGTCTTGTCCGTTGATTTGTCCTGGAGCATCTGGCGATACTGGGCGGAGATCCGCAGGCGCGGGCTGTTGCCGCGGGCCAGCCGCAGGGTGTAGCCGTCGCCTTCGTCGGCGTAGTCCACGATGATGTCCGGCGAGATGCGCGGCACATTCGTCGGCTGGACGAGCAGGCCAGGGTGGTGATTCAGTCGCCCGATCACCTTAAGCGCTTCCTTAATGTCTTCGATCGAGGCCTTCGTCGCCTTGGCGACGGCGGGATAGAGATTTTTCGCCAGATCGGCGAGATGGTTGCGGACGAGTTCCTCGCAGAGGGGATTGGATTCAGGCCCTTCGGGATTGGCGTCCTGCTTGGCGCGGAGCTGGATGAGGAGGCATTCGGAGAGATCGCGGGCCCCGACGCCGATGGGTTCGAGCGTTTGCACGAGCGAGAGCGCGATTTCGAGGTTCGACGTGTCCAGTGGCGGCGTGCGCGAGCGGCCAATCTGCTCCATGAGTTTCGCCTGTTGATCGGGCGTTCGATGGATAATGAGAGGCGTGGCTTCGGGCGTGTCGCCGTTGTCGCGCTGGGGATGATGCTCTTCTTCGGTACGGAGGTAGCCGTCTTCGTCCATCCAGTCGATGATCGCCTCGCCGGCTTCCTTGATTTCGGGCCTGGCCTCGATCAGCGACCATTGCTTGAGGAGTTGATCGCGCAGGCATTCTCCGCGCGAGGCGGTGTTGGCCATGGCGTCGAGCTTGGAGTCGCGATCGCCGTTCATTCCTCCACCGGAGCCGCCGCGACCGAAGGGGATGTCGCCGGGGTCGAACTCCATTTCGCGGGACATGCGTTCGAGACGTTCGAAGCCCTCGGCCTCGGCGTTGTTGGACTCGGTGTTGGGCAAATCTTCGCGCGGCGTCTTTTCCGTTTCGGTGATTTCCGGTTCGAGTTCTTCGAGGACGGGGTTGGACTCCATTTCCTCGCGGACCTTGGCTTCGAGTGCCAGGAGCGGGAGTTGGAGAATCTCCATGGACTGGATCAGTTGAGGCGTGAGCCGCTGCTCAAGCCGCATCTGCTGGGAGGGGAGCATGGAGAGGTATTGCGACATTCGCTACTCTTTAACTTACTTAAAATCAGCGGGTTACGACCGAACCTGCACGTTTACTTCGGATCGGCCGATCGCCTGCTCAAGAGAATTATATAGCCTTTTTTGGTATCGGACTAATAAAAGGGGCGGTTAGGCATGGGATTTGCTAGGGAGGGTGCCTTCTTTCCGGAATTCTCCTGATGTTCAGGATCAGAAGCCACTACGTCCTTCGATGGCGTCCTGGAGGACGGCCTTGGTCGCGTATTCGATTTGGGAACCTGTGGGCAGGCCGCGGGCGAGGCGGGTGACTTGGACCTTGTGTGAAGCCAAAACGCTCTTGATGTGCAGTGCGGTGCCTTCGCCTTCGAGCGTCGGGTTCGTGGCGAGGACGACCTCGCGGATGCCGCCCGCTTTCACCCGCGCGACGAGCGCGTCGATCGTCAAGTCACCCGGCTCGATGCCGTCGAGCGGGGCGATGTGGCCGAGCAGGACGTGATAGCATCCGCGGATCAGGCCCGTCGCCTCCAGCAGTAGCACGTCCTTGGGTTGCTCAACGACGAAGATGATCGCGTGATCGCGCCGCGCATCGGCACAGATCGCGCACGGGTCCGTCTCCGTCAGGTTGTAGCAGATTTTGCAGTGGCGGACGTTTTCCTTGACCTCGCGGATCGCGCCGGCAAGGGCGAGGGCTTTGTCCTTGTCCGATTTCAGAATGTGAAAAGCGAGTCGCTCGGCGCTGCGCGGGCCGATGCCCGGGAGTTTTTCGAACTCGGCCATGAGGCGCGTGAGGGAAGATGGGGTGGGATCCGCCAAGGCTTACGACCCCCAAGAATTGAATAGCGAATAGCGAATGGCGAATAGCGAAAATTTTGCCATCGCCCGCCCGCGTGGAATGGTACCCTTCGCTATTCGCCATTCGCTATTCATCATTCTCATTGCCCACTGAGCAAGCCTTCCATGCCCGGTAAATTGAGGCCGCCGGTCATTTGTTGCATTTGTTCCTTCGCGCCTTCGTTGGCCTTTCGCTGGGCGGCGGCGACGGCGGATTTGATGAGGTCTTCGAGCATCTCCACGTCGCCGGACTCGATTGCAGACGGGTTGATCTTTAGTCCGACGAGTTCGAGCTTGCCGCTGACGGTCGCGGTGACGGCGCCGGCGCCGCTGTCCGCCTCGAAGCGGGCATGGGCCATCGCTTCCTGCATCTCCTTCATTTTCGATTGCATCTGTTTGGCCTGCTTCATGATGCCGGCCAGATCGCCGAGTGATCCGAACATGTGAAACTCCTTGGTGTGATTCTAGTCTTCCGTCGAGGGGGTCGGGCTTAAGCGATCTCCGCCTTCGCGCTGCACGTGAATGATTTGACCGCCGAAGACATCGAGGGCCGCTTTGACCATCGGTTCCGCGCTGGCGGCTTTGATGTCGGCCTGCGTCATTCGTCTGGTCACCGGCGGCGGTTCCGCGGAGGCGGTGGGACCGCGTTTTTTTTCAGGAGGCTTCGGGGCCGGTGCGCTTCTCGGGGGTGTCGGCGTCGGCGAGGTCCTGGCTACCGGTTGCGACATCGCCGCGCGGGCAGTCGGCGACGCTGAACCGACGGGGGGGCGAGCGTCTGTTGGCCCGCCGCCTTCGACGTGGGCCAGGAGCGATTCGATGGATGAGAAGTTCGCGGCCTCGGCCAACCGGACGATGGCGGCCTCGACCAGGGCGCGTCCGCTGCCGCTGGATTTGACGCTGCGGCGCAGTTCTTCCAGCACGGTGATCATGTACACGTACGCGCCGCCGTCAAACTTCCTGCATTGCTCGTTGAGTTGCGAACGCAGACCCGCGGGGACGTCCACGAGATCGGTATCTTCACCGCACAGCCGCAGCATCATGAGGTCGCGGATTTGCGAGATGAGCAGGGAACACCAGTGATCGAGGGCGTGGCCCTGGGCGAGGCTTTGATCGACGACGGCGAGCGCACCGGCGGCGTCCTGGGCGGCGAGCTTGTCGATCATCGCGGCGAAGAGTTCGTCGTGCGCGGCGGGGAGGATCTCGTTAACGATCTGCAACGTGACCTTCGAGCCGCCCATGGACATGACCTGGTCGAGCAGCGACAGTCCGTCGCGCATCGATCCGTTGGCCAGCCGGGCGAGTCGTTTGATCGCTTCGGGCTCGGCTTCGACGCCTTCGTCGGCACAGATTTTGGTCATTTGCTCGGCGATTTCGGCGGGGGCGATCGACTTGAAGTCGAATCGCTGCACGCGGCTCAGGATCGTCGCGGGGACTTTTTGCGATTCGGTCGTTGCGAGGATGAATTTGACGTGGGCCGGCGGCTCTTCGAGTGTCTTGAGCAGGGCGTTGAAGGCGCCGGCGCTGAGCATGTGGACTTCGTCGATAATGTAAATCTTGAAGCGGCTGCGCGTCGGGCGGAAGACGGCGTTGCTGCGCAGCTCGCGGATGTGATCGACGCCGGTGTTGCTGGCCGCGTCGATCTCGACGACGTCCATGTCCTCGCCGCGGGCGATCATCTCGCAGGAGTCGCATTTTCCGCAGGGGGTCGTTGTCGGGCCATCGAAGGCGAGGCAATTCAGGGCCTTGGCCAGGATGCGGGCGATGGAGGTCTTGCCGACGCCGCGGGTTCCGCAGAAGAGATAGCCGTGATGGACACGGTTCTGGGTGATGGCGTTCTTCAGCGTGGTCGTCACGGCGGACTGGCCCACGACCTCGTCGAAGGTACGGCTGCGGAACTTACGGGCCAGGACGGTGTAAGACATAAAACGTCGAAACGTCGAAAAATCGAAACCAGGATGCGGCGTCTTGAAATGCTGCGGCCCAGCACCTCACGGCACATGGCTGCCGCAGATGGGCTGCTCTGTTTCCAGCCTGACCCGTTGCCCACGTCCGCTCATTGCATGAGACCGGGCCACAGCATTTCAAGACGCCAAGGACTTCTCCTCGCGGAAGCGATTATACGGTTCGATGAGAGTGGTTGCCACGGCCGGAATACGGGGTTTCCGATTGCAAATTGTGAATTGCAAGAGCAGGTCGAATTGTCACTTACGAGCTACGAGCCCGATCGCACGGGCATTGCGGCGTCGACGGCGGTTATGCTTTTGATGATGAGCGGCTTGAGGGGGCGGCGGCTTTCGTCGGTGGGGACCTCGCCGAGTTTGCGGAGGGTGGCGAGGGATTGGGGTCCGGTGATCTGCGCGAAGGCGGTGTAGCGGCCATCCCACGCCGGCTGGCGCGACAGGCAGATGAAGAATTGGCTGCTGCCGCTGTTGGGGTCGCCGGCGATCAAGGCCATGCCGACGGTGCCGATTTCAAATGGCGTGTCATTGAATTCGGGAGGGAGGCAGATACCGTCGGGGCGTTTGCCCGTACCGTCGCCGACGGGACAGCCGCCGAGAATGAACTGGTGGTTGAAGACCATGTGAAAGGTCTTGTTGTTGTAGAAGCGTTTGTCGATCAGGTCGAGGAAGTTGGCGACATGGCGCGGGGCTTTGTCGTAGAGGAGCTGCATATTCAAGGCGCCGTATTCGGTCTCCATCACGACTTGCTTATATTGGACAATCGTGATCGTGAGCGGCGGCGCCTCGAGCGCGCCGCCGTAGGGCTTCCAGTTCAATTGATAGACGCCGGCCTGGTGAAGACCGGGATAGAATCGGGAGACATCGAATCGCAGTCCGACCGAGGCGAAGGGGGCGAGGGTGATCGAAGGGATGGGGAACTCGGGCTTTCGCGTGATGCGATCGCCCATCCTGGGGAATTCCTCGGATGCGACTTCGAGACCTTTGTAGTCGACGGCGGAGAAGATGTGCTCCAACGGCAGCCCCATTCCCCAATCGGGGCGGGAGCGACCCTCAAGGGCGCCGGGCACGACGAGCTTCACCGGTTCGTCGGTCGTGTTCTGGATGGTGAACGAAATCATGACTTCGCTTCCGACCGGGATCGTTGTTTTGTCGGGGCGAAGCTCCGCGCGGGCCATGGAGGCCAGGGGCTTTTCGGTCGCGGTCACGGGCGGCCCCTCCAAGGGCGTGGTCTGCGAGCAGCAGGCCATCCAGACCGCGAGCATTGAATTCAACAGGCCGGTCATCTACGACTCACCGAAAAAACGCGATTGGGAAGCATCAGGCCCCCGTCCCCGCAAGGACGGTGGAGATGGTACGACAGAGGATGAGGAAATCCAACTTGAGGGACCAGTTGTCGATGTAGAAGAGGTCGAGCTTCATCCATTCCTCGAAACCGATTCGATGACGGCCCTTGATCTGCCACAGGCAAGTGAGCCCGGGCCTCATACTCAACCGTCGGCGCTGCCAACGATCGTAGCGCACGACCTCTGACGGCAGGGGCGGGCGCGGGCCGACGAGCGACATATCGCCGCGAAGGACGTTGAAGAGCTGGGGCAGTTCGTCGAGGCTCCAACGGCGCAAGAATCGCCCGATCGCGGTGATCCGTGGATCGTTCTCGATCTTGAAGACGGGGCCTTCGAGTTCGTTCATGTGCGCAAGATCCGCCTGTCGCGATTCGGCCTCGGCCTCCATGGTGCGGAATTTGAACATGAGAAATTCCCGCCCGTTGAGCCCGGAACGGCGTTGACGGAAGAAAACGGGGCCCGGCGAAGTGGCCTTGATGGCGATTGCGCATATCGTCATTATCGGCGCGGTCACAATGATTCCGATAACCGCGAATAGGACATCCAGGGCACGTTTGATCGAGAGCAATTCGGGGGAATGCGCGGCTCGGGTGTAGGCCAGCAGGGGCAGGCCGTGGAAGTCCACCAGTTCTGGCGATGAGTGGCATCTGAGCGATTCCGCCTGGACCTCGGCGGTGACGCCGATTTCCTCACAAAGCCGGATATAAGGTTGCAGCCTGACCAATTCCTCCAGCGGGGCGCAAAAAATGACCTCGTCCACGACCTGGCCGTCCAATATTGGACGAAGTTGGTCGATGTCGCCGAGGACCGCGCCGGTCAGGGCCTGCGACGGGTCTTTCTCCCAAAAGCCCCGGAGATGTCCGAGGACCATGGGCCGGCCCAGCGCCGACGCGCGAAGGAGCCGTCGCAGTCGAACGGCGTCGCGTCCCATTCCGACAATGAGGACATGCCGCCGCTGTCGGGAACTGATCCATCGTCCCGCCAGGCTGTTTATACCGCGAACGGCGAGGGTGGTCGCAGGAAGCAACCCCATGACAAAGCCGATTTGGGCCCGGGGAAAAAGCTCGCGTGCGAAAAGAAGGGCCAGGCCCGCAATCAGAAGCGACAGACAGGCGCTGGCGGCGACGCTGGTACGCAGGAGCCACTGCCAGGATCGCCAGCGAAGCTGATACCAACCGAGCCAGTTGAGGATGAAAGGCCAGCCGAGGGGAAGGAGCGCGAGGATTTTGACGTGAACTTCGCGGACGCTGCTGATCTTTCCCGGCAGCAGCTCGGGCCAATCCGTGTGCATGTACAGTCGGCAGCGAAGGAAGTCGGCCAGGATGTAGGTCAGGATGACCGACAGGGCGTCGGCGGCGATCATTCCGACGCGAAGTTGTCGCCATGCCTTCGAGTGCGTCATGTCAGGTACGAATCAAGGTTGAAGCACGCGAGGACACATAGGACTTGGCGATCCGCCCCGAGACGAA
Source organism: uncultured Planctomycetaceae bacterium (assembly GCA_964414585.1). Classification (GTDB taxonomy): domain Bacteria; phylum Planctomycetota; class Phycisphaerae; order UBA1845; family UTPLA1; genus DATEMU01. The sequence continues at coordinate 10,076 of CAYPXR010000065.1, forward strand.
CCGTCCGGTAGGGTCGCAAGTTTCACCGGCGGATAATCTTAGCGGGACCGGCGATGTCAGGCAACGGACGGGCGCCGACACTCTAGCGCGGAATTCACATGCTCCACACGAAGGTCTAACACAGAAGGGGTAATTTCGTGATTGAACATTTTACTACTCCACCCACTTCCACTCGCCGTCCTGACCGCGACTATCAGGGCGGCCATTTCTTTTTACGAAGTGGGGCGGCGCGTCGACAATAAGCCGACAGGCGAAGTGCGCGAGGGGGGACTCGAACCCCCACGGGTTTCCCCACAGGATCCTAAATCCTGCGCGTCTGCCAGTTCCGCCACTCGCGCGCGGGTTTCGCGTCGAATTGTCACGGTGGATTAAATCGGGGTCAACGGCGAGATTACTTGCGGCCGGCGAGGATGCCCCAGATGCCGGTGCCGAGGGCGATCGCGCCGAGACCGCCGAAGACGCTGTAATGAATAACGTCCTTGGCGATCGGCGATAGAAACTCGGGCCAGACGCCCTGGAGCTGTGCGGCCGTGGCGAGGCCGACGAGCGCCAGGCTGATGACACCGAGGATCAGGGTGATGTTGATGGGAATCGCGCCGGCCATGGCGGCGGCGGCCATCGGTCGGAAGCTCGTCGGCGCGCCGGCCGCCGCGACGGGCGCGGTCGGGTAGGCATCCGACTCGGAAACGGTCTGAGTTCCGCCGCTGTCGCTGACGGTCTCGGCGGCTTCGATGACTTCGACGGCTTCGTCCTGGGTTTCGGCGGCTTCGGTGGGAGAGATGACGTCCAGCAAGGCGGCGCCGAGGCTCGTGTCGTCGCTTTCCTGCGTCAAATCCAAAAGACCGCTGCCACTGCCGACCGGCTCCATTTCGGGAACGCCGGAGGAGATTCGCGTTTCGCCCATCGGATCGACGTCGATTTTCAATTCGTCGTCGTCGAAGACGCTGATGCCGACTTTGCCGGTCTTGCCCGGCTCTTTGGCAGCCGGTTTGGGCGGCGGCGCCGCCGGTTCATCGAGACCGGTGGCTTCCAAGCTGATGATGCTCGAACCGGAGAGGCCGAGATCCGGGACTTCGAGATCGGCGGATTCCGGCGCCTTGGTTTCCGGCAGCGCCGGTGAGAGACCGATTCCGGAGTCTCCACCGGTGGGAAGCAGATCGATCTCGCTGGAGAGTTCGGGGATTTCGATTTCCGGTTCCTTCTCCTTGGGTGCGGCCGGGAGATTTTCGGGGAATGAATCGGCGTCCAACTCCAGGGGCGGCGAGGCTTCCTTTTCCGAAGGTTCTTCGACGCCCGGGCTGGGGGTGTGCGCATCGAGAATGCCCAGGCTCGACGATTCGTCGGCCAGGCTGGAGAGGGCGGAGGCGAACGTATCCGTTTGCCCCTCGCCGCTGACCTGCGGACTCATATCTTCGGCGGCGGCGAGATCGACGATGCTGCTGTCTTCCTTGGCGGCAATCCGCGTGATCTCCTCGCGTTTGAAGAAGACCTTGCCGGCGTCGCGCAGCTCGTGGAGGCTGCCGTCGGCGACCATGGCCTTGACCTCGGCGTCAGATTTGCCGAGCAATTCGCAGGCTTCGTTAAACGTGCAATATTCTTTCTTCGCCATGATGATCCGATTCCCACTCTCAGGTCTGAATTACTGGTCGCTTTTCTTGTTCGTTGCCGGGGCCATTTGACCGGCCGCGGGCGGAATGCCGGGGACGGTGATGCCCAGGGCCTCGTCGCCGCTTTCGTCGCCGCCTTGTCGTTCGCGGCGTTCCTTGATTCGGCGCTGGTCGTCGAGCATGGCCTTGACTTCGTCCTTGGTCGGGCCGTCGTAGTTATAGTCTTCCAGATAGCGGTCGAAATCGAAGGAGCGTGCCGCGACGAGCCGCATCTTGCGGGTCGTGGGGAGGTACTGGTAGCACCAGAGCGTACGATTATCGACGTCCATCATGTACACGCCGTAGCTGTTCTTATCGAGCTGGCCGGTGAAGGCAAAGAGGCCTCGTGCGCCGACCATGGGGGAATCGGCGAAGGCCCGCGTGAGGAGCGGTTGGCCCAGGCCGCGCGTCAGCAGCGCGGTCGCGATGATCGCCAGCAGCAGGGCGATGATCCACAAAACAGTTTGTCGTTGTCGCGGGACAACGGCGACGTCGGCGCGGACCGTGCGATCGGTATCCATGGCAATCGTCCTCGGACTAGTCCCCCGTTTGCCCACCCAGTATTTATCATTATAGACGAAAACCCGGTCATCTCAAGCCTTGCGACAGGTCATTCGTCGAGGGCTATACTGCTTTCCCATGGCCCATGAAAAGCCGATTCGCTGGTTTTCGCGGACGATCGAACCGCCCGGTAACGTCGAGGCGCTTCGCAGAGCCATCTCCGCCCGGCCGGGCGCGGCGATGCTGGAATCGCACGGCATCGGCGACGGCGGCGGTCGTTACTCGATTTATGGGTGGGAGCCGGTGCAGCGGATTTGCGTCACGGCGGATTCGGGTGTGGATCCGTTTGCGGAACTGGCGGATTTGTGCCGTCCTTGGATGACGATCGATGGGATTCGCGACCTCCCGTTTGTTGGCGGATGGGTCGGCGTTCTGGGTTATGAGGCGGGGCGGTTTGTCGAGCCGGCGGCCGGGTGGAAACACGTCGACGGCCGGTTGCCGCTGTCGCATTGGGGGCTTTTTGACACGGTGTTGATCCACGATCGGCGCGAAGGCTGTTGGCTGGCAGCGGGCGTCGAATTGCCGGAACGATTCGGAGTTCGGAGGCCGACCTTCGATGATCGCATTCGAACGATGGAGGGGTTCGTTCGTGGATGCAACACGGATGAGAAGGGGCGCGAAAGCGCGGTGTCGCGCGGCGGCAAATGGAATTACGGACGGGCGGCGTATTTCAAAAAGGTCGCTCAGATCCTGGAGTACATCCGCGCCGGCGACGTATTTCAGGCCAACCTGGCGCGGCGGTTTCGCGCGAGACTGGACGGTGGTGCGCCTTCGCTTTACGAGCGGCTCTGCGCGACGAATTCCGCGCCGTTTGCGGGGTATCTCGATCTGATGGGCACCCAGGTGTTGTCGTCGTCCCCGGAACTTTTTTTGGCGCTTCGAGGCCGGGAGGTCGTGACGCGGCCGATCAAAGGGACTCGGCCGCGCGGTGAAATCGCGACGACGGATGAACTTGCGCGGCGGGCGCTGGCCGAGAGCGACAAGGACCGGGCCGAGCTGAACATGATCGTCGATCTGGAGCGCAACGATTTGGGGCGGGTCTGCGATTACGGCTCGGTCCGCGTCGTCGACGATGGAACCATCGAGGCGCACCCGACGGTTTTTCATCGGACGGCCACCGTCGTGGGCCGTTTGCGCGAGAACGTGGATGCCATCGATTTGCTGCGGGCGACGTTTCCCGGCGGGTCGATCACCGGCGCGCCGAAGGTTCGGGCGATGCAGATCATTCAGGAATTGGAGCCGGACGCACGCGGGGCATACTGCGGGGCGATCGGTTACATCAGCCTGAACGGCGATCTACAACTCAATCTGGCGATTCGCACGATGACGGTCGCGGAGGGCGTCGTCGATTTGTCGGTGGGCGGCGCGATCGTCGCGGACAGCGATCCGGAGGAGGAATATCTCGAGTTGGAAGCGAAGGCGGCGGGGATGCTGGCGGCGCTGGGACTAAAAGAGGAGACCGAGGCGCGACGATCCGTTCACGAGGCGGCCGAGGGCGGCGCTCCAAGCCGGGAGCCGGTACTGCGATGAGTCAGCGCGAAGAGTGGGTTTTTTTGAACGGGCACGTCGTCCCGGCCGTGGAGGCGACGATCTCAATTCATGACGCGGGTTTCACTCATGCGGCGGGACTCTTTGAGACGCTGCGCGCCTATCGCGGCCGGGTGATGCGGTTCGACGATCACGTGGAGCGGTTGATCAAGTCGGCGGCGATTCTGGGAATGCAGATTCCCGTCGATAAACATTTGATTCAACAAGGCGTGTCCGACGTATTGCAAGTCAACGAGCTGCCGGACGCGCGGCTGCGGATTGTTCTGACGCCGGGGAGCATCCCGCGGCCGGGGCAGCCGGAAGAAAATCCGATGCCGCCGACGACGCTCATTACCGCCGATGCGGTTCGGCCCTATCCGCCGGAGTTGTACAAGAGCGGAATGCGGGTATGCATCTGCCCGTACAAGCAGAATCGGCTCGATCCATTGGCGGGTCACAAGACGCTGGCGTATTTGCCGCGGCTTTTGGCGATGAAGGACGCGGCGGATCGGCGTTGCAACGAGTCGCTCTGGTTCACGACGGAGAACCGGCTGGCGGAAGGGTCGGTGTGCAATGTTTTCATCGTTCACGAGGGGACGATTTTCACGCCGCCGCTGGATACGCCGGTGCTGCCGGGAACGGTGCGCAAGGCCGTTCTTGAATTGGCGCAGGCCAACGGAATTCCGATGGAAGAGCGATCGATCGACATCGAGACGCTGCTGGCGGCGAGCGAAGTTTTCCTGACGGGCAGCGTTCTGGAGATCATGCCGGTGACGTCGATCGAAAAGCACCAGGTCGGAGAAGGGTTGCCGGGGAAGACGACGAAACGCCTGGCGGAGTTGTACAAAGAGCTGGTTTCGCGAGAGTGCGGCGGATGAAACGTCGAAACCTCAAAAAGCCGAAACGTCAGGATATTGCCAGCCTTTGTGAGGCGATGGAGCAGATTGCCCCGACGTGGGCGGCGGCGGAGTGGGACAATGTCGGTTTGCTCGCGGGCGCGCGGCATTGGCCGCTGGGGCGCGTCTTGCTCACGATCGATCTAACGCCGTCGGTGCTCGATGAAGCAATCCGGGGAAGGTGCGATGCGATCGTGACGTACCATCCGCCGATTTTTCGACCGGTGAAACGGATGATCGCGGATCGCCGGCAGACCGAGGGATTGGCGGCGGAGGCCTTTACACAACGTATCGCGGTTTATTCCCCGCACACGGCGCTCGACTGCGCGCCGGGCGGGACGAACGATGTGCTGGCCGGTTTCGCGGGGTTGGAGGAGGTCCGGCCTTTTGAAGCGGCCGCCTTGTCGGAGCGTTCGTGCAAGCTGGTGGTGTTCGTTCCGGCGGAGCATGTCGAGCGAGTGGCGGAGTCCGTCTTCTCGGCGGGGGCGGGGCGGATCGGCGCCTATGAGAAGTGCAGCTATCGCCTCGATGGCGTGGGGACTTTTTTTGGAAGTGAATCGACCGCCCCGGTCGTCGGGCGCAAAGGGCGGTTGGAGCGGGTGAACGAGGTACGGCTGGAGGTCCTCTTTCCGCGGACACGCCTTGCGGCCGTGACGATGGCGGTGCGGCGGAGCCATCCTTATGAGGAACCGGCGTTCGATGTTTATCCGCTTGAAGGGTTGTCCGACGGGAAGACGGGTCAGGGGCGCGTTGGGAGATTTACCAAGATCGTGACGTTGGGAGTTCTGGCCAGGCGGCTGGCGACGACGACCCGTGCGCCGTGTGCGATGCGGATCGGGCGGGCCGGCGCGCGGCTTCGTCGCGGATATGTTTGCGTTGGCGCGGCCGGTTCGTTGCCATTTGAGATTCCCGGCGAATCGTTGGGGTCAGGCGATGTGGTCATCACCGGCGAAATCCGTCATCATGACGCCTTGCGTTACGAGCGATGCGGAGCCGCGGCGATCGCGCTGGGACATTCCGTGAGCGAGCGGCCCGTGTTGATGCCGCTGGCGTCGAAGTTGAGAACGCTGTTGCCGGGCGTGGCGGTGGTGGTCAGCCGGGCGGATCGCGATCCCTTTGAGGCGGTTTGAGATTACATGAGACGATTTCAAGTCGGAGTTTGTTGTGCCCTCGTCGCCTTGAGCGGGACGCCGCTTTTTTTCGGTTGCGAACGCCGAGGTCAAGGCGCGCACTCGGTTCGTGAACAGCTTCTGGTCGGGGAAGCGAGCCCCGGATCGACGACCAGTCAGCCGGTCGCAGCGCATGAATCCTCGCCGACCGTACAAACGAGTGTTCGCAGCGGCGATCCGATCGCCATGGTCAACGGGTCGCCGATCGATCGCGGGGAGTTGGTGAGAATCCTTCTGGAGAGCCGCGGGCTCACGACGATGCAGCAACTGGTGCTGTGCGAAGTCTCGCGGCAGGAGGCCCGACGGCAGGGCATCGACGTCAAGCCGGCGGACATCGATCGCGAATATGATTTGACGCTTCAGGCGGATCAGTTCGATGGCAAGGATCCGGACAAGCTGACGCCGGCGCGGCGCGAGGAGCTGATCGCCAACTGGCTGCGGACTCGCGCTGTGTCAAGGGAGGAGCTGGCGGTGGCGATGCGCCGTCAGGCGTATTTGCGGCCGATTGCTGAACGGCACGTCACGATCACAGAGACGATGCTTCGCCAGGAATATGACCGGGTTCACGGAGAGAAGGTCGAAGTTCGCCATCTCCAGATTCCCGCCCCTCGATATTATGCGCAAATCAAAGAGCGGCTGGACCAGGGTGAGTCCTTTGAATCGCTGGTCAGGAAATACAGCCAGAATTCCACGTCGCGCGATAACGACGGGCTGCTTCCGCCGATTTCCGTGTCGGACGACAGCTTTCCTCCCGTCTTCGTCACGGCGGCCTTTGCGCTTCAGCCGGGACAGATTTCCAATCTTCTCGAAGCCGCCGGTTCGTATCATTTGCTGAAGCTGGAGCGGAAGATTCCGGCGGACGGCGTGTCGTTTGAAGACGCCAAGCCGCATCTGGAACGGCCCTATCGAGCGCGGCTGGTGGCCCGGGAAATGGAATCACTGGCCGAGCGTCTGTACCTCGCGGCGCAACTTCGAATTTACGATCCGCAATTGCGGGCTCAGTATCAAAAGGAGCTGGCGGAAAAGACCATCGTTGGGCCGCCGCTTTCGGGGCCTTGAGAACATCGATCGGCAACGTTGACGCTCGAAGGCGGCTCGCTACAATCGCTGCCGCTTCGGCGGAAGGCCGGCGCCATTGCAAGGGATGTGCTCGATGACGGTATTCCCATCGGCCCGTCAGGGCGTCTGGATCCTCTGGCTCGCCGGCGGCGCGTTGATCGGCGGCTGCCACCGGGGACAGATCGACGACTCGAGCGAGGGGCCGAGCACCGATGATCTTGTCGCCTATTACAGCCCCCGGACGATCAAGATTCTCCCGTTCACCAAGCCGCGCAGCTTTGATGACGACGCGTTTCCAGACGGCATCGGCGTGTCGCTTCGACCGCTCGACAGCGGCGGCGATCCGGTCAAGGCCTACGGCACGTTCATCTTCGAGCTTTACGCGTATAAGAACGCGATCGGCAATCATCGCGGCCAACTGATCCAGACGTGGACGCAGCCGGTTCGAAGCGTGACCGATCAGAAGAAGTTCTGGGAGCGCGTGACCTCCACGTATGAGTTTCAATTGAGCTGGGAAGGGTCGCCGATCCCGCCGCAGAAGAAGTACCTGCTGGTGGCGAGTTTCCAGGCGTCCGGCAGCGAGCGGTTGTTTGACGAATACGAATTCGAATTCAACGTCGCCCGCGAGGAAATTATCGACTCACGGTCCCAACAGCAACCGTAGTCAAGGAGACGAGCGATGCGCAAGATGTCTTTGTTTCTCTTTTCCGCCGTTGGACTGTTTTCGATCATGACGGGATGCGCCGAAAACAAGTTGACGCGGCAGAACTTCGACACCATCGTCGAAGGTACTTCCAACAAGGATGAGGTCCGGCACACGCTGGGCGACAAATACATGACCCGCTCCGATCGCGAGTGGGAGTATGAGGACGAGGATCGCAACCTGTCGGTGGTGATCCACTTCGACGGCGCGGACAAGGTCGTGGCCAAGGAGTGGCGCGACGCCAACACCGGGACCTGGGAAGGCCAGCGCCCCGGGATCGATCCCAACCCGCCGGGCCGAAAGGTTTCCGAGTCGAACTCATCAACGACGATCAAGAAGTAGGCGAACTTCGCCGGGCGCGGCTGGACGCGCTCCAGAGAACCCCAAATCCAATGGCGATGTGGATCAACCCGACCCAGGAGGGCCATGAGGAAACTTCGCGCGCGACGGCCCGGGGCCCGAAGTAGCCGAGGCGCATGAAGAGCAATCCCTGCGTCAACAGGATGAGTCCGACGACGGCGACGCGCCAGGGCGTACGCCGATGCCAGGATAAAAGGAAGGCGGCGGCGAGGATGATGAACTCCCGGGAAAAAGGAAAAACACGGATCCCGAACGAAATGCAGATGGGGATGTTGTCGAGCAGGGTTCGCCAGGCGATGCGATTTCCCTCCGGAGTGGCGACCACCGTTTTTTGTCCGCCGGGGCCCATCCATTCGCCCTCGGGCGTTTTGACCCAGACGTGGCTCAGGTCCGAGACCAACGTTGCATCGTAGCCCAGTCGCTTCATCAGGGAGGCGGCGATGACGGCGCGGCCGTCGCAATCCTCGCGAAGCTGGCCATCCGTTTCTTTGGCCTTTTCGAAGATTTCCGCGACCGTCGGCATGTAATCCGCGGAGCCCCAGAGGTTCCAGTCCCATTCATAGTGGACTTCATCGAGCACGAGCCGCTCGACGTGGCGAAGGACGACGTTCGGATTTTTCAACAGCGAGGGTTGAGTCGCGGCGGTCTTTTGCAATCGCTGTTCAAGCTCGTGTTGGAGCGTTTCGAGCTGGGGGGCCTGAGGCTCGATCATCGCCTGCATGTTGCGAAGGTGGGAAAGGTTTCGCGCGAGCTGCCTTGGATACGGAAACAGCACGAAGAAGGTCACCAGCGCGAACGCAGCCCATTTGAGCGGCATTCGGACGTACCATCGCGGCGCGCGACGGCGCGGGGCTTCGATTTCATGACGTGGAGGATGGTCGGCCATATTCGTGCCCGTCCACTCAAGCGGCGTGGAGCCCGCCCTATCTTTAGGCTTGTGGTTCGGCGTCTTGCGGAAGGTGCTTGCGATCGAACCAGAAGTTGAGCAGCAACATGGCGACGCCGACGACCAGCAGGGCGTCGGCGATGTTGAAGATCCAGGGCCAGAGGGTGAAATTGCCGGCGCGCGCCTCGATCTTGATGAAGTCGCGGACGACGGGCTGCGGGCCGGAGCGCGGATCGGTGGGCCTGGGATAGGGCCGGGCGTTCGAACCCGTGGGGAAATCGCCAAGGGTGATGAATCGGTCGTTTTCCTCGACGAGTTTGCCGATGATCCTCGCCCGGTCGGAATAGTTTGCGACGTAAGCGGATTGCGTGGTGCGATCGTAGAGGTTTCCGATGGCGCCGGCGAGGACAAGGCCGAGGGCGATGTGCATCGACTTGCGCGTGGTCGTTGAATGCGCGAAGAGATAGAGCACGAACATCAGCGCCAGGGCCGATGCGCCGACAAAAATGGGCGCCAAGCCCGCGCCGAGACCGAATAGCGCGCCGGGGTTGAGCGAGAGCTGCAAGCTGGCGAGATTCGGAATGAGGACTCGCGTTTCGTGGGGAGAGAGCTGGCGAAAGGCCCACTCCTTGCTCCAAAGATCGGCGACGAGACCGACGACGGCGAATCCCCACAGGCGGAGATGACTGGCGACGTGGCCGATGGCCCATCGCTCCTGCGGCGGTTGAGCGAAGGCGGCCAGGGGTTCGGTAGGCTCAAGGGTGGACATCGGGGGGATTGTACGCGAGCGGGCGATCAGCGCCGATGGTTTTCTTCCTGGGCTCGTTTGTATTCGAGACAATGACTCGCCCATGGTTTGGCCTTGAGCCGGGCCTTGCTGATCGGTTTGTGGGTGGCCAGGCAGATGCCGAAGGTCTTGTTGTCGATCCGCTGGATGGCGGCGTCGATTTCTTTCAGGGTTTCGCGTTCGTTGGCGATGAGGCCGATGGTGAATTCCTGTTCGTAGTTGTCCGAGCCTATATCGGCCATGTGGATGGGCATTAATGAGAGGTCGCCGGAGGCGTCGGCGCGGTTCTTGCCGAGGGCTTCGTTTTCCATGGTGGAGACGTCGCCGACCAATTCGCGGCGTTTTTCGATGAGGAGCCGTCTGAAGTAGGCCAATTCCTCGTCGGAAAACGGCGTCGGCGGCAGCGGCAGATCGGCGGGTTTTTCAAGCGGGGCGCCGGCCACGTGTCGACCGTTGGTCGGTGCATGCGCGATCCGGCCGTTGGATGGCTTGGATTGGCCGTTGGTCCCGGCCGATTTCACGCCCTTGTCCGATTTTGCGGACCGTCCATTGGCGCCGTCACGATGGGTTTCCACTCTGAATTCCCTCCAAGGCTCTCGATCAACGGCCGCGCCCTCATTTCGCGTTAGAAAACCGCGAAACGAATCGCGGCGCCATTGCCCGGCCAAAATGGGCCGAGACGTGTTACTATACGATCTTCCGCGGGGCTTGTCAAGTCGTGCGGCGGTTCGAAATAATTGGGACGAATGTCGCGACGGATCGTGGAAGACCTCGTGTCGATAGTGCCATTGTTGTGGCACTTTCCATTCGTCGTTCATCGGGTTGTTTGAACGGGCAGTGCGGCGTGTCGCCACTTTCGTTTGAAATCGTTACCGCGGATTCGCGCAGCCGGGCCCGGCTCGGCCGCCTGCAAACGCCGCACGGCGCCGTGGAGACGCCGGTCTTCATGCCGGTCGGAACGCGCGCGACCGTCAAGGGGCTGACGCCGGACCAGCTCCGCGAGGCCGGCGCGACGATCGTTCTGTCGAACACCTATCACCTCGCCCTGCGCCCCGGCGCCGATGTGGTTGCTACGATGGGCGGGCTGCACCGGTTCATGGCCTGGGACGGACCGATCCTGACGGACAGCGGGGGATTTCAGGTATTTTCGCTGTCCACGCTGCGCAGCGTGGACGACGAGGGGGCCACGTTTCAATCGCATCTCGACGGGGCGATCCTGCGGCTGGACCCGGCGAGGGCGATGGAAATACAGGAACAGCTCGGCGCGGACATCATCATGGCCTTCGATCAATGTCCGCCGTTGCCGGCGTCGGCGTCGGTGCTTCAGGAAGCGGTGGATCGGACGATTCGCTGGGCGGCGGCGTGCAAGGCGGTCCAGCGGCGTGACGATCAGGCGCTCTTTGGAATCGTTCAAGGAGGTCTCGATACCGATTTGCGGTCGCGCTGTTTGGATGCCCTGGTGAAAATCGGATTTCCCGGTTACGCGTTGGGCGGTTTGTCCGTCGGCGAGAGCCCGGAAGAAATGTCCGGGTTTCTGGAAACGTTCGCGGGACGGATGCCGGCGGATCGGCCGCGTTATTTGATGGGCGTGGGGCGCCCGATCGACATCGTGCGCGCCGTCGCGGCAGGGATTGATATGTTTGACTGCGTCCTGCCGACGCGCAACGGCCGCAATGCGTTCGCATTTGTCGACGACGGATTCATCCGCCTTCGCAATGCGAAATACAAGACGGACGAGCGGCCCCTGGAGGCGGATTGCCCCTGTGCGACGTGTCGACAATTCACACGCGGGTATCTGCGGCATCTGTTTCTGGCGGATGAAATGCTTGGGCCGATACTGGTGTCGCTCCACAACATCGCGTACTATCAGCGATGGATGCGGCGGATTCGCGAGAGTCTGGCGGCCGGCACGTTCGAACGCCTGGTCGCCGAGTGTGAGACGGCCGCCGCACGTCAAACCCCAGAGGAGACCGAATGATTGCTTTCTTGTCGCTCCTGGCGCAAACGCAGACCAGTCAGCCGGGCGGCCAGGCGCCGCCGGGATTGTTGAGTTCGCCGCTCATCCTTTTCCTGATGCTCGGATTGGTGATGTATTTTCTGATGCTTCGCCCGCAGAGTAAGGAGCGAAAAAAGCGGGAGACGATGCTCGCGGCGATCAAGAAGAATGACCGCGTGGTGACCATCGGCGGCATCCTGGGCACGGTGATTTCCGTGAAGGACGACGAGATCACCCTCAAGGTGGACGAGTCGAGCAATACGAAGATCACGTTTACGCGGGCGGCCATTCAGCGGGTTTCGTCCGCCGCCCCCAATGAACCGGTCGAGACCGGGAAGAAATAGGGTGGTTCGGCTGGGACCGGGCGCAATTACTGCGGGTTCGGCAGCGCCGGAAAAGGGGACGCGCTTTGGCGTCGATGGTCGCAGGTCCCGGCGGAAATCGATCCCCTGAGATGACGCCGAGAATCGAGTTGGGGCTCAAATCGCGGGGGATTCGGGGCGAAAATACCCGTGCGACCGGGGGGCATTGGTTCGATATAATAGACAAGTGAATTGCCGGTGGCGGCCTTCTCGTTGGAAGGCGGGTCCGGGCGAGTTCATGGGGAGACGCAACATGCCGCGAGCAACTCGAAGTCGATTTGGATTGAAGCGAGGAACGTGGTTTCTAATCGCGATCGCCTTGACCGGAGTCGGCGTCGGCGCGGCGCTGGCCCAGGTGACGCCGTCGACCGGCGGAACGGACATCGCGACTTTGCTTCAGCAGTTCGGGTCGCTCTTCGGCACCGGTACCGGAACGACGACGGGAACCACCGGTACGACGACCCCAACGACGTCGCAGCCCAGCGGCGCTGGAGGCGGTCGGGCTCCGACGGTTGTCTCAAATCAATTCAATACGACTCAGGGAGGTTCTTTGCAAGAGCGTTCGCCCGGCGTCTGGATTCAAAATGCGATCGCCGAGCACGAGGGAACGTCTGAATTCCTCGTCGGAGACGCGACGGAGGACCCGCCGAATTTTTACAAGGCGACGTTCGATCAGATCGCGCTCGGACTCATCAACGGACTCACCAATCTGCTGTCGGGATTTAACCTCCTCGCCGGCGTCAACCCCGCGACGACGCAGCCCAGCGGCGGCACGACGACGGGCGGGATCTCGATGATCCCAAACTCGACGACCACCGGCGCGGGGACCAGCATGCCGATTCAATAGCACAAGATGATCTCATCCGGATCCGGCGGGGCGGCGCTCTCATCCACGACGATCTGCGCGAGCCAGTCTTTTTTGACGTGAATCAACCATTCTCGATCGTCCGATTCTCCCACCTGGGTTTCCCACGAATGTCGCCTGGAAGAACTAAGGGCGAATTGATCGTTCCAATCAGACGGCGACGGCGTTGATTCCGGGTGAACCCGGGCGATATGAAATGTCGCGTCGATGATGCGCGGACCCTGGTCGTCGGGCGTGTGCCAGCTCGGTTCCGCCCGCATCGCGATTAAGAGATCGTCGTCTTTCACCCAGACGCGAATCTTGCAAGGCACGCCCCAGATCGTGTCGTCGAAAAATGCCGAGTCGTCGGGCGCTCGTTTGACGCGGTCTTTCGCGGCGGTACGATCGACGTCCGTCGTCGGATGCGCGACCGCGGATATCAGCGTAAATGCCTGCGTCGAAGGCTGGCGGGCGACGAAGGCCGCGAGCAGGGTGAGGATCGCCGTACCTGATCGGGCGGTTGAATCTCTCATTTAATCGACTCCTTACGATGGCGTTCGGCTTCCGCCGCTCGACCCGTTTTATGGGCGGAGCAGGGTTGGGCGGTTTTTGTGAAACAGTGCAACGCGCGTTCCAGCCTGTAGTTCTACGAATCGCCAATCTCCGGCGGGTCTCGCGCCCATCCCCGTTCTGGCGCTTCCTGGGAGGATTCTTGTTTCGGACGTGTGGAGGATCGTGCGGCCCGGCGAAAATCGTCGGATTGTGCCGGTCGTGACGTTGGCAATGGAAAGTGATCGCGAAAAATTCGGCCGGCACGTCCGGAATCGCGGTGCTTTGACCCCTGACGCGGGAATTGTCTACAATCGCGGACGCATGTCCGAGAAAGCACCGACGACCGCTCGAGCCGCCGTGATGGACGCGTTCAACACGCCCATCACGGTCCGGGCATTGCCGATGCCGGGCTCGCTCGGTGATGGTGACACCCTGGTCAAAGTCGCCATGGCCGGCGTGTGCGGGACGGATGTTCATTTGCACAAGGGGCAGCTCGCCGTGCCGCTGCCGCTGGTCATGGGCCACGAGACGGTCGGCGTTGTCGCGGCGCTGGGCGGTGAGGTGAACGACTGGCTCGGTGAGCCGCTGGCCGTCGGTGACCGCGTGTCGTGGACGGTGGGGATGCCGTGCGGGCAGTGCCGTTACTGCCGGGTTCATAAGCTGCCGAGCCGTTGCATGAATCGCAAGGCGTACGGGGTGAACACGCCGTGCGACCATCCGCCGCATTTGCTCGGCGGTTATGCAGAGTATCACCACCTTCGCGCGGGGACGGCGATTTTCAAACTGCCGAACGATCTGCCGTCGGAGGCGCTGATCGGCGCGGGCTGCGCGCTGGTCACGATGATTCACGCGTATGAAAAAATGCCGATCCGCTGGGCGGAATCGTGCGTCGTGCAAGGGGCGGGGCCGGTGGGGCTGGCGGCGCTGGCCATCGCGTCGGATGCCGGTGCGCGGCCGATCATCGTCATCGGTGGACCGAAGGACCGGCTGGAGCGGTGCAGGCGGTTCGGAGCGGATGTCGTCATCGACATCGATGAAGTAAAGAACCCCGACAAGCGGCGCGGGATCGTGCTGGAACATACGAACGGTGTCGGCGCGGATGTCGTCATCGAATGCGTCGGACATCCGGCGGCGGTTCAGGAAGGCTGGCCGCTGGCGCGCGACGGCGGGCGGTACATGGTGCTCGGGCAATATTGCGACGCCGGGCCGATCGCGCTGAACCCGCATTTGATTACGAAGAAAGAGCTGGAAGTCTACGGTTCCTACGGCAGCGAGCCGCAACACTGGGCCAGGGCAATTGAGTTTTTGCGTGCCCGGCGGAATCGATATCCATTCCACGAACTCATCACCCACCGTTTTTCGTTGGAGCAGGTTAACGAGGCGCTGGATGCCGTGGCCAGTTGGCGGACGGGCAAGGCCGTGATTTGTCCGAACGGATGAGGCTACCTGTAAAGTCGTGATCTGCGTTATAACAGTGTCCAGGAGGCGCGAGCGGGATGTCCCTGGATTCGGATCGGCTGCACCTGATCAAGCTCATCGACAACGGCTCGCGGTTCATCTTTGCTCCGACGAATGAGGAGGATGAGGTCCTTTCACTCGTCCGCGACTACGCTGTTCGAAATCCGATCGATCTTTGGATTTGGACGGTCGTGGACGGGCTGCGTGACGGCTTGGTGGCGGATCAGCCGCCGATTTCGGACACGACCAGCGCGGCGGCGGCCCTTTACTACCTTAAAAAGAGCGGGAAAAAATTCGTCGTCGTGATGCTGGACACGCTTTCGTATTTCCGCGACGAACGCACGCTTCGCGTCGCGCGCGATCTCCTGCCGTCGCTGGCGAAGACCGAGAGCACGCTGATCTTGATCGATCATCAGGACGAACTCCCGCCGGTGCTGGCGGCGGATGCGGCGCGGTTCGTGCTTTCGCTGCCTGACGAGGAGCAAATCGAAGCGACCGTCAAACAGACGTTGCAACGACTCAACCGAGCCCGGCCCATTCAAGTCGATGTCCGCCGGAGCGACTATGCGTCGATCGTTCGCAATCTCCGCGGTCTCCATCGACGGCAGATCGTCCGCATCATCGAAGAGACGATCGCCGACGATCATCGATTCGACGCGGCCGATCTGGAGACCGTGATCGCCCGGAAACGCGAGGCGGTGTCGGCGGACGGGCTGCTGGTTTTCGTGGACACGCCGGTGGACATGAACGAGGTCGCGGGGATGCGCCGGTTGAAGAAATGGCTCCAGAAGCGGCAGAGAATCATGTCGTCGCTCGACGGTCCGACCGACCTGCCGCCGCCACGGGGAATTCTGCTGCTGGGCGTGCAGGGAGCGGGCAAGAGTTATTGTGCGAAGGCGATCGCGACGGCGTGGCAGCGGCCGCTGCTGCGGGTGGACGTCGGGGCGCTCTACGACAAATACATCGGGGAATCGGAACGGCAGCTTCGAGATGCCCTGCGGCAGGCGGAGGCGATGTCGCCGATTATTCTGTGGATCGACGAGATCGAAAAAGGATTCGCCTCGGCGGCCAGCCGCAGCACGGACGGCGGTCTGTCGCAGCGGATGTTCGGGGAATTGCTCACGTGGATGCAGGAGCATCGTGCGCCGGTCTTCGTCGTGGCGACGGCCAATGACATCGAGGCGCTGCCGCCGGAGCTGCTTCGCAAGGGGCGGTTCGACGAGATTTTTTTCGTGGACCTGCCGGACGACGAAACGCGGAGGGAGCTTTGGACCATTCACCTTCGCAAACGCCGACGCGACCCGGCGGGTTACGACGTCCCGGCGATGGTGAAGGCCTCGGACGGCTATAGCGGCGCGGAGATTGAACAGGCGGTCATTTCTGCGATGTACGACGCGTTCGATGCAAAGCGCGAGCTGGGGACGGACGATCTGATGCGGGCCTTGAAGGAGTCGCCGCCGCTGTCGGTGACGCTGGCGGAAAGAGTGGAGTCGCTGCGTGCCTGGGCCAGCGGGCGGTGTGTGCCGGCGGATGAGGCGTAGAAAACGCCAAAATCAAAACGAGGACGGCTGAGAATGATTGCAATACTCGCCCCTTGATCATGCCGCGATTATCCTCTTGTTGTGATCGTTCTCGACTCAACCCGCGCGGTGATGGAGCAGGCCCGGCTCGTTTCGATTGACGAGGCGGCGGTGGGGCGCTGGGCGAAGGAAACGCCACAGGATGCGCTCAAACCGTTGGGACACGAACTGATCGGGCAGCTCACGGGCTCTCAGGAGGGCCTCGCGAATCTCGTCCTTTTGATCGATGCCTTGAACTTTTGCTTTTGGTCGGGAAATCCTCTGCAGTTTGAGTGGCGGGGCACGACGTATCATCGATACGAGGCGATGTTTGTTTCGATCATGCTGGCGGCGCGGTATGAACCGAAATGGCGCGACGCCGAATACTGGGTCAGCGTGCCGAGCGAAGAGCTGCGCGAGACGTTGTCGGGTAAAGGGGAATTACTTCTGCTCGACGAGCGAGAACAGATCGTCCGCGAGACCGGCCGCATCCTGATCGAACGATTCGACGGGCAGTTCATTCATGCGATCGAATCCGTCTCCGGCCGGGCCTGGCCGCTGGCCGTTTTGTTGATGACGGAGTTTGACTCCTTTCGGGATGTGGCGACCTATCACGGGCAGATCGTTTATCTGATGAAGCGGGCACAAATTTGCCCGCTGGACATCGCCGCCTGCTGGCAGGCACACGGGCATGCGGGCTTGTCGGGGCTGGAGGAATTGACGGCGTTTGCGGACTATCGTGTCCCACAAGCGTTACGGCATCTGGGAATTATCAAATTGGCGCCGGAATTGGCCGAATCGGTCGATCGTGAAGTGGAAATCGCCCCTGGGAGTGAAGCAGAAGTGGAGATTCGGGCGGCAACCATCCAGGCGGTCGATAAGATGGTAAAGGCTTGTGGGAAGGTCAATAAGCGAGCTTGTGCGTGGGAAATCGACTGGTATCTGTGGGGCCTGGCGCGGTCCGGCGCGGTCCAGGCGAAACATCACCGGACGCGGACCGTTTACTATTAACCAAGAGTCTTGGCCAGTGGTTCGCCACGGCGAATCTTCGATCAGCGGCTAGTGGCCATCAAAGAAAGTCCCCGGGAGCCCTTTTGTGACAAGAGCAAGGAAGCAGGCGGCGATGTGGATGCGACGGTTCGGTTTTGTCTTTGCGGCATGGTGGGGCGCGGCGGGTTGCGCGCAGCCGCACGTGGAACTGCCCACCGGCGTCTCAATTGAAGGCTATGAAAACGCAACGAAGCGGATCAACGCGGACCCGACGGCGTACCTGCGTGAATGTCTCGCCGCGACCCAGAAGCTGAAGTCGTACACGCTTCTTTTCCAGCGGCAGGAGCGACTGGGGATCATCCCGCAGTTGAAGGAGCAGGAGAACATCCGCGCCGAATATCGCGACGAACCGTTCAGCGTGAAGTTCACCTGGCTCGACGACGACAGCGAGTACCGGCAGTGCGTCTTCGTCAAGGGGAAGAACAAGGACCAGGTCCTTCTGGTCTCGCGCAACGGCTTGCTGGGTCAGCCGCCCGCGGTTCAAAAGTACCCCGTCAATTTCGCCGTCCTCTTTCAGAAGGCCCGGAATCCCATTACGGATTTCGGTCCGCGGCGGATGATGGAGCGCGTGCTCGATCGCATCGAGAAGGCCCGGGCGGTCGGCAACGTGGCGATCACGCTCGCCGGCGCGGCGGAGATCGGCCCGGAGAAAGAGCCGTGTTTTCATCTGGAGCTGAGATACCCGCCGAAAGATCAATACGCCTGCAAGTTGCAGGATTTGTACATCAGCATCGCGACGCATCTCCCCGTCGCGACATACTTGTGGCTTCCGTCGAAGGAGGAACGCACGGAGGATTCGCTGGACGCGATGTACGGATACAGCGGGGTGAATACCGACGTGGAACACAACGACGCCGCGTTTGTCCTGGATGACGTCAAGAAAAAGAAGGCCGAGGCACCCGTGAAGACGGCGGAGAAGAGCGCGACGGCCGGTGAGGCGAGTTCACCACAGGCGGCGGTCGGGCAGGGGGCGGTTCCGTGAGGAATCTTCGCGCGGCTTTGTTGTTGACCCTGCTGGGCTGCCTCCCTCTTGCGACCGGTTGCGATCCCGCCGCTCGCGAGAAGGCGAAGCGGGAGGCGACCTCCAAGGCCGCCGAGGTTCGCGTCGCCACCACGCAGAAAGTGGAAGAGATCAAGGAGACGGTGGAGCCGTACGTCGATCGGGCCAAAGCCGCGACGACGAGGGCCTACGAAACCGGCAAGCGCAAGGCGGGCGAACTGGTGGAGGAAGCCCGACCGTACGTTCAAAAGGCGAAGACGGCTACGACACAGGCTGTCGAGAAAGTTCGCGAAGCCACGACACGGGCGACCGGACGTTGATCGAAGGGTTTGTAAGGCAACATCCTCAATCAATACCGAACAATCGTCGAGGCGAGCCATGGTTCCTCGCGCTAGGCTCTTGATATGAGCCGGCGCGACTCCAACATCGATTGCGTGCTATTGGACCGAGTTCTGCGACGTGTCCGTTCACAGAAGGGTCGTGAACTCGTGGGCACCCTGGTCCGCGTTGGCGACGACATCGGGTCGGCGATTGACCGGCTCAATTACGAGTACAAATATCGCTGCGTGGTGGACGATGAGATGGGCCCGGCGAACGCGCCGAGTGCGAATGAACTCTCCGCCGATCTGGAGCAATCGTTGCTGGAAGCCCGGCATGCGCTCGAAGAAATTTCGGCGATTTCCATCCCATCCGGCGGGACGAACCTCCGCTACTGTTAGGAATTGCGTGTGCGATTTGTGAACCGATTCATCATTCGGTCAGCGCGCAGGCTTGAGACTCGACCGGCATTCTTCGGACATGCCGGCGGATCGTCTCCATGAGCTTGGCCCGGTCGATCGGCTTGGCCAGATAGTCATCGCAGCCTGCGTGGAGACATTTTTCGCGATCGCCGGCCATGGCGTGCGCGGTGAGGGCGATGATCGGATGAGGGTAACCTCGCTCGCGCAAGATCGAAGCGACGCCGTAACCGTCGATGTACGGCATTTGCATATCGAGCAGAATGACATCGTGGAGGCGGTGCTCCTGCATCGAGCGGAGCGCGGTCTGCAATGCAACATTTCCGTCTTCCGCCAGGTCGACCTTCGCGCCCGCCTTTTCAAGGATGAAAGTGATCAGCCGCTGATTGTCGCGGCCGTCTTCAGCGAGAAGAATTCGAAGCCCGGTCAAGCGACCATCCAAGGGCATCGGCGTCGGCGAGGTCGTCTCCCGATACTCGATGCTCAGCTCCTCGATCCGCTCAACCATGGGAACGCCGTTGAGCAGACCGGTGGCGATTTCAACGCTGAAGGTGGCGCCCTGGCCCGGGGTGCTGGTGACGGTGATGTCGCCGCCGAGCATGACGGCAAGGCGCTTGCTGATGGACAGACCCAGACCGGTGCCGCCGAACTCCCGTGTTGTGGAGTTGTCCGCCTGGGTGAAGGGATCGAAGAGACGGCCGATTTGTGCCTCGGTCAGGCCGATGCCGGTGTCGATCACGTCGAATCGAATGAGCGGATGGTCGGTGTCGGCGCCCCGGAGCGACACGACAAGTCGCACTCCGCCGACTTTGGAGAACTTCAGGGCGTTGCCGACGAGGTTGATCAGGATTTGCCGGAGCCGCGTCGGGTCGGTCAGGATGGTCTGCGGAACGGGCGGGATCATCTCGACGTCAAAGGACAATCCGGCCGCCTGGGCGCGGACCTGCATCAGCGATTGAATCTCGGCGACGATCTTGACGGGCGAGCACGGCAGGTATTCGACTTGCAGCTTGCCGGCCTCGATTTTGGAGAGATCGAGGATTTCATTGATGATGCGCAAGAGGTGATGGCCGTTCTTTTGAATCGTCGAGACGGCCATCATGCGGTCCTCTGAAGAAAGGTCCCGCTCGAGGAGATTGTCGGCAAATCCGAGGATCGCCGTCATGGGGGTACGGATTTCGTGGCTCATGTTGGCGAGAAATTCGCTCTTGGAGCGATCGGCATCCTTGGCGGCGACGATGGCCCTGCGCAGTTCGGCCGTGCGTTCCACGACGGTGCTCTCAATTCGCGCATTGGTTTCTTCGAGCTCCGCCCGCCGCTGTGAGATCGTCTTCATCTCCTTCACGCCGAGGAGGCAGGAGCGAATGAGGAAGATGTCCTCGAAGACGACCCAGCCGGCGTGTTCGAGCCATCGCCAGGGGCTGGCGGCGAGAACGCCGAAGACGGACTGGGGCCAATACAGTCCGCGAATGCAATGATCCGCGGCGACGACCGCCGACGCGCTGATAAGAACGCGCCAGTCACGGTAAAATGCCAGGAACGCGAGCGAGCCGAAGACGTGGAAGTGCGTTTCAATCCGGCCGCCGGTGATGTGGATCAGCAGGGCGGAAAACAGCATCTGTGAAACGGCGATCATGTGGCGGGTCAGAGTTTGTCCGGGTCGATGGATCGACAAGATCACCGGCAGGATGCTGATGATCGCGCCGAGAAAGACGGCGCTTTTGACGTGGAGATGAATCAGCCCTTCGCCGCCCACCCAGGTATACGGCGTCAACCACATGGCGCCGGCGATGGCGGCCATCCATTCAAAAATCAGCAGGCCGGCGAACAACCGGTCCGTTTGCGCGTGGATCGTTTGCCGGTGTTCCTCAAAAAACATGGACGCACGCTTGCGAATGGAATCCGCCGACTCGGGATGTTCCGTCAATGTTTGCATACGCCCTCTTGGCATTGTTCCGTGGAGGCATCCATCAAGGGGCAGCCGAAGACCGGCGTTCGAATCACCGGAGCGGATCGGCCGCGAACGATTTCGACGACGGCCGCGCGACCGGCATTCTGCCCCTCGTGGCCGCGGGAACCGGTGATGCCGCCGCAGAAGCGCAATTTGCCGGCGGCGTCGTAAAGGACGGCCTGTCCAGAAGTGATGGCGTGAAATCGCTCTGCTTCTCGTCCGTCGATATCTTCCGCGGCCACCGTGTTGGGTATTTCCTTCGACTGAGTCCACAGGTCCGACCGTGTCCATTCTGTCTCGAAGCCCGGCGGGCGGATGAACATCACCACAACGCTCAACCGCCCTGTGCAATCGGCGACGATTCTCGCGAGTTCGTCGATGGTTGCCCGGGTGCACGGGCAATGCGGGTGGGCGAAGATGACGAACGTGGGTTGAGCGGTGGCCCTGGGGATTTTGCTTTCCGTGGGCCATTCATCCGGTGCATGCGCGGAAGGGCCCGGCTCGAATTCGTGGTCGAAGAGCAGCCAGAATCCGCCCACGATGAGGGTTCCCCAGATCGCAATTGAAGCGAGGATGGTGTATCTCATGAGGTCACGAGGGTTATTTCGGCCTGATCGGCGACGGGCGTTGGTTGGAAGGTGTCTACTCCATTTCCCGGACCCACTCAGTCCGGTGCACACCCCGCGGGCGGTAATTTTTTCTCGGCCTTTTTGATCAACTGCTCACTTACCGACCCTGGGTTGTCGTGCCGCGGCTTTTGGGCCATTCGTTGCAGTCAGCCCAATATGACAGGCGGGCTGGTTCAATCGGCGACGAAGCTCCCCGCGTCCTGATGGCGGGCATTGAAAGTATCACCCGCCGATTGCCTTCCGAAATCAGCGCGTTTGCCACATCGTGAAGCCTTCCTAAGATTCCCCTGGTAAGCGGTTTCCTTTATGATGCCCGCGATTTCTGGGGGGAGAACCAGGAAGAGGCTGATGCAGGTTTACCTGATGCGCCATGGGATCGCGACGCCCCGTGGCGAACTCGATGTCGACGATTCCGCGCGGGCGCTAACGCCGGAGGGCGTCGAAAAGGTCCACCGGATCGGCGAGGCGCTTCGCAGGCTCAAAATCGAAATCGACGAGATCTGGACCAGTTCCCTCGTTCGAGCCCACCAGACGGCGGAGATCATCGCCGTGGCGCAGGCGATGACGCAGGCGATGCAGACGGTTCGAGAGTTGGAGCCGGGCGGGAACCAGCCGGCGTTGGTCGATTTGCTACGCAGCGCGTCCGGACTTCGAGGCGTGCTCCTGGTCGGTCATGAACCGGATATGGGGGAGCTTGCGGGCCGTCTCGTCTGCGGCCGGCCGGGGGCTTCATTTCGGTTCAAAAAGGGAGGAATCGCCTGCATTGAGATGAACGATCCCGCCATGGAGGGGCTTGCCGAACTGCGATGGCTCCTGACGCCAAAGCAGATGCTCATGTTGAAATGACGGGGGTTGGCTTCTTTACGGAGAGGCCGTTGAGTAACCTGTGAATTCAAGACCGACCAGGGCTTTGATGTGTGGAAAGATTGTGAATTGTGTTGAAATGGAGTGTTGGGGCGGCCTCTTAACACAACTTTCACATGACTGGTTCTCACAAAATCGTGTATACTTGCGTTCCTTTGCCCGAGGCGGGAATTGGAAAGCGGCTTTGAGTTTGGAGTGAGCGAGTCATGAACGAGAATGACCATCGCACGACCACCGGCCTTTTGGCCGCATACATCCAGAAACACCTAAAACGATTTGAAAGGAGCCTGACCGCCGCCCGAGAAAGCGGCGACGTCGAGGCGGTTCACGACGTTCGAGTGGCCTCGCGGCGGCTCGCGGAGCCCCTGCGCCTCATGGGCTCGTGGCTGGGAAAGAAACCCATCCAGCGCGAACGGCGTCTTTTGCGAAAGACGCGCCGTGCGCTTCGAAAAGTTCGCGATATTGACGTTCTTCAAAAGGCGTTAATGGAGAGTTCCGCGGGAGGGATTCTGGAGCCGACCGATTTGGCGCAGGCCGAAGGGGTCTTGACGCAGCGGCGGGAGAAGAATCTGGCGATCGCACGCCGTCGGTGGGCCAGGTTTGACGCCGACCGGTTGGCAGCTCGGGGAAACCGCCTCGCCGATCGATTCGCCAACGCGACGCAAGCGGGGCTCGATGAATCGCTCGCCGGCCAGGTCGAGTCGCTCTTTCGGGAACGAGTCGAGCGGTTGCAGGCAAGAGACCCACGGCGGCCGGAATCGGTCGATCTGCACCAGACCCGGATTTGCGTCAAGCGGCTCCGTTATGCGACGGAGTTGATGCGCGACACGCAGGTTCGCACGGATCAGGAATTGATCGACGTGCTGACCAGGATGCAGGAACACCTGGGCCATTGGAACGACGATCTGGTCGCCGCTCGAATGATCGCCAAAGTCGCCTGCAAGACGGATCCGCTGGTCGAGCAACCGGCGTGGTCGGCGAGGCTTCTTGCCTATGCGGCCGAACGGGTTCGCTCGGCCGAGACGGGTCGCCGATTGATCGTCGAGCAATGGTCGTCCGTGGACGCGGTCTTGCGACGTTACGTCGAACACTCCGAGCGTCGCCCCTCCGAAGCGATAACGAGCGTCGAAACGCCGGCGTAAGGCTTCGATGTAGAAAGGATGTTCCCGTCTTGATTGAAGCGGACCCCAGCTCAGCCTTGCAAGGAAATCCGTCGGATTTGCCCGGCCATTCGCCGTGGAGCGAGGATCCCGCGTCCGCCGGGAACGATCTGCATGGGGAATCCGAGCATGATTTCCTGGCGCGTCGGCCGTCCGAGATAATTCGCAAGCCGCCGCCGGTGAAATTCGGGGCCATTGATGTTGGGACCAACAGCATTCACCTCGTGATGGTGGAGGTCTCGCCCGAAGGGGATTTTCGCATCCTGGGGCGCGATAAGGAGATGGTGCAACTGGGCCGCGGCGGCTTCGTCGATCACGTGCTGACCGAACGGGCGATGGAAGACGGCCTGGCCAGCCTGACGCGGTTCACCAAGCTGGCTCGCCTCAAGGGCGTGAGCCGGATTCGGGCCGTGGCAACGAGCGCGGTGCGCGAGGCTCGCAACGGAGGCGATTTTGTGCAGCGCGTCCGGCGGGCGCTGGGCCTCGAATTGCACGTCCTGAGCACGGAGGAGGAAGCCCGGCTGATTTATCTGGCGGTACGTCATGCGGTGAATCTCGGCGACGAGGATCATCTGGTGGTGGACGTCGGCGGGGGCAGCGTCGAGGTGATTGTCGGCAACGCGAACCGGCCGGAGCTGCTGTTTAGCGCCAAATTGGGTGCGCTTCGCCTTTCCGAGCTTTACTTGAAGAGCGATCCGCCGTCGGTGGATGAAATCAAGGCGTTGCGGCGGCACGTCGAGTCGGTGCTGGCGCCGCTGGAGAATCGGGTCGGGCGGCGGAAATTCGAGCGATGCCTGGCGACGTCCGGCACGTTTGAACATCTGGCAACCATCTGTGCCCGTCGCCGCGGCGAGGAGGAATCAGACCGCCCCGACGAACTTCACTTGAGCCGGGCGGAAGTGAAGTCGCTCTTGTCGGATGTGACCGGAGCGAAGCGAGAGGACTTGCTGAAGATGCCGGGTTTGGAAGCCCGCCGCGTGGATACGGTCCTTCCGGCGGCGACGATCCTGATGGTGCTCTCGCGGATGTTTGAAGTGTCGCAATTTGAGAATTGTGACATGGCCCTTCGCGAGGGGATCATTATCGACCATATCGCCAGCCGCCGGGCCCATTTCCTGGCGCGGGCCACGTGGCCCGATCCGCGAACGCGAAGCGTGGTCCAGTTGGCCGAGCGATGCGGATACAACCGGACACACGCCGAGCAGGTCCAGCGATTGGCGCTGTCGCTCTTTGGGCAATGCGCGGCGCTGCATCGCCTCGATGATCGTTATCGTGAATTGCTCGGCTATGCATGCCTTTTGCATGATGTCGGTTATCTCATCAGCCACAAAGGGCATCACAAGCATTCGTATTACCTCATCCGTAACGGAGGATTGCAGGGATTCACCGAACAGGAGATCGAGATCATCTCGAATATCGCCCGTTACCATCGAAAGTCCTGGCCGAGAAAGTCGCACTATAGCTATCAGCAACTCGATCACGAGGGGCGCGACGCGGTGCGGAGGCTGATCCCGATCATCCGGCTGGCCAATGCGCTCGATCGGACGCATTTCAGCGTCGTCGATGCGCTGGATTGCCGACAGCAGGACGATCGAGTCGAAGTGGTCGTCCACAGCGCCAAAGACATGGAACTGGAGATGTGGACGGCCCGGCGGCAGTGCCCGCTCTTCGAGCGAGAGTACGGCGTCGACGTGGCGGTGAGCCTGGCGTCGGAGGTGAAGGAGGCGCAGACATGTCCGACATGACGGATGGATTGGCCACGAGGCATCGCTATCCTGGAAAGCTGTTCATCGTCGAGGGAATCGACGGATCCGGCAAAAGCACGCAGGTCCGCCTGCTGGAACGATGGCTCATGAGCATGGGCTACAGCGTCTTTTTCACGGAATGGAACTCCGCGGAACTGGTGAAGAAAACGACGAAGCGCGGCAAGAAGAAGCGCATTCTGACGCCGACGACGTTCAGCCTCCTGCACGCCACGGACTTCGCCCATCGCCTGGTCAGCAACATCCTTCCGCCGCTGAAGGCCGGAATGATCGTCCTGGCGGATCGGTACGTCTTTACCGCCTTCGCGCGGGATCACGTCCGCGGCTGTGATCCGGAATGGGTGCGCAAAGTCTATCGCTTCGCGCCGAAGCCGGATGTCGCGTTTTATTTTCGGGTGCCGATCGATACCGCCCTCAAACGAATCACGATGGCCCGTCCCATGTTGAAAGACTTCGAGGCCGGAATGGACTTGAATCTGCACACCGATCCGTTCGAAAGCTTCAAATTGTTTCAGGGGAGAATTCTCGGCGAATACGACCGGATGGCCCCGGAGAACGACTTTGAAGTGATCGACGCCTCCGGGAGCATCGCGGAACAGCAACGACAGGTGCGTTCGGTCGTTCTCACGCATTTGGAACGCTACCAGCGCAAACCGAGGATAGCATGAGCGAGCTTCAATTCTTTGGAAAAGGCCTCCCGTATGTCGAAAAAGCCGACTACCCCGGCGTCCTCATCACCATCGAGGGAACGGACGGCGTCGGCCGGTCGATGCAATTGACCAAACTACGCGAGTGGCTGGAAGTCCAGGGCTACGGCGTTGTCGAGACGGGCTGGACTCGCAGCCCGCTGATCGGGCGGACGATCACGCAAGCCAAACAGGGCCGCGTTCTTAACCGGTTCACCTATTCACTGCTCTACGCGGCCGATTTCGCGGACCGGCTTGAAAAGGAAATTCTACCGGCCCTGCGGAGCGGTTTCGTGGTTCTTGCCGACCGATACGTTTTCACGGCGTTTGCCCGCGATGTGGTGCGCGGCGTCGACCGTCAGTGGGTTCGAGATCTTTTCGGATTTGCGCCGATACCGCACCTGGTGCTGTACCTGAAGATCGACATTGCCACGTTGATCCGGCGGGTGATTTCGCGCGGGGTGGTCGACTATTTCGAATCGGGCATGGACTTGGCGCTGGGGGACGATCCCTACGACTGCTTCAAGCAGTATCAAACGCTGCTCATTCGCGAATACAACAAGCTGGCCACGGAATTCGGGTTTCACGTCGTCAACGCCTCCTTGAAGCCGGAAAAGATCGAATCGCGGTTGCGTGATATCGTGACGAATTTCTTTTCCGGCCGGAAGTTTCTGGATTGGCCCCATCAGCGGCGCGACGCGGCCGCGACGCCGGAGACGTTGCCGGTCCAGCCGGCGCCGAAGCCCGAGCAGCAGAGCGTGGCGTCGTAGTTCATTTCGGACCCGCCGGCTCGGGGCCATCGTACTTACGAATAATTCATCACCTGTTCATCATTCGCCGCTTCACTTTGGGGATGTTGCAGATTTCGATTATCGCATTCGATACTTATGAGCGACGGAAATAGTCCACGGTTGTGCTCGATTGTCGTGTAGATCGCCGCCAAGATCGATTCGACCGACATGGACTTTCTTCCCGCCTCGACGGGCAGGGAAACGGATTGGCCGGCGGACTTTCCGGAGTCGCCGACGTTCTGAAACAGGTTTATCGAATTGAAAATCACAGGATGAAACGTTCGGGCCTCAAGGCCGGGCGGAGCTTTTTCATTTGGTCGATCGACGTGCAAACACGTCCCATAACTCGAAGGAATGACATGAAATGGGAATCTTGGCATACAACTTGCGGTTAAGGGGAAAGTTGGATTGTGTAGAGCGTGACTAGGTGTTTGTTAAATGATTAATGTGCATAATGTTATGCCTTTTTCTTGGTGAAATCTTTCTCTTGGCACCTAGTAATTTAGTGTGTTAATGCACAAAATAATGTGTGTGGACGCACGACTCGGGAGTGAATTCGAGCCGGTGATGTCTCAGCGAGAGAGCGACTGAGAAGCAACTTCATGTTTCGACTTCGGTGGCATCACCTGTTTGTTGTACTGACGCTTTGCATGGTGGGAGTGATTCTCTTGTCACTGGAACTCCATCATTCGGCTTATCAATCAACCGGGAGGTTGCTGGAAGCGGCGACGCGACTGGATGAAAAACCGCGCTGGTTCAAACGGGTCGAGCAGTGCATTCTGGAACTCAACGCTCCCGGCAACGACATCTTTGCATCGAACGATGTGCCCTACGAACGAAATCGAATCGCCAGTGCCCAATCCCAGTTGAATGAGGTGTTGAAGACCGGGGGCATCCGCGAAGTGGATTTGAGAGCATTACAGATTCGAATCGACTCCATGCTCGCGGCGGCCCGGAAGATATTCGATCATTTCGAGAACATGCAGAAACCCGGTTTGAGCGCGGAAGAGCAGCAACGCCAACTCGTCAGCGCGGCGCGGGCGATGGCGCGGATGGACGAAGAGCAACTCGCAGCGTTTCGAGAGGTCGGGATTATTTCGGACCGGACCCGCGCGGAACAGCGAAACATTTTCGACGAGCACGAGGCGAACTACCAGGCGGGCATGTATCGCGAGCGCTATTTCATTGCCGCGAGCGTCGTCCTGCTTTTTGGGCTGTTGTGGTTCGGCTATCGGCTGCAAAAGGCGGATGTGGCCCTGGAGGCGGAACGACAGCGAGTCAAGGAAGAACAGCAGGGGCGTCTTGCCGCCGTTGGAGAGCTGTGTTCCAGCGTGGCCCACGGCATCCGAAATCCCCTGGCGGCGATCCGAAGCTCGACGGAACTGACGCTGGAAATGGGACGGCTGGACGAAAATTCCCGATCCCGCCTCGAAGATATTCTGTCCGAGGGCGAGCGACTGGCGGATCGCGTGACCGGGCTCCTGGGAATCGCCAAGGTCAGCGCGGCCGGATTCAAGACGCTCCGGCTACAGGAGGTCGTGAATTCGGCCTTGCGAGAGGTGGAGCCGGAGGTCCGGCGAAAAGGGCTTTCGCTGGAGCAACGGTCCGTCGGTTCGACGATCGCAATTCGCGGCGATCGATTGCAGCTCGAGCAACTGGTCATCGAACTCGTTTCCAACGCCATGGAACATTCTTCATCGGGGCAGTCCATTGAAGTTCGATGTGATCGCCCCGTCGGGAACGGGACCGCCGAGATCATCGTGCAGGATTCCGGCGAAGGCGTGCCCAAGGAGGCCAAAGCCAGACTGTTCGATTTGTTTTACACGACCAAGCCCCATGGCACCGGGATCGGTCTCGCGACCGTGAAGCGGATCGCCCGTTTGCACGGAGGCGACGTCGTTCTCGCGGATTCGTCGCGTGGGGCGAAGTTTGTCGTTTCGATTCCGACCGTGGAGGAAGATCCATCGGCAAGCTAGGCCGGTGTTCGCCGGATCCGTCGCGTGGCGGGACCGGTCCAAAATCGATTTGCGGATTTTGAATGATGTCCAGGACGTACGGGGAGAATAAGCCATGCCGAGAATAATGGTGGTTGAAGACGAGCGGATCCTTGCGAAAAACTTCCGGGAGAAACTCGCCGCGAGCGGATATGAAGTCGCGATGGTCCACAGCGCCAAGGAGGCGGAGGGCCTGGTGAGTTCCTTCGCCCCGGATGTCATCATCCTTGATATTCGACTGCCGGACGGCGACGGGCTCCAACTGCTCCCGAAGCTCAAAGGCGAGTCGCCATCCGTGCAGGTCATCGTCGTCACCGCGCATGGCAGCGAACGGGTGGCCGTCGAGGCGATGCGCGCCGGCGCCTATGAATATCTGACCAAGCCGGTTGATCTCGAAGAAATGTCAATGGTCGTGAGCCGCGCGCTGGATCACCAGCAGATGAGCGACAACCTGCGCTTTCTTCGCCATCGCGAGGAGATCACCAGCGGCCTCGATCGAATCATCGGCGAGTCGGACGCGATCCGAAATTTGAAGGAGACCATTCGCCGGCTCACGCGGGCCGACGCCCTTCGCCTGCCCAATCCGCCGACGGTGCTGGTCACCGGCGAAACCGGGACGGGCAAGGACCTGGTCGCGCGGGCGATCCACTATCACGGTCCGCGGCGGGCCCGGCCGATGATCCACGTGAACTGTACGGCGCTGCCTCCGACGTTGTTTGAATCCGAGCTTTTCGGCCATGCGCGCGGGGCCTTTACCAGCGCCGCCCAGGCGAAACGGGGCCTGTTTGAAGTCGCGCACGGCGGCACGATCTTTCTCGACGAAATCGGCCATCTCGACGCGGAGACCCAGGCGAAATTGCTGCTGGCCATCGAACAACGCCAGATTCGACCCGTGGGATCGACGGAAACGCGATCGATAGACGTTCATGTCATTGCGGCCACCAATCGGGACTTGAACGGCGCGGTGGCGTCGGGCCAATTCCGGGCCGACCTCTACCATCGGCTTCGGGTCGTTGAGATACGACTGGAGCCGCTGCGAAACCGCAAACAGGACATTCTTCCGCTCGTGGCCTATTTCCTGGCCGCGCATTGCCGGCGTTTCGGTTTGAGCGCGAAGACGCTCTCGTCGGAAGCGATGAACCTCCTGACACGCTATCAATGGCCGGGCAACGTGCGCGAATTGAGCCATCTCATCGAAAGCACGGTCTTGCAGGTCGACGGGGACGTGATCGAATCGAGCGACTTGCGCATGACAGGCCCCGCCGTCGGGAGCGATATCCGTCTCGATCTGCCGGGCGGCCGGAGTGTGCGAGTGGATTTTGAAAAAGGAGAACCGAAACTCGAGGAGATAGAGCAGATTCTTCTTACGTCAGCATTCGAATATACCGGCCACAATCTCAGTCGCGCGGCGAGGATTCTGGGGATTACGAGGGAGGCCCTCCGGTATCGGCTCCACAAACATGCGGACGCCACCCCCCGGGTTGATTAGAAAAGAGCGATTCGGAGGCGATGGCCTTCGGTCGCATTAGGTACTGTTACTCACTTCCGCCTAGCTCCTGTGATGGCAGTCGTTTACGCGCATTTTTTTGTCGAAATTCCCGTCGTTTTGCCCTAGAATTCGGCCTTTCACTGTGTTATTATGAACACTAGTTTCTGTGCCCGTGAATCTTTTCATCCGTTTTCTGGGTGCAAACGGGATGGGTGGACGCCTACATACTCGTCAGGGCATGACGCTGATCGAGATACTGCTGGTCATCAGCGTGCTCGGCTTGCTTACGGCGATTTTGATGCCGGCACTAAGTTCCGGACGGCATGCCGCATTGGATTTGAAGTGCCGGGCGGGGTTGCGAACCGTCACGACGGATTTTCTGGATTTCGCCAGCGCGAGCGGCGCGGGGAAGCGCGGCGACAGCGATGAGTTCGATCAACAATTTCGTCTTGAAGATTTTCAAGAGTCGATCTATCAGATCTCCGAGTTTTGGAACGATCCCTCCCCTCAAAAAACCCTGATCGACGCCCGAACGCAACCGTTGATCTGCCCGGCCGGCCCTTCGCGGCTGGAAAAGCGACCGGGCATTCCCTGCAGCTTCGGCGCCGTGGGCCCTGCGAGAAACATTAGCATCGCATTCAATCGAAGACTGGATACCTCTTCGAAAAATATCGAGGGCCGGGCCGTCCCTGGAACCGCCTACATCACGGAAAAAATCCTGAACTATGCCGATGTGCCGCTGGTGTTTGATGTTGACGGAGAGAAGGCCGAGACGAGCGGGGTCCTGCCGTATTACAGCGCGCCGGCGCTGAACGATCACGCCGTCGACGTCTTCTCGAGTGGACGATATTGGTTCCCCTCGATGCGCCATCGAGGACGGATGAACGTTGCTTTCATCGGCGGACACGTTCTCTCCTCGTCTCAACCCACCAAAGAGCCCTGGTGGCGCTGGGACTATCAGCCCGACTAAACAACGATCCCGGAATCACGGACGATGGCCCCATCGACGGAGGGTGGAAGATCCGTCGCGCTTTTTTCCAAATGGGTGTGCGATCACTGCGGGATGAATGAAAAATCGATCCGAAATCCGCCGGGGGCGCCGGCATCTTGCTCGAAGGTGAAGATCAGCAGTCCGTTGCCGGTGGTCTGGCGGATGTCCGTGCGAGCACAGGTGTAATCGTTGCCGGCGGTGAGGACGAGGCCCAAGGCGGTGCCTTCAGTCGGTTCGGCGGCCAGGGGATCGCCGATCGGTGCCGACGAAAAATTCACCCCACGGATCAGGGCCCGCTCGTCGGTGATATTTGGCTCAATCGTTGGGTTATTGCGGTTGAGTTCAATCAACCGGATCAATTCGTCGCCGCCGACCGAGAAGGTTTTTCGACAGGGCTGCCCGACCTGGCCGCTGGCAGTGTTGCCTTCGAGACGCAACTGCCCGAAAGTCGTCGGCAGCGTGTCCGTATTGAGCTGGTCGTAGGCGCCGAAGGTGAAGATGGCCCGAAAGGGCGTGTTGTTCACGAATCCGACCTGTATCGCGCGAGGCGTCGGCGTGCCGGTCGGGCCGACGAAGTTGGCAGTGGCCGCGGTGTTGTTGAAGAGCGCGGCGGGGGTGGCGCACGAAAAGACCAGACCGCCGGCGAACGCCACCAAAGCGAGGGCCGCCCATTTGTTGGTTCGACGCTGGAGAAGGTACATCATGGCATGCTCACAAGAATCCTCGCCGGCGTCGGCGGACGGCCGGTCAGGGCGAGGCACTGGATCATAGAGCCCTTGAATATAGATCGGCTTTCGCGTCGATTGGCGGAAGCGCTCGTCCGGAAAGAGTCGACGTCAAAGAGCCTGCGAAGCGAATGTCGGTCGGCATTTTTCGCGCGAGCACGCGCAATCTTTTACGCGGCCTCCGCTGCAATTCCCATTTTTGGGAGATCGGAGCGGCACATCACCGGCACCACATCCGGTACCCGGGTCGGGTGTTAGTTGCCGAGTTGCTGATCGAGGATGGCACTCATTTGTGCGGCCGTCTGAAATCCGGTGACCTTTTGTGAGCCGACGAAAAATGTCGGCGTCGAATTAAGGCCGAGCGACGTCGCCGAATTGACGTCCTGCTGCACCCGGGCGGCCTTGGCGTGGCCGGTGGTGCAACTGTTGAAGGTACCGGCACTGGCGCCCAGCGCGGTCGCGTTTTGCAGAAGCTGGGCGTCGGTCAGGATGGCCGAATTGGTGCCGTCGACGGTGTTGTAGGTCAGATCGTGGTAAGCAAAGAAATCGGCCTGGTCCGCGGCGCATTCAGAGGCCTCGGCGGCGGCCTGAGCGCGGTCGTGAATCGTCGTCAACGGAAAGTGTCTGAAGACCCAACGGACCTTGCCGGTGTCGATGTAGTTGGCTTTGATCGTGGGGAACGACTCGCGGGCAAATTTTCCGCAGAACGGACATTGGAAATCGGCGTATTCAATAACCGTCAAGGTCGCACCAAGGTCGCCGAGGACGTGGTCGTTGGCCTGGAGCGAGGTTGAGTTGGATCCTCCGGTCCCGTTCGTGCCGGTGCTTCCATTGGGGCCGAGGATGGTGGTCGAGCCGCCACCACCACCCACATTGGTCGTTCCGCAGGTGGATCCCATCAGGCCGGATAGCATGACCACCGCGATTCCGATCGCGCCGCCGCGCGCGGAATAACTCGAAAACTTTGAAATGGTTCGACGAAGAGACGATTTAGAAAACACGAGCATCCTCCAGTGGCGAGTCAAGGGCGAGATTTACTTGATATTCACGGTATGGCAGGCGAAGCAATCGGTCACGCCGGGGACATAGACCGGGTGGGTCGGCGGCCGGGGCCAGATCGGGTTGTCGCCGATGTGGCACATCACGCACGCCTTGATCTCCTGCGTGTGGGCATCGCCGCGCGTCGCGGTAAACTTTCGAACGTTCAGTTTGTACTCGAGTTGCCCGGAAGTCGAGCCGGCGTCTTGATCGATGGCGCCAAGGGCGGCGTTGGTGTCCGAGCGGCCGAAGACGGTCACGGCGCCGGTCGGGGAGTACGATTCGCCGGAATAGAAATTAACGGGAAACTGGACCTGCGATCCGTCTGGATCGGACAACAAGATTCGCCAATCGCCGCAACCGCAGGTGGCGAGTAGAAAATCACCGGCGTAGGTCCCGTCGGATTTTGAAGTTTGCCCAAAAAAGGGCCGTACGTCTGCGATGCCGCCCACGACGATTTTCAAGTCGGCCGGCGCATCCATCGGAATGACGGCTGGAAACGCGTTGCAGGCGAGAACGCTCACCCCGAGTATGACACAATACCGCTTCATGGCGGCGAGTTCCCCTTCCCTGTGGGATTTGCCCCTTCGCGAGATTTTAGCAGACTCCGGACCGCATGTTCAAGCGGCCCTATTCGTCGGCGTGACGACCCATTATCGGGCAGCGTACCGGAGCGAATCGCGCCATTCAGACGGTAAACGTCGGATTATTGCGGGATCGGCTCGTCTTCGGGACCGCGATCGACGTGCCGCAGGTAAAAGTCGGTGATGCCTTGCGTGTCGAGAGAATCGAAGGCGCGCTGAACATCCCAGGCGATGGCCAAAAAAGGGCCGGAGCTGGGGAACGTGGAGGTTCCGGTGCACGAAGCGCCGATGCCGCTGTATCGCGTAATGACCATCTTCTTTTCGTTGAAACGGGGAGACGGCGGGAGGGAATCAAAAAGGGCCTGAAGATCGGCTTTGATCTCGTTGGAGCAGGTGCCGCCGCAATCGTACAAGAGGATGACGGTCCCATGTTCGAGGTTGTGCACCCATCGTTCGGTGGCGAGGGCTTCGTCGTAAAAGCCCGGCGGGACGGGCGAAACGCCTTGCGCCGAATAGTGCGGGCCGGATGCGGGCGGATTGGACGAATAACAGAGAATCGTGCCGGTGGCGACATGGGTACGGCCTTCGTCGGGGACACAGGTATCACCGCTGGGATCGGGTCCGCCATCGAGCGTTCCGCGCATGGGAAGCTCGTAGGATTTCGTCAAGCTCTGACTTCCGGCGATGACGGTGACGTCGAATTTGACAGGATCGTGTTCGCCGGTGTCCGTGAAGGGATTCCCCGCAGTTCCTGATTCCTTGCTCGCGGTGTCGAAAAACTTCACCACGGTCTGGCCGGTGGCGCTCACGCCGTCTGAAAACGACCACTGATACGTCGCGCCGGGATCGCCGCCGGTCGCCATAAAGGTGACCCACCAACTGATCGTCTTGAAGTTGTCGATTTTCGTGCCGCAGCCCGTGGGAGTCGCCGTAATGATGATCGAACTCGGAGTGCCGAAGTTGATGATCCCGCAACTGGAGAGGATCGGCGCAAGGGCCAGGAGAAGAACGGCGAGCGGTCGATGAAGTCTTGAAAGCATGTATCGCGGGTTCCCTGTTTTCGGTCGCATCGACGCCGGCTCCGAACGCGTCCCTTAACGAGTATCGGAATGATATGCGACCATTTCTTTAAGGCGAGGGTTGTTCTGGGTGCCTGAATCGCGAAGGAACCGCTTTTCGGTGAGTTTCGCGTGGCGGATTTGCGAGGATGGATTCCGGGGAGGCCCATTCGCCTCCTGTTCGAGTTTAGGATGCACCCAAGGAGGGGTCAATGATGGCCCGGAGCAATGCGGAGATTTATCGGGCGAAATTCGGTTAGAGACCGGGGCTCCAACCTCTCTATGGGGCTGACGCCGATGAAGTGGCCTTTCCCTCCCGGGGGCCTAAAATGAAGGCCGCCTGCGGGGCGGAATCGCTCTGAATGCTCTGATATCATGTCAACGCCGGTTTGGGGCGAAAATAAGAGAGATAGTTGACACCCTCGTGCGGGGGACGAAGAATCGACATAGGATAGAGGGGTTGCCCATTGGCCTGCCGCAACCCCTGGATTTCACCTCGCACCGATCGATTGCCGACTTCACGCAGGGATGCGGGGGAGAAAACCATGTTCGCGATGTCTCGTTCCTTGCGTACCTCCTTTCGAGTCGTCCGCGCCGTCGCAGGTGTCGGCGCGGTGCTGCTTTTTGCGGGATGCACAGGCGACGTGTTCTTGTATGGCGCGGTGCCGTCTCCTGAAAACGCGAATCGAAATACCGATCTTGAACTGGGGATCGCCGTGGTTCACCCGGTCGGTGTCGAATCGACGGCCGCGGGATCGACGGCGACCATTCAATGGGCCGACATCGCATCGCTTTCGGGTACGGTGGTCCGCGTTCAGGTGCAGCGACTGGCCGTGAACGGGAACACGACGCTGCCCGACGCCTTTACGGGGCCGGTGATCCAATTGATCGGCGATGGGACGCCGGGGTCCGGACGCGACGCCCTCTCGGATGGCGAAAACGACATCTTTCGATGGGACACGACGGGCGTTCGCGTGGGCCGGTATATGGCGACGATCACGATCGAAGCGCCGGACGGCACGACCGAGTCCGTGCTTTCGCTGGATCAGGATCGCGGGACGACGGGCGTCGTGAACATCACGACGACGCTGCCGACGCCGACGCTTACCTTCACGGCACCGGGCGCCGCGGATGCGACGGTCACGACGGGCAATACGTTTAATATCACGTGGAACGACAACGGCAATTCCAACGCCGCCGCGCGGCTTACGCTGGGGTTGGACATCAGCACCGACACCAATCACAACGACGGAAACGAGATCATTCTTCTGAGCAACGATCCGCTCAGCACGGACGGCAATACGGGTTCCTTCACGTTCAACTTCCTGGATCAGGACGGCAACGGGGTGGCGGATGGGACGTACACGGTGTTTGCGCGGATCGACGATAATGCGCATGACGTCGTGACGGTGAGCGCGACCGGCAAGCTGCTGCTCAATCCCTGATCCGGCTTAATCAAAACGATCCTGGCGACCGGCGCGGAATTGCTTTCGCGTCTTGCGGGCGGCTTTGGCGGCGAGGCGTCGCTCTTTCGAAGCCTTCGTAGGGCGGGTTTTCTTGCGCACGGCCCGGGGGCGGAGGGCATCTGCAATCAAGGTGATGAATCTTGAAAGGGCGTCGCGCTGATTGCCGGATTGTGATCGCTCGCGGCTGCTGCTGATTGAGAGGACGCCGGTTTTGTCCAGTCGTGACGCCAGTTCCTCGCGAATTCGACGTCGCTGCCAATCGGTCAGTGAAGGACTTCTTCCGACGTCGAAGCGGAGCGTCGCTTTCGTCGCCACCTTGTTGACGTTTTGACCGCCGGGGCCGGGGCTGCGGCTGAAGGTGAAGGTCAGCTCGTCGTCGGGCAGGCTGAGATGGTCATTGATGCGGATCATCGACGGACATTCAACCGCGAGCGGCTCGCCGCTACAATCCCCGCGATGCCGGTTTGCCCGCTGATCTTCGAACCCATCTTCCGATCCAAGGTCTGGGGCGGGCGCAATCTCGAAAGACTATTGGGCAAGAAGCTGTCGTCGGGCCAGAAAATCGGCGAGAGCTGGGAGTGCGCCGACGTCGACAGCGGGCAGTCTATCGTCACACGAGGACCGGCCAAGGGGCGAACACTGCGAGAACTCGTCGCCGAGTGGGGAACGGCGCTGACCGGTCGGGCGGAGCTTTGCGACGGACGATTTCCGCTGCTGATCAAGTTTCTCGACGCGGCGGACCATCTCAGCATTCAAGTTCACCCCGGCGATTCGACAGAGAAGACCGCCGGGAATGAAAAGCATGAAGCGTGGTACGTGCTCGAAGCCGCGCCGGGAGCGGTGATCTATCGCGGGCTTGCGCGGGGCGTGACGCTGCCGCAACTTCGTGAGGCGTGTCGCCGGGAACCGGAGCGCGTGCCTGAATTACTCGAAGAAGTCAAAGTTCGCGTGGGTGAGGCGTACTACATTCCGAGCGGAACGGTCCATGCGATCGGTGCGGGCATTGTCGTGGCGGAGGTGCAGACGCCGTCGGAGACCACGTATCGCTTGTACGATTGGGGTCGGACAAGACCGGCGGAGGACGCGGGATTGCACATCGAGCAGGGGCTGGCGTGCATTCGCGAAGACCGCGATTGGGCGGCGTGCGAGAAGCGTTCGCACATCACGAGCCTTTTCACGACGGTGACGAAGCTGGTGGACTGCCCGCGGTTTGCGATCGAGCGGGTGCGGTTCAGCGGGGGCATGGAGCAGGAGATTCCCTACGCCGAGATGGTGTGCTGGATCGTGCTGGAGGGGCAGGGAGAGATCGTTTCCGGAAAGGCGGGCGTGGAGACGTTTGGCCGTGGCGACGTCGTCGTCCTGCCGGCGGGGCTGGAGAAGGCGAAGCTGCGGACGCAGGAAGATTGCACCTGGCTGGAAGTGACGACGCCGGTGAGGTCGGAGTTGGCGAATTATGACCGGCCGGATTCGGCGACGCTTCGCGCCGTTGAAAACGCACCGAATGCGCCCGTTCAAATCAATATTGGTACTCGAAAGAAAGTTTAGCGCACGGGCAATATCGTGTTTTGCGAGGATGCGGGAGGCGATTGCGATGCGCCGGGTAATACAACGACCGGGCCGCGACCCATTGTCAGGAAACCGAGTTTACGGGAAGGCAAATCCAAGACCAGGATCTGATCAGCGACTTGAAAGACGGCTTGATCCTCGGGCAAGATGACCGTGTTCCTGCAGGCCCAGCTGAATGGACCTGTAAAGGGAATTTCGAGTGCAAGCCGGTACATCCGTTTCTCGTCGTGTTCGATACTCAGCCCTTCAGCCGCCCAGAAGCCCGCCTGACAAGTCCATGCACGCATTGACTTGTCGCGGAGATCGTAGCGATCCGATCGCGAATTCCAGCCCCCAAAATTCATCCATGTATCAGGTTCGTTATCCGGCTCTTCCCATGCCCTGGGAGCCGCATGAATCGAAACGGCTTTCAAGAGCAAGCAACTTGTCCGCTTCGAATCCTCGATTGCCCACAAGTCAAACGGAGCGTTAGGCTGCTGCTGCTTTACAAATAATCGAGCGTTTCGATCAGTCAAGTGTGATTCCAATATTTTTTCTCGGTGGCTGCCATTGAGACGAGTGCGCCAAACTGCGCCGTCATCAGGATTGATGAAATAGACGACGGCCCACGGGTCCTTGACGAATGCCAAGTCATGCTGAGTATCGGGAACGGTCAACATGCTGAGATTGCTGCAAGAGCAGTATCCGAGGACAAGTGCGGCGTAGGAAATCGACTGTGCAAGGAATGAAGCCTTCCACGCCGTCACAAGCGGTCGAGGAGTACGGCGCGTCAAGAAAATGCAAAACGGCCACTCGATCACGACGGTGCAAAAATAGGCTGCGACCGTGAGGACGCCCAACATCTTCGGCATTTCATAGAGAGGTGGGCCGGAACTAAACAACTGCTGCGTCAGCCAGGGAATGACATCGCTCATCGAATAGCCGGCAAAGCAAGAAAGATAGTTTGCCGGAATCATCAGCAATATGGCATGGAGTCGCTTGAATCCGAATATGCGGGCCAAGAGCATGCCTTCGAAGATGCCGATCAAGGCATTGCCGATAAAGAGATGGAACGCGGAGGCCCACATGAGTGGGGTACCAGCGTTTGCGAGCAGACAATTCGAAGTCATGGCGGCTCCCTGGATGGTGTGACCCAGCCGCGCCTGACCAGTTAGAACGCTCGCATCATGGGAGCCTCACGCCGATTTCGCAACAGTGGGCATTTGAATTCCACGTTCAATAATCGGTGGAGGGATGGCCGCGCGCGTTTATCATGTCGTTCAAGCGAGGAATCGACATGATTGAGACGAAACGCGAGCACGAATATGTCCTGGGGACTCACGACGAAGAGATTGCTCGGCTTGCTTTGCAGCATCGCGTCTGGCGGCCGCGGGCGCTGGATGCGTGGCGGCGGGCGGGGTTTTCCGTGGGGCAGACGCTGCTCGACGTCGGTTGCGGGCCGGGTCATGCCTCGCTCGATCTTGGTGACATCGTCGGGCCGACCGGGCGGATCATTGGCGTCGACGGCTCGAGGCGGTTTCTCGACTTTCTTGAAGCGACGTGCCGGCAGCGTGGGCTTGGAAATATTGACGCCGTCGAGGCCGATCTCGATCGGGCGGAACTGCCTGACGCGGCGGCCGATGGGGCGTGGTGCCGGTGGGTTTATGCCTTCGTGAAAAATCCTCGCCGCGTGCTTGAAAAAGTCCGCGCTGCGCTCAAGCCGGGCGGCGTGCTCGTCCTGCATGAATACTTCGACTATTCGACATGGCGCGTCGCGCCGCGGTCGGCGCGGATCGAGCAGTTCGTACAGGCGGTCATGAAAAGCTGGCGGGCCGACGGCGGCGAGCCGGATATCGCTTTGGAGCTGGCGGTCTGGCTCGGCGAGATGCGGTTCGAGATTAAGGAGATGCGGCCGATTGTGGACATCATTCCGCCGACGAACTTTGTCTGGCAGTGGCTGAAGACGTTTGTCCACGTAAACCGGCAGCGTTTAACCAAACTCGGGCATCTGACGGCCGAGCAGGCGGAAGGAATCGCGCAAGCATTGGAAGAAGTCGAGGCGGCTCCGCATTCATTCATGGTCACGCCGGCGGTGTTGGAGATTATTGCTGTGCGGTGCTGAATGGACAGGATTTACATGATGAACAGGACTTTGGTCTACTTGGCCGCGTGATTCGGATACTTGCCTGCCGCGTGCAGTCGTCCGAGGTGCAGGTAGCTTTCGATGACTTCGCGGATATAGAGCCGCTCTTCGTCCTTCACGTCGCGCACGATTTTGCCGGGGACGCCCATCACCATTTTGCCGTCGGGGATCATCGTCTTGGGCGGGAGGACCGCGCCGGCGGCGATGATGCAGCCTGCGCCGATTTCGCAGTCGTCGAGGAGGATCGAGCCCATTCCGACGAGCGTGTGGGGGCCAACGCTGCGGCAATGGACGATCGCCCGATGGCCCATGGAAACGTCGTCGGCGATGTCGAGCGGGACGCCGCGGTTGGTGTGGATGATCGTCGCGTCCTGGATGTTGCAGCGCGCGCCGATGCGGATGGCGGAAACGTCGCCGCGGATGACGACGTGGTGCATGATCGTGCAACGGTCGCCGATTGTGACCTCGCCGCCGACGTAAGCCGTCGGAGCGATGTACACCTCTTTACCGAGGGTGACGCGGTCGGGCAGGTCGATGAATTCAAACATGTGGCAATTGTAGCGGAAGGATCGGAAAGGGTAGAATCGCGGATCTTTGTGGAACGCGGTCGGAGGAGACGAACAGGGAGAATTTCGATGGCCAAACGGATCGACTGGTATTACCACCGCAAGGGGTGAACGGGCTGCGAGAAGTCGCAGGGGTTCCTTGCGAAGAACAAGATCGAGCCGGTGGAAGTCGTCGATGCGAAAAAAATGCGATTCGGGCGGGCGGAGGCTCTGACGCTGGTGAAGTCGGCGGCGAAGGTCATCGTCGTCAAGGGCAAATCGGTCGTTGCGTTTGATATGAAAAAGCCGCCGAGCGATGCGGAACTCCTGGCGGCGATCCTGGGGCCCACGGGGAACCTACGCGCGCCGACGGTGCGCGCCGGGAAGACGCTGATGATCGGATTCAATGAAGCGGTTTACGATGCTGCCTTGAAATGAATTGCTCCGTGGCGCTCTCGTCGCGGTTATGTTTGGCGATCGGCATTTCGTTTCAGAACCAGCGATATGATTTCTTCATCGATGTAGAACCCTCCCTTCGACAATTTTTCAATTGCGGGGCGGAGTTCGATTAACCCTTTGATCGAGGCGAGTTCAAGGATTCCCATCGTACCGATGGTGGCCAATTTCAATCCTCTGGCGACCGTTCGGGCCTCCTTATCATCCGCCATTAAGAAATCGGCTTTTAGTTCCAGGGCGAGGCTAATGGCCTCACGTTCTCCGGCGCCGCTTGCAAGTGCAGGATCGACGTGCGTGGGGTGTTTCACCGTAAGCCATTCGGGTGGAGTTAATATCCAGTCTCGAACTTCTTTTGGCGCGTGAAGGTGCGACAGTTCGCCGGCGACCGCAGGAGGGATGACGACTTGTCCGTAAAGGGTTGCCAGAATATCTAAAAGCTCAATGCGAATGAGGGCGTGCAGAGGGGTAACGTCGGACACGACGAGCATTACGGATTCACATTGAAGTGCTTGCGGAGTGTTTCCTGATCGGCTTCGAGCTCCCGCAAGTCGTAGTTAAGCGGTACCTTGCGGTCTGCCAGCCACATCTGGGCTTCGAATCGAGTCGGGAGGCCCAGGATTTCCGCAACGAAGCCAAGGGAAACTCGTCCCGTCCGATAGCCATTGATGAGCAGCGCCTCTCTGGCCGCTTCGCTCAGGTTCGGGCCGAAGGCCTTTTGGAATTGCGCTTCGGAGGCCGCCGGTATGTCAATTGTGACGGTCATACTCGCATTATATCACGGCAGCCCGCGGTGATCTATCGCCATTTAGGAGCCGGCGGCTTTTGTCAGGTCCGCGTGCAATAAGCGATGGAACAAATGCTCGCCCGCTTCGCGGCGGACGCTCAGACGGCCGGCGACGTAGGCGCGGCTGTTCAGACCGCGCTGGACCGATTCGCAGATGTCGATGTCTTCCTGCTGGATGCGCTGGGCGACGGCGAGGCTGTTCTGGTTGTGCGCTTCGGCGGCGGGGGAGACGTCGGCGAAGAAAAAGTCGAAGATCACCTCGCACTTGTCCACGCCCAGCGGCACGACGAGGTTCGTGTCCATCACGCCTTCGTACCAGTTGAGCATGAAGTTGGGGTGGAACCAGTAGTAATAGGCGGCGTCGCCACGCCGGACGGCGGCGGTCGCGGCGTCCTTGCCGCTGCGCATGGGGCTCCATTGCAGGCAATAACGCTCGCCGTTTTCGATCATGTAGTCCTTGTACTCGATGACGGTGTTGAGGCTCTTGTGCAGGTGGGGGATGTGGTAGCCGCCGTCGAGATAGTTGTCGGCGTAGACCTTCCAGTTGCAGTTGATCGTGTAGGTCTGCCGGGCGAAGAATTTGAGTTCGCCGACCTTGAGCGGGGCGATGCGCTCGACGGCGTCGCCGAGATATTCGCGAAGCGAGGGCTTCGGCCCGCCATCAATCTTGACGAAGACGAAGCTCTCCCACGTATCAACGTGGATCGGCACGAGGCCGGTCGCCTTCTTGTCGAAGTCGCAAACGCCTTCGAACTCCGGCGCGCCCTTGAGGCTGCCGTCGAGATCGTAGGTCCAGCCGTGATAGGGGCAGCGCAGGACCGAGCAGGCACCCTGGGCTTCCGTGACGATTTCTGCGGCATGGTGGCGGCAGATGTTGAAGAATGCGCGGAGCACGCCGTCGGCTCCGCGGACAACGACGATCGATTCACCGGCGATCCGCGTCGTGAGGAACTGGCCGGGTTTGGCCACTTGGTCGGTGCGACCGGCGAAGTGCCAGTTGCGGGCGAAGACGGCGGTGCGTTCGAGTTCGTCGATGCGTGGGTCGACGTACCACGGTGCGGGGATTGTGAACGCCCGCGAGAGATCGGCGGAAGCGTCGTACAACCGGACGATGTCGCCGATGGATTGAGGCATTCAATTCACCTTCATCGTCGCCACTTGAACGCGAATCGCGCCCGATAGGATTTGAACCTACGACCTACGGTTTAGGAAACCGTTGCTCTATCCAACTGAGCTACGGGCGCATGTCCCCGGAGATTCTAAAGAGTGTAGTCCTTCGAGGTCAAAGCGGACGAACGGCGCACCGTGTCCAATCGACCGGGGGCGCCGGTCAGTTTTCCTGCCACGTCAGCGTCGTCGGCTCCGGGCCGATTTGTGAGGCGCATCGGGCGGCGCCCGTCACCCGGTCGGATCTCCACCACGGATCGCCCTTTGGCGCGGTGGCGAACATGCGTTGCACATCGACCGGACGTGAGTATGGCGAGGTCATGGTGATCACCCGGCGGCCGGACTGGCGGGTCATGGCGATCGACAAACCGTCGCAGGTCTTCAGGGATCGAACGGGGCCTGGCCAGATTTGAATGACGCGGCCGTAGCCGAGGGCGACGATATTGTCCTCCATTTCGGGATAGCGCGCCATCAGGGTATCGACGGTGCGGGGCAAGAGACAGAGGATGGCTCCACCGCGAACGTAAAGCGGCATCCGATCCAATGGGGCGACGGCTTCGATCAATTGGCCACCCGGATACGAGACACCCGACCAGTAATCGATCCACGGCGCTTCGTCCGGCGATTTCGGTAGATAGACGGAACGGCGCGTGCCGGGTTGATACATCGGGGCGACCAGCAGATCGGGGCCGAGCAGGTATTGGTAGCGATGCGCGGCGGCGGCGGGATCGTTGGGAAAGGCCAGCACCATCGGGCGAATCAGGGGCAGGCCATGTTCCGCGGCTTCGTGCGCCGCGTCGTTCAGATACGGATAAAGAGAGGTGTGCAGCTTGGCGAAAGCGCGATAGATCGACAGCGTCTGTTCGTCAAAGTCCCACGGCCCGAGGTTGCTCTGCATGTGAACCTGCATGAGCGGCGAGAGCGCGCCGAACTGCGCCCAGCGGATGAAGAGTTCCTTCGTTTGCGCGCCGATGTAACCGGCGATGTCGTGTCCCCAAAAGGCGAAGCCCGAGAGCGCGGCGCTTTGACCGGCGAGGATGGCGGTCGGCAGGCCGTTTTCAAAGGAAAAGTCGGCGGCATTGTCGCCCGCCCAGCAGAAGGGTTGTGCCTGCGTGCCGGTGAAGCCGCAGCGGGCAAAGAGAACGCCGTCGCCTTCCAATTTCTTGTCGACGTATTCCTGCGCGGCTTTCAAATAGAGCGCGGCATAGCGGTTTTTCATGTCCGCCGCTGATGTGCCGTCGTAGAAGACGGCATCCTGCACGAAATTACCTTCGCCGTCGTCGCACTTGAGGGCGTGCAGGTTCCATTTTCGGGCCTGATCGATCTGCGATTGCCACCAGGAGACGGCGGCGGGGTTGGTAAAGTCGACAAGACCTCCGCGGCCTTTCCACCAATCGACGATCATCGGCTTGCCGTCGGGCCGTTTGACGAGATAGCCGAGCTTTTCGGCTTCCGAGAAGTTCTGGCTGGGGCCCTTGTCGATGCCCTGCATGTCCTGCAGGTTTTCGACGTTGATCATCGGCGTCAGCCACAGACAGGTGTAGAAACCCATTTCGTGAAGGCGTTTGAACATTTCCTCCGGCTCGGTGAACTGCTTTTCATTCAAATGAAAATCGTTGTAGCCGGTTTCCCACGGGCTAT
Organism: uncultured Planctomycetaceae bacterium; assembly: GCA_964414585.1. Taxonomy (GTDB): domain Bacteria; phylum Planctomycetota; class Phycisphaerae; order UBA1845; family UTPLA1; genus DATEMU01. The sequence goes on from CAYPXR010000065.1 coordinate 54,698, forward strand.
CGAGCACGATGACCGACGCGGGAAGGTCGTTCTGGCGGGTCTTTAGGGCGTCGAAGAGAACCTCGTTGCGATTGTTGTGAACGTTTCGGCTTTTCCACGGCGCGAAGGCCCAGGCCGGCGGGACGCGCGGGCGGCCGGTCAGGCGCGTGAATTCCTCGAGCATCGAAGCCATATCCGGCCCGTCGATGAGGACGAGGCGCAGCCGCGCGGCGCGATATTTGATGAATACGTGTTCGCGATCCGTCGCGTTGAAATCGAACGTGCCGGCGGAGGAATGGTCGAGCCAGGCCGCATAGCCGCGCGTGCTCATGTAGAACGGGACCGGTTTGTAGGAACAGGAGCCTTTGTCGCCCGGCTGATCGATGCTGACCATCGGGAGGATGCGGCCCTTGTGGTTGAGCGACGTGAACCGTTCGCCGCCGCCGTAATAGGCAGAGTTGTCCCGGATCGCGACGATGAAGTCGTGCGGGGCGGCGTCGATGGTCGTCCAAATGATTTCGGAGGACGCGGAGTCGATCGGTCGAATTTCCAGTTTCAGCAATTCGTTGGAATAGACCAAGTCTCCGGTCGCGCGAAATCCGCCTTGCTTTTTGCCATCCACAAAAATTGGAGGGAGCGTGACCTTGTCCCGGGGGCTGCCGTCCGTTTTTTGGAATTCCGCGGTCAACGTGCCGACGCCGGAATCGAGATGGAGTATGACTCGATTCGACTGTTTGGGGTCTTCGGCCCGCGAAACGCCGCCGACGGTCAAGAAAGTGAGAGTCAAAGACAGAGCCTGGATTAGGAGAGACCGGGACCGCCGATGCGGGATATTGCGCAGAAGGTCGGAATTCGGGTCTGAATCGCTCATCCACGGCATCGTAAAGGATTGCGGACGGACTTTCTTGCCCTCTGGGGCGGGCATTATCGGGGTGGCGTGGAATGGAATCAGCCGGGTACCCGCGTAAAATAGGAACAACCCCGCATGAGGTTCCGGGGTAATAGATCGGGGGGGCGGTCACGTTGGAACGAGGAAACCGATGTCTCATTGGGGAATGAAGTCTCTGATGGCCCTGGGTGGTGTTCTCGGGCTCATGGGGTCCGTCGCTTCCGGCGCGATCACGGAATCTCAGGTTCTGGTCGTCTACAACTCCGCCGCGACCGACGCGACGACCCTGAAGGATTACTATCTGGCGGCGCACCCGGGCATCCCCGCCGCGAACGTGCTCGACTTGAACAACGCCGCGCTGAACGTGGCGGACCTGACTTATGGGCAGTTCGTCTCGCTGGTGCGCGATCCGATCCGCAATTACCTTTTACTTGCGGGCGCGCCGGAGCCGCCGGACATTATTTCGATCGTTCTGATCCGCCCGTTTCCGCATCGGATTCAGGACACGGACATCCCGACGATCGGCGACAACCCCAACGGACAGGGCAGTGAATTGAGCGCGGGCGACGCGACCGACGCGTCGGTGGATGCCGAGCTGGTCTTGTTGTGGCAGAACCTCGATACGGGCGAGGCGGGCGGCACGATGGACAGCAAGTCCGACAACGTCATCGATAACCCGTATCACCAGCAAACCGCGCAGATCAATACGTACAGCCGGGCGAACATTCAGGCCGCCAAGACGTTTGTCAGCGTGTCGGCGGTGTACTGGCGGCTCGGCGGGACCGGCGCGGCGATGCTGACGCCGGGGGATCTGTATCTGGTCTGCCGGATCGACGGCAACAGTCTCGCCGACGCGAAGGCGTCCATCGATCGCGCCAAAGACCTGATCGTCAACAAGGCCAAGGTCCGCATCCTGCTCGACGAGTACGACACGTCGACGGGTCAGGACCTCGACGACGACGGATTGCTGTTCAACAGCCCGCCGGACCGCTTCTGGGCCGGCGACGATTATGAAGAAGCGGCGGCGCTGCTCCTGGGCGGCGGCTGGGACGTACGCTACGACGGGACCTTCAACTTCATCGACAGCACGGAAGAGACGATGCCGCTCATCGGATACGCCTCTTATGGCGAGAATGACAGTGTGAACGGGCTGGGCGAGGATCCGCCGGGCAACGGGACGTATATCGACGGCTTTCATTTCGCGCCGGGCGCGATGTTCAACACGATCGAGTCGTACAACGGGCGGGCGCTCAACGGGCTGGGCACGCTGTTCAGCCAGGAGCAGGCGGCGGATTTCATCGCGGCCGGCGGGACCTTCGCCATCGGCATGGTCTGGGAGCCGTTCACGTTCACGCTGCCGGACAACGAATTTCTGATGACCGGGATGCTGAACAACGGGCTGACCTGGGCGGAATCGGCGTACACGTCGATCCCGGCGCTGAGCTGGCATCACGTGGTGCTCGGCGACCCGCTGGGCAAGCCGGCGATTGTCAACGACGCGGGACTGCCCAAGGGGGATCTGAACGGCGACGGCAGCGTGGACGGTCTCGATATCGCCTGGTACACGGACATCGTATTGAACGGCCCGGCCCATTACCACGCGACGTTCCCGACGCTGGACCCGATCGCGCGCGGCGATTTCACCGGGGACGACAAGGTGGACCTTGCCGACGGGCCGCCATTCATCAACGCGCTGCTCGGGCCGTGACGTACCCACATCTTGATCGCACGGCGCTGGCGGGCGCGTTCGCGGAAAGCGGGCGATTGGCGGAATGACCGTAGGGGTTGGGTCCGTCGACTTTTTCCTCCTTACCTCCCTCCCTCCCGGGGGGGGTGAAATTGAGCGACATTGAGCGAAAAAACGGGTCGAGTTTTCACCTTGGTTGGCGGCGACGCGCCGCGGAATTTTTTTGGAACCGAAAACGAGCGAAAACGAGCGAACAAATGGATCGCGTTTTCACTTTGGTCAGCGGCGGCGTTCCCGGGAAAATTTTTTTGAGGCCGAAAAAAGCCGGAAAAAGGCGAAAAAGGTGAAAATTCACGATCGATCTCCGGCGCGCGGAATCTCCGAGTGTCGCGAACTAGGCGAGAAGCCTTAAGCCGAAAGCCTTAAGCCTTAAGCCTTTAGTCTTAAGGTGAGGGCGTCGCGGCATTATCTTTGTTCCTATTCAATACTCTTGCTCGCTGTCCCCTCCTGGACGGAGCAGGTGATCAGGAGAAGAAGTGAACAGGTGAGGCAAAGGGCGGCCGGGGCTGGGGTTAGGTTCGGCCGCCTGCCGCCGGAAATTTTTCGCCGTTGCGCGGGGTCGGTACAGACGACTATGCTTTGCAAGGCGAGCGTGCAAGGTTGGTCGCGGTCCGGCCGCTCGAGGGTATCATTGAGGACCCTCGCTTGGCGTCGTTCGTTAACGGCGTGGACTTCGGCGGATGTTGAAGATCGCTTCGGCGTCGGCCTGAACCGGCGCGGCCGTCCGCGGAGGGCGTTCAAAATTCTTCCTGACACGAATGGCATTAAGTTAAGGGATGAACTTTCATAAGTTGTTTTACAAGGCGCACTTACGCGCGCTGGCGCGAAGAGCGGCCTCCTGTGATGATGTTGGTAGTTTACAACAACTTCTTCACAAGGAGGCCACGGATGGCCAGTATCACCTTCGCTCTTGGGCAAATCAAGAATGATCTTGCTGCACTGGTGTCCCCCGCTCTGATCCGACAGATTTGCCGCGAACAAGCATACAGATGGCGAGAACGACGACTCGATCCGGTCACCTTAATTCACCTGTTCATCCTGCAGATCGTAAATGGCAACACGGCCTGTGCCTGCCTGCCGCGAATCACCGGGCACGAATTCACCGCCTCGGCCTATTGCCAGGCACGAAAGCGTTTGCCGCTGAAGGTGATTGCAACACTGGTAACCCGGATCGGCGCCGCCCTGCAGGGTACCACCCGGAACGACGGTTTGTGGCGTGGCCATCGTGTCGTGCTAGTCGACGGGACCAGTCTCTCCATGCCGGATACCCCGGCGCTGCAGAAGCATTTCGGTCAGCCCGGGGCCCAGAAGAAGGGCTGTGGCTTTCCCCGGACGCATCTGCTGACGGCCTTCGATGCGCACAGCGGATTGATTCTGGAAGTCGTGGCCTCACCCCTGCGGACCCATGACATGGCCGATGTGCACAAGATCCATCCCAAGCTGCGCGAAGGCGATGTCCTGGTGGGTGATCGCGGGTATTGCTCCTATTCCCATTTGGCGTTGCTGAAGCAATACGGACTGGAGGCCTGCATTCGCATGCATCAGAAGCAGATCGTGGATTTCCGATCGCAACGCCCGCATAAGACCGGCAAGCGCGCAAAGAAGGGGCTCCCGACGTCGCGCTGGGTCAGAAAGCTGGGAATGGATGATCAGATTGTGGAATGGATTCGTCCGACGAGTCCGCCCTGCTGGATGAAGGCGGCGGCGTTCGAGGAGCTGCCGGACTCGGTTCTGGTGCGCGAGCTTCGGTATCGCGTGCAACGCGCCGGCCTGCGCACCCGTCATGTCACGCTGGTGACGACCCTGTGTGACGAGCAGAAGTATCCGGCCGAGGCGCTCGCCGAACTCTATGGCCTGCGCTGGCAAGTCGAAACCAACCTGCGGCATCTGAAGTCCACGCTGCGCATGGACATACTGCGCTGCGAAAGTGTGGACGGCGTGCATAAGGGAATCTGGATGTTCGCGCTGGTCTACAACCTGGTGCGAATGGTCATGCTCGAAGCGGCGCGACGCCAGCAGGTCAAGCCGGATCGAATCAGCTTTGCTGACGCATTGCATTGGCTCATATATGCTCCGGCTGATCAACCGCTGCCGGAATTAATCGTGAATATCCTGCGACCCAACCGAATCGAACCGCGTGCCGTCAAAAGAAGGCAAAAACCACATGATCTGCTAAACAAACCAAGAAGTGAAATGCGAGCAGCATTAAGAAAACAACGAAATGCGGCTTAACTTAATGCCATTCCTTCCTGACACCTTTTTTCCCGGGCATCCACCTAGGATGATAGGAGCGAGCCGACAAAAGCAGGGATATCTCCGGAGTCTATGACACCGTTATTGTTGAAGTCACCTGCTGCCAGATCATGTGGAACAGTGGACGCCGCAGACAACGCACCAACGAAGGGTAGTATGTCCGCGCCATTGGTGCTGCCATTGCCATCAAGGTCGCCGCTTCGAGGTAACAGTCCATTCCACTCCCAGGTATCCGATGGGTACGTCGAACCTTGCTGTCCGCCGTACAGCACGATGCGGTCACGGGCACTGTCGTAGGCCATCTTCGCGCCGGATCGCGCGGGCCCAGTCGC
>CAYPXR010000066.1:0-90171 GCA_964414585.1 uncultured Planctomycetaceae bacterium
TGGGCCTGGGCAAGACCATCCAGGTTCTGGCGCTTCTGTTAATGTTGAAAAGGCATAGGTCGTCGGAAACGCCGAGTCCCGCGCTGGTGGTGCTTCCTGCCTCCTTGTTGGCCAATTGGAAGGCGGAGATCGAGAGGTTTGCGCCTTCGCTTAGTTGTCTTTTCGTACATTCCTCGATGATGAAAGTGACCGACGAAGACGCCAATGGAAAGATCGGCGAATCCCGGTCCGCGCGCAATGATGTCGTCCTGACCACATACACGATGTTGACTCGACTGGATTGGTTGGCGACGGCTGAATGGTCTGTTGTGGTACTCGACGAGGCGCAGGCGATCAAAAATCCGTCGGCCAATCAGACTCGAGCGGTCAAACAACTGAAGGCGGGCGCCAGAATCGTCCTGACCGGTACGCCGGTTGAGAACCGACTCACCGACCTGTGGTCGATCTTCGACTTTCTATGTCCCGGGCTGCTCGGACCGCTGAAGACGTTCGGCAGTTTCATCAGGCGCCTCGAGCAGCGGCCGACGGATCAATATGGTCCGCTTCGAAAGCTGGTTGCCCCATACATCCTGCGGCGAATGAAGACAGACCGGACAATCATCACCGACCTGCCGAACAAGGTCGAGCTGCATGCCTTTTGCCATCTGAGCAAGAAGCAGGCTGTGTTGTATGAGAAATCGGTCAAGGAATTGGGCGAGGCGCTGGAGAAACAGAAAAGCGGCATCGCCCGTCGCGGTCTCATCCTGGCGTTCATCATGCGTTTCAAGCAAATCTGCAATCACCCCGCACATTGGCTTGGATCCGGAGAGTATCCCCCCGGTGACAGCGGTAAGTTCCAGCGACTCGGGGGCCTGTGTGAGGAAATCGCAGGCCGTCAGGAAAAGGCGCTCGTTTTCTCACAATTTCGGGAGATGACGGGGCCACTCGAAACGTATCTGCGATCTGTATTTGGCCGACCGGGCCTGATCCTGCATGGCGGAACGGCCGTGGGCAAGCGCAGGAACATCGTGGATGAGTTTCAACAGGAGAATGGACCGCCCTTCATGGTTTTGTCCTTGAAGGCCGGCGGCACTGGCCTGAACTTGACAGCGGCCACGCATGTGGTTCACTTTGATCGCTGGTGGAATCCGGCAGTCGAAAATCAAGCAACCGATCGTGCCTATCGGATCGGGCAGAAACGGAATGTCATGGTCCACAAATTCGTGTGCCAAGGTACGATCGAGGAAAAAATCGACGCGATGATTCGTGACAAGACTTCCCTCGCCGGGGAAATCCTCGATGAGGGCGTGCCCAAGCTCGTCACCGAGATGAGCGACCGTGAACTGATGAACCTAGTCCGGTTAGATGTCAACCGAGCAATGGAGGATTGACACATGTCCTACGGATGGGGCTGGCGACCGTACGTGCCGGTGGCGCAGCGGCGCGCGCAGGCGATTCGCAAAATGGAGGCGCTGCGCAAGAACGGGATGGACATCCAACCCGTGAGGATTCAAGGGCGCGAAATAGCCCGCACATTTTGGGGCCGGGCATGGTGCGGACACCTGGAAAAGTTCAGCGATTTTGCAAACCGCCTTCCGCGTGGCCGGACGTATGTTCGCAACGGTTCAGTCTGTCATTTGGACATTCAAAAGGGCAGAATCTCGGCCAAGGTCAGTGGATCGGAAATCTACGATATCCAGGTCACGATCAAGGAACTACCGCAGGATCGTTGGAAGCGCGTGAGATCAGCGTGCGCCGGCCACGTCGGTTCATTGCTGGAACTGCTCCAGGGCAGGCTCTCCAAACGCGTGATGGGTATTGTGACAAACAAGGACAAGGGCCTTTTCCCGCGACCGGGCGAAATGAGCCTTCACTGCTCTTGCCCTGACTGGGCGACCATGTGCAAACATGTAGCAGCGGTGCTTTATGGTGTTGGCGCCCGACTCGACGAAAGGCCCGAACTGTTGTTCCATCTCCGGGGCGTTGATCACGCGGGATTGGTCAGTGCGGATGCAGCCAGGGCAATCGTCGGCAAATCTCGAAAAATGTCCCGAAAAACGCTGGCGGAAAAGAACCTGTCCGATGTCTTCGGGATCGACCTGGCGCTTGGGCCTAGTTCGAAGGCCGGCCAGGCCAAAGTTTCCGTGGGGCGTTCGAAGGTTGTCGCCGCACCAAGTGTTCGCACACGAAAAAACTCGTCCGGGCGGATCAAAGATCGTCAAGTTACCTCCAGAGCGCACTCCATAGCTGAGTGCAAGAGACCATCAAAGCGCGGGATCGACCGACCTTGAGTTTGAAACGGATTTGCATCGTGATAACTGTTATTCGGTCGGATTCCTGCGCGGAAACACGGCGTCGATCCGACAATTGACACACTGACTGTTGTGTGGCGAAATTGTGGCAATGGTACAGCGAAATCGTGCCACTTGGCGAACATGTAGAGCTGCGCCAAATCGCGGTAACCTTCGTTTCTGTCAGTAACTTATTGTCAATGGGCCACTTCGGGTAATTGCACTCCATCGTTCTCATAACCCGGAGGTCGCTGGTTCGAGTCCAGCCCCCGCCAATTGAGTAAGTCTTACAGAGACGACCACTAGAGCGATTCCCGGATCAGTGGCCGATCCGAACCGCGCCCGTTAGAAAGCGGCGCGGAGCCATCGAATTGCGCTCGATCATCCATTCACCCGGGAATCGCTCTAGGCCGCATAGTCATCAGAGTGCTTGCAACTTAGGGGACTGCGGCCCGTTGAGTCGAAGCTTCATACTCACTTTGTTTGGCCCGCCATTCCGCAGCCTTCGTGTCATAGCCCTTGCCCGGCTCGACCGCGTTCCAGGCGTCGTAAAGCTCCGCCAACCCACGGAGCAGCTCCAGGCGGTCACGCTCGGTCACGCCATTGGCCTCGTGCAAAATCGCGTTAGCCTCGCTTAGGTTCAACTCTGCATCAACGTATGCGGCGGTCGCGGTCCGCGCGCGGCCGAAAGTCGTCAGGAACCGGCCAAGCCTTACGGTGTTCGCGCCGGTGAACACTTTGCGCATAAGCGGCTCCGCCGGCGCGAGAAGCGCAATGGTCTCCAAGGGTCTGCCCTGTTCAAATAACAAAGCGCCCAGCATGCTGATAGAAATGAGAGTACCGGGGTGCTCCTCGCCCCACATGCGGCGGTGCTTCTCAAGTTCCTCGCGATAATACGGCTCGGCCTCGGCGAATCTGCCCTGCGCCCGGTAAAGGCCGCCCATGTTGTTAAGCGAGTTCAGGGTATCCGGATGGTCCTCGCCCAGCAAACGCCGTCTTTTTTCCAGTGCCTCCCGGAAGTACGGCTCCGCCTCCGCAAGCTTACCCTGGGCTTTCAGCAAGTAGCCCATATTGTTGATGGAGGTCAGTGTGTGGGCGTGCTCCTCGCCGAGCACGCGGCGCCTTTTTTCCAGCGCCTCTCGCACGTAGGGCTCGGCCTCCACGAACCTGCCCTGTGTTCTAAGCACTTCACCGACATTATTCATGGCGGTGAGCGTGCCGGGGTGTTCGTCGCCGAATAGTCGTTGACGCTTCTCAAGGGCCTCGCGGAAGTATGGCTCGGCTTCGGCACTCTTGTCCTGAGCCAGCAGAAAAAAACCCAGGTTGTTGATGGAGGTGAGCGTGTTCGGATGCTCGTCGCCCAGCACTCTGCGCCGCTTCTCCAGCGCCTCGCGGTAAAAGGGCTCGGCGTCGGCGATCTTGCCCTGAGCCTGGAGCAGCAATCCCATATTATTGATAAAGCTGAGCGTGTCGGGGTGGTCGTCGCCCTTGATCCGGCGCCCTTTGTCCAGGGCTTCCCGATAAAGCGGCTCCGCCTCCGATAGTTGGCCACGATCCTTGAGCAACGCCCCCAAATTGCAGATTGAAACGATGGTCTCTGGATCTTCATCGCCGAGAACGCGTCGTTTTCCCTCCAGCGCTTCGCGGCAATACAACTCGGCCTCGGCCAGCTTACCTTGCGCTTTAAGCACGTAACCCATGTTGTCGATTGATGTCAGGGTGAGTGGACTGTCGTCGCCAAGCAGTCGGCGAAATTTCTCCAGCACCCCCCGCCAGTATGACTCAGCCTCGGACAATTTGCCTTGCGCCAAAAGCAGAACGCCCAGGTCGTGCATCGAAGCCAGCGTGGATGCGTGTTCGTCACCCAGCACATTGCGGCGGATGGTCAGCGCTTCGCTTTGCGGCCCTTTCGCGGCGTCGTACAGCCCGTGTGCGTACAGCGTAGACGCCAATGTCTGGAGCAACTGCGCTTTGACGAGCGGCTGATCGGCAAACTGCTGCTCAATGGCGGTCAGCGCCGGCTGGAAAAAGTTGTCGTTCAGTGTGCCCAACGCCATGCCCGTAAAGTCGCTGCCCGCGATCAGTCGTTCCAGTTCGTTCATACGGGCGTCGACTTCTTTGGAGGGCAACTTCAAGCGGTTGACGGACTCCCGAGCTTTGGCGAGCAGATCCGCGCGCAGACGGGCACCCATGGTTTGAGCGTCGATGCCGGCAAGCTGTTTTTCCTGAAACTTCGCGACCTGTTCCAGTTCGTTCGCCCGCGCTTGGGTCTCCGCCTCGGCCTTTTCAGCACGCACCAATGCAGTCTCGGCTGCTTTGCGCTGCCGGGCTTCGCTGACGCCGAATGCGAAGGAGACGCCGGCGGCCATGAGCAGCGCCGCGACAATTACGACACCCGCAAGTACAGCCCCACGATTGCGCTTCACAAATTTGCGCAGCCGGTAACCCGCGCTAGGCGAGGTGGCCGAGACCGGCTCGCCCGCCAGATAGTGACCGATATCGCGTGCCAGCTCCCCGGCGCTCTGATAGCGTCGGTCCGGCTCCTTGCTAAGGCACTTCATCAGGATCTGCTCGAGTTCGACCTCGATCCTTCGATATGCTGATGATGGCCTGGCGGGACTCGTCTGAGTAATGTGCCGAATCACATCATTCACACGTCCGACGACAGGATAGGGAAATTGACCGGTCAACAGTTGATAGAGAATGACGCCGAGCGAGTAGACATCGGTGCGCAGGTCAATCATTTCTGACTTGCCTTCAGCCTGTTCCGGGCTGGCCCAGGGCAATGAGCCAACGAACTGACCTGTCATGGTCATACCCAGTGCGGAGGAACCGCCGGCGGCGTCCTGGGCAAGCTTGGCGAGACCGAAATCGAGTATTCTCGGCTCACCTTCGATGTCGACGCGAATGTTGCCGGGCTTGAGGTCGCGGTGGATCACGCCGCGAAGATGGGCAACGTTCACGGCGTCGCACACTTTCACAAACAGCCTCAACAATTCTTCATTGGACAATTCCGCGCCGGCGACATGCGCATCGAGCGCCTTACCCGCGATGTAATCCATCACGTAGTAGGCATGTCCGGCAGTCAGGCCGCGATCGTGTATGGCGACGACATGTGGATGGTTGATGCGGCTGAGGACATCGATCTCGCGTTCAAAGCGGGCCAGCTCGGTCGCGTCGGCGAAAGGTCCTTCCTTGAGGACCTTGATGGCGATCTTGCGCCGTGTCGATTCCTGAATCGCCTGATAGACGACGCCCTGGCCTCCTCGATGAATTTCTCCAAGCAGGCGGTAACCGGGAATGGTGAGGTGCGGGCGTGCGGCTGCAACTTTGGTCTTCGCATCTGACGCGATGAGTTCATACTGAGCCCACGCATCACTGACCAGCCGATTTTCTGCGGCGGCAGATGAACCGGTTACGTGGCTGGGATCATGGGGCATGCGCGCAAACTCCATCTTGCTGACGACGTCGCCGGACAGGGATTCACGCTGATCCGGTGAAAAAATGTGAAGCACTTCCCAGACCTGCCCGCAACTGATCGTGGGCCCGGGCACGCAGCATATGGATGGCGCCGACCGACCGGCCCATCGCCGTGGCGACCTCAGAGGCCGAGCGGCCTTCAAGGTCATAGAGGCGTACGGCCGTCTGATAGTCCTTGGGCAGGCGGCCAATGGCGGCTTCGAGATGAACGGTTGCGTCCCTGCAAGTGGCTTCGCGGCTGGGGGTTGTGGTAGTCACGCCGAGGCATTCGAGCAGGCCGACATAGGATTCCGCCGAATTCGCGACCACCAGCCGTTTTGCCGAGTCCGGCCTTTTCTGGCGCGATAGGCCGCGGACGGCATCGCGAATAGCGTTCTCGGCGATCCTGGTCAGCCACGAGAGAAATGAAGGCAGATCTCGAGCCGTGAGCTGGTCAATATGGAGAAAGGCCTCGAGGTAGGCGACCTGCATCACGTCGTCTTCATCGAGCAACGCCTGCCACCGCTTGTCGATCCGGCCTGAGATTCGGCTTCGGACCTCTCCACCAAACTGTTCCAGCAAGATGCGGAGCGCGGCGGCATCTCCTTCCACCGCCTGCTGCAACAAAGACTGATCGGACTTCGGCATGGGCCCATTCCACCGGTGCGCCAGGCCATCCGGCCGGGCTGGGAGCCGGTTATTTGCACATTACAAGCGAAAAAGGCGTGAAGGTCACGGGTGAAAAGTCGTCCAGAGAGCGGTTGCAGCAAGTACAGGAGACCAACATGCGTCTTTCGGGGCATCGACACTATCGACCGGCCAATATCCGGAGTACAGCGCGTCGCCGTCGGAAACATATTTTCACCTGCGTCGCGGGAATGTGTGCGGCCGCACTGACTTCGCCTCTTGCCCAGGCCGGGGTGGCCGGCGAACCCATCGCCCAGCAGGCTTATCTCAAGGCTTCGAATACTGGTGCGGGGGATTTCTTTGGTACATCGGTCGCCATGAGTGGCGATACCGTGGTGGTTGGAGCACCCAGCGAATCCAGCAACGCCGCGGGAGTCAACGGAAACGAGGCGGACAACAGCCTTTCCACTTCCGGCGCGGTCTACGTCTATGTCCGGAGCGGCGCGACCTGGATCCAGCAGGCCTACTTGAAGGCATCGAACCCCGGCAACGGAGACCGGTTCGGCACGTCCGTGTCCGTGTCGGGCGACACGATCGTGGTCGGCGCGCTGGCCGAGGATAGCAACGCGACGGGCGTGGATGGCAACCAGGCTGACAACAGTGCCGCCGACTCTGGCGCGGCGTACGTGTTTGTCCGTAACGGAGTCACCTGGAGCCAGCAGGCTTATCTAAAGGCCTCGAACGCCGAAGCAAATGACCATTTTGGTTACAGTGTGTTTGCATCAGGTGATACGGTGGTCGTCGGGGCGATTTTTGAAGGCAGCAACGCAACCGGCGTCAACGGTGACGAGACGAACAACAGCGAGATCGTATCGGGTGCCGCCTACGTCTTCGTCCGAAACGGCACGACCTGGAGTCAGCAGGCCTACCTTAAGGCGTCGAACACTCAAAGCGGTGATCTCTTCGGCATCTCCGTCACCGCGTCGAACGACCTTGTGGCGGTAGGGGCCTATGGGGAAGACAGCGATGCCGTCAACGTGGACGGCGACGAGACGGACAATAGTGCTACGAATTCCGGAGCTGCGTACGTCTTTGTGCGCAACGGAACCACGTGGAGCCAGCAGGCCTACCTCAAGCCCTCGAACACAAACGCGGACGATTTCTTCGGGGCTTCCGTCGCCGCTAGCGGCGACACCGTTGTGGTCGGCGCAACAAACGAGGACAGCAGCGCCACTGGAGTGGATGGCGATGACACCGACAATAGCGCCAATGCTGCCGGGGCCGCGTACGTTTTCGTCCGCGACGTCGGCGGCGCTTGGAGCCAGCAGGCCTACCTCAAAGCATCCAATACAGGCGCCGGCGATAACTTTGGAAATTCAATCGCTGCCGACGGCGACACGGTCATAATCGGTTCGTTTCTCGAGGACAGCAACGCCACAGGTTTGAATGGCGATCACGCCAACAATTCCGCGCCCGATTCCGGCGCGGCATACGTCTTCGTCCGTGATGCCGGTGCAACATGGACTCCGCATAGTTATGTCAAAGCGACGAACACCGACTCCATCGACCGGTTTGGCGCATCTGTAGCAGCGAGCGGCGATACCATCGTGGTCGGCGCATACGGCGAAAAGAGTAGCGCAACCGGTGTGAACGGCAATCAAACAGATAACAGTTTGAACAACGCCGGCGCAACATACGTCTTCGAGCCGGACACGGACGGCGACGGCGTAGCCGATTCCCTTGATGGCTGCGTCACCGATCCCGCCAAGGCCGCCCCAGGCGCATGCGGCTGCGGCAACCCCGACACGGATTCAGATGGGGACGGCACCGCCGACTGCATCGACGGCTGCATTAATGACGGAAATAAGTCAGCGCCCGGCATCTGCGGCTGCGGAGTAAGTGATGTCGACTCCGATGGCGACGGCACGCCCGATTGCAATGACCAATGCCCGACAGACCCTGCCAAGACATCACCCGGCACCTGTGGGTGCGGCGCGGTCGACAACGATTCGGACGGCAATGGAATCGCGGATTGCACCGAAAGCCCGCCTGCGGCAGATGTCATTCAGGCGGCCGTGACAAGCAACGCCTGCGGTACCTGCGGGGCAGGAATGGCGCTGATGATGGGTGCCACATCCCTGATGCTCATTTGTTCTATCGCAAGACGCCGCCAGTCGTCTCGACGATGAATAAGCCCTGCATCGCCAGGGTGGAATCTGTTGGGAATAAGCGTCGCTGCCGTCCGCGAGCGCGCCTTAATCTCGGATAGGAGTGGGGAACCTCAGTTTTCGATGTCTACCCTCACGTTTGCGTCACTCTTGCGTCACTTAGCCGCCGACCACGGCACGAAAGTTGGCGACAACCCCGCGACCCCCTCATTTCTGAGCAATGGCGTGGGGGTGTCATCCTCTTTTGGGCAAATTGTCGCTCAAGTTGGAATTCACAAGCCCTGGGTCGCCGCTTCAAGTCCGGCCGCTGCTAGTTTCTTCAACTCCAGCGCCTTCCAAGGCTTGTGAATCCGTTGCTCTCTGTGATTCTCCCCTCGACCCCCCTTCTGGGGTCAGTTTGGGGTCAGTCTGCTGCGAGTTTTTGACCGAAAACGCCTCTTCGGTGTAGAGGGCGCGATACTCCTCGAATGCCTCGGCGAGAATTTTGGCGATTTCGCTCGCTTCGTGGAGCTCTGCCAGGCGAATGGAAACACAAGCGGTGTCGTTCTGCGGGTTCATGCCGCTAGGTCGCCTATCCTTGGATCGAACGACTCACGCGCGGCAATAATGCGCGCCAGGCGGAGAGCCCGTAGCCGCGTGCGTGAAGGTGCGCGAGCAGCAGTTTACCCGGTTTCGGCCTCCGAACGATTATCGCACGGGTCTGTGGATGCTCCCAAACTTGGGCGCTCGCCAATGTCCTTCGCCTATTCTAGCGCTTGCAGAGCTTGTGGGCCGATTTGCCTGATTCAGTCGTCCGTCGCCTTGAAGCGGCGTATCGCAGGGGAACTATTTGTGCGACGTGACTCAAAGGGTGGATGCTAACCCCGCCCGTCCCCCAAAGCCTCGATATTCTTACTCTCATAGCCTGCAAGGCAGACTTGATCAAGTTTCATTAAAGCTAACGGTCAATTTTTAGATGCACTTCGTGATAATACTGGCCGCTCGAAATCCCGCCTGGAAGCGGATGGTCTATTCTCACGTCCACGCTGTTCGCATGGTCCATGTCCTCGCTGAGGCCGCCCCATGCCCCGGTGGTGTGTCCCGGTTGCGTATCGCTGTAGCAGGGGTCGTGATAGGTGATTGAATCCGGGACATCGCTGTGATCAGGCGTCCCCGATGCCCCAATGAAGATGATGCGCTTCCCGCCGGTGGTGCGGCAGTAAAAATTCCCGGTCAGGTTGACCGTCCACTGGCGGTCCGGATGGTCAATATTGAGTTGCGTCGCCGTTCCACCGGAGCACGTGAACGGGTGCCGGTAAACGAGGTAAGCGTGGTTCGTGTACGTGACCTGTCCCGTTCCCTTCAGCTTTCCGCTGGCCGGATCGGTTTGCAGGTCGATAACCGCGTGGTGGCGCTCGTCGGACACCTCCATCGTGTTGGAGTAGCTTGGATCCGAGAAGTCATTCTCCAAATAGATAACGTCATCGATGGTCCCGGTGATGTGGCGATGATCGTCGGATGGATCAGTAGGATCGCTCTCACCCAGTGACGGCTCATAGACACCGTTTCCGTTGAAATCCTCGTAGCTGTCGGCTAGACCGCCGCCGTCGGAATCGGTGTCGAGTTCAGGGCGACCGGACACCGGGACGGTGCCATTGAGGCCGACGGCGTGCCTCCGTGCCCGGCCATCGCCGCCCAGGCCGCTCGCAAAATTCGCCCAGCCATGGACCGGGTCGAACATGCTGTTCTTGATTTCCGTCTTGTCGTCAATGCAGTCCAAGTCCGAATCGGCCAGATTCGGATTCGTACCAAATCGCATGGTCTCGTCGAAGTCGTTGATCCCATCGCCGTCCTTGTCCTGGGAGAGCGTCGTTTCATCGGACTGCGGGTTGACTGTGGCGCCCAGCACCCAATATTCCCAAAAGCGATACCGGTTGATATCGATAAATCCCTTGTGAGCGTGCCAGGGATCGTTGATGAACACTTTCTGACGACCACCCACGGTGCGCCAGCCAGAAATGACCACAAAATGTCCGGGCCGGAACAGGACCAGCGGCATGTCACGGGCGATCGACGTTTGTACGTCGGTGAAGAAGTCCGCCGTTGACGTGTGCGGTGTCATCACCGAGGTAGTCCCCAGTGCCCAGTCGAGTAGCGCCTGCAATTCTGGCGAATACAGGCCGCGCCCGAACATGAGGTCCCGCTCGGGGCCCGATATGCCCTCGAGTCCAGGCAGGCTTTGAAACCCAATCCGGTCCTGACTGAGGTGGCCGCCCTTGTAGGCATTGATCATCGCGATCGTGGCCAGACCGCAATTCATGTTGTCCGCCGGATCGTTCTCATCGAGCGCCGGGTGCGGCTGGTCCCATTCATGTCCCGCGTCCTTCCGCGCGGACTCGAGCAAGAGCATGTTGGTGTCCTTGCGCTGTTCGATCAGCGGAACGTTCAGGATCTGCCCGGGTATGGCCTGCCCGTCGCCCTTGGCTTTGGCGGTCGCCGTGGCGCCGTCGTCCAGGACAAGGGTATTGGCCGGCGATACTCCCGAGGAGGAGCCGTCCGCGGCAAACGTCTCGACGCGCCAGAAATACTCGCCGGCCGTGAGCGCTCCGCTGTGAATTGGCGGCTGGGCCACGGTCGTGTCCAGCACCGTGGTCGCAAAATTGGAATCGATCGAAACCTGAATGCGATACTGCGCAGCGCCGGGAACCGGATACCAGCTCAATAGGATGTCACCCGGCGGCATCTCCATGCCGTCTAGCGGGATGAGGATGGTTGCGCCGGGAGTAGGATTCGGCTGGCCGGGCGTTACCTGCGTCGAATCGTACACAACCCACTCCAGCCCGTTGCTCGGCGTCACCGAAGGGGGTATGCGCCCGATGGATGTACCCGCTTCCAACCGCAGGGCAGCTCCACCGCGGCTCACACGTACTTCATCCATCCCGCCGCCGCCCCAGCTCACGTCGTCGATTACGTTGCCATTGGCATCCACCAATGAGACTGAGCCCTTCTGCATCGGGAGAAAATTCGCCGGCGATGCATGAACCAACAATCCCTCAGCGCCGCCTTGTCCGTCGAACCGAATGAGCACGAGCTCGCCTGGGAGCGGCTGGCCCAATCCGGCTGGCAGTGCAAATCTGTCGCCACTTTGGTTTATCAGGGAAAGCGTGCTTAGGTCGATCGAATTTCGGCCGGTCTTGATCTCAACGAATGCGGACTGATCGGCGGCTGGATAGAACTGAATCTCATTAAGCAGCGGCTTATCACCCGGAGTCAGGGCCGGTATGCCGATTGCACCCGGCGCGCAACCCTGGAATCCGCACCCGGTGCCTGAGACTTCGATCGCAATTGAGATGTATATGATTGTCCGAAATCTCATTTTCACACCTCGAACAGTCGCTGCGACGGCCGAGCCTATCTCGTGATCAGTTTCACTAAATCGAGTCCTACAAAACTTTCCCGGCCGCGCCGCCCGGACCTATTCGATCGTCCTGGGACGAGCATTCCAACTTC
This sequence comes from uncultured Planctomycetaceae bacterium, assembly GCA_964414585.1. GTDB lineage: Bacteria > Planctomycetota > Phycisphaerae > UBA1845 > UTPLA1 > DATEMU01. The sequence continues at coordinate 12,014 of CAYPXR010000066.1, forward strand.
ACCCTTGCCACAAAGCGTCAGTGGGCACTGTTTTCATATCATACCAAACTCCCAAGTCCCTCATACTCGTATTGGCAGCCTATTTCGCGAACGGGTCGGAATGAGGCTTTGGATTGTTGATGCCTCTAGTTATTGACCGCGGAGAGTGCTTTTTTTTGGGGGGGGGGGGGTAGGTTTGGGCTGAACTGACAATTACACGATGGTGCGGAGTTGCGAAGTCGCAAGCTATGCGTACCGGCAGTATTCTCGGTCCGAAGTCGGCGACCGGCTCTCATGAATCGCCGAAAAGGATTCCTCTGACCGCGCGATCGGCGGGCGCGTCTCGCATGAATATGCGCGTGTCTGTCGAGGCGCTTCGATTTTGGCGGTTTGCAGGGTTCCGCGGTATCTATTCCGGCAGGAGTGCTTACCGCACAGTACCTCGAACAGCCCAAGCAAGCCCGGTGAGTGCAATCACTCCATCCGGTCGACGTGGGAGGGTCTGCTCCAGCTTTGCCGCAAGAGCCCTGCGACGATCCGCATCGAGCGAGGCGACGTAAGAAGGGGCCGGTCCGGTTCCTCCAAGAAATGGCTGCCAGTAGTCGTCGAAATTCCGGAAAACCGTGGGGGTTTCAAGTGGCTCGCATGTCACATCGCCCATGCCGGCTTTGCAAAAAAGATTGACAAGAGCTTCCGGAGAGCAAACCGGAAATCGCCTCCCCTCATCGAATTCTCGGGTGCCCGGGTCTTCGTCGATTGAGGCATCCCAGAATCGACGAAGAAACTCCATTCCCCCTGCGTAGTCCCAAACACAGGCGGAAACAATCCCATCGACTGAGGTGAGCGACCGCTGCTCGGCAATGGCCGAGCCGTCGCTGGAGTGCCCGGCGACGATCCTCCGCCCAACAATGCGGGCGCGGCGTATGTCTTTCTGCTGGGTGGAACGGACTGCAACGGTAACAACGTTGCCGATGAGTGCGAGATTGCGGAAGGCACGCTGGGTGATATCGACGCCGATGGCAATGTGGACTTGCAGGATGGCGACGCCTTGGTCGCCGTGCTGCTCGGTGCGCCGATGGATCCCGCACATGTGTTGCGGTCCGATCTCAACTGCGACGGTCTGGAAAACGGGCTCGACATCTCGGTCTTCATCGGGATCATCACCGGTGGGTGATTCTGATGGGCGTTCCATGAATGGGTCGCAATCTGACTATGGCAGGGATTGGCTGTAGGATGCGCAGTTGGTGGCCGCTTGGAGATGGGCCACGATTGAAGCGTTCGACCGAATGATCAAAGGAGTTCAGCCATGATTCGCTATGTCGTTTTGCTGAAATTCACGGAGAGGGGTATCACTGACATTAGCCATTCGCCCGATCGTGCGGCCGCTTTCCGAAACAGCGTCGAGAAGACCGGCGGAAAGGTTGAGGCGCAGCTTTGGACGCTCGGTTCGCACGACGGCGTCGTGGTGTTCACCGCGCCGGACGAGGCGACCGCCGCCGGACTGGTTTTCGGATTGGGCAAGACCGACAGTGTTTCGACCTGCATGCTGCGGGCATTCGACGCCCAGGAGTTCAAGGCGGTACTCGGCAAGATCGGTTGACGAATCGCCAGATTTCCGATGCAGAGTCCCTTCGCTCGGGATGATCGTAATCCCGATCGCCGAACTCAGTTCCGAGGGGCAGCTCATGTGCTCCGTCGGGGTCACTTTTGGGGTCACTTTGCCACCGACCACGGCGCGGAAGTTGAAGAAAACCCCGCGACACCCTCAATTTTGAGCGATGGCGCGGGATTGCTGTGAACTTGTTGCGAAGTTACTCTGCTTTTTCGGATTCACAAGCTCTGGGTCGCCGCTTCAAGTCCGGCCGCTGCTGGATTCTTCAACTCTCGCGCCTTCCAAGGATTGCGAATTCGCCGCCGTCGGCGGGGCCGACTCCGGGTTCTCCTTTTTTTGCGGGCACATGGGCCGCGTCGGCGAAGGATATGATACCGGCATGTCGCGCCGGCTGACGCGCGACGGAAATTGGAATCCGGTCCCGGCCTTTACATCTTTTGCAGACGGTCGTTGTCCGTCATATCCATCCACATCGCGAAAAACAGCGACTGCAGGGCGCTGGTGGTCAGAAACACGAAGATGATCAGACTCTGCATGGACAGGTGTACCCCGGGCTGAAACGCCTGCAGCACCTGAATCAAGAACGGAATATTGCAGATCAACAGGAAAAAGCTCAGATGGTAGAGCAGAAAGAGTGGATGAAAGTCGTGAAAAAGATATTTGATGTACATCCTCTTGAAGAAGTTTTTGCAGAGCAACAGGCTGATTCTGGGGATCACCTTCAGCAGCTTCATCTTCGATCGCTCGCCTACGGCATAGACCGGCTTGATCGGGATTTCCCGCACCGAGCAATAGGCCATGTTGAGCTTGACCAGAATATCGTTGGGACAGCCGTAGGACTTGTAGATTTCAAAAATGCGTATCGCGTTTAGTGCCTCAAGTCCGATGGCGGTAAAGCCGGTCTGCGTATCGGAGATCCTCCAGTATCCCGAGGCGATTTTGGTGAGCAGGCTCAACACCGAATTGCCAAAATACCGAACCTTGGGAATCACCATGACCGCCGATCCGTGGCTCAGCCGATTGCCCTTGCAATAATCCACCTCGCCCCGCACCACCGGCAGGCAAATCGATTCGAGTTCGGCCGGATCCATCTGACCATCCCCGGCCATTACCGCCGTGCAGTCAATCGCGTGGTCACGACACCATTTGTATCCCGACGCGATGGCCGCGCCGACGGAGGCGTTGACGGTGTGGCGGATGAGAATCACGCGGGAATGATCCGGATCGCTGTTGTAAATCTCCGCCGGAATGTAGTGAGAGTCCTCCTCCCTTCTCATCCGGGTCAGCACCACTTCGGCACGGTTGAACCTCCCCAGCACGACTTCGTTGAACACGTCCGCGATCTTCAGGTCGGATTTTGGAATCCCGTCGATGTGCCGCTGCACGACCTGCGCCGTCTGGTCGGAAGACCGGTCATCGACGATCACGATGCGATCAACAAACTCCGGCATCGTTTCGATGACCGAGAGAATCTGGGTCTCTTCGTTGTAGGCCGGGACTACCACGGCGATGGTCTTGTTCTCCAACATGTCCTATTCCTTGCGGATCTCTTGGCGATAGGGACGTTCCACGCGTGCGACCAACTCTACCAGCGCTTGATGGCAGTGACCACTCGGTTGAACGATCGATCATCCAGCTGCGCGAAAAGCGGCAGCAGCGTGCATCGATCCCGAAGCCTGCGGGCCCGCGGGAATTCACCGTGACACGAATCTTTCACAAGCGGCAAATCCCAGGGCAGCTCCCGGAAGACGTTCGTGGAATGGATCCCGTATTTGAGTAGGTGTCTCTGCAGCCCGTCGCGCTCACTGGACAGCACCGGAAAATGACTCAAATATCGAAAGTACGGCGGCAGACCAAGTCGCTCGCTTTGCAGGGGACCCAGCGCCTCGAAATATCTGTCCACTATTCGCGCCCGTCGCTCCCGGTTTTCCTGAAACTTTCGCACCTGCGCCAGTCCGATGCCGCATTGAAATGCCGCCGGCATATATTCCCAGTCATGCGGCATGAGCGACGTGATCGCCGTCTCGCTCCCCTTCACCGACGCGAGGACCGATGTTTCCTCGGACAGCAGGTACAGCAGGCGATAAAGGTATTTGTGAAAGAGCAGCGTCGCGCCGAGAAAAACCAGCATCCGTTTGAACTTGGCCCGCGCGGGCTGACTGCGCAGAAGACGGTCCCGGGCCTCCGCGAGTCGACGATACAGTTCGGTGTTGTTGGTGGTGAGAAGCCCCCCTTCGACGATGGAAACCTGTTTGCCGATCCCAAAGGCATAAAAACAAACGTCCATGTCGTCGGCAAAATAGTACCCCTGCGGACGGGAGAACAGGGCCAGCGCGCAATCTCCGATCAGCGGAACGCCCGGATGATTCTTTCGCAAGAGTTCCACGTCACCCTGGGCAAACGGATAACCGTACATCGACGTCAATACGACCGCAGCGCACTGGGGCGAAATCACCGCGACGATATCCTCGGCCGCAAGGTTGAATCCTTCCTCCGCCGCATCGACGTAACGCGGGGCCGCCCCGGCATACACCACGGTCGAAGGCACGACGCGGCAGTTATAGACGGCAACGATGACCTCCCGGCCCTTCGCGTCGAGAAGGTTCAAATAGAGATAAAGGGCCGTCCTGCCAAGGGACAAAAGCAGTGCATGCTTGAACCCCAGCGTCTTCGCCAGCGCGTTCTCCAGCAGCGGCAGCGATTCGTCCGACGCCCGCATCGCGGCGCTCAGATCGTCCAACCCGAAGAACGGTCGCAAACGCGGTATCATGTGTTCATGCAGGCCTGCGCCGCGGCGAGCAACTCGGCCATCGCCATGGCCATCCAGGAGTTGTTCCAGCGCATGAGTTCGAGTCGCCAGAGGAAGAATTTGTGCTTTTGATAATAGAACCCGCCGTTGGGCGCGCGCAATTCCCTGAGCGCCCAGTTGGTCACGACCAGCGCACGATCCAGATAGCCTGGATTGTAGACCGCCGCCTTTGAAAAAGTGATGATCCCCTGCGCCGAGCCGTGGGCATCATAAGGATAGTTCCGCGAACTGCGCCATTTTGGCGCCCCTTCCGGAGTAAACAGCCGCTGCTCATAAAATGCCAGTCCGTTCAGATAAGCCTCCAGAAACTCCGGGACCGGGTCACATTGCAGATAGTCGAAGAGGCCGTCAAGAATTCCGCCGGTGTGATAGTTGTCGTGATCGCGAACGTAGTGCGTCGGCGGATGAGTGTAGTGCCACGCATGATACGGAGTTTTCGTTTGCACCACCCAGGCCAGCATGCGGCGCGCCTCGCTTAGAAGACCTGGGTCGTTCACCGGCCCGGAAAGCTTCGACAAAAATCCCGCGACAACCGAATTGATGTTGATCACCTTGAACCGCGGACCCGCGTCCACGTAGCCGATGCACTTGGTCCGGTCCGTCTCCTCCAGGACCGGAAGATCGGACAACAGAAATTTGACCGCGTCGTGGGCGACTTCCAGATAGCGCGGCTCCCGCAATGCGATCGACGCCGCCAGCAGGGCCTCCGCGCAAAAAGTTGTCACGATCGCATTGGGGTAAAATCGCGGTGCGAAAAATGCCGGGCTTTGCCAGGGAAAATGATATCCCCAGCAGGCCCCGGAAAATTTCCGCGGCAAGCCTTCAATCCGGTTGGCCTGCCGCGAAATGAGCCAGTCGCACAATCGCACGATTTCCTCCCGCATCGCCGGATTCGGATTCAGCCGATACCGCAGGCACAAAGCGCGAATGAAATTCGCGATCCCCTTGGGATTTCGCCCTTTGGGAACGGCCACCAGCCGGCGAAGCGGCAGCGGCACCCGGTTGATCACCTGGGTCGCGCCGATTCTCAGGAGGGCACTGCTCTTGGTGATGATTTCTAGAAATCGGGAATTGAGCGCGTCGAACTTGCAATATCCCGAATAGTCACAATCCCGCGCGTGCGTCAGCAGTTCATCCAGCGCCCGCTCGACGTGGCGGAATTCATCGGCTGCCGCCCATCGTTCGGCGTCGGCCGGGCGCGCCTGTTCCACCAGGCCGTCCATTCGCCCCACGTCGGCTTCCACGCGCTGCTCCATGCCTGCACGGTCTCCTCCGGCAACTCCATCCACTGCGTCTGCGAAGTATAGTTGAAAAGCCGTTGATGACCATTGGTGCACAGGTGATCGCCGCTCGATGGACGAACTCGAAACGACGATCGCCACCGCCATGGGCGCTTTCTCGCCCGAGGACGCCCGCAGCTTCTTTGCACACTGCGGCTACAACAACAAGAGTGCATAGAAATCGCTCGATGGCGGGCGGTTGCGTGCCGTTGCCATTGACAACTTTCTCCGATTGGACCATAAATAATGCGCAAGATTTGATCAGGCGGGAGCGCGCACGAGTGGGCACCATAGCATTGTTGGGTCGCGAGCAAATTCACAATCCCCAGCGTTCCCTCTTCGAACGCTGGTATATCTCGCTCTTTGGAATCCCCATCCTGGGCCTGCGGATCCGCGCCCGCAACATCTTTTCCCTCATCCCCCGCGACCGGACGTATCATCAAATTCTCGATGCCGGCTCGGGCCCGGGCGTCTTCACCTTCGCCCTGGCACGCGAATTTCCCCAGGCCCACGTCGTGGGTGTCGACATCCTCGAAGACCTGATCCGCGACTGCCGCGAAATCGCCCGATCCAGCGCCGTCAACAACGTCGAGTTCAAACTCGGCTCCATCCTCGACCTGCCCGACCAGGAGCGCTTCGATCTCGTCATCTCGGTCGACATGCTCGAACACATCGAGGATGACGTCGGCGCCCTGAAGGAAATGTACAACAGCCTCGCCCCCGACGGCATTCTCGTCGTCCATGTTCCCGCCCTCTATCGCCGTTACCCCGTCTGGAAAAAGTGCCTGAACTTCGACGTTCCCACGCACGTCCGCACGGGTTACGAGCCCGCCGAAATCCAGGAAAAGATCCAAAGGGCCGGGTTCCAGATTCGCGAGAGCGGTCTCACTTACGGCTTCTGGGAAACACTGGCGAACAACATCAGCTACATGATCACCGGCGCGCAGATGAAAAACCGCCTGCTCTATGCCGTGGCCTTTCCCTTCCTCTTCGCCATGGCGGCGCTGGGCGCCAAGGCGCGCCCGAAAAAACTCGGCGCCGGGGTGTTTGCCGTCGCTCAAAAGAAAGCATAGCGCATCCGCCCGGCGATCGCACACCCCACTTCGCTGCCGGTCCTGCAAGCCAAATGATACGTGCAGCCCGCTGCTGCATTTCCTTGCTCAAGCCGTCCGGTCGGCTTATACTACCGCCCCATATTTCTATGAAAGTTGTGCGCCTCGACCTGAATGCCCAGCTCAAAACGCCTGGCACGCCGGCGCTGCCCACATCTGCCGAATGGACCCTCGAACAGCAGCCGCATGTCGCTGCGAAGGTGCAGGAGTCTTATGCCTAAGAGGATTTGCGTCGTCGGTGTCGGCCGTTGGGGAAAAAATCACGTCCGCACGCTGAGCGAGCTCGGCGCCCTGGCCGGAATCGTCGATCCCAGCCCGGACTCCGTCAACTGGTTCAAGGAAAATTATCCCGCCGCGCGCATCTTTGCTTCGTTGAGCGAGGCCCTGGCCGCGCCCTTAGACGGCTTTGTCGTGGCGACGCCCGCCGAGACTCATTTTGACATCGCCAAAAAAATCCTGGAGAGCGGCAAGCCCGTCCTGGTGGAAAAGCCTCTGGCCCTCGAACGGAATCAGGCCATCGAATTGAAAAAACTGGCCCAGGAAAAGCGCCTCACCCTCATGGTCGGCCACGTCATGCTCTTCCATCCCGCCGTCCGGAAGATCAAGGAACTCCTCGGTTCGGGGCGAATCGGCAAGCTCCAGTACCTCTATAGCAATCGCCTCAACCTCGGCACGATTCGCACCGAGGAAAACATCCTCTGGAGCTTCGCCCCGCACGATATCTCAATCTTTCAGTATCTTATCGGCGCTCAGCCCGTCGAAGTCTCTTCGCATGGCGGCGCGTTTGTCCAGCCGCACATCCACGATTCCACGCTGACGGTCCTGCGCTATCCCAACAACATCGTCGCCCATATCTTTGTCTGTTGGCTCCATCCCTTCAAGGAACAACGCCTCGTCGTCATCGGCTCCAAGGGAATGCTGTCCTTTGAGGACTCCTCCAAGGAAAAGAACATCCTCTTTTACCGGAAGGGAGTGGATTGGATTAACGGTGAACCGGTCAGTCGCAATGGTTCCACGGAGATTATTCCGTACGACAACGCCATGCCGCTTGCCGAAGAGCTTCGCTGCTTCCTGGAAAACCTGGATCGAGGCTCGGTCGATATCGCGGGCCCCGACAGCGCCGTCGAAACCCTCGACATCTTGGAGCGGGCCACCGCCCGGCTGATGGGGGCAAAGGAGGAAAAAGTTTCGTTGATATCGCCCGCCGCCCAGGCCCGCGACTATTACGTCCATCCCAGCAGCATCGTGGACGACAACGTCACCATCGGAGAGGGCACGAAAATCTGGCACTTTTCCCATGTCCAGTCCGGCGTCACGATCGGCAAAGGTTGTTCACTTGGTCAGAACGTCAACGTCGGGTGCCACGTCAAGATCGGCAACCACGTCAAGATTCAGAACAACGTTTCCGTTTACGAAGGCGTCGAGCTGGAAGATTACGTGTTCTGCGGGCCGTCCATGGTCTTCACCAATATCATCAATCCCCGCAGCAAGTATCCCCAACGCGGCGCCACGTTCTACCGAAAGACCCTGCTGAAAGAAGGCGCTTCGGTCGGGGCCAACGCGACCGTCGTCTGCGGGCACACCCTTGGACGACACGCCTTCATCGCCGCCGGCGCGGTCGTGGTCAGCGACGTTCCCGATTACGCCCTGATGATGGGCGTCCCGGCCAAACAAAAGGGCTGGATGTGCGAATGCGGCGAGATTCTTGAATTGCGCGCTTCGCAGGCCCAGTGCAAAAAGTGCAGCCGCACTTACGCGCTGAACGGCGATATCCTTTCCCAACGGTCCTGACCCGAATGCGAAATCGACTTCTTCAATTGGTTCGCAAGACCTCTCTGAGGCCCGAGGTATCCTGCGTGGCAGTGCTGCTGATCGGCTGTGTCGGCCTGTTTCCGAAAGCCTTTACCTCCTTCGAATCCATTTGCGGCGCCAGCATCCTTTTCAGCCACGCCCCCTGGATGAATGAAAATCCCCTCAAAGTGGAGCCCTTCAATAATTATCATTCCGACGAGGTCGACGCCGGCCTGCCGCACCTGATCTATTCGGTTCAGACGCTCCTTCGCGGCGAAATCCCCGGGTACAGCGACAAGCTGCAGAACGGAAAGCCTTACTACTGGCTCGTCGGTAGTGAAAACAAAGTCTTCCCGCTCCTGTTGATCGCCGCGGTCTTTGGCGTCCCCTTTGGTTTGACCGTCTACCATCTTGCCAAGTTGATCCTCGGTGGGCTCTTCCTCTTCAAATTCCTCCGGCGCTTCGGGTTGCGCCCGTCGGTCGGCATCCTGGCTGCCGTCGTATTCTCGTTCAACACCTATCCCCTTGGCGTTCTGGGAATCCAGCATCACCTGCAATATGTCCTGATACCCATTCTCCTGTTTGCGATCGAGCGCGTCGTGCGCGACAGAAGCATTTTGTGGATGTTCCTGCTCCCCCTCCTGATCCAGATGCACATCTTTTCCGGATATCCCTCCACCACCGCAAGCTGCTTCATTCTCCTCGCCGCATTTTCCGTTCTGCGGATTTTCTCTTTGCCACGAGAAACGATCGTTCCAACGGCTTGTCTCATGGGCCTGCTCGCCGTCGTCGGCGTCCTCATCAGTATGCCCATGCTGGTCGCGACGGGCGTTTACTATTCAAGATCCTTCGATTGGGATTTTCGCGCCAACTACTGGGCCAATCACTTCCACGCGGACAGTCTGCATACCTACCTGCTGCCGTTTCTCCACGGCATCTCCTGGATGCGATGGGGAACCTATCTCGGCATCCTCCCCGTCGTCATCACGATCATCGGCCTGGCTTTCGGCCCCTACAAACGCATCCGTGTCTTCTTCATCTGTTTCCTTTTGTGGCACGCCGCCATCCTCTACGACCTCTTTGGCTTTCTTTCCGCGGTCTATCGCCATATCCCAGTTCTAAATACCTCCATGCCCACCAATCAGACGCAGGCTTATCTCGCGGTACTGTCGATTGTCTTCGCCTTTTCTTTGGAGGCCGTGCTGGTCGCGCTCGAATCCGCCGCCGCCCGCACCAAGCTGATGATCGCCCTGGTGGTGTCCATCCTCCTTGTTGCCGCCCCCGTCCTGTTTGAGTTCCCCCTTGTCGGCATTTCAAGAGATTCGAAAACTCATCTTATCCATCAGTCCATCATTCTGATCCTCTCGATCGGGCTTTTTGCATTTGCCATGGGTGCGCGACGTCGCTTGTCCGTCTTCACGACGCTGGCGATGGTCCTGGTGACCATCGATCTCGTCAGTATCGGTTCAAAGTGGGATTCAAGCATCCCCCAAAAAGCCTTCTATCCGACGACCCAGGGGATTCAATTCCTCAAACAAAACTTGGGCGAGGGCAAACTCTTCATGACGGAGGCCCACTTCCTTCCCAACACGCCCCTGGCATACGCCCTCCCGACAATCGCCGCCCGCGGACATTTCAGCTCTGAAGACCGCGACATGTATCACCTGATCAATGCCAAATGCTTCCAGAATCACAAGACGGCCTTCTATTTCCCATTCTCTCCCGAGACCCGGCTGATGTCGCCCTTTATCGATGCCCTCGGCATCAAATTCGTCGTCGTCCCCCTCCATGCCCGGCCCGATGACGCACGCGAAGAGTCTGTTCTGGATCAGCCCCATTGGAACGCCGAACAGCGCCTCGAAAGCGGCCAGAAAATTCGTCAGAGTTTTCAGGCGGGTACGGACCTCCCCGCCGAAGTCCTGCGCGTCCGCCTTGGCAGCACCCAATTACAACACCCCGCGCAATTGACGGCGCGCATCCTCGCGCCCTCCGGCCCGAGCAGGGATTTTTCCCTTTCGCTCGAGCCCCAGGGACCGGGAACTCTGGTTTTCAATCTGCAGGACGTTTCTTTCCGCGAAGGAGAAAATTACCAAGTCGAACTCGAATTCACCGCCCAGGCCAGTGATTCGATCAGCCTCCTGTTTGCCCACCATGTAAACCTGATTCCCACCGGTCAGATATCGTTTGAAAATAACCCGATCGACGGAGATTTGTTGATCTACCTGGGAACGGCCCCGAAGAAAGTCGGTTATGACAAAAAGTTCAGGCTGGCCTACGACAAGGAAATGACCCTTTGGGAAAATAAGAATGCCTTCCCCCGGGCCTGGCTGGTCGACGCCGCCTCCCGCGTCCCATGGAATGACGCTCTGCAACACATGCAAGCCGAGGATTTCGATTACGCCAAACAGGCATGGGTTGTCAGTGACGAGACGAACCTTCCCGGACTTTCGACGTCGCGGTCAAATGTCCTGCCGCTGGAGTCCAGTCTCGAAACGCTCACCCTTGGGGACAACGTTCAGAAATTTCGCGTGAAGGCTTCCCGCCCGGCCCTCATGGTCGTCAATAACAACTTTGATCCCGACTGGAAAGTGACCGTTAATGGAGCAGAAGCCGACTTACTCAAGGTCAACTGCTTCATGCGCGGCGTGGAGGTTCCCGCCGGAAGTTCCGAGGTCCTCTTTCGATATCAGCCGAACTTCCTGACGTTGAGTTATGTCGTGGCCCTTGGCACTTTCGTCGCATTCATCGTGTTTCTCGCGCTGCAATCTCGCCGGATACTTTCGCGAAGCAAGGCAGTTAGCAGGAATTGAGTGCGTCGAATTTGAAATCTCCCAAATAGTCACAATCCCGCACGTGCGTCAGCAGCTCATCCAGCGCCCGGTTCCGGTCGGGCCCGCCGGACCCACCATGCCGTCAATTCGCCCAACGTCGGCTTCCACGCGCTGCTCCAGGCCTGCACGATCTCCTCCAGCAACTCCATCCACTCCGGCTGCGATGTATGATTGAAGAACCTCTGATGACCATTGATGCACAACACGCCGCCGCTCTTCCACGCGGCATCGCTTATCCGCCTGACGGTCCCCGCCACTTCTTTCCACGGCCGTCGTAGCCGTGAACACAACCAGAACAGACTCGTATCCATGACATGAAGTGGAACTTCCCATACCAGCTTGTCGCCACGTTGGGCGAGCACAAACGGAAAGGCCGTCCCACAGCGAAAGCCCGGCGCGAAATTGAAGCCCATGCTCGAGTCATAGTCGAACCCCTCGGCCATCAGCAATTCGGGAGTGTCGGTTTCAAAATTCAGGTAGTGGCTTCGCGCCCCCGTTAACGTGCACCGACAATGCTCTTCGACATACAAGCGCTCCTCCTTCAGGGCGGCTCGGTCGCGAAAACTGTCAAAAGATAGGTGCAATCCCAGCTCCGATCCCTGCGCCGCACATGCCATGAATTCGGCGGCAAGCTCCACCGGATCATAAACACCCAGACAATGCTGCACTTCCCCGCGGAGCAATCGACGATATCGCCGCCGCTCCTTCAGGATGAAGATCGTCGACTTCACGCCCCAACGCCGCTCGGTCTCACGAATCGTCGAAAAATTCCTGAACGGATCAGGCCGCCGGCCCTCTTGAAAAACCATCGCTCGCAGCAGACCCGGCGCTCCCCCTTTTCGGTACCCGCCGGCCAGGTGCTGATAGGTCGTTCGCGATCGGTCAACATCATGACTGATGATGAGGGCCGCGTGCTTATGGTCCGGCCAGAATGGAGCCGGACGGACGCCCATCAGATCCGAAAGTTGGCGGTAGCAGTCATCCAGCCAATTGTGCTCATAAATGCTGGTCGCCGCCGCCGTATCCTGCGAAGGCGGATAATAAAGTCCGGCGGCGATTTTCGTCAGAATTTTTTGAATGGCCGGAGCCTGAAACTCATCGCCCAATCGTCCGGGCCTTTGCAGCGACTCAACCAGCGCCGCCTCCCCCGCCCAATAGGCCCAGCTCAGCAGCGCCAGCGCGATCGGATCAGGCCGGTTGTTCACGGGCGGCGCCCTTTCGAGAAATCGCCTGCTGCACAAGCCGTTCGATGAGCGCCTCGCCGTCTTCTACGTTATCCCGGAACCCCCGAGCCCGCTCTTCCCAGTCTCGCTTGAATTCCAGCGGTTCGTGAATCTCACGGATCGCCGCCCGTAGCGCGTTAAAATCCGAAAAATTGCGCAGAAGCTGATGATCCCGCTCCAGTCCCACCATGTTTCCCAGTCGCTCCCATCGGCTCGTCAACAAAAATGCCGGTGTTCCCAGCACCGAAGATTCCACGGCCATCGTCGGACTGTCTCCCACGTACAACATGGCCCCGGCCAGCACCCCATGAATCTGCTCGATCGGAATCTTGAGCCGGTACCGCGAGTATCGCTCCGGTAATCCCGCCTGGCTTGTGATGTAGACCGCCCCCAACCGCTCCGCCCCCGCAATCAAAGCGTCGAGATCGCTCAGCGCAATGCCCTTGATGCCCTCGTCGTGCAGCGCATCATTGGCCACCAGCCGCATGATGACATACCGCTCCGGCAGCTTCAGCTCCCGGCGCACCGTCTCCGCGCTTGTGAAATCGAAATTCTTGAGATAGGCCGTCTCGTGCAAACCGCGATATCGAACGTGCTTGACGCCCATGTCCTGAAGATAGAACTCCGGCGTGACGAAATACGTGCAGAAGGGCAGGGCAAGTTTGTTGCTCAAAGTGGCGTCCTCGGTGTCGGTAAACGCCACGTTCGGCACGCCGCAAATCCACGATGAAAACCCCGTGCACAGGCCGGAGATGCTCATGGCCACGTCGATTTGATGCGACTTCGTAATCCACGCCAGCTTCATCCAGCGCGACAGCAGCTCGAAGAGCTGCCCCACTTTGCCGCCGGCCGGCGTGGAGATATGACGATACGAAAGTCCGTACCGATCGAGCAGCGCGTCGGTAATCTCCTTGTTGCGCGTGGTGATGAAAACCGTGTCGCCGCGCTTCTGAGCTTTGACGATGTAGGCGCGAAAAAAATGAACGTGCGCCGGGTGCAATACGTCTACCAATATTCTCATCGCGGCAGCACTTGCAACCGTTCCACGATCACGCAGAGATCTCCGCCCCATTGCCGGAAGATGCGCGCCAGGAGCCGATCGGCCCCATAGAGTATCCTTGCCGCAATAAGAAACAAGGGATTATCCGAACGAGCCTCCTTTTGAACGGCAAAATGTTCGCGCACGCGAAATGGGTACGAGCCTTTATGTCGCGCAAAATCCGCCTTTGCCAGATGCCGGATATATCCCTCGCTGTAAATCTTCAACCTGGACAGCGCCCACCGAAAGGGCGCCATCGAGCTCCATCGGTTCGCGACGAAGAAGATAAGCATTCCGCCCGGCGCCGCCACGCGTAACGCCTCCTCGAACGCCGCCTCCCAATCCGGCACGCACGATATCACCACTTTGCTCCAGAGATAGTCGAACGCCGCATCCCCAAACGGCATTGCCCGGCTATCGGCCCGCGCGACCGGCGCCACCTTGACCGCCTCGGCAATCATGTTCGCACTGATGTCGATGCCGAAGACCCTTGGCGTGCGCGCGAGAAAATGTCGCATGTGCGTCCCCACGCCGCAGCCCATGTCCAGCACCCGGCTTCCCTCGTCCGGAAGGAAACGGGGCGGCAGGGGAAACGCGTGTCCCGCCTTTTCCATTTCGATGTAATGGCGTGAGAGTTCATCCCACGGAACCGGCGTCGTCAATGCGCTCATGCTCGCACGTATTTACCTGCCTGCCGCATGTTGCAGCAGCGGGTCTCTGGGCTTGACCCACGTGACCCATAGTACCACGACAAGCCCGATGCCCAAACCGACCAGGCGGGCCATGAAGAAAGCAAGAAACGAAAGCTCCGACGAAACATCGATCCTGCGAAACAGAACCATCGCCGTACCCTCCAGTAGGCCAAGGCCGTTAATCGTAAGGGGCACAAAGCTCACGATCCGCACAACAAAATTGACAAAAAGCACATCCAGAATCTTCGCATCCAGTCCAAAGCCCCGCAACAGGAACCAGATGCACATGCCGCCCACCGCCGCCCGCAAGAAGCTGAGCATGAAATTCGCGGCGAACAACAACGGATGATGCACAAAAAAGGAGGCGCAGGCGTGACAATAGGACGCGGCCCAGGAAAATCGTCGCTGAATGAGCTGGTACGACCAAGCCCTGCTTGCCGGAATGTACAACAGCAGGGCCGGCACGATCAATGACGCTCCCGCTACAATAAAGATCGGCTGCCCCGTCTCCGGAAAATAGAGCAAGAGCCCGATGACGAACAAGATGACGTTTGCGGCCAGCGTAATCATTTTGTCGATCGTGGGCACGGCCAATCCCTTGCTCACATCCACCCCTTTCTGCTTCAAAAGATACGTCATCGAGGCAAACTCACCGACGTACGCCGGCGTGAACATCCCTACTGATGCCGAGATAAAAAAAAATTTGAGCGCCTCGCCCAGCGAAAGCGGCGAAACAGCCTTCATGACCAGCCAGTTGTTGATGCCCCCAAGCAGCAAAAACATGAATGCAAACAGCGTCGTCGGAACCAGCGAAAGCCAGTCAAAGCTGTGGAATTGATGGACAAGATCCTGGGCCGAGACCGTTCGCAGGATGAAGATCACCAGTAGCGCGGTGATGATCCCCTTGGCCGCGAGCTTTAAGCGACCCGAATCCTTCCATGACTTGCCTTTGGGGAGATTCTTTGCTATTTTTGCCCGCGTCATGTTCTGGTGGCAAAGTACATGATCTGTACGCCGCTGGCAATAATCGCAGCCTCCCGGCGAAATGGGTCTCGATCCTCCGTCGTCCATTGGCATGTCTGGAAGCCAGGGAACCGCGTTTCTGAGGCAAGAACGGGGCTTTCGGCGCGTTCGAAGTGACCGTTAATGATGAACTCGGGATCGAGCATGCAAGAAACCCAACTGCGTCTGGGGTGCGACCCGCGAATCCATTACGATAATACCCAACGAATTCGACGGACGCGATCCATAGTCTTCTCGCTGCTCTGTTCCCTGCCATGGTGCGCGGAGCTACTCATCAACAGATCGCCCTTCGCGATCGTCGATGCTTCCACATTCCTGCGTGCCATCCGGAACTTGCTGATCTGCACCATCCTCTGGCCGGCGGCGATGCTGATTCTCAATGCCGTCCTGGCCCGCACCCATTGGAAAATTCTCAGGCCGGGCGCCCCACACCGCCCCCTCGCGGCCTTGCCACTGGTCGCGCTCGTGCGATGGAGCTGCGAATTCCCATCTTCTCGGTTCCAATACCTCCTGATTTCAGCAGGGCTTGTATTGCTGTTCGCCCTGATTTTTTCACGCCTCGCTCCGTTTCTTGACTCTGCCGCATGGAACCTCAACTTCATTCCAGGCCGCGTCAGAAGCCTCCTGATGGGATTCACGCTGCTTGGCCTCATCGTCATCTTTTTTGGGCCCGTCTTCTTCGAGGGCAAAGTCATCAGCCCCAACGGGTTCCTTTATATCTGGCCCCCGTTTCGCAGTTACGCCCCTCCGGGACCGGTCGATTACAACCCCATTACCTCCGATTTCACCGATTCACTCTTTCCCCAGTACGCCGCCCTTCGCAGCGCCATTCATTCCACCGGCCGCATGCCGTGGACCAACGATGGCACGCTCAGCGTCGAAAACTACGCCACCTTTCTCGGATCTTCATTTTATTCATTCGATTTCCTGCTGATCAATATTTTCGGCATCTCCTGGGGCGCCACCGCGGCGGTTCTCATTCGCTACCTCGTCGGCGGAATCTTCACCTTTCTTTTCATGCGTCTCCATCAGATCGACCGCACCATCGCCCTGTTGTCCGCCGTCCTTTTTATGTTTTCCGCCTTCAGTGTGGTCAATACCTTTCTGCCCTACCTCTTTAGTATTCCCCTGTTGATGTACTGCACCGAGCTGCTCCTCCAGCGCCGCCGTTTCACCTGCACGCCGCCCATGATTCTGGCCTACGTGTTGGCACTGGTTTCCGGACAGATCATCTGGAGCATCCATCTGTTTACGCTCCAGATCCTGTATGTCTTCTTCGCGTTCGCCACCCGGAGGGAATTGTGGCCTTCGCTCGGACGACTCCTGGGAATGTTTTTCTTTTCCGGCCTCGCGTCTCTGCTATTGCTCTCCTTTCTTGTCCTGCCCTCCATTGAACACTATCAGGCGCTGGATCTGGGCTATCGCGCCGGAAACTCCGGCCACTTTCAGCCCTTCGAGTTCGCCTTCATGTTCCTTTTCCCACTGGCCGCCGGACCGATGACGTCGATCTTTACCTGGGGCGGCAACGCCGTCGAGTACAGCTTCTACGTCGGCGCGGCGTCCGTGCTTCTATTGACCGGCGTATTGGCCCGGCCTTCAAAGACGACCGGCCTTTTTCTGGTCGCCGCCTCGTTGTGTATCTACGCGATTACCACCAATGCGTTCGGCGTGCTCTCTTGGGTACGGCGGGTTCCTTTTTACAACAGCAGCTCAAACACCCGGCTCCGATTTCTGTGGAGCTTTACCATGACGGTCGGGGCCGGTTTCGGATTGGCCGCGCTGATCGCGCTGGCAAAGACAAGGCCCTGGCGCGCCCTGGGAATCGTCCTGTCCACCGCCGCCGCGATCCTCATTCTCATCTATGATGAAAGATCCCATTTTCTATCAGGAGACACCGAAATCAAATTCTCCCGGCCGGACATTGCCGGGCATATGTACTGGCAGACCGTCTTGATTCTTGCCTTGATTTTCACGCTCGTTCTGATCCTGATGTCACGACGAAGGACTTTTTTCATGTTGCTTCTCGTCGGCCTTTCCTTTGTCGATCTGTTTGCAAATACCGCCGAATACGTTTCATTTCTCGATCCCGCCCTGAATTATCCTCCCATGCGTGCGACCGATTTCCTGAAGAACAGACTGGAAAAAACGGCGGGGCGCATCATGCCGCTGCAGCGCGCCTTCATCGCCCATTTCTCCATGCCCTACGACATACCGTCCATACAGCCCCGTGGCTTTTACACCCGGCGGGAAAAAATGCTGTTCCAGCTTCTCGATCCCCAGGCCCTGGCCATTCATCCAACCATGTACTTCTTCGATGAAGCGCAGACGAATTTTCAGTCGCCGCTGCTCGATCTTCTCAATGTCCGCGCCCTTATCTTTACACCCGGTGACAATGGACGCGATCTGCTCGAACGGCTGGGCGACAAATGGAAACTCGTTTACAACGATGAAGTCAGGATTTACGAAAATCAGGGATCGCCCCAGCCCGCCTTTGCCGCGCCGTTGGGCGAAGTCGTTTCCGACGTGGACCAAACCGCCAGGCGCATGGCCGGCATCGAACCCGCCAAAACCGCCCTCTTCGAATCCGACGACGCGCTATGGCCGCGGCCCATCGCCGAAAGCCAGCGCGATGATTTCCATCAGCGCATCGTGTTGGCCTCAAGAAGTCACGACCGATACGTGTTTGATACCCAGACTTCCGCTCAAAGCTACCTGGTCTATTCGCGCTTCTACCATCCCGCCTGGAAAGCCTACGTGGACGATGTGCAAGTGCCCGTCTATCGCGCCGATCTGGCCTTGATGGGCGTGCGCCTGCCCGCCGGAGATCATGTCGTCAGATTTGAATTCCATCCCCGCTTCCTCGGCCTGGGACTTACGACCAGCGCACTGACCGCGATGATGTTGTGCGTCCTCTATGCCGCAATCCTTCTGAAGGCCAGACGCCCCAAACCGCCACCGCTCGTTACGGTCTAAGGCCTGAGCCGCGATCGTTACAACGCGTTGCGCTGGGGCGCTCCCCAATACGGCTTCAAATATTCACGGCGCGCGCTGCCGTGAACTGCTCGAGGGCGTGTACCCCGATACGCCTTGACTTTACCTGACCGCAGAGATCGGCTAGCATCCGCCCCGCAGAACTATGCCGGATAAAGTCACCTTCGGAATCGTCGGCTGCGGCCGCATCGCATCCAAACACCTCGACGCCATCTCCAAGGGCATCCAGGGCGCGGAGCTGCGTGCCGTTTGCGATATCAAGGCCGACCGCGCCCAGAATGCCGGCAAAAACTACAACGTGCCGTCCTACACCGATGCCCGCGAGATGTTGCGGCGTCATCCCGAAATTCAGGTCGTCAACATCCTCACGCCCAGCGGCATGCACGCCGAACATCTACTCGAATTGGCCCCGTTCAAAACGCACTTCGTGGTCGAAAAGCCCATGGCCCTCACGCTGCCTGATGCCGAAAACATGATTCGCGTCTGCGACGAAAACGGCGCGCGCCTCTTCGTCGTGCAGCAGAACCGCTGCAACCGCGCCATTCGTGCCCTGCGGGCGGCTCTGGAAGCCGGCCGATTCGGAAGGCTCGTGATGGGCACCGTGCGCGTACGCTGGTGCCGCACTCAGGAATACTACGATCAGGATGCCTGGCGCGGGACCTGGCGCTACGACGGCGGCGTCCTCACCAACCAGGCCAGCCATCACATCGACATGCTCACCTGGATGCTGGGTGACGTCGATTCCGTCTTCGCCTACACCGCCACCCAGCTCGTGAAAATCGAAGTCGAGGATACAGCCACCGCCGTGCTACGCTTCGCCAACGGGGCGCTCGGCGTCGTCGAAGCCACCACCGCCACGCGCCCCAAGGATCAGGAAGGTTCCATCAGCCTCCTGGGCGAGCGCGGCATCGTGGAAGTCGGCGGCTTTGCCATGAACGAGATCCGTACCTGGCAGTTTGATAAGCCGCTGCCCGAAGACGAAGCCCTCATCGCCCAGACGCTCGAACGCCCCGCCAATGTCTACGGATTCGGTCACACGGCATACCTGCACGATGTCGTTTCTTCGATACAGACCGGCAACAGAAGTCTCGTCGACGGCCTCGAGGGCATGAAGTCGCTCCGCCTGATTAACGCCATGTACGAATCGGCCGAAACCGGACAAGAAGTCAAGCTGCGCTTCCGGCCCGTCGCCGTCCGGCTGGGTAAAGCGGGCAGTGCGTCTGCCTTGGGGGTGCGATGAGCGCGCCGGTTCCTTTTGTCGATCTCGAACGAATCCATTCGCAGCTCGCGCCCGCGCTGGAGGCCGCCTACCGCAGAGTCCTGGCTTCCGGTTCCTTTATCCAGGGACGAGAAGTCGACGCCTTCGAAAAGGAATGGAGCGAATTCTGCGGCGTGCCGCACACGGTCGGCTGCGCGAACGGCACGGACGCCATCATGCTGATCCTCCTGGCCCTGGGCATCGGCCCCGGCGATGAGGTCATCACGGTCTCAAATACCTTCTTCGCCACGATCGAAGCGATCGCGGCGGTGGGTGCTTCGCCCGTCATGGTGGACGTGAATCCCCACGACGGCCTGATCGACGTCAAAGCGGCCGAAGCCGCGATCACCAGCCGCACGAAAGCGATCATCGCCGTCCATTTGTACGGTCTTCCCTGCGATCTGGCGGCATTGAAACGACTGACCGACTCGCGAGGATTATTCCTGATTGAGGATGCCGCCCAGGCGCATGGGGCCCTGTACAAAGGCGCCCACGTCGGCGGCCTCGGCGTGGCCTCATCCTTCAGCTTCTTTCCGGGCAAGAACCTCGGCGCGCTGGGCGATGCCGGCGCTGTCGTGACGCGCGACCAGGGCCTGGCCGACACCCTGCGCAGCCTTCGCAATCATGGCCGGGGCCCGCAGGAAAAATATTCTCATTCCGTCGTCGGTTACAACATGCGCATGGATGCCCTCCAGGCCGCTTTCCTGCGCGTCAAGCTGCCGCATCTTGCAGGATGGGTCGATGAACGACGGTCGATCGCCCACATCTACGACGAAGGCTTCCGGAACCTCCCGTCCGTCACGCCGATTCGCTCCTCCGATCAGGTTTCTCCCGCCTACCATCTCTACGTCATCCTGAACAATCAGCGTGAGGAGCTTGCCCGAATGCTCGGCCAGCGTGGAATCGGCACGGGAATGCACTATCCCCTCGGCTGTCACGAGCAGCCGGGCTGGAAGGCCCGCCACCCGCCCGTACGCCTTCAACACACCGAGCACATTTGCAGAAGCTGCATCTCGCTTCCCATGTTTGGCGCGATGCGCGAAGAAGAGGCCCACACTGTCGTTAAATCCGTCAGGGAACTTTGCAGCTAACCACGCTCATTCATGTGCGGAATTTCTGGTGTCGTATCATTCACAGGCTTGGGCGAGCAGGAGCATGCTGCCGTCGCGCAAATGAACCGCATCCTGGCCCATCGCGGGCCCGACGATGAGGGCGTCTGTGTCTTCCCGCACTGCATCCTGGGCCACCGTCGCCTGGCCATCATCGACCTGTCCAAGGATGGCCATCAGCCCTTTGTCTCGCCCGACGGGCGTTACCACCTCAACTTCAACGGCGAAATTTTCAATTACATCGAACTCCGCGAAGAATTAGGTCGGCTCGGTCGCGAGTTTCGCACCAAGACCGATACCGAAGTGCTGCTCAACTCCTTTATCCACTGGGGGCCGGATTGTCTGCACCGCCTCAACGGCATGTTTGCCTTCGTGATCTACGATTCCGTCAACGGGGAAGTATTCCTGGCCCGCGATCGCTTCGGCATCAAGCCTCTGTACTACACCGAGCAGGATGGAAAGCTCTATTTCGCCTCCGAGACCAAGGCCCTGCTCAAGGCCCTCAACTTCCGCCCGACGCTCAATCGCCAGAGCGTGTTCGATCTGCTGGTCTTCAGCCGCACCGACATCTTCGATGAGACCTTCGTCACGCAAATCAAGCGACTGCCCAAGGGCCATCGCGCCTGGGTCCGACCGAGCGGCCTCGAGATGGAGCGTTGGTGGAATCCATTCTCCTTTCTCGACGCCCATCAGGGGGTTTCGCTCTCCGACGCCGCACAAAAGCTGCGCGAACTTCTCATCTCCGCCGTCCTGCTGCGAATGCGCAGCGATGTACGCGTGGGTTCCTGCCTGAGCGGCGGTCTCGATTCCAGCATCTTGCTCGGTGTTCTGGGCCAGTCGGGCCGTCTCTCGGATTCGTACGCCACTTTCACCGCGGTTTTTCCGGGCGAGACCATCGACGAGAGCGGCTACGTCGATCACCTGATGCAGCGCTGGCATTTCGCCAATTATCGCGCCCAACCCACCTCGGACAGCGCCTTCAGGGAACTGAGGGACTTCACCTACTCGGCCGACGAACCGACGCTCAATGCCTCGTTCTACTCGCAGTACGAAGTGATGCGCCTGGCCCACGAGCATGGCGTCAAGGTCTTGCTCGATGGACAGGGCGGCGACGAGAATTTCGCCGGCTACCAGTACTTCCACGGTTTCAATCTCTACGGGCTTTTGCGAACCAGGCCCGACCGCTTTGTCGCCGAGTTGCTACGTTGCCTGTTTCGTTCGCAGCACCCCTCG
Organism: uncultured Planctomycetaceae bacterium; assembly: GCA_964414585.1. Lineage (GTDB taxonomy): Bacteria > Planctomycetota > Phycisphaerae > UBA1845 > UTPLA1 > DATEMU01. The sequence continues at coordinate 33,996 of CAYPXR010000066.1, forward strand.
GCCTATCAAACCCTCCTGTTTCAAATGTTGCCTGCCGCTGCCCGAAAGCGGGCCCTCCGACGACGCGTGCCCTATTTGCATCGCGACTTCTTCGACAGCCACGTCGAGTCCAGCAAGGTGTTCCAGGAGTTTTTCTCCGCCCGGAGCGTCAACGAAAGCATCGCCCGCCATTTCCAGTACAAACTCGAGCATCTCCTCCGCATCGAAGATCGAAACTCCATGCGCTTCTCGATCGAAGCCCGCGTGCCCTATCTGGACTATCGTCTGGTCGAATTCTGCCTGGGCCTGCCGGACCACTTCAAGACGGCCCATGGACAAACCAAGTACATCCAGAAAATTGCCGCCGGAGATTTCACCATCCCCCAAATCCTCGGCCGCCGGGATAAGATCGGATTTGGCACCCCCGGCGAAAAATGGCTCAGGCTGGAAAACTGGCAAAAATTCCTGGCCGATGGCGCGAGGAATCTGTCCGAAAACCTCCCGGACATCTTCACTCCAGAGGTGCTCGAATATGGCAAAGGTCAGGATGCCTGGCGCATCTCCCAGCTTGATTTGTGGATGTCCATCTTTCAGGTCCGCCCCTGATCCGCAGGCCCGGATTTCCATTCAATTTTTTGGGAGAAACTCAGGGTGTGCTGAACATGCGATTGTATTAACTGCGTGGGTGGGACATTTGTCGGGGGCGACTCAATCCGCTCCTATTCCTTCGTCTCGCAACCGAGGAAATCGACTCATGCCCTGTGCATGTTTACGGCAAATGAATTGATCGGGATGGAGGAGATGCCGGGGATGGTGGAAATGCCGGTGGCGGCCGTGCCGGTCAGGGTGCCATCGGGCTGGGGCGTCACGTCGAGTGAATATTCCGTATTAACCGCCGGCAGCAGCAAGCCCGGCGGCGGTTGTGCGATGGTTTTCCAGATGATGGTGGCGCCCCGACTGGCTGGAAAAGACTGTTGAACGACCCAGTCGATGCCCCCGACGTTGACGCGAACCATTCGATCCTGGCTGATCTGCACAATCCAGGTCGACGAGCCGATCGCGCCGACCGCCGCCGGCGACGCAATCCATGTTCCATCCTGGGCGGAAGGCAGCCCGAGCAAGCCCGTCGTGCAGGCCCCCAGCCCCATGGCCGCGAGGGCGACGATCCATCGTAATACCGTTGACCGCCGCGTCATGGAAAAACCTCCCAAGCAACAATGCGATTGGCCGCTGCAACCGCCCCTATAGGATCGTCGGCAAAATCATCGCTCGGCGGTTAACGATCCCGTCCGTTCGTCTGTGACGGGCCAAACGCCCACGGGTCACTTGCCGACGACCAAGATCTGAAAGCTCCCTGGCACGATGCTCGGCCGCTGACGACGCCGTTCCTGGGTCGGCGGGGGCGTCGGCCCAAACTTCGCCGTGGGCAGGTACAAGTGATGGTTCTTGAAATCCATGGCCATCGTCCGCGCGCCGCGCATGGTCGCGACGTTTTGAATAATCGTGAACTTCGACGGGCTTTCTTCATGGACGACCGTCAACGTGCCGTCGCCGTTGGAGCTGAATGCGAGATCACTGTCCGGATCGAAAACCGCGGCATCCGGATGTTCGCCGATCACCGGCGTCGCCAACACCTTGCCCGAGTCGGCATCGACGACGACCATCATCTTGTTGTCGCATACGCTGAACAGGCGCCGAGTCTTGATATCCATCGCCATGCCGGAGGGTCCTTCGCCGGGCGCGATCGACCAGCGCGCTGTCACTTTGAGTGCCTTGGGGTCGAGCACGACGATCTCGCTTTTGTCCTCCAGATTCACGAAGAGCTTTCCCGCGCCATCGGCCACGGAAAACTCGGGTTTGCCGCCCAGCTCGATCGTCCCGACCGCCTTGCCCGACACGGCGTCGATGGCCGTGGCGCTCCGGCCGCGCCCGTTCATCGTGAACACGCGCTTCGTGACCGGCTCGTAGACAATCGCGTCCGGATTCTCGCCGGTCTTCACCGAGCCGACGACCCTCAGCGTCTTGAGATCAAAGATCGTCGCCGACGAAGATCGACCGCAACTGATGAACCCGCGGCCCTCGTCCTGTGCGAACGCGACACCGTGGACGCCCTGCGTATCCGGGATATCCCCAAGGACCTTCCCCGTCGTCGGATCGATCACCATGACATGGGTTTCGCGGGTGACGAAAAGCCGCTGACCCATGGAATCAAAGGCGAGATAGTCCCATCGACCCTCGCCGCCGACCTCATAGGTCTTCAAGACTCGATAGTCACCGGCGCTGGACTTGGCCGTTGGCGGAAATGCCCATAGCGTCGTGGGAATCGAGGCCAGCAGAGTGAAGATCGATACAGTAAGCTTGGTTCGTTTGGAACGCGCGGCGGACATGGGAGTTCTCCTGGACGTCACGGCACGAGCCTTGAATTGCATGGACACACGCCATGCCCTATACATCGAGCCTACCAGAGATGAGGGCAGGCAGGAGGCGACGGGTTTCCGCATGAACGTTTTTTCACGAACTTGTAAAGTATTCTTGACTGCAACGATACTCGGGGCCCTTTGCGGCTGCATGGCTGGCGGCGTCGATGGGCTTCGGCAGTCCGGCGGCAATGCCGCGCTTTTCGGACAATTTGCTGCCTTTGACGGTCCCAGCGGCCGGGCCATCACTTTGGATGATGTCGTGGCGAGAGCCGGCCGCGCGGACGTCGTCCTCTTTGGCGAGGAACACTCCGACGTCGTCTGCAACGCGATCGAAGCGCAGCTCCTGGCGGCCCTGGCGCGGCAGCCCCGGCCGGTGACCCTGGCGATGGAATTCTTCGAGGCCGATACCCAGACCGCGCTGGACGCCTATCTCAACGGCCGGATCTCGGAATCCGAATTTCGAAAGGAAACGCGCCAAAAGCGCGCCTATTCGACGTCGCATCGGCCCATGATCGAGTTCTGCCGCAGCGCCTCCATCCCCGTCATCGCCGCGAACGCCCCCTGGCGCCTGACTCGCGCGCTGCGAAAATCCGGAAAGGCCTATGAGGAATTTCTTGCCGGCCTCGATTCCGCCGACCGCGCGTGGCTGCCGGACAGAAGCGAATTGCTGGAGGGTCCTTATCATGACCGCTTCGTCGAGGCGATGGCCGAGCACGAAATGCCGCCAACTTCGCAACCCACGACGACCAGCGCGCCCGCCGAATCCCAGCCCGCTTCTCAGCCGACCTCCCAACCCGATCGCGCAGAACAGGTCCTCCGCGCCTATCGGGCACAGTCGTTGTGGGACGACACCATGTCCGATGCGGTCGCGCGCCATCGCCGTTGCTATCCGAATCGCCGCGTCCTGCTCGTCGTCGGCGCGTTTCACATTGCCAAGGAGGGCGGCACCTGGACCAAGCTTCGTCAGCGCCGGCCCGGTGACCGCATCCTGACGATCGTCTTTCGCGGCACCTCCGATGTACCGTTCACTTTCAGCAAAGAGGATCAACAGGCCGGCGACATCGTGATCTGCGGAATCAGGCCGCCGGAGGAGGATTCCGCCACGTCGAAGCCGTCAAGTCGCTGATTCAATCGGCTGAAGACGACGGCCGGGAGGTCATCGTGCCGGTGCGCGATGCCATCCATCGATCCATTCGCTCGACCAGTCCGGTTTGCCCGGACGATTCCGCCAGTTTCCTCGCGCGCCGCGCGGCTGCCGTCGCCTCCCTCGACCATCCCATCGCCTCATACGTCATCGCCAGATTCCACGGGGCGTCGATCAGATCGGGTTGCAGCCGCTCCGACTGTTCGAATTGCTCCGCCGCCTCTTTCAATCTTCCCGATGTCCCGAGCGCGATGCCCAGATTCAGACGGGTCAGCGGATTTTTCGGATCGAGGACCAAGGCCTGTTGCGAGCGCTCAATCGCCTCGGGAATCTCGCCCACTTTCACCAGCATCGCGGCCAGATTGCTCATCGCCGCCGCATCGTTCGGCCGCAGGGCAATGGCCTGACGGTACGACGCAATCGCATCTTGAATTCGCCCCCCCGCGCCCAACGCGATTCCCAGGTCGTAATAGGCCTCCGGAAAATCCGGTCTCATCTGAAGGGCGTCTCGATAGGCGGCGATCGCATCGTCGAACTGACCCATCGCCTTCAAATCGAGTCCGAGGTTGTGCAACGCTTCCGGATACTTCGGGCGAATCGCCAGCGCCTTTCGGTGAAACGCCGCCGCTTCCCCGTGTCGGCCCAGCGCGTTCAACGTTACGCCCAGATTGTTGCACGCCTCGGGATAGTTCGGTCGGAGTTTCAGCGCCTGCAGATAGTGCGCTATCGCATCCTGGGAGCGGCCCTGGTTGTCGAGTGCGACGCCGAAATTGTTGTGCGCCATCCAGCAGTCGGGGTTTTTCCGGAGCGTCGTTTCGTACATCGTCACAATGTCGGCGTAGGTCTCGCATTGTCGATAGGTCAATAATCCCAAAATGATCGGCAGGATGGCCATGAGCGCGGCGGACTGGACGCGCGAGGACATCTTTTTCGTGGCGGCCGCGATCGATCCGCACGCCAGCGCAATCACGCCCAGGCTCGGAAGGTACTGAAAGTGATCGGCGACGAACGTATAGAGGAACAGGTAGACGTTGAAGAAGCCCAGCACCGGAAACAACGATCCGACAAAAAACAAAAAGGCCGCCAATGGCGCGCGGCTTCGGCGGCAACAAACGGCCAGGGCCATCGTCAAGACAAGGAGCCCCGCTGGAAACAACCACTGCCACCACACGGCGGGGTTCACGTCCCAGCGCGGATAGACAAAGATCAACTCCGCCGGCCAAAACAGCTTGTACAGGTAAAACCAGACGATACGCCCCGGCAGCAGGACTCGTTGTGCCACGGACAGTTGAAATTCCTCGCCTTTGGCGCCGATGACGTCGTGCTCCACCCAGGCTGCGAACAATCCCGAGGCAACGCTCATCGCGAACCACGGCAACAACGGCAGGACATCCCGTTTCCAATTCAATCGTCCTCGCAGCCACCAGAAGACGCCCAACAGCGCCGCGGGCAGCGTGACCGTCACCGGCTTCGACAAAAGGCTGAAGGCGAAAAACGCCGTGGCCAGTCCGTACGAACCGCGCCGACGGCTCCGATCGAAGTGCAGGTAGCTCAGCATCGCCCCGAGATAAAAAACGGCGGAGAGGGTGTTTTTCTGCTCCGTGATCCACGCGACCGATTCGACGTGCACCGGATGCAGCGCGAATACCGCCCCACTCAAGTACGCGGCCGCCTCTGCCCACGATACGGATTTTTCCCGCAACAACCATCGAACGACCAGCATCACCAGGACCACGGCGCAGAGATGCATCGCGATATTGGCCACGTGATAGCCGACCGGCCGATCACCCCAGCAACGATGTTCAATCCAGAAAACCGAATACAGCAGTGGGTAATATTGCTGCGTCGCGCCGACGTCGAACCAAATGCGGGATAAACCGCGTGCAGAGCGTAACTCTGGCTTCGTCACATGCGCGTCATCGTCCCAGATAAACCCCCCCGGCACGGCGGGGGAATAGGCGACGATGGTCGCAACGACGATCAAACCGATGGCCGCCGCGAAACGCACGTGCGGATTCAACAAGAGGGCCTCCGCCGCTTCGGATCGGCTCGTCATTTGGGGTCCGATCGCCATAACCCTCGTCAGTATAAGGGGGCGTTGTGGCGATGATCTTTGGCGGCGCTTCGGGCGGTTGAATGGTGTATAATAGGTGTTTCCCCCCGGGGAGATGCTCAGAGAGGGCGAACTAGCACCATGTTCAGACTATCGCACAGGCGGTCCTCGTGGACCTTGTTCTTCATTCTTGCGCACGCGGCACTCGCGCAGGCGCAATACGATCCGCCCGCGGGATATTACGACCCCGCAATCGGCCTGACCGGCGCGCCGCTCAAGGCGGCCCTCAACAACATCATCGACGGTCATACTTCCATTTCCTATTCCAACCGTGAAGGGCCGCTCGAATCGCTCGACCAGGACCCCAACAACTCCGCGAACGTGCTCGAAGTCTATTCCGGCGTTTCCGTCGCCAAGACGCAATTTCCCGCCGGCAGCGCCAACACCGAGCATCTGTGGGCGAACACGTATGGCATCGACGATTCCAATCCCGCCTATGGCGATCTGTACAACCTTCGCCCGTGCGATTCGGACGTCAATTCGGCGCGGGCCAACAAGTATTACGACGACGGCGGCGGCGTGGCGCATCCCGAAGCGCCGCTCTGTCACTCCACTTCCGTCTCGTGGGAAGTCCGACCGGTGGAAAAAGGAGATATTGCCCGGTGCATGTTCTACATGGATACGCGCTACGAGGGCGATCCGACCGACGGTTTTCCCCGCAATCTGACCCTCGTGGATAACGTGTCGCTGATCACAACGACCGACAACAACTTCGGCAAGCTCTCCACCCTCATCCTCTGGAGCTACACCGACCCCGTCAGCACCGAGGAGCAGATCCGAAACCACACGATCTACACGACCTACCAGCACAATCGAAATCCCTTCGTCGACCATCCCGAATACGTCTGGGCCATCTGGGGACCGACGCCCAATGACTCCCGGCTTTATCTCGGGGCCGGCGAACCCTCCGACGGCGCATCGTCCGTCGCCGTCGATCTCGGCGACGTCCTCAAGGACGGCCCGGTGCCCGGTCCGCAGAATGTGACGCTGAACAAAACCGGAGCGAATCCGACGACCTATGACGTGACGCTGACCGGCCTGGCATCTTCAACATCCGCCGGCACAAGACAAACCTTTCTCGGCGGCGCTCAGAGTCGAATGATCTCCGTCGGACTTTCGACCTCCACCGCGACGGCCGGTCTTAAGACTGGCAGCCTGATTGTCGACAACACCGACCTCACGTCCTCCGGAACGGGCCACGGCTCGGACGACGGCAACGACACCGCCGACGTCTCGCTCCGCGTCCTCGATCACGCCAATGGATCGTTCGACAACCCGGCGGATCAAAACACCCTCACGCTCGATTTCGGCAGCGTTCCCGTCGGCACCGGACAACACGCTTTGAATTACAGCGTTTACAACCTGGAGGCCGCTGCTTCGTTCACCGCCGCCCTCGACATCGACGCCGTGGGCTCGACCGGCGACGTCGCTGTCCTCACCACGGACGCCGCGCCGCAGAACGGCCTCGCCGCTGGCGCCAGCCTGCCGCTGACCGCATGGATCGATACGAACACACTCGGCAGTTTCTCCGCAACTTACACGTTTAGCCTCTCGGATGAGGACCTGCCCGGCGCGCAGCCTGCGGCGGACCTGGTCCTGACCCTCGTGGGCGAAGTCGTCACCCCTCCCTGCGTCGCCGCGGATGCAAATTGCGATACAACGATCTCCATCGCCGACGTTGATTCGTTCGTGGATGATCTGCTGGACGCCGCGTCGCCCTGCTCTCCCTGCGCCGGCGACGTCAACGGCGACACGGTTCTCAACGGCGCTGACGTCCAGCCGTTCATCAACACGGTCCTGGGAATCTGACGCCGGACCTTATTCAACTCGCGCCGAATCTGTTAGGATGAATCCATCGTCTCGACGGCCGCCGATCCGCGCTTCTGGATTTGATTCGGGAGCGGCGCGGCAGGATCGGGGCAACGGTGATTCATGTCCATGCGAGCCTGGGCCCTCACCGCCTGGACCGGCGTCGTCTTTGTCCTCGCGACGCTGCTGTTGGTCTATGCCGGGGATGAAAGCGCCGCCTTGCGCAAATTATCCGCGTCACCGCCTTCCACCCTGCAACTGCTCACGATGCCGCTCGACCGCTGTCAACCGGGTGATCTTCGTCACGCCGTCCTGCCGATCGCCTTCGCCGGGTTGCTCCTGATTTACGCGATTTTCGGCGCTCCATCCTCGACGGCTGAGAAGCCCCACCCGCGCGGCCGGGGAAATCGAACTGCCGAAAACACCGCCAGCCCCGCCGATACGGCGGTGTCCTGGCGATCCTGTTGGTTGGAGATGATGGCGCTCGCGACGATCGCTCTTTCACTCGCCTCGGCCCTCTACAACGAGACCTGGCTGCTGTCGCGCGGATGGATTCTCGAATTTTCCGCCGGTTGCGGCTGGGCCGTTTTGCTTTCGCGAGTGATCGATCGCGCCGGCGTCCGGCGAATCCTCGTCGCCGGTTCGATCGTCGCGCTCTGCGCCGTCGTGATGTCCTTTCAGTTTCGATCCGCGCACCACCTCAAGGAATTCGCCTGGCCGATCGGGCCGGTGACGCTGACCGCCGGCATGGCCGCGCTTTGGACCGCCGTCGCCCTGACCTTTCTCTTCGCGCTGGGGCCGCAAATCTCGCGGAGGCAATTCTCTCCCCTCGGCATCCTCTGGACCGTCGTCGTCCTTTTGGCCGTACTCGCCTTGTTTGCATTCGCCAATCGCCGTGGCGCGATGCTCGCCGTCATGGCCGCGGCCTACTTCACGGTCATGGTCATGACCTGGCGGATTTCGACGACAAAAAAAACGAAGCTCCTGATCCTGGCTTCCATCCCCGTCCTCGCAGGCGGCGCGATCCTCTACGCCGCCGCTCAAAGCCAAAGCAGCGATCCTCGGGCGAGCATCCCGGTCGCTTATCGCTGGGTCTACTGGAAAAACACCTTCGCCCATCTCGCCGACGCCCCGCTCCTGGGACACGGTCCCGACCTGTTCATGTCCAGGATGTCCTCCGTCATTGGTCGACAACGGGCCGAAATGCCTCGCGTCCTGCACGGCACCATCGATCCAGAAGCCCACAACGAATGGCTTCAGGCGGCCTTCGAATTGGGCCTGCCCGGGGCGCTTTTGTATCTTGCCATTCCTCTGCTCGCCGTTGTGCTCGCCGTGAAGACGTGGCTGCGCCCGGTCGTTGCCGTGCGATCAAAATCGGAGTCACCGGCCACGCCCGAGGCCACGGCGCTATTGGCCTGTGCGGCCGGGATCGTCGCCGTGCTCGTCTCGGAGGGCACCAGTGTCTGTCTTCGACGCGGTGGGATGAATGTCTGGTACTGGACGTTGATCGGCCTCATCGCCGGATGGATTCGCTCCGGAGCTGTATCCATTCGTCCGTCGTCCCTCGCGCCTTCCCGCATGATTGCGAGAATCACCGCAATCACCGCCGCGCTGGCCCTGGGAGTCCTGATCGTCGGAGAAGCCCGCGGCCGGATCGCGCATGCGCAGGGGTGCCTGCAATTGGATCGGAAGGATCCAAGGGCCGCCGAATCGCTGGCCGCGGCGGGATGGCGACTCGGCGCATGGCAAGCCTATGGAGCACGGGCCGATTTGGGCGACGCCCAACTGGCGGCGGCGAGCGCGTCCGCAATCGATCCCGCCGAGGCTAAGTCGCGGGCGTTGCAGGCGGAAAAAACACTGCGCGAGTTATACGAGATCGATCCCGCGTATCCGGGCGCGGCCTGCCGTCTGGCGCAGGCGTTACAGTTGGCCGGTGACCTCCCCGCCGCTTGCGACGTTCTGAAGCAATTCGTCACGACGATCAACTCCTACGACATGTATGCGAATTATCTGCGGCTCAGTTGGTGTCCGCTGGAGCCGGGGGACGCCGTCGCCTGCATCGAACATGCGCTTCGCGACGGCGAGTGGATACCCAGCGCCGCCGGCAAGGCGGCGACCGCCTTCGAGTCGCCGGCGATCTCTACCACCTGGACGCCGCGTGTCCTCGCAGCACTCGATGCCGTCTCGCGTCAAGAATCCTCGCAATGGGCCAACACCGTCACGCCGGAGACCATCCGTCTCGAAGCGGTCCGTCTCGCGGCCGCCGGCGACTATGCCTCCGCCGATCGAATGCAGTCCTATGCGGTGGATGCTTACTCAAGACTGGCACAGGAACAATCGCCCTTCCGCCGATCCTCCTTTGCCGAAGCGGATGCTTCGCTGATGAGCGCGAGGTTCATGTTCGCCGCCGATCCGCTGAATCCGACCAGGGCCCTGAAGCAAATCAAACGGGCCGAGTCGCTCGCGCTGGACGGCATACCGCAGCGAACCGTGGCGAACGCCGGTCAAAACGACGAGCGGATCGGCGGACAAATCCTGCCGGCCAAGTTCCCCCCAAGGCTTTCGCCCCTCTGGCGTTTTTCCGCGCTCCTCCGACTGGCCGCCGGCGACGACATTCGGTGGGTCCAACAGCGGATCGAATGGAGCCTGCCCGAGGATCGGCGCGCATCGACGGACGTTGCCGCCGAGTTGGGCGCGATCGCTTCTGAACTGGTCAAGGTCTACGCCCGCTACGACGAAAGTCGGCGGCCGCGTCATTTTGCCGATCTCGCCGCCGTTGCCCAGCGATTCGGTCCGCCGCCCGCACCCGCCGTTCCGAATCGCTGACAAGCCTCGGCCGCAGCAATTGCCGCCATTTCAGCCCCTTCTCCACAATCCCGATATACAAGGGCGGACCCCTTGCCGACAGGGTCGCCGGCACCGGATAGGTCATCTTGCCCACGATATGGAATCGACATCGACGACGCGTGGTGATTCTCGGTGCCGGCGCGCTGACGCTTCTCGCCGTCGAATTGAGTGTGCGTCATTTTCAACCTTCGTTCCGCGCCTACGACGTCGCGCTTTACGATCACGCCCAGGCGGGTCTTCACGCCGCTGACCATCCCGACATCGTCCTGCTGGGTTCCTCGCGCGTCCGTTACGGGCTCGATCCTTCCGTCTTCGAACAAGTCCTTTGCCACAAAGCCTACAACGTCGCCCTCTCCGGTTCCAAAATTGTCGAATGGACGGTCCTGGCCCGGCGGCTCTTCAAGGACTACACGCCGCGCGTCGTTGTGATCGGAATCAACGCGAGCGAAGTTCGCACCGACTACGTCCCGACTGAGGCCGCGCGCCATCTGTTCAACTTCGACGACCTCGTGGAATCCATCCGGACCGACGGCTACTCGATCGACGTCGTCGGCGCATTCGCACAGCGCGAGCTTGGCCCGCTGTGGAAAACGTATGACCGTCGTTATGAAATCCTCGCCTGGGGACAGGAACGCCTCGCTTCGATCCTCCCCAAGCAGGCGCAGCTCGCCCGTGAACTTCGCGAACGCGCCGCCCAGCCCCGTCCCGCGAATGGCTATGACCACCCCTGGAGCCACGGCCGTCGTCTCAAGACGCTGATGCAAAAGATGATGGAAGACCACCTCGCCGTTGTCGAAGAAAACTCACCCAAGCACCGGCCCGACGCATCTTCCTTTATTCGCCTGGGAAATCTGTTGGATGACCTCCAAAGCAAAGGCATTCGCACTATCGTCGCTTACATCCCCAACAGCCCGACAACGGAAAACCGTTGGCGCATGATCGAACCAGAAATCACCGACTGCATCGCACGGGTTTGTCAGGGCCGAGGTGTCCCGTTTCTCCATTGGAACCCCGGTCAACTCCCCCGCACCGATCAGGATTATCTCGACGAAACGCACGTCGGCTGGCCGCTGGCCCGCGAAATCAGCCGCCGCGTCGCGGAACAGATCCATGCGCTCGCGTTGTTGGATGATTCGAACCGGGACATCGGTTCGCGCGTCGCCTCAACGGAGGTGGATCCGTGATCTTTTCAAGCTGGCTCTTTGCCGTCTTTTTCGCCGTCGTCTTCGGCATCTACTGGTCTCTGCGCACGCGCCGTACGCGGCACCTCTTCCTGCTGCTGGCCAGTTGCACTTTCTACATGACGTGGAACCCGTGGCTGATCCTGCTCATCTTCGCCACGATCGCCATCGACTTCGCCGCCGCCCTCGCCATCGACCGCATCGAAAGCCCCTCCCGGCGTAAGGCGATCCTGCTCGTCAGCCTCGTTTCCAACCTCGGCGTCCTCGCCGTCTTCAAATACGCCGATTTCTTCATCCTCTCCTTCCGCGACCTGCTGACGGCCGTCGGTCTCCACGGAAATCCGCACACGCTCGCCATCATCCTCCCCGTCGGCATCAGCTTTTTCACCTTTCAATCGCTCAGCTACACCATCGACGTCTACCGCCGCGTCATCCCGCCCGTCCGGTCGTTCGTCGACTTCTCCCTCTTCGTCATGTTCTTCCCGCAGCTCGTCGCCGGTCCGATCGTGAAGGCCCGCGATTTCCTCCCGCAACTCGATACGATCAAGCGTTTCGACTGGCCGCGCTTCGATTCCGCCGTAGTCCTCTTCATGATCGGCCTGACGAAAAAACTGCTCATCGCCGACCAATTGGCCACGCTCGTCGACCCCGTCTTCGCCGACCCGGCCCACTACACGTCGCGCGATCTCTGGCTGGCGATGTTCTGCTACGGCGGTCAGATCTACTGCGATTTCTCCGGCTACACCGACATGGCCATCGCCTCCGCCCGGATGCTCGGTTTCGATCTCATGGAAAACTTCGCCAACCCGTATCTGGCGACGAGCCTCGTCGATTTCTGGCGGCGCTGGCACATCTCGCTCTCCACCTGGCTGCGAGATTATCTCTACATCCCCCTCGGCGGATCGCGATTCGGCAAGTGGCTCACCTATCGCAACCTCATGATCACGATGCTCCTCGGCGGCCTGTGGCACGGTGCGAGCTGGACCTTCGTCATCTGGGGCGCGATCCACGGCCTCGCTCTCGCCATCAACAAGGCTTTCAGCTCGCGGTCCGGCACGCAACGCCTGACAAACGTCCTTCCCCGCTCGATGCGGACGGTCGCCTGCTGGGCGCTGACTCTGCTCGTCGTTCACATCGCCTGGGTCCCTTTCCGCTGCCAGCCCGTCACGCCGGCCGGCGCCTCCGAACCCGAGCCGACCGTCGCCGCCCTTCAGCGCGCGACTTATTTCGTCGAGCATCTTTTCGTCCCCGCCGAACCGGCGAATCCGACCTGGCTGATGAACAAAGTCCCGCTCGTCTTCGCGCTGGTCGTGATGTTCGGCTTGCAACTTTACGACGAAGGACGCCGACGCGGATGGCCGGCCCTGCGGCTTCCCGCTCCCGTCGCCGGCGTCAGCTACGCCATGTGGATTCTCGCGCTCCTGATTCTCAGCCCCGAGAACACCAGTCCGTTCATCTATTTTCAGTTTTGATCCCGATCGGCCTCGGCCCAAATCCCGTCACCGGCGATTTTCCTTGCCAACGGCCGGGTTCACTCTTAACATCCCGCGCGGTGTTGTTCGTCGGGCCGCTCTTCGCGGCTGCATCAGTCTTGGGTCTTTCGCCCGGTCATTACTGCCTGGCGGCCCTCCAGGCACTGCCGGCGAAAGACCCGCTTCATTTGTTGGCGGAGGGCTTCATGACGACTCTCGATATCCTCATCGATCGCCTGCAAAGAGCCCGGCGGTGGACCATCGACCTCATTGACAACTTCGAGGAATCAAAGTGGTTTGACGCCCCGGCCCCCGGCGTGGGTCATGTCGCCTGGCAACTCGGACACCTCGCCGCATCGCAGGTCGTCCTCGTTCACACACGCTGTTTCAACTTGAACTACACGGATCACCTGTCCGCGTCGTTCCGCGACACCTTCGGCCGCGGCTCGAAACCGGTCGCCGACCGCGCCGCCTATCCGCCGCTGGCGGATATCCGCGGAACCTTCGACCGCATTCACAACGAGACGATCGAGCTGATCAAAAAGATAAACCCCGCTGAACTGGATACGCCCGCCTACGGCGATCCGCACCCGATGTTCACCCACAAGGCCGGCGCGATCGGCATGACGGCGATGCACGAATGCTTCCACGCCGGCCAAATCGCATTGATCCGCCGCCTCGCCGGCAAAGACCCGCTTCGCTAACGGGGATCTTCTCAGTCAGAAGATACTCACCACAGAGGCGCCGAGACACCGAGAAAAAGCAAAGTGTCCAAATTCAGACCTTTTTCCCGCCTTTAGGTCAGACATGCCTCAAATCTAATAGTCTCCGTGCCTCTGTGCCTCTGTGGTGAATAATTTGGAACAAACATGAGCCAATGACTTCACACCGCCCCGCGATCCTGCCGCACGTATTCCGGTATCAACTGCACGAACCCTTCAATCAACCTCATCACGCCGGGCAACTCGTCAACGCTGTAGTGCCGCGATTTGATGATCATCACGATCCGCCCGCCGAGCTGCCAGTCGCTCGCCGGCGCGGCCATCAAATATTCCATCATCTTCGGATGGATCAGATCGTACGCGAATTTTCGGTCCGTCGAACTGATGTAATATCGCTTGCTGAACTCCTCGCTCTCGAAATCGATGTCTTCGAACCCCACCATCCCCGCGAGTTTGTCAAAGAACCCCTCCGGTCGGATGCGCATCTTGGAGAGCGCCAGATCGATCTTCGCCAGAACGATGCCGTAATGATGCGTCTGCTGGTGTTTCCCGCTCCCGGTCGTGTATTTGTAGTCAAACATCTCCCAGTCGACGCTCCCGCGACGACCGTGGATCAAATTGCTCGATCGCCGGCTATGGCCCTGATCGAACGGCTCGAAGGCTTCGAATTGCGCGTGAAGGTCGCCCGGCGAGGCGTTAAACGAAAATCCATTCTGCAACGCGAATGCCGACAGCGCCTGACGTCGCTTCGCGGCGGCGATGAACGACCAAACAACGGCGATGATCGCGAATGCAAAGACAAGGACGTAGATCAGGACTTGACCGAAGCCCTCGGGGGAATTCGCCAGCGTAATCGTCGAAAGTCGCATAGGCATTAGAGTTTACCCAGTTTATAAATCGGCGAAACCCGTCGACGTTATGCGAATGGATTCGCGGCACGACCAATGATCGCGCGAGCGTGTTGTCACGGCCCCGACTTCGCGAACAAAAATATCTCATGCGTCGCCCGGTTGCTCCGATAATCGCACGGCGCACATACGCCCTCAATCGAACATTCTTGACTCCAACGTCCGCTTCTGATAAGTTCGATTTCGCAGTTCCAAAACGGCAGTGTCGGGCCGTGTCGAAGCGGTTCTCACTACGCTGCCGGCGGATATCGTAACGCGAGACAATGCTCGCCTGCGAAATAGCGATGGTGTACACAACCACTGGTCTCTTGGAGGGCTCAACATGAATCGCTCGTTTGAAATGTTCAACTTTCGCGCGAAGGCCGTCTTGTGCATGACGCTCGCCATTGCCATGCACGTCGTCGTCGGTTGCGGCGGCTCGTCGTCGCTCTTTCCCACGGGCGGCACGGTCGTTCCCTTGACGCCCGATCACGCCCTGACGCACGCCCTGGCCGGCACGCCGTTCTCCGCCGCGACGGCGATCGAGATGAATCCCTCGACCAGACAGTTCCGGCTGGTCTTTCCCGACAACTCCCAGCAAATCACGGGGACCATGACCTACGTGAACGGCCAACCCCAGGTGAAGACCTTTACGATGGCCCTGGGTTCGAAGTCGGTGACGCTGAGCTTCAACGCAAACCAGGAAATCACCAACATCGACACCTCCGCCGGGCCCAACTGGCAGCGGACCGTCACCACCCAGGCGCCGCAGGCCGCCCAGGCCCCCCGCGCTCCCGGCGCCAAGGCCGACAACATTCAAAGCTACCTGACCGCCAACGCCGACCTGCTCCAGCTTGCACAGCAGGCCGACACTCAGGGCGTGACGGCCCCCGCCATCGGTCAAGGCACCGATCCGGTCAGCGGAACAAACGTAAAGTCCGAGGCCGCCTTCTGGCCCCTGGTGGCGGTTTTCGCGGCGCTGGCGCTGATTCCGCTCGGCATCGCCGCGACGCTCTATTTCATTTTTGAAGTCGTCGTCGTGGTCAACGCGATCTTCTGATTCGCGGACGACGCTGCAGAAAATGCTCAATAAAAAGGCCCGAGGCAAATCGCCCCGGGCCTTTTTCTTTTCCTGGCTGATTCCGGAAATCGAAATCAGTTCATCGTCTTATAGCGCTGGTAGGTGTGCACGACTTCCCAAACCTGCATCGCGGGCATTTCCACCGTGACCGTCGCCGTACCCTCGGAATCGTACGTCGTGTTCTTCACGTAGGCGCCCTGAATGTAGCCGTTCAACTCGGTGTTGATCTGATCCATCTCGGCGACGAAATCCTTCACCGTCGTCGAGGAGTCGATCTTGAACCCCATGACCTGCTCGGCCAGCTTTCGCTTCGCGTCGAGTTCCGCGGCCCGGGCGGCCATCAGCTTGCACTGCGGCGTACCCGCCTGCTCCTTCTTGCAGACGCCGTTGCCGTCGGCGCGGATCATCTGCGCCGTCCAGTCGGGAATCTCCGTCTTCATGCTCGTCGCACAGGCCTTGATCGCCTGCGGCCGGGGAACGCCCATGCCCACCGCGTCAAACGTCTGGCTCTTGATGTGCTGCGTGACGTTTTCGATGTCCATGCCCGTCACTTTGTCGCCCTTGTAATGGCGCTTGTGCAGCGTCTTGATCGTCGTGATGACCGATTCGACGGGAACCTGGACGGTCACTTCGACGATCAATTCATCATGGTGGTAATAGGGCTTACCGACGATCTGTGAGCCGGTCAGCGTCCCACGGGCCTCGGTATCGATGACGTCGGACTCGGCCACGAAATCGCGGACGATCGTATCGCTCGTGACGCGCAACCCCTTGATCCGCTCCAGAAGCTTGCGCTTCGCGTCCACTTCGGCGGCGCGCGCGGCGAGCAGGCGTTCCTGCGGAGGAATCTTCAACCACATCGGCGGATAGGGCGGCGGCGCGGCGAAATTCCCCGCCGGCATGGCGATCTCTCCGCCCGGCACGTCCGGAGGAAGGTCCGGCCGCGGCACGCCCATCCCGACGGCCTTGATGATGTTCTTCTCCACGTGCTGCGTGATCTGCTCGAAGTCAGACGCCTTGAGCTTGTTACCTTTGTAATGGCGCTGGTGGATCGACTTGAGTTCTTCGATCACCTTGGCGACGGTCACTTCGGCCTCAATCGCACAGGTGCCCTCGGAATCCCACTTGGGCTTACCAAAGCGGACGCCGCGGACGAAGTTGTCGTACTCCGCGCGAATCTCATCCGACTCGGCGACGAAATCGCGCACATGCGTGTCCGCCGTGATCTGCAATCCCTGAATGGTCTCACCCAGCTTCCGATAGGCGTCCGCCTCCGCGGCGCGCTTGGCGAGCAGTTTGTTCTGGGCGTCCTTTTGGGCGTCCTGCGCGCGGGCCCCTTGCGGCACCGGCAACAAGAACGCCACGGCGAGGAAGATTGGTGTTTTTGACAGCTTTCTCATCTTCGGCTCCTTTATTTTTCGGCGCTGCCGGTCGCGGGTCTGGCGATCGCGGCCGCCGGTGGATTACATCCGATTTACGCGATCGACGGCAGCCTTGTATTTCGGCTCCTTGATGTCCAGCGACTGCGCGAGTTTGTAATACTTCCGGGCCTCGTCGAGGCGATTGAGCTTCTCGCAGCAGATGCCGGCCCCAAAGAGTGACTTGTGGTCATCCGGGTTGTCGGCAATCGCCTGCTTGAAATTTGCCAGGCCGCCCTCGTAATCATCGGTCACCAGGCAGCGGACGCCGGCAATGCTCTTTTCGTTGCTGCTGCCTTTCACCTCGACCGAGGATTTGATCTCCATCGGCACGAACTTCGCAAGAAACTCCTGCGCCTGGTGTTCGATCATCCCGCCGATGACCTGGTCGCGCGGCGTCATGTCCGCTTCCGTCTTGCTCGATCCGAAGAACGGGCTCGCCTTGGTTTTGCTGAATTCCTGCGTCGGCATTGAATTCGCCGAGATGACGATATCGTTGGTCGCGCTGTCTTTGAGTTGGAACTGGCTCTGCACGGTGATGTTGCGGGCTTCTTCGTCCACTTGTTCCGTGTCGACGCTGCCGCCGCCGAAACCGCCGTGCGACCAGCCGCCGCCGATGACCGACATCGCGTCAATCGTCCGCTGCTTCCCCACCTGCTTGTCAATCTTGATTGTCACTTTGCTGGTCAGGATCGCCTTGGCCCCTTTGACCTTGGCGCTGCCCACGTTGTCGTCGTTGTCGGTAATCCCCGCGGAAGCCAGGTCCTTTTCGCCCATCGTCGCCTTCAAATGCTCGCGATCCACCAGCTTGATCGGGATGTTGTGCTTCTCCGCCGCCTGTTCCAGGTAATACTGGATCATGTCGGCCGTCATCCGCGACCATTTGTCCTGGTCGTATTCGCCGGTGTCGCCGCCCATCTGGGCGTTCATCACCGCGATCTGCATGTATTGTTCGCTGAGCGTCGTCTTCGGCTCAATCGTGCGGTTGAACGCAACCGTCGCGATCGGCGACTTCGGCCCGCAACCCGTCAACACCGCACCCACGATCAACATGATGAGTACACTTGCGCGTCGCATGTTCTGGCTCCCTTAAGTATTCCTGATCGAAAAAACCGACCGATTCGTTTGAATTACCGGGTTGGACAAGGCTTGCGTCCCGGCGGTTAGTCCCGTGGATGATGACGGGGGCATCCCCGCCATCGGCCTTTCGTCATACGACGGGGCGAATCGAATGTCAAGATGGCCGGGCCATTAGGAATGGGTACCGTTGGTCATCGCCGGCGCGCAAGCTGCCATCGACGCAAAACGGTACCCACAACGGCTATTTTGAGTGACTATTCGGAAACGTCGTGACCGGACGCGGCCGCACGGCGGGCTGAGAAGCGGGCACGCGAGGCGGCACCGGCCGGACCGGATGGGCCACGGGCATTGTGGTCGGTCGCGGCATTGGACGGGCTGGACGGGTCGTCGGAACGGGCCGCGTCAAATTCGGCGGTGTCGTCGCGCCGACGCCGCGGTTGGGCAGCGGACGCGGGCGGGTGCGATTCGACCGTTCCATTTCCTCCTCGGAGACGACCGGTGGCTTGGGGCCGCCGACGATGATCGGTCGCGGCGGCGGGCTGAGGCTTGTTTTGACCCGGAGGATGTGCTCGTTGCCGGATTTGATCTGCATCGGGCCGCTATTGGGCGATGACACATCAGCGACAAACGCCAACTCCCTTCGAAGGGTCATTTGCAGAAGCATCCCGCGCGTCAGGTCGAATTCGACGGTTCCCTGATAAGCGGCGCGATCGATTCGAAAGTCGTGCGGCTTGTTCGCGGCCGGCGCCGACGTCGTGGTCGTGTGCGAGGACGTCGGGACCGGCGACGGCTTGGACTCCGGCACCAGCGCATAGTCGCCGCTGATTTCGATACTGGCCACGTGGCTTTCCCCGCGCCGCCGGACGGCGCGCAACGTGCAGTGGATTTGGGTCGTGACTTTCCCAAACGTCTTCATCACTTCGGATATGGAATGCGACCACGTCTCACCGACCTTTACGGGGCCGGTCGGAAAATAGAGCGGGCCGATATCGTTTAACAGTTTTTCGGCGGATTGAGCGTTCCAAAGACAATGTTCGCCGGTTCTGGAAAGATTGCGCCGCGCCGCGTTGACGGCGGCCGCCGTCGTGGGAACGATATTGAGTTCGGCGATCTTTCCCGTTTTCGGGTCGATCAAAAAGCTCGTCCGCGAGTTCGCGATTCCCGCGAGATCCATCAACGATGGCGGAGGGTAGGAATCGCGAAGCGAGTCGTAAGTGATAGGGCTCTTGCCGGCTTGTTCCTGCATTTCGAAACGATCGCACCGCCAATTGACAAAAGGCCAGTTGCGGCGCTCCGCATTCATCGTGGTCGCCTCTCGAACCGACCGCGGCGTCTGCTGAGTGACCGTCATCCGGCTCTTGGCCCACGTCGTAATCGCCAGCAACGGGGGAATGCCGGCGCTGTCTCGAAACTCGTTCTCAATGACGAAATAAAGATCCTTGGGAGGAGTGAAGTGGAATCCAAACGTGTAAGTTGGACCGTCGGAACCCGGAGAATCTGCGGCCGGCGCCGACTTCGATGACTCAGACAACCGAGCGGGCGAATCCCCCGGCGCGGCAGGCGGATCTTCCGGTGCCTTAGAGGGCAAAGCCCCGGTGGCGGGCCCGCCGCAAACCGCAGACGCCGCCACGACCACCAGCATGGCCAAAAGGCAGGCCCAATTTCGAGTAGGAGGTAACATCGGCGGGGATGCGCAGGCTTTCAACCGCTGATGCTGTCGATGGTGACCTTGAGATAGTTCTGCCGATGGCCCTTGTGGAGCTTGTAGCCCTTGCGCCGCCTGAATTTCACGATTTCCAGCTTCGGTCCCTTCGCGCGGCCCACCAGGCCGGCGGTGACCTTCGCGCCGGCGACATAGGGCGTGCCGATCTTGCACTTCGCGCCGTCGCCGAGCATCAGTACGCGGTCAAACTCAATTTTTTTCGCGGTCGTCGGTAGATCGCGCAATTCGACATAGAGCGTGTCGTCCTTCTGGACCCGATACTGCTTCCCACCGTCTTCGATGATGGCATACATGTGCTGCTGTCTCCTGCACTTCAATCGCGGCGATCACTGACCGCCTCAAACTCGGCGGGCAAGACCCACCCGACAAAATCCCAAATAACAGACCCGCCAGTATCGCGGAAAACGGCCGATTCGGCAAGGGCGCCCGGCGGTTGAATCGCCCCCGCCCCGGCGGACCTTTGACTTGGCCGAACGCTTGCCACGGCCCTAGAATCGAGGGTTACAGTCGGCCAACGGACGGCCGGCGGGAAGAACCAGACCCCCATCCCGTGGGATCACGAAACCAACGGACCACTCGCCTTGCTGCTCATCCCGATTCGCACCGATTCGCCCGTTCGCCGCGCCCCGCGCGTGAACCAATCCATCATCCTTGCGAACGTCCTCGTCTTCCTGTTGCTCGACGTCTTTTCCTCCTGGCTGGGCCGCGGCGACGATGAGTCGATCAAACGCCGGCTTGTGATCGATCCCCAGAACCTGGAGCTATACCAGTTTTTCACCTACCAGTTCCTTCACGGTGACTTCTGGCACATCTTCGGAAACATGCTCTTCTTGTGGGTCTTCGGCAACAGCGTCAATTCCAAGATGGGCAACGTATCCTATCTTTTCTTCTACCTGGCCTGTGGCGTGTTCGCCGGCGTCGGTTTCGCAGCGACGAGCGACGCCCCTTGCCTGGGCGCCAGCGGCGCCATCGCCGGCGTGACGACGGCCTTTCTCGTACTCTTCCCGCGAAGTGCCGTCACCGTCTTCTATTGGCTCTGGCTCTACGTCGGAACCGTTCAGGTGCAGGCCCTGCTGCTCATCGTCCTGAAGATCATCCTCTGGGACAACGTCATCTCGCCGAATCTCTCGCGCGGTGACGAGTTCGTACAGGTCGCCTATTCCGCCCACATTGCCGGATACCTCTTCGGCTTTCTATGGTGTTCGCTCATGTTGGTCATCCGCGCCCTGCCGCGCGATCAATACGACATTATCGCGCTGGTCAGACGATTTCGTCAGCGCCAGGAATACCGGGCCATGATGGCCGACCCCAATGCACGGGCGCAGGCCACGCTGGGCCGCGTCGCGCGGCCGATCTCGTCAGTGACCGGCGAGATCGTCGAACAACCGCTGTCCCCCGCGGAAATGGAAATCGTGCGCCTGCGCGGGGAGATCTCCGACCTGCTCGATCGGCACGACTACCTCGCCGCCGCCGAGGCCTATCAAGCCCTCGTGGTCAAAGACCCGACGCAATGCCTTCCACGCGGCCAGATGCTGGCCGTCGCCAATCAACTCATGACCATGAGCCGGTATCCACAAGCCGCATCCGCCTATGAAAAGTATCTGGCCGCCTATCCCGGCGACAGCGAGGCCGAAGAAATCAAGCTGGTCCTCGGCATCCTCTATGCGAAATATCTGGAGCAGCCCGAGTCGGCCCAAAAGCACCTTCGCGACGCCCTCGGTCGTCTCACCAACCCGGACCATGTCCGCCAGGCCACGCATTGGCTCGAAACGGCCACCGCGGCGCTCTCGCGCGGACCCCGGACGGCTCACTAACCGACTTCAACGCCTGCTCGGAGTCCGCCGAAACGGGCTGCGTGATTCAACCCTCTTGATTTTCTTCGACAACGACAGGCTCTTCGGTTTCCGATTGGACTTCCGGATCGAGCAACGGCACCTGTTGAAATCGATAGTGGGCCAGCGCCAGGCGGGCGCTTCCTTCCCCCTGCGTGCCGACCACATCGAAGTCGTAATCGAGATCGGAGTACCGCGGATCCATCGCGGTGGCCGTGCCCACCAACTCCGGCGGCGTCGCGAACTCGCCGGATTGCGGATGGAGCGGATCTTCGTGCTCGATCGTCCAATAGCCCTCCGAATCCTTGGGAAGCAGCGGGGAAACGGCCATCCATTCCTTGGGGTCCGTGCCGATCTTGTCGAAAATCGCGCTGTCCACGAACCAACTGACGGCCTTCCCGTCCACATGATCGGCGATGAGGTGGAGCGTGACGGTAAAGGTAATGGGGCTTTCAACGTCGCCCGGCGTCTCGCGAATCGAATAAACGATGTTGCGGTCTTCCGGCAAGTCCGCCCGGACGGCGCCGATGTTTCCGCCGAGCATCGATGCGACCATTGCGATCAAGATGAAGATTCTTTTTCTCGCCTGCATGACGGTTCTCCAAAATCGATGTCCGGGTGCGCCGAATCTCGGCGCGCGGAATCCGCGCCTCGTGGACCGGACGAGTTAATTTCTGAACAAAACTGAATGGGCTAGCCGAGAACGAACCGTAATTCGGCGAATCCGGTCGCGCCTCTTGCAACGGAGTGAGCTTGGCCCCTCCGATTCATAGCGAGGCAAAACACGAATTCTCCACGTCCATATCGCAAAATTTTGGAAGCGCGCTCGGAGAATCCGGCGTTTTTTTTTGGACGAAGCGGCAATCACGGACGAACCCGTGTTTTCGAACCCCTTATTGGGAATCAAAACGCCCTGGGGAAAGGCAGGAGATCAATCGGCGACGGTCCGCCGGCCCGAAAAAACTCGCGCTCCGCCGAAAAGAAAAGCGTCGTCGAGGGCGGAATATCGGCGCTAGCGAGTGATGGTCGTGCCGGTCTGGCCTTCAAGGGCCGCGGGGAGATCGGAAAAATCGGTAATCACCGCCCGCGCCTCGGGATCGTCGCGCTCGTGAAGGAATTTCACCGCCGCCCGGATCTTCGGCAACATCGATCCCTCGGGGAATTGCTTCTGCGCGATGAAATCTTCAATCTCGTGGATCGTGGCCCGGCGAAGCGGCCGCTGATCCGGCTTGCCGAAGTTCACAAAAACAGACTCGACGCCGGTCAGGAGCACCAGCACGTCCGCATGGACCTCCGCCGCGATCATCGCGCTGGTCAGGTCCTTGTCGATGACCGCCTCCACGCCGTGAAGCTCGCCCTTCTTGTTCAACACGACGGGTATTCCCCCGCCGCCGCCCGCGATGAGCAGCCAGCCCGCCTCGACGATCTGGCGAATGGCGTCGATCTCGACAATGTGCTTCGGTTGCGGCGACGGCACGACGCGTCGATAGCCCCGCCCGGAATCTTCGATGATGACCCAGCCGTCTTTTTCCCGATGGCGCTGCGCCGATTCGGCGTCCAGAAACGGCCCGATCGGCTTCGTCGGCCGCGTGAACGCCGGATCGTCCGCATCGACGATCACGCTCGTCACCAGCGCGACGCACAGCCGCCCGATCCCGCGATGGAGCAGTTCGTTCATCAACGTCTGCGCGAGCATGTAACCCATGCCCGCCTGCGTATCCGCGACGGCCAGCCCCAGATCGATGGGATAGACGACTTTCGAGGAAAGCTCGACCCGCCGCATGATGTTGCCGACCTGCGGCCCGTTGCCGTGCGTCACCGTGACTTGATGGCCGAGTTCGACGAGATCGGCCAGCGGCCGCATCATCTGCCGGCTGTGTGCAAATTGGTCCTGGATATCGCCCGCACCGCCCGGCGTGACGAGCGCATTTCCCCCGATGGCAACGACGGTTTTCATGGAAGTGCCGGCCTCCCTGCCGCCCTTTCCTATTTACTGAACGGCCGCTGACGCATCGTCGACGCCATGATCGCCTTCGCCGTGTGCAGGCGGTTCTCCGCCTCCTGGAAAACCACCGACTGCGGCCCGTCGATCACGTCGTCCGTCACCTCCGCGTTGCGGTCGGCGGGGAGGCAGTGCATGTAAATCGCCGTCTTCGTCTTGGCCAGCCGCATCCGCTCGGCGTTGCAGATCCACGGCTTGTACCGTGCGTTCATCGCCAGCATCTGTTCCTCGATCCCCTTCATCTCGACGTCGCCCTTCGCGTCGCGCCGCTTGAGCATCAGGTCATACGGCCCCCAGCTCTTGGGATAGACGATGTCCGCGTTCTTGAACGCCACGTCCATGCTGTCCACCACCTCGAACTTCGTCCCCGCCGCCTTCGCGTTCTCGCGCGCCGTCTTCATGCACTTGTCCATTAGCTTGTACTCGGGCGGATGCGCCAGCGTCACGTCCATGCCGAAGCGAGTCATCAATGTGATCAGCCCCTGCGGGACGGAAAGCGGCTTGGCATACGACGGTGAGTATGCCCATGACACGGCGATCTTCCGCCCGCGCAAATCGTCACCGAAGACCTCGCGGATCGTCATCAGGTCCGCCAGCGTCTGCGTCGGATGGTCGATATCGCACTGCATGTTGATGACCGGCACGTCCGTCGCGGCGGCGACCTCGCGCATGTACTTGTTGCCTTCGTCGAGAATCAGGTCGTGGCGGATGGCGATCCCGTGGCCCATCGAACCGAGGATGATGCCGGTATCCTTGGCCGTCTCGCCGTGGGAAATCTGCGTGACCTTGCTGTCGAGGAAATGGGCATGTGCCCCAAGCTGCGTCGCCCCCGCCTCGAAGGCATTGCGCGTCCGCGTGCTGTTGTCGAAGAAAAGCAGGAAGACGGTCTGGTCCGTCAACAGCCGCGTCGGCTCCCCGCGATGAAACTTCGCCTTCAGGTCCTTCGCCGAATCGAGAAGAAAATTGATCTCCTCCGTCGTCAAATCCTGCGTCTCGATATAATCCCGTCCGGTCAACATGCTCATTTCCAAATTTCTCCCAAGTGAATTCATCGACGGCGTCCAGCCGTTACAAGTAGAGTTACGGCGGCATTATATGCCAATGGCCTCATTTTGAAAAAGGCGACGCGAGTCGCCGACTACCCATCGGAATCGTTGCGCCTACGGTCGGGCAGCCGCGGAAGCGGGCTGTGTAGTGGCTTTGCGGACCGGCTGCGAGGTCGAAATCGAAACCAAAAGCGAACGGTAATCCGCAGCTATCTCCGGCTTGCCCCACGCCGTGTACAAATCCGCTACGTGTTGAATGGCTCTTTGTGTGTCCTCGTCTCCGTCGCCGAGTCGCTTGCGAAGCTCCTTTTCCGCGCGAAGCGCCATCGCTTCCGCTTCTTCATACTTCCCCTGGCCGGCCAAAGCACAACTCAAGAGGCTCATTGCCCTGAAACGCCTCGGGTCCTCCGGCGGTTGCTTCTCCCGGATCGCCAGCCACTCCCGGATCGGCGCCTCGGCCTCCTGATAGCGTTTCTGCCCGAGAAGAATTTCGCCCAATTGCGAAAGAAGTTGAACGACCTCACGATGCTCAGGTCCCAAGGCCTTCCGCCCGGCGTTCAAGCCTTGACGGCAGTAGTCCTCCGATTCAGTCCATTTTGCTTCGAGTTGCAGAACATGCGCCAGATGTCTCAAGCAAATCACGGTGTCCAGGTGCTCTGGGCCGAGCGCCCCTTGACGAATTCGCAGAGATTGCCTCAACATGGCTTCCGCCTCTGGATACTGGCCCTCGGCCTTGAGAATAAACCCCAAATTGTACAACCCCATGGCATAGAAGGGGTGTTCTTCGCCAAGTTGCTTGCGATAAATCGTGACAACTTCTCGAAATAGTGGCTCCGCGCCGGAGTAATCTTTCTTTGTCGCGAGGAATGCTGCCAGGTTTCCAATCGTCGTCGCCAAGTCAGGACTGTCGGCTGGCAGGACTTTCCGACAGATTTCCAAAGCCTCCCGAAGCAGCGGCTCCGCCCTTTCAAGATCGCCCTTGGTCGTCAAACAGGTCGCCCAATCGTTGAGCGCGCCGGCAAGGCTCCGGGGGTTCATACTCTGCTTCAATCGATAGATCCGCACCGCGTCGCGAAGGTAGGGTTCCGCTGAATCGTCGTCTCCCTTGCAGTGGAGCACATGCCCCAAAAGCTGGGACACGTATGCGACGGTCGGGTGTACCTCGCCCAGTAATTTCCGCTGCGTCGATAAGACACTTCGAAATAATTCGACCGCCGCCGCGAATTGACCCTTTGCCACCAAAACCTCACCAAGCGACTCGGCGCTTTCGCAGGTGTGACGATCCTGTTCGCCCCACAATTCTCGGCGGATCCGGAGCGCCTCGCGCAGCTCCATTTCCGCTGCGTCAAGTTCGCCCATCATTAGGTACCACATACCCAGGTCTTGCCGCCCTTTCGCCACCTGCTCAGGTTCGTCCTCATGCAATCCGCGACGAATCTCCAAACTCTCGAGTAGTAAGGGGCCGGCTTCTTTGTAATGGCCCTTTTGGTTGAGAACTTGCGCAAGTGCGGTCAGGCAATCAGCCGTTTCTTGTTGCGGATCGCCGAATACCCTTCGCGCCATCTCCAACGATTGTCGCAGTAGCGCCTCCGCAGAGTCGAGTTGTCCCCTTTTCGCAAGGCAATCACCCAAACTGCAGAGGGAATTGCAAACTTCGACATGGTCACCCCCAAACCGCTTCTGACGGAGCCGAAGAGCCTCACGGAAATGCGGTTCTGCCACATCGTATAATCCGATGCTCTGATAGGTATTCGCAATGGTGAGGTGAATCGTTGCCTTGACTTCGGGCTGCCCGACAAGATCGGAGTTCACGCGCTGGGCGGCGCGATCGAGGATGAGACGCAGAAGCGTGGTATCCTTGCCCTCCGCGATATCCGGATCAATGGAGCCCAACATTCCCTGAAGAAAGTCGGACGTTTCATTTGCCTTGGCGGCCTCCGTCTTTGCATCCCTTGCAAATTGTTCAGCCTGAATTTTGGCTGCGACAGCCCTCGTGCGTTCACGAATCAGCGCGCCCGCGAACCCAAGAATGACCAGGAGAACCGCCGCCGCCGAACAGACTGCCGCCAAATGCCGTCGAACGAACGTCGCGGCGCGATACGCAAACGTGTCCGGTCGCGCCAGGACCGGCAGACCTTCCCGGTACCGCCGAAGGTCCTCCGAGAATTGTTCGACGGTAGCGTAGCGACGCGGCGGCTCCTTTCGAAGCGCCTTCAAGACAATCGTGTCCAGATCGCCCCGAAGTTGTTTTCGACGTCGACGAGTATCCGCTCCGTCCCGTCCAGCCCCGGCCGATACGACTCGCAATCGCGTGCTGGGTGGCGCGGGCTCCTCTTCACAAATCGATCGCTCCAATTCCCTCAAGGACGCGGTTTCGGATCGATACGGTCGAACTCCCGTCAACAGTTCGTAAAGAATCACGCCCAACGAATAAATATCCGTCCCGGTCGTCATCGCCCCACCGCGCACCTGCTCCGGGCTCGCATACTCCGGCGTCATTGGGCGCTGCGATGTCTGCGTGATCACTCCCCCCTCATCGCCCGCCAACACTTTGGCGATGCCGAAATCAAGCAGCTTCACCGTCCCATCGCCGGTCACCAAAATGTTTTCCGGCTTCAAATCGCGATGAACAACTAGATTTTGATGGGCATACTGCACCGCCGAACAAACCGTTCGGAAAAGCTCCAGTCGCCGGTCAACGGACAACCGTCGCTCGTCGCAATAGCGATTCAGCGGCGTACCCTCGATATATTCCATCACCAGATACGGCAGGCCCTCCTCCGTCGCGCCGCCGTCGTGCAACCGCGCAATGTGAGGATGCTCGAGTTGCGCCAGAACTTGTCGTTTCGACCGGAATCGACGAAGGACTTCCTCCGTATCCATCCCGCGCTTGATGAGCTTGACCGCGACATGCTTGCGAAATTGATCGTCCGCCCGTTCCGCCAACCACACCGACCCCATCCCGCCCGAGGCGATCTGCCGAATCAGGCGATACGCGCCGACTTTCCTGCCGTTATCCGCGCTCTCCGGCGCCGCGCGATCCCCAACCGCATCGGCGACCAAGCCCTCCAATGGCGGATATGCGAGAAAATCCGTGCGCAACCCATGGCTTGCCAACAGCGCCTGGACCTGTTCACGCAAGGACAAGTCGCTTCCACAAGCCTCGGCGAGATACGAATCCCGCTGACCGTCGGATTGGCTCAACGCCAATTCGAACATTTCATTGACTTTTCGCCAACGCTCAGGAGACATCATCGACCCGATTCCTTATCGCCCGTCGCCGCAATGAACCGCCTCAGTCCGATTTGATTTCGCTCAAAAGCCAGGCGCGCGCGACTCGCCATCCGCGCTCAACCGTCGAAAGAGAGACGCCAAGCGCGTCGGCCACCTCGGGAAACGTCAAACCTCCGAAAAATCTCAGCTCGACGATCTTTGCTTGCTGTCCGTCCATCGACGACAGACGTTGAAGCGCCTCGTCCAAGGCAAGCAGGTCCGCCGATTCCCCCTCAAACGCAACCGACAATTCGTCCAGCGGCTGCGGCTGTAGGCCTCCGCCCCGCTTCGCCGCCTTTCGAGCCAGGGCATGATTGACCAGCACGCGCCGCATCACTTCCGCCGCCGCGCCGTAAAAATGCTTCCGATTCTCCCAATTCGCATGGTCTTGTCCTGCCAACTTCAAAAATGCCTCGTGGACCAAGGCCGTCGGTTGAAGCGTGTGCCCTGCCCGCTCACGCCGCATCGCCGACTCGGCCAATCCCCGAAGCTCCTCATAGACCCGCGGCGCAAGCTTTTCCCAGGCCTCTTTGCGGCCTTGGCCCGCTTCGGCCAACAATCGCGTGACATCATGCGATGAATGGTCCATCGGGACACCGTTCGGCCCTACGGTTCTCGTGAAGGGCCCTTGCCGTCGACGACGCGGCCAGAAAGAGGGCGATGATCTGATCTCCAAGGTGCGAAAGACCAGTTTATCGATTTTGACCGGCGCTGGCAACGGGTTCGGCCTTGTTCACTTTTTCTGCATACTCTCGTGACGGCTTCACGAGTCGTTTCCTGCCATGAAGGGTGGTGGTGAACAGCGTGTGACCCGCCCAACAATGGCCCGTACCTGGAGAATTGCCGTGAAACCGCAAATATTGATCCTTGCCGCTTTTTGTACAGTGGTCGTCTCGAACGCTTCTCGTGGTCAGATCGTGGCGGTTGCCAATCCGATGACCGATTTCTCGGTGGCGAGCACCGGAAGCCCCATGATGTCTTTCAACGACAACAACGGAGGCACAGCCGTGGTCAACGAAGGGGATCGGGAGCTTTCTCTAAGCTACAAGGGCGACTGGTCTTTGTCTCTCGATCGACAACCGCAATACACCATTGCGCGCTTCTCCGCGTATGTGCCCTTTTTCGTCGGCAACACTCCCGTTCGTGTCGAGGATTTCGGTATGATTTGGAACGCCAAATGGGTCAATGGCGGCGGCGTCAACGAAGGCTCGACTCACTCCGCCAACCCATCGACTTATTGGTGGATCAGCGCCAGTATCAAAGAGCCGCTGGGCAACATGATCAACGATTTTGATCCCACCCTAATCTCCACCGTCTACAACACCCAGTCCAACCCTCTATTGGGAAATTTCTACCGAGTCGAAAACAACTTGACATCGGATGACGGCTTTACGGTGCTTTCCGCCGGGGAAACATACTACCTGCGCCTTCGCGCCACGACCTACATCGACGCCACGTTTTTCAACCCCAACACGGACCCCACCATCACCATCACCAACGAATTTGGCGGAGCGCTTTCCCATGATATCTTTGGCGGATTCACCGCCGGCTTTGATTGGCGACCGATCCCCGAACCGGCCACCACCGGTTTGCTCCTCGTCGGAAGCCTCGTCCATCTCGCCTTCCGCCGCTACAGTCGAGCTGGTCAAACGAAGGAAAATTGAGCCAAACCGAAATCCGATCTTCCGTTCTTTTCCTCCAGAACTCGCGACGACGCCCTGTGTCTTCATCGACACGGGGCGTCTTCGTTTTCTTCCATACAAAAAAGCGGGGATTTGCAAAGAAACCGTGAAGGGTTCGGTGCGACTTTCCGGCCATGAAATGCGGGAAGTCAACCTGAAACCTTTTGCAAAGGAGAAGCGAAATGTCGAAACGATCTGCCACCCACTTCGTCATCGGATTTGCCTGCATGGCAGCCATATTATTGATCGGCCAACCCGCCGCTGCCCAATCCACCGCCTTCACGTACCAAGGTGAGTTGTTGGACAACGGCCTGCCCGCCGGAGGGGATGCCGGCGCCAACTACACCCTCTGGTTCACCCCTTATCGAACCGAATTCGGCGGGGATCCGGTGGCCAGCCCCCCGGCCATTTGGAACGGCATCGTCAAACGAGGCCGATTCACGGCGCAATTGGACTTTGGCGCAAATTCGGACCCGATCTTCAACGGGCAGGAACTTTGGTTTGAAATCGTCGTCAACGGTCAGTTGCTCGCACAGAGGCAGAGATTTCTTCCCGCTCCGATTGCGAGAAAAGCTATCGATGCGTGGAGTACGACAGGAAACTTGGGAACAAGCCCGAACAACGGAAACTATCTGGGCACCGCTGATAGCAGTCCACTCATGATTAAGGCACTGGGAGGCGTTGGGATCAACAAGACCAACCCGGGAAGCGCACTCGACGTCAACGGCGCCATCACGGGCGTCGGAATTAGCTCTACGACCAATGCGGGCTTCGCGGGCTCCTTCGACGGCGGGGCCGGCGACCATGGACTATACGTCGACGGCAAAGTGGGCATCAACACGACGACCCCAAGCGAGGCGATGGACGTCATTGGAAATGTGCGTGCCAGCGCCTTCAAGGTCAGCGATGGCTTGTTTCAATTCAGTCAAGGTGGTTCGCTTGAGCTGGGCCGGCAGACGGGGGGCGTCGCGACGCCGTATATCGACTTCCATCACGGCGATAGTTCGGACTACAACGTCCGGATCATCAACGACGACTACGGCCATCTCAGCGTCAACTTTGTCAACGGCAGCTCGGGGACAATGTACGTCAACGGCAACCTGGGCAAGGCCGGCGGGTCCTTTAAGATCGACCATCCGCTCGATCCGGCGAACAAGTACTTGCTCCACTCGTTTGTCGAAAGTCCCGACATGATGAACATCTACAACGGCGTCGTCGTGACCGACACCTCTGGCCGCGCGACCGTGACTCTGCCGGAGTGGTTCGAATCGCTGAACCGTGATTTTCGCTACCAACTCACGGTGATTGACGAATCCGACGGCGACGATTTTGTCCTCGCCAAAATCACGCAGGAAGTGAACGGCAACCGGTTCGCGATCCGTACAAATCGCCCGAGCGTGAAAGTATCATGGCAAGTTACGGGCATCCGGCACGATGCCTGGGCCGACGCCCATCGCATTCCCGTCGAAGAAAACAAGTCGGAAAAAAATCGCGGACGATACCTGCACCCTGAACTCTTTGGTGCGACCGTTGAGTCGCTCATCGGCGCCGTCGCCGAGCAGGAGCCCGGCATTTCGAACGACATCCATTCGGAAACAGATCAACCGAACTGACGAGAAAAGGTCGCGGCGCCGCCGCTTAAGGAGAATTAGACATGTTCAAGATTCAACTTCATCCCAGGATCCTCGCCGGCCTGATAATCGTCCTAATGGTCACCGGCGTCCGCGCCCAACCCTATGATCTGAATTGGAACTCCATCGATTGCGGCGGCGGGATCTCTTCGACCGGCGGAAACTTCGAACTGGGCGGAACCTTTGGCCAGCCCGACGCCGGTCCGAAATTGACCGGCGGTAATTATCAACTGGCGGGCGGTTTCTGGCCTGCTTTCACGGCCCCCCATTGTCCGTTACGGGGAGATTTGAACTCTGACGGACGTCGCGACGGTCAGGACATTCAAATGTTCATCGGGTGTTATCTCGGCGATGGGATCAATTGCGCTTGTGCCGACATGGATCAAGACGAAGCCTTAACCCCAGCGGATGTCAACGCGTTCGCGAACGTGCTCTTGGCTCAATGACATTTGGATTTGCTCAGACCGCCCGGCGAGATTCTCCGACCAAAGCCTCATCCTGCGGCAGAATCCGAAGCGTCGTATCGACCGTCGTCAGCTCTGGCGCCTCCTTGCCCGCCTCCGCCGCGCCGAGCGAGTCGGGAATAACGGGGCGATGAGGAATACCAAGGCGATGGGTAGCCCATTGCCCACTCCGGCGGCACAACAGCCCGCACCGAACCAGCCTCCCAACGGCGGAGTCGGTATGGGATAGTGAAGGATGAGTCCGTCCTCGCCGATCGCATAAACGTCTGAGGCGCTACTGCCCCAAACAGCGTTTAGGTGCTTCGATGTGCCGCTGTTCATGCGCACCCATGTCGTTCCGTTGTAATGATAAATCACACCGAAGGCGCCGACCGCGAACACATCGGCGGGTCCCGATCCCCAGACATGGTTCAGCCCTAAGCCGGTCCAACCGCCGCTTGGGTCGGGGGGTGGTACGCTCATCATTGACCAAGTCGAGCCGTTGTAATGGAGGATTGCGTCGCCGTCCCCGACGGCAAACACGTCGCTAGGCCCGCTGCCCCATATGCCTCGCTGAGTGTTGCTCGTGCCGCTGCTCATCGGTGACCACGTGCTGCCGTTGTAGCGGCGGATCTCGCCCGAATCCCCGACGGCAAACACATCATTGGGCCCGCTGCCCCAGATTCCATGCAGGTGGCCATCCGTCCCGCTATCCATCGTCGACCATGCGCTGCCGTTGTAGTGGCTGATCCGGCCAAACTCGCCCACGACAAAGACGTCATTCGGCCCGCTGCCCCAAAGGGCCGAGCAAGGGGACCCAACGGTGCCTGGCATGTAGAACCAGTCCGTTCCATTGAACTGATTGACTTCTCCGAGAGTGTAGCAACCGCCGGAAGGCATCGCGCAATCGTAGACCGCGGCGAAGACACTTGACGGCGAGTTGCCCCAGACGGCATGGAACGGCCGACTATTATTGCTATTCATGACGGACCCGTTGGTGCCGTTCCATCTCACGATGCGCCCGTTGTCTCCTACGACGACGATGTTGTCCGGACCGCTTCCCCAGATGCCGTAGTAGTCGTCGATCGACGTGAGGGTCATCAGCGACAATTTCGGAGCAGGGGACGTGGTGAATACGTGATCAGCGAGGAGGATTTCCCCGCTGAAGCCTACCGCAAACAGCTTCTCTCCTGCGCCCGAGACGGCGTTCAACCCTGCATTGGTATCCACGGGCCACGGCTGCCAACCCGTACCGATGAATGTGTACACGCCGCCGTTGTAGCCGACGGCGAACGCATGATCCGCATCCCACATATGCACGCCGCGCAGATTCTCCGTCGTATTTGCGTTCATCCCGCCCCAGGTCGTACCGTTGAAGCGGCGGACCAAGCCGCCGTCGCCGACCGCGATGATGTTGTTCGCCGCGGTGCCGTGAATACCCTTCAGGTCGCGTTCCTCAGGAAAGCTCAGTCCTTCTTCCTGATACTCGCTCCACTGCGACCCGTCATAGTGGAGGATCAGATCGTCACCGCCGACCGCCCAGACATCGCCCGGGCCTGAGCCCCAGACGCCGTTGAGTGTATGGCCCGTGCCGCTGTTCATCGGCGCCCACTCCGAAAATGGATCCGGTTTGGGACCGGAGTAATGAAGGATGAGGCCCTGGTAGCCGACGGCGAACGCATCGTTCGGGCCACTCGCCCAGACCGCCCGCAGATCGTAAGTCCCGTATACCGCCATCTGGGTCCACGACGAACCGTTGTAACGCAGGATGACGTTTTCTCCGACGGCGAAGGCATCATTGGGGCCAACGCCCCAGAGGCTCTCCAGGTATTTTTTTTCCGCGCCCGGCGCGGCCATCGACGTCCAGGATGTTCCGTCGTAAAAGTAAATCACCCCCGACTGCGTGGCCGTGTCGTGACCCACGGCGATGGACCGCACGGAGGTGTCCGGCGAGCCGAAGGTCCAGACGTCTGCCAGGTAGGTTGTGCTCGGCAGAATATCTACTTGCTCCCACTCTGGATGGGTGCTCTGCCCTGCGGCGGGGCTGGGCGCGGCGAACGGGAAGACAAGAGGCGCAATCACGACGAGTCCGATGGGATTCCGTCCAGAAAAATGATGATGAACCTGGTGCATGGCCATTCTCCAGAACTGGAACGTAAAGGGAACTTTGGATGCCGAGAAGTGGAAAGCACGGGCATCCTCCGATGGAGATCATAGGTCCACCGCCTCAGCCGGACAACCACCGAACGGCTGATGCGGTTCACTCGGCTGTGGCCCGAGGGGCCATGCCGCACTTCAGCGCCTGGACCACTAATGGGCGAGATTGACCTCCAACATCGGAATCGCTTTGGCCCTGTCACACGGCCCGGCGCGATTCACCGGCGGCCGCCTCATCGTGCGGCAAAACACGAAGCTGCGCCTCTATGATCGGAAGCTCGGCGACCTCCTTCCCCGCCTCCGCTGCACCGAGTTCCTTTAGCTTCTTCGCGCTCAGCAGAGTCCGGCTTGTCCAATTGCCGGCCGCATCGTTATACGCCTCTGCGGCCTTCGAAATCCCTTTGCGAATTCCGTCGAGATGAGTAACGAACGTACACAGACGGTCATACAACTCGCGCCCCGCTTCGGCGATCCGCTGCGCGTTATCGGCGACCTGCTGCTGCTGCCAGCCGTGGCGGACCGCCATGAGCAGCGCGATCAGCGTCGTCGGCGACGCGAGGATCACGCGCTCGTCCACGCCATCGACCAGCAGATCGGGATCGGCCGATATCGCCGCGGAGAAAAACGCCTCGCCCGGCATGAACATCACGACAAACTCCGGCGACGGATTGAACTGCCTCCAATACTCGCGGCCCGACAGCCCCTTGAGCGTCGTCCGCACGGTTGCGACGTAACGCTCCAGCCCGCGCTTCCGCTCGTCGTCCGTCGTCGCGTTGATCGCGTCGAGATACGCCGACGTGTTCACCTTGGAATCGACCGCCAGTTGCCGCCCGCCGGGCAGGTGGACGATCAAGTCCGGTCGCTGCCCGCTGTCCTGCGTGGACTGCGTGGTGAAGTCGCAATGCGGTGACATGCCGGAAAGCTCGACAATCCGCTGAAGCGTGACCTCGCCCCACTTGCCCTTGGCCCCCGGCGAGCGCAGCGCGGCGACCAACTGCGACGTCTCACTGCTCAGCCGCTCGGCCCCCTGCTGCATCGTCGCCAGCTTCTCGGTCAGCCCGCCATACGCCTTGGCCCGTGTCTCTTCCAACTCCTTGATCTGCTTCTCATACCGCTCCATCAACTCGCGCACCGGCTTGAGCCGCGTCTCGGCCAGCGTCAGGAATTGCTCGTTGCTGCTCTTGAGCGCCGTCGCCGACAAGGCGGCAAAGGTCTCCTTGACCTTGGCCTGCATCTCCTCGATCTGCTTCCGCTGCTCGGCGAAATGCTCGCGAGCCGATTCCAACCGCGCCCGCGATTCCGCCCCGGTCACCTTTTCAGATTCGAGAACCTTTCGAATCGCAAGAAGCTCGGCATCCTTCGCCACAAGCTGCCCGCGCACTTCGCCGAGGGCGGCCGCTTCACCGGCAACGGCGGATCGCCCGCGCAACACGCCGATGTACCAGCCGATGGCGATGCCGAGTGTCAAAGCAATGACAAATAGACCGACATCAGTCATTGCAACCTCTACTCACTAAGCGGTTCTATTCCAAAAGCCCGCGCATCGTCTTTTAGATTGGTCAGTGCCCGGTCAACGATGCGGCGAACTTCGGTTTCAAGATGGGATACTGTCTTTCGTTCAGGCGGTAACAGCATCCAGCAGGTCGCAATCGCCTGTCCGATCTGTTGATCCACTACCTGAGGCCCAAACATTCGTCGCATGGCCTCTTCGCTCCGCTTAGGATCGGGATCGCCGCCGGGGACAATCGTTTCATGCACATGCATAGCCATGTTTTCATCCCTATCGTCCGACACTTACAGCCTCACAATTTCCCCATAACTCTCCGGCCGCCGATCCCGGAAAAACTGCCGAGCTATTCAGTCTGCTAATCGTCCAACGTCTGCTCAACCAGCTTGAGACGTTCCAGCAACTCCGGCGGGAGGCTTGAACGGATCGACGCGTCAATCAATTCGACGCTCAAAAGGTCTGCTAGATGCGCCTGATCGATGGGCCGAAATGATGTTAGTTTCATCCGCACCAGCGCCGCCAAATCGAGAACCATGAACCCTTCCGGGTCGCGGACGGCCTCTTCGACCGTGGGAGCAGAGCATAGGTACGACGGCCGAACTTTCTCACCGGCCCAGACAAGATGCACGCCCGATCGCTTGCTGGGCTCCTCGGGATCAATGAAAAGTACGAGCCGCCGAAGGTCTTGGCGCGAAAACCCCAGCGATTGCATGACGTGGTCAACGCGGTCGAGGTCATTCTTCCGCACGAGCAAGTCAACATCTTTGGTCGCGCGCGTCGCTGCAGCATCCACGCGGCCGACCCACGCCGCCACCGCGTTGCCACCAATCACGGCATACGAAACCCCCGCCGCGTCGAGGGCCGCCGTCACTTTTCGCAGCCTCTTCTCGACGCGATCAACCGCCATGACATGGGCTCTGAAAGAAATCGTGCTCACAAACTCATTATATCGAGTCGCCTACAGCTTTACGATCTCCCCATACGACTCCGGCCGCCGATCCCGGAAAAACTGCCACGTATTCCGCACCTCGCGGATCAGGTCGAGATTCAAATCCGCAACGACGACATCATCCCCGTCGCGCTTGCCCTGGGCGACAAACTGCCCGCGCGGGTCGCAGAAGTAGCTCTGCCCATAAAACTCCCCGATCCGCCACGGCTCCTCGAAGCCCGGCCGGTTGATCGCGCCGACAAAGTATTGATTCGCCACGGCGTGCGCCGGCTGCTCCAGCTTCCACAAATACTCGCTAAGCCCAGCGACGGTCGCCGACGGGTTGAACACGATCTCCGCGCCGTTGAGCCCGAGACATCGCGCCCCATCCGGAAAGTGTCGGTCATAACAAATATAGACGCCGACCTTGCCGACCGCCGTGTCGAAGACGGGATAACCCAGATTGCCCGGCCGAAAGAAAAACTTCTCCCAGAAGCCCGGCGCAACGTGCGGGATGTGCATCTTGCGATACTTGCCGAGATACTCCCCGTCGGCGTCGATGACCGCGGCGGAGTTGTAATAGACGCCCGGCAGGTCCTCTTCGTACATCGGCACGACCAGCACGATCTTCAGCCGCTTGGCCAGGTCGCACATCAGCTTGACCGTCGGCCCCTCGGGGATCTTCTCGACGAGGCTGTACCACTTCACGTCCTGGTCACAGCAAAAGTACGGCCCATAGAAAAGCTCCTGCAGGCACACGACCTGCGCCCCCTTCTTCGCCGCCTGCTCGATCAGGCCGACGTGCTTATCCACCATGGATTTTTTAATCTTCTCGATCGGCGAGGTCCCCGGCTCGGACAACGTCGCCTGAATCAAACCGCCTCGGATGATGCGTGGCATGGGAGATTCTCCTTAACAAAGTTGAAACGAGGTCATTGTAACCCACGGAGGCCGATCCGGGAGGGCGCTTTTGTCAAACCCGTCGGAGCTGCGGCAGGTTGTCGAAGTGTTGATCGCGCGAGCAAAGCTCCAGATCGTGCTGAAGGACGATCGCCGCAATCCAAATGTCATTCGTGGGGATTGGCGTTCCCGCGACGCGCAATTGCGCGTAGATACTCGCATACTGGTGTGTCGTCCCCTCATCGGCCAATAGCACGGAGACGCGCGGGGATTGGAGAAATCGGCGCAACACGCGCTCGTTTCTACTCGATCGAGTTCCATACCTGAATCCGGCCCGCAATTCTCCCAATACGATGAACGGAAGGAACACCTGATCCGCGCGGCGTACCGGTCCAACCGCATCCGGCAGGTTTCTGCAATAATCCGAGTAGCGATTGGCGTCCAGGGCGATTCTCATTGCCATAGCCGGGGGTCTATCAGGTCTTGGTCAGCAATGGCGCGATCGAACTTGGGGTCTTCCTCCCAGGTCCCGATAAGGTCGTCAAGATCGGTGTAAACGTGGTCTTTGGGCCCAATGCCCGCCGCACGCGTCAAGGCCTCGAGGGCTGTCTGATTGAGACTCTTTCCCTCCTCGCGTGCCCGACCTCGTAGGGCGCGATCAACAGACGCCGGCACGGACCGAATGGTGTATTGGAGCTTTTTCTCACGTTTCATGCCTACACTTTATGGTTACACTGCCTACATGTCAAGCTGGCCGATGCCGTCCGCCGGCCGGCCGGGGTGAACGTGTCGCACGGCCACCCTCGGTTGTGATGCGGCAACGACTTCCATCCGGCGTAGCGTGTGGTGCCGGCTTTCAGCCGGTGTGACGGCTCGCGCTCGGCCCCTGTCGGAGTTCCGCCGAGGTGGGCCAGCCGTGGAAGTCGGGCAAATCTTCCGCCGCGCGAGCCTATTCGGAAAAAGTGGCACAGCCGCGCACGGCTCTGTTTTCGGAGTTAATAATGCGCTCTCGTTCCTTCGTCTCCGACTGTTGAACGGGTTCCGGCGGCCTGGCCCGCCCTATTGACTTTTCGCTCAGGTCATGGCAGAATGTGCCTTCATAGATCGGCCTCGGGCGGGCCGGGGCCTTTCTCTTCCACTCTCTCTTCCACTCTCTCTCTCTCTCGGAGGATGACTATGCGCCGAAAGTTGAAGCCTGTTATGACGCTCGCTGTTTTGGGTTCCCTCCTGGCGGCTTCAGAGGCCGCGGCCGTGGTAATTCGCTATGTCAAGTTTGGAGCAAGCGGGACGGGCCTCGGAACGAGTTGGACCGACGCCTACAGCGGAACGCTGGGGCTGCAGAACGCCCTGGGCGATCCCGCGCTGGCCGCCGGCGGAGAAATCTGGGTGGCCTTCGGGACCTACAAGCCGACCAACACCGCCGACCGCAACGCGACGTTTCAGCTTCGCAACAATGTGACAATCTACGGCGGCTTCCGCGGCCTGCCCGGCGACGAAAACGTGAACGACGCGACGACGCGACCGTTCGTCTTCGCTTTCGATCCGCAAAACCCCGGTGATCCCTCTGATGCGGCGACGCACTCGGTCCTTTCCGGCGACATCGGGACAAACCCCGGTGACCTCGACGGACCGAACTTCGCAAACTACAGCGACAACAGCTATCACCTCATCACCGGAACTGCTACCAATTCGACCGCAATTCTTGTCGGGTGCACGATCCGTGGCGGAAACGCCAACGGCGCTTCCGATCAACGTGGCGGCGGATTCTATAACGACGGCGGGAACCCGACGTTTTCCAAGTGCGCATTCGTCAACAACCTCGCATACGGCGGCGCCGGTGGCGCGCTCGATATCGACGGTGCGAACACGTCTTATTCCGATTGTTTGTTTCAGGGTAACTCCGCTCTGGGCGGTGGTGCCGTTCACATGAACCGTGGGAGTTCCCCCACTTTCAACAACTGCCATTTCCAGGCCAACAAGGCCACTTACACCGTCTCATATACAGGCGGCGGAGCGGTTTATTGTCGAAGTGACAATCCTGTCCCCTCAAGGCCCGTTTTTACCGGCTGCACGTTTGCGGGCAATACGGCCGCGAACTCCGGGGGAGCCGTTTTCATGGACTACGACGCTCAACCCAGATTCGTGGACTGCACGTTCACTGCAAATTCGTGCAATGTCAACGGCGGTGTCGCCTTTATCACCGCCTCCAATCCCTATTTCATTAATTCTCGATTCTTCGGAAACCAATCACCGACCGGAGGAGCGCTAGTCATCACAACGGGCGGAGTGGGACCGGCGTCTCCTCAATTGGCGAACTGCGTGTTCTCTGGAAACTCCGCAATAAACGACGCGGGGGCCGTCTTTTGCAACGACGAATGCACGCCGACCTTCGCAAACTGTACTTTTGGTCGGCATTCCGCCGCGCGCGGTGGCGTCTTTTATGTCGAGGACACGGGCGGAGGTCCGACCGTCACGCTCAATAACTGCATCGTTTGGAACACGAACTTTGCCCCCATCGGAGCTGAAATCTATCTCAGCGGCGGAACTGTCAATGTCAGTTACAGTACCGTACTGGGCGGATATCCAGGCACAGGAAACATCACCGCTGACCCGTTATTGGTCGACCCCGACGGCGTGGACAATGCATACGGTACATCAGATGACGATCTGCGCCTCTCGCCCGCCTCGCCCTGCATCGACGCCGGCCGCAACAGCGACGTGCCTGCCGATTACCTCGATCTCGACGGCGACACCAACACCACCGAGCCGACGCCCCTCGACCTTGCCTTTGGCGCCAGCCCCTCCCATACCCGCTTCCTCGACGACACCTACCGCTGCGACACGGGCAGCGGCAGCGCCCCCGTCGTCGACATGGGCGCCTACGAGAACGACGGCGTTTGGGCCAATCCAAATGTCCTCTTTGTGAATCCGGGCGCCACCGGCGGAAACAATGGCTCGACATGGAACGATGCCTTTACCGATCTCCAGCCAGCACTTTCGGCTGCGACCAACTTCCTCACCGGCTGCACGCTCACAACCCCGCCCTGTCCGCCGCATCCCAATTCCATGAAGCTCTGGGTGGCTTCGGGTACGTACAAGCCGACCTCGGGCACGGATCGCGGAAGTAGTTTTCAACTCCGCAACAACGTCGCGCTCTATGGTGGTTTCAATGGAACCGAAACGCTGCTGTCGCAGCGGAACCCGAATCCCAACACCAACGGCGCGGTCTTGTCGGGCAACATCAACAGCCCCGGAAGCGACGGCGATAACAGCTACCACGTCGTCAACGCCTCCAGCGTCAATACGACCGCCATCCTCAACGGTTTCACCATCGAACGGGGTTTCGGCGATGGTCCCTCAGGGCCGGAGCAGGATCGCGGTGGCGGCCTCTATTGCAGCGCCGGAAGCCCGACGATCGCGAACTGTGTTTTCAGGCAGAACCGATCGCAACTTTACGGAGCTGGCGCGCACGTCGACAGCGGCGCGGCCAGGCTGGTCAACTGCGATTTTCGCAATAATTCCAACCTGGGCACGACCCTCAACGGGGCCGGCGGGGTCTACTGCACCGGCAGTGGAACCACCTCGCTGACCAATTGTGTCCTGAACGGCAATCGTGGATCG
Source organism: uncultured Planctomycetaceae bacterium (assembly GCA_964414585.1). Lineage (GTDB taxonomy): Bacteria > Planctomycetota > Phycisphaerae > UBA1845 > UTPLA1 > DATEMU01. Next base: position 74,894 of record CAYPXR010000066.1, read on the forward strand.
GCGGTGGGCGGGCTTTATCTCTTTTCCGGAACGGCCATTCTGACCCATTGCACCGTCGTCTCCAATTATCCGCTCGCCAATACCGGATGCGCCGGGTGCAACGGCGGCCTCCTGAACACCGGCAGCCTGCAACTCAAGAATTGCATCCTGTGGGGCAACGTCGGCAAGGACATGGCGGCCGTGGGCCAATCGGCGCAGATCAGCGGCAGCACTCCGTCCGTGACGAGCCGCTGCTGTATCCAGGGATGGAACGGCTCGCTGGGGGGCGTCGGGAACATCGGCGACGATCCGCGGTTGGTTGATTTTGACGGCCTGGACAATTCTCCCGGCACCGACGACGACAATCTGCGGCTCCTGTCCGTTTCCCCCTGCATCGATCGCGGCGGCATCGTCGCCGTCAACGACGCCGCGGACGCAGCCGATCTCGACGGCGACGCCGATTGCTCGGAGCCGCTTCCGCTCGATCTAGATCGCCGCCCACGCCGTTACGACTTCCCCGGCGCGCCCGACGTCGGCAAGGGGACCGAGCCGATCGTCGACATCGGCGCCTATGAATTCAGCGCAGGCGACGCCGACATCTGCAACGGCGGCCTCTGCCCCGGCGACCTCAACCGGGACGGATTCGTCAATGGGCTGGACACTCAGGCATTCGTGGATTTGCTGCTGATCGGCGCGGTGTGCCCATAGCGCGCGGTCGATGGCAGCAACTCCGCCGGTGCGAGGGTGCCTCCTCCGTAACTTTCAGGAGCGCATTTTTGCCGTCACGGAGACGGGGGCTAAAGGCGTCATCCGCTCGGGTTATCATCTCCATCGACCGGAACTCTGGCCGGCGTCCGGTCGCGACTTCTGAGGGACCGTCATGACGCGAGTGTTTCTCGTTCACTGGAAGCCGGAAGAAATCCCCGAGCGGGTCGCGCGACTCCGGCGCGAGGGCTTTACGGTCGAACCTTTTACTGTACTGGGCGGCGGGGGCCTGCGCGGGCTTCGCGACAAACCGCCGGCGGCGTTCGTCATCGATCTCTCGCGCCGGCCGTCGCACGGTCGGACCGTCGCGGTGGCCCTTCGCCAACAAAAAAACACGCGGCACGTCCCCCTCGTCTTCGTCGACGGCGAACCCGCGAAAATCGCCCGCGTGCGAAAGGAACTGCCCGACGCCCTTTACACCGATTGGCGCGGGATCGGAGGTGCGATGAAAAAAGCATTGGCCCCGAAAAATGAAAAGCCCATCGTGCCCGGCGCGACGGCTGGCTACTCCAAAACGCCTCTGCCCAAAAAGCTCGGCGTCGACGGTGATCGAACCGTTCTCCTGATCGGCGCGCCGACCGGCTTCGACAATACGATTGGCCTGAAAAAACGCGACCCCCGCCTTGTCCGCGCGAAGGCCGACGTCGTGATTCTTTTCGTGAAATCGAAGGCGGAATTGAAACGCAGCCTGCCCAGGGCCCTCCGCGCCATGGCCCTCGGCGGCGGCCTCTGGATCGCCTGGCCCAAGAAATCCTCCGGCGTCGTCACCGATGTGAGCGAGGACACGGTTCGTAACGCGGGCCTCAAATCCGGCGTCGTCGACTACAAGGTTTGCGCGATCGACGACACCTGGTCGGGCCTGAAATTCGCCCGGCGAAAAAAATAACCCGTGAAACGCCGCCTACGGCGCGAGCAGGACGTTCACGAACAGCTGCATGTCCTGCCCGTTGATGACCGTATCCTGATTCATATCCGCGAGGTTGATGTCGCACCCCACGAAGCCGGTTCCCAGCAACGCTTGCACAAAATTAGGGATATCCGCCGTCGTCACATCATCGTCACAATTCATATCCCCCAGCGGGCACTGGCACGGACAATGATCCGTCGCAATCTCGATCACGCCGGACACAAAATCGCCGCTGTGCGTATCATTCCAGGTGCCCGTGGCGGGGTCGACCATCTCCACATAATCCTCGTTGCCGAGGTTGTTCGGCTCACCGCCGTTCCAATTCGTGTAGCCCACCGGACTGCCGTCAACCCACGCAAACGTGCCTTCCGTCGTCCGGTCGGTGAGTCCGATCCAGACCGCCTGCGGCTGGCCGCCGTAGTTTGCAAACGTGCTTCGAATCCATTCGTTCTCCGCTGCGTCGTTGATCGTGGCGAGATGACCGCCCAGCGCCTGCGCCTTGAGCTGCGCCTCGATCCACGTCCCCGGCTGAAGGAAGTAATAATCGTGACAGTTTCCGGGATTGCGAATCGGCCCGGCGATCACCCCCGGCAGCGTGACGCTGTTCACTTCGATCACGCCGTCCCCGTTGCCGCCCTCGCAATTGGTCTGGTCAATCCATTCTCCGGCGGAATCCATCACGCCGTAGTCCTCATCGCCGTTGTTGTCCGGCTGGCCGGATTGCCAGTTTGTATAGCCGACCGCGTCGCCGCTCGTCCATTCAAACGCGCCCTCGACAGCCGCGTCGTTGATGCCGATCGCCACCTTCCCCGTCACCGTCGCGAAATTCGACCGTACCCATTCGTTCTCCGCCGCATCGTCAATGGTCGCCAGATGCCCGCCCTTGGAAACGGCGAGCTGTTCGAGCGCCGTCCAGGGGCTGCTGGTCGTCAGGTAATACCAATGCCCGTTGCCCGGATTCTGGAAGGGCCCTTCCGAAATCGCGGCGGCAAACAGGATCGTGAGCAGGTCATAGTTGCCGGACTCCCCCGATTCCCCGCCGACTCGCACGTAATAGGTGTGCCCGCCCACCGCGCAGAATTGCACCTGCGAAGCCGTACCGCACCCGTTGAGATCGCAGGCAATCTGATTCGCCGGCGTCATGGGGCAGCCGTCGTGAACGGAAATCGCCGTGTCGAAATCGGCGAAGTTGCAGGTATTGATCAACGCGCTGCCCGTGGTCGACGGCGTGAACGCGTAAATCTTCGCCGGCGAAACGCCCGAGCAGGGCGATCCATCGCACTCCGGCAAACCGGTCGTCGAATCGCTGATGTAGGTATTCTGATCAAGGATGGTCGCATTCACGCAATCGCAGCCTTCCGAACAATTCGAATTCGCGCAGAGGCTGTCGTCGCCGTTGTACACGCCGTTGAAATGCTCGCAGGCCGTCTGCGTGATGTTGTCGACGCAGGAACCGCCGGGCTGGCAACAGGCGCCAAAAGGCCCCGGCTCGTCGAAACAACTGATCTCATAACACTGCGTTCCGGCGCCGTACCAGGTCCCGCTCGCGTTCGAACAGTCTCCTTCGGTGCTCGTCAAGCATTCATTGCCCAAGCAGCACGCGCCATACAACGGCAGGCCGCACGGAAACGGCCCGCACGACGATCCGGCGCCGTGGAACGTCCCGTTGTCGTTGAGGCAAGTCTGCTCGTCCGTGATGTAACAAAGGCCGAAGGCGTCGCAGCACGCCCCTTGGCATGAATTGAAATCGCAAATCGAGCCCACTCCGAGAAACGTGCCGCCGCCGTTGACGCAATCCTCAAGACTCACGTCTTCTTCACAGTTCGAATCCGTGCAGCACGCGCCCGTGCAGGAAGCAGAGCCGCAATCCGAGCCGTCGCCGCCGTAATAACCGTTCTGCATCTTGCACTGGTGCGCGGTGACGTTGTCGACGCAACCACTCACGGTGCAGCATGCGCCGGTCGGCAGCGGGTCCGAGTTTTCGTCGAAGTTCCAGCTCAGAAGGTCGTGCGCCTCGAACGCGCCGCCGGTCGCGCCGGTGAATCCAACCCACGCATCGCCGTTGACATCCAGAACATCGAGACCGGCATTTCCCAGATCGACCGCGATATCGATGATCGGCGCCGCGCCGCCGTCCAGAAAGACCAGCAACACGCCCGGCCGATAGCGGATCGTGAGCGTGTGCGTGTTGCCGTCGTTCAGATTGGTCGCGGGGTTCGCCTGGGCCAGGGAATATTGATCGTCTGCCGAGATGGCATCGTTTCCATTCGTCTGAACGCTGATGTGATTGTCCGTCTCCGGATAAAATCCAAAGGTGTCGATTTCGACGGCCAGCGCCTGGAAAATGCCCGAGTAGCCCAAATCGCTGCCGCCGCCGCCCAGCGCCGTGTCGCTGTCGTTTTGAAGGACAAACGCCATGCCGTCCGCGCCGTCGCCGGTGATCTGAAACGTGAAGGTCGTGTCGAATCCATCCGCCAGGTGCGCCTTCGACGTCGAATACCACGCGGAACCCGACTGATCCGAAACATTCTCCGTTATCCGGAGGATGTTCCCCGCCTGCGCCGCGTCGCCGTTCAGCATCAACTCGGAAACGTCGCTGAAGTCGGGATAGTCAAAGTCCGCCCGGACGGCCGACGCGGTCAGTCCCAGCAGGCACGCCACGATCAACAGGACGTCCATCCAGTATTTTCGACCACCCTCAACGTTATATGACCGGTCCATGCGGAATCCTCCAGAGACTCGCCCTCCCGCGATCTCAACAAGCCCTATCCGCGCCGGGCCGGGTTCTGACATGAATTCCGAAGATTCGCGGGTTCGGCCACCGCGACGTCCCGCCCGGAATTCGCTAAACTATCCCTAAACGTGCCAAAGGAGAGAGGTTATGACCGCCACCGCTACCGCCCCGGGAACCGCCGCGTCTGTTAAGAAAGTGAAAATGTTCTTCGGCGGCGAATACGCCGACTCCAAGTCCACCCGCCGCGGACCCGTCTTCAACCCGTCCACCGGCGAGCAGATCGCCGAAGTCCCCTTCTGCACGGCCGCCGAAGTCGACGCTGTCGTCCGCGCCGCCCACGAAGCCTTCCCCAAGTGGGCGGCCACCCCCGTCGTCGAACGCGCCCGCGTCATGTTCCGCCTCGTCGCGCTGCTCGAAAAGAACGCCGACAGCCTCGCCCGAACCATCTCCCTCGAACACGGTAAGACCCACGCCGAGTCCGTCGGCTCCGTCCGTCGCGGCATTGAGATGGTCGAGTTCGCCTGCGGCATCCCCACGCTCTCCATGGGCGACACCGTCCACAACCTTGCCCAGGACGTCGACTGCGAAACCTTCAACTACCCACTCGGCGTCTGCGCCGGCATCACCCCCTTCAACTTCCCCTTCATGGTCCCGATGTGGATGTTCCCCATCGCCATTACCTGCGGAAACACCTTCGTCCTCAAGCCCAGCGAAAAAGTCCCGCTCTCCGCGATGCGCCTCGCCGATCTGCTCGTCGAGGCCGGTCTGCCGCCGGGCGTCTTCAACGTCGTCCACGGCGACAAGGAAGCCGTCGACGCCCTGCTCACGCACCCGCACGTGCAGGCGATCAGCTTCGTCGGCAGCACGCCCATCGCCAAATACATTTACGAGACGGCGACCAAGAACGGAAAGCGCTGCCAATCCAATGGCGGCGCGAAGAACCATATCCTCATCATGCCCGACGCCGACATCGAAAAATCCGTCGCCGCCCTCCAAAGTAGCGCCTTCGGCTGCTCCGGTCAGCGCTGCATGGCCGGCAGTCTCGCCATCGCCGTCGGCAAGGCCGCCGACCCCGTGGTGAAGACCCTCGTCGCCAACGCCGATCGCATGAAAGTAGGCCGCACCGATCTTCCTGAGACCTCAAGCCCCAAGCCTCAAGCCTCAAGCCTTCAGCCTGACATGGGCCCCGTCGTTACGCGCCAGCACCTCGACGGCCTGCTCGCCAACATCGAAAAGGGCGCAAAAGAAGGCGCCAAGCTCGCCCGCGACGGCCGCTCCATCAAAGTCGCCGACGCCCCCAACGGCTTCTACCTCGGCCCGACGATCTTCGACCACGTCGCCCCCGAGATGCACGTCTCGAAATGCGAACTCTTCGGACCGGTCTTGAGCGTCTCGCGCGTCCCAACGCTCGACGAGGCGATCGAAATGACCAACAAGAGCCCCTTCGGCAACGGAGCGGTCATCTACACCCGCGACGGTCACGCCGCCCGCGAGTTCAAACACCGCGCCGGCGCCGGCATGATCGGCATCAACGTCGGCGTCCCCGCCCCAATGGCCATGTTTCCGTTCACGGGCGCAAAAGCCAGCTTCTTCGGCGACCTGCACATGCAAGGCAGGGAAGGCATCGCCTTCTACACGCAGCAGCGGATGATCATGTCGAGATGGCAAGTCGCCGGGGCGACCGGGGAGTTTGTGACGACGCGGGGATAGCGATGGCCGGTGCCCCGATCGCCGTATCGCGCTTAACATGTGCGAGGCGCGATGCTGAAAGGTCTTTGGTATAATGATGATTCAAACAGACATTGCCGCCTCAGTGAGAATGCTATGATTGCGGATTTTGCTCACACCATAGATCAAAACCTTCTTGAGGAGGCCGTGCGCCGCATTCTTACAATCAAGTCCCCTCGAAAAATCGTGCTTTTCGGCTCGCTCGCACGTCACGAGGGCCGCCCCGATAGCGACTTGGATCTACTAATTGTCGAGGATCAATCGAGTCTTCCTCGGCACAAACGTGCGACGCCCTATCGCATGGCCCTGACGGGTCTTTATCCCGCGAAAGACATCGTCGTCTATACAACCGATGAGATTCTAGAATGGGCCGGTGTGGCCGCGGCCTTTGTCACCACCGCACTCCGCGAGGGCAAGGTACTTTATGAAAGACGCGGCTGATCTTGCCAAAGGCTGGTTTGCCAAGGCGGAAAGTGATTTGTCCACCGCGCGAACGCTCGTCGCCGGGCCCGGACCGTACGATACGGCCTGTTTTCATTGTCAACAGGCCGTCGAAAAATACATGAAAGGTTTTCTCGCCGCGCGGCAGGTTGGTTTTCCTTTTACGCACGATCTGGATGAACTTGCGCGTCTATGCGAAGGCGCCGAACCCTCGCTGAAACTTCAAACGCCCGCCATCATCGCATTGACGGATTACGCCGTGGGCCTGCGGTACGACACGGATTTTTGGCCGCTGAAGAGCGATGCAGAAGGAGCGCTTGACGTTGCCGCGCGCGTTCGCGACTCCATTTTGTCGAAATTACCCGATGCGTAGCATCGCTCACTCCGATAGCAATCTGGCGGGACCGGCGGCGAGTTCGTGACGACGAGAGGTTGAGCTGCTTGATACGCATCGACGACAACGCGATTCCTCCCGCCTGGCTCGAAGAGTTCGAGGCCGCCGCGCGCCGACCGCTGGAACTACGAATGCGCTACGCCTTCATCAAGACTTACAAGCCCGTCATGGATGACGCCCCATATCGATCGTTCGAGACGATGGAAGAGTACCGCCGCTGGTGCGAAGAAAATCTACCCCCGTGGTTGGGTTATGGCCGCGTTTGAATACCGTCAGGCGTCGGAAATCCGGGACGCACTTGCGCGCCATGCCGTGCGCTATCTTTTCATTGGAAAGTCGGGCGCAATCCTGCTGGGCTTCCCCGACACCACGCAGGACGCCGATCTCTTTGTCGACCGTTCACCGGACAACGGACGGGCTCTGGCCGCGGCATTGCAAGACCTCGGCTTCAGCCTGACTGCCGAACAAACGCAGGAAATCGAGCGTGGCAAGGACTTTGTTCAGCTCAAGAACGGGCCATTCGATTTGGATCTGGTCTTCGCGCCGGATGGAATTGAACGATTTGAAGACGCCTGGAATCGCCGCGTCGAAGTTGAGCGTTTTCCAGTCTGCCATCCCGACGACATCATCGCCAGCAAAGAGGCGGCCCATCGGCAAAAAGACCGGGAATCGCTGCCTCGCTTGAAAGCGTTTCGAGAGTATTGGCTGCAACATCGGCGGTAAGGCTGATGATTTGATGATTGAGATAGAGGTCAGGTAAGGTACGCCGAGTCCGTCTTCATTGGTCGAAAGGCTCAAATGGAAACATTGCGATTTCTCGGATTCGTGATCGGTCTTATACCGGCACAGATTTCGTCACACGCTGAAATAAAGCGATTCGACTACGCTCCTCAATTCGCCCGTTTCATGGCTGCAAGTGCCCTTGATACCAGACGCAACCATATCCTCATCTTTGGCGGTCGCGACTTGTCGACGGACCGGTCTTGTGATGACCTGCTCCAATTCGATATCAAGGACAATTCATGGAAAAGACTTGAACCGGACGGCGATTCGCCGGGCGAACTTCTTGGCGCGGCGATGGCCTACGACGAAGAGTCGGATGCTGTTCTTATCTTTGGTGGGTGGCCGGCGGGCGAAAAACAACCATCGTCCAGCCTTTCGAAGTTATCCTTGAACTTCAAGAACCCGCGATGGTCAAAGCTGACGCCAAAGGGCAAGCGGCCAAAAGGCCGCAACGGTTTTGTTTTCGTCGCCGATTCGGCCAAACGTCGATTGCTGCTCCACGGCGGTGATCGGGGCACAGATCCGACTCGTGGATATCTACCGGGCCGCGATCTTTGGGAATACGATTTGGACAAAAACGAATGGCGCAAGTTGGACCCCACGGGTGATATTCCCGGTTCGCGATGGAATCACTCGGGTACTCTCGACCTTGATGGTAGAAGACTATTCCTGTATGGAGGAGCGGGATACGAAGGCGATCGTGGCGTCATCGATCAGGATGTTTTTTGCCTCGATCTTGATCGGCTTACTTGGAAGAAGCTACCCGCGAAAGATATCAAACCACCACCGCTGGAAGGCGCTAGCCTGACCTACGATCAGAAAACAAAATGCCTCGTACTGACCGGTGGTCTGTCTTTGGCCGCGAGTGGGTCGCCGGGCCTCGAATCTTTGATGGTTTACAATGTCGAAAATCAGGAATGGCTGCGGGTCGATAGGATGGAAGGCACAAGACACGGACACGCGGCGGTGTACGATCCTGCGTCGAACCGGCATTTCATCTTAGGAGGTGAGACCACGAAGGAGCGAGGCAATTTCTTTGTGCGCGGAACGCCGCTACCGAGCGCGATCGTAATCAAATTGCCCTAAGTGCTCGGAAACGAAATGCCGTGCGTCGGAGGTGATCCCATGAGTGCAACGACAATGACCGCCCCGCAGATCATGAAAGAACTCGCCCGGCTGGGCAGCGAGAGTTACAAGCGAACCATGCTCCGCCACGGCGCCGTCGAGCCCTTCTTCGGCGTCAAGATCGAGGAGCTGAAAAAATACCAGAAGAAGATCAAAAAAGACCACGCCCTCGCCCTGGCCCTCTATGAGACCGGCATCGGCGATGCGCAGTACCTCGCCGGTCTGATCGCCGACGAGACGCGCATGACGAAGAAGGACCTGAACCGCTGGCTCAAGAAGGCGCAATGGGGAATGATCAGCGAGTACACCGTGCCCTGGGTCGCGGGCGAAAGCCGCTACGGCTACGAGCTGGCCAAAGAATGGATCGACTCCGATGACGAACAAATCGCCTCGGCCGGCTGGTGTACGCTCGCAAGCCTGGTGTCGGTCCGGCCGGACGACGAGCTGGATCTGAAGGGGCTGGAAAAGCTGATGGCCCGCGTCGCCAAGTCAATCCACAAATCGCCGAACCGCGTGCGCCTCGCGATGAACCGATTCATCATCGCCGTGGGCTCCTGCGTCGTACCGCTCACCGACAAGGCCGTCGAAACCGCGCATAAGATCGGCAAGGTCAATGTGGACATGGGCGACACGTGCTGCAAGGTCCCCGACGCGGCCGAGTACATCGCCAAAGTGGCCAAGGCAAAAAAAATCGGCCGCAAACGCTCAACGGCCCGCTGCTGATCGGCGCGTTCCCATCGCCCGGAGGGCGCACAAGGGTTGCCAAGCTTGCCCGCCGTGGCGGGGCGTTTCAACGCCTGGAAAGATGTAAATCATCCCCAGATTCCCCTTGCCTTTCCTCAACCCCCCGCCTAGTATGTTCGGAAATAGTTAGGTCCGCGATCCCGGGAAAATCCCGGGGATTGCCGCGCCCGGTCCACGAGCCGAAATCATGAATACCATAGAATTACTGACGGCCTGCGTTTCGTGCTTCCCGGCGTCCCCCGGTCTCAAGTGCTACGCATCAAAGAACCGCCGCAGCGGGCAATTCCAAACTTCTTTTCAAACCCGTTTGCGCTTAAATGCGCTTAATTGCGCGGGAAAAATATTTTTGCCCATCTTTTTGCGCTTCCGTGCCGGACGATACCCGCAATGGGGTTAGCCTCCATACCGGAGTTTAGTCGCCGCGTCCGAAGGACTCGCCGGGGCGAGGCGAGTCGACTGCCTTCGTGCCTTCGTGCCTTCATGCCTCCGTGCCTTTGCTTACAATATCCCCATGCCCCCGCTCCTCCGCATCCACGAAACCTGCCTCTACGCCGCCGACCTCCCCGCGATGGAGCGCTTCTACACGACGATCCTCGGCCTGCGAAAAGTCTCCGAAATGTCCCCGCGCGGTCTCACCCTCCGCGTGAACGCCCAGAGCGTCCTCCTGATCTTCAACCCCGAGTTGACGAAGGACCCCAACCCCCTCGTCCCAACCCACGGCGCCACCGGCCCCGGTCACTGCGCCTTCACCATCGAACCACGCGATCTCGACACCTGGCGAAAGCACCTGACGGACAGCAGCGTCCCCATCGAAAAAGAAACAACCTGGCCAACCGGCGCGATCTCGCTCTACGTCCGCGACCCCGCGAACAACTCCATCGAACTCATCGCCGGGGAACTCTGGCCCGCCTGAGTCAAGCAAGGGTATCGAAGATGAAGACCAATCCCATCCTCTCCCGGCTCCGCAAGCTCTGCCTCTCCCTGCCCGCCACGACAGAGGTGAAGGCCTGGGGCCATCCAACCTTCCGCGTCGATGGAAAGATCTTCGTCGGCTACGGCGACAAGACCGTGCAAAAGCTGGGAGCCCTTATCAACCGCGCGGAGACGCTGCCCACGATCGGCGTCAAGGTCGGCAAGGCCCGCCAGAAGGAGACGCTCCGCGATCCGCGCTTTGCGTATGCCGATTACGTCGGCCGTTTCGGCTGGGTCACGATGACGCTCAAGGGGCGCATCGATTGGAACGAGATCGCCGGCCTGGTGCTGACGAGCTATCGCCTGATCGCGCCGAAGAAGCTGCTCGCCAAATTGGACGGCGACGCCGCGCCGCCGCGTAAGAAGCGTCGAACGACTCGTACTCGTAAGTAAAATAGGTAAAAATAAAAAGAGGATCCGAGCTCGCCGTTACTCGGATCCTCCAAGCCAGGCTGTCCCGCCTAACAGCGGAAGACCCACAGCCTCGATGTCTTTATCGGCGCGGGTCCGGGTTGTCTTGACACGTCTGAAAACATTGTTCGTCCGCGCAATTCTGCGCGTCCGATGCGCAACTCCTGCGGGATCGACGTTTGCCTTCGCCATCGCCGCTGCCGATAATACGCCGTCGTGTTTTCCGGACCTTCGCGCGAGTTTCATTTCATGACGCGTCGCCGACTTCGAAATCGCCTGTTTCAAATGGCCGCGATCGGCGCATTGTGCGCCTTCGCGAATTGCGACGACCAGCCCGAGTTGCCCAAAGAGGAGAAGAAGCCGGCGGTCCGTCCGATCGAAATCGACGTCGCGCACGCCGCGCGCGTCAAGGCCGACCGCGCCTTCACGATCGCCAACATCGTCCTCGTCCTTCAACTGGACCCCGCCCATGCCATGACCGGCGTCACCCTGTCAACCTCCCGACCCGGCCTGGACGGTACGCGTCTGATCTTCGGCGCGTACGAAAAGATCGCCTCCATCGACGATCTTGCCGAAAAGGACATCGATTTCGTCGGCTCGGCGTTCTTCGACGCCCAGGGCAACGGCATCTTCACCCCCCTGGGCGCCTACCAGCCTAAGTCCGCGGCCCTGCACATCACCTCGCACACCAAGGACGAGGCCCAGGGCACGATCCGCGGCGAGTTCTACCAGTTCAAACTCGGCGCGCCCGCCCTGCACCCGCCCGTCATCACCGTCGAGGCGACCTTCAACGCGAAGCTCATCCAGCGGTAATCAGCCGGCCTGTTGTTCGACGAGATCGCAAATGATGTGATAGGCGACCTGGTGAAGCTGCTGGATCTGATAGGTGATCTCCGACGGCGCCTTGAAGCACACGTCGCACAGCGCCGCCAGCTTCCCGCCGCCCGCCCCGGTGAAGCCCAGCACCTTGCCGCGCCGCGACTTCGCCGCCTTGGCCGCTTCGACGACGCTCGCGCTGTTGCCGCTGGTGCTGATCGCCCAGAGCACGTCGCCGGGTCGCAGATGCGCCTCGACCTGCCGCGAAAACACGTGGTCATATCCAAAGTCATTGGCGATCGCCGTCAGATTGCTCGTATTCGTCGTCAGGGCCAGACAGTTGAACGCCTTGCGCTCGCGCTGATAGCGACCGGCCAGTTCGCCGGCGATGTGCTGGGCATCCGCCGCTGATCCGCCATTGCCGCAGACCAGCACCGCGCCGCCGCCGCGTAAGGCGTCGACGACCAGTTGCGCCGCCGCGGCGATCTGCGCGATCGCCCCATCGTCGAGCCGCTGCATGGCCTTCTGCGACTCCGCCACAATCCGCCGGATTTCAGTCTGCACGTCCATTGCTCGGGCATTGTAACGACTACCGCCCGATCCGACGCGGACCCCGCCACGGCCGCGGCACAGCCGCTTGCAAACCCTTCGTGTTTCAACGTTTGAAGCAGCCGCCACTTGCAATCGACCAAACCGGCCCGGCCAAAACCGCACGATTCTCGGCCGATCCGATCGGCAAGACACTTGGCCGAGTCCTAATATCTTATGGTTAACGAATACGGACTCCGTCGGCTCCCCACGCTCGGAGGCAAGCCTTGATCTCGAAATTTATTAAAATCTCGCCATATTCTCCTCCTCCGGCTGCCTGACGCGCGGGTCCAAAAGACGGGTCACGATCTCCTCGCCAGGAGCGGCGCGCGGAGATCGTTCGCGTAGCTTCCCGCCGAAAAAAGGAGGATCGCCCATGCCCTCGACCCTGCGGCCCGGTCACCGACTCGGCCTGACGCCGATCGAATTGCTCCTCACCCTAAGCACCCTCTCGATCTTCACCGGCGTCCTGGCGTCCGGTTTGTCTCGCGAACGCGAAGACGACCGCACGGTTCATTGCTTGAGGAACCTCAAGACAATCATGCAGACCGCGCTGACTTACGCGGAGAACGACCCAAACAACATCCTAGGCCCGGTTCATCCAAGAGATAATGACTTCGTTGCCGGTTCAGGGTACGCCGGATATGGCGGCGGGCCGGGAACGATGGTGGGATCGGGAGCTCACAATTATTTTGGTTGGGATCACCAATTCGATCCCCGCACGCGACCCTTCAATCAAATGCTTTACGGCTTTGAACCCGGAGAGACCCTCGCGCCGCTCTCAGCGCCGGGTGATCCCGCGTACTTTAGGGAGTTCCAGTGCCCCGGATGGGATCAGGGTTGGCAGAGCTGGCAGTATTTTGATACGAGCCCGCTGGAAACCGAATCGTCTTATTTCAAAGGCAACGGTACGTCATTCCGCATGAATAATCTGCCGTACAACGATGGCACGACCAGCGGAATCTTCCGACGCTCGAGTCAGCTAATCCCCGTGCCGGGGCAAACGGTATCGTTTATGGAAGCGAGAGTTTTCCAAACAATATTCACAAATGATGCATGGGGATATTTGCAACACGGAGAATTGAACGGTTACCACGGGAAGCTCGGTTTCTTTACGGTCGCGTACTCCGACGGCCATGCGAGCTTTGCAGACTTTGGCGACGGCACTTATTACCAGCAAATCGATTGGGGCGCTCAATCTGAATTGAATGGATTAGACGTGCGCGGCACCTGGGGGCGCATGGATTGTCTCCCCGCGTTCCTGCTGGGCAACCCGTTCTTTTTGCGGTCGCAGCGATGTCTTGAACCGCAGGGCACTTCATTGAGGACGGCGGGATCATGAAAATTCAACGCATCGGGCCCCGACTCGGCCTGACTTTGATCGAACTACTGTTGACGCTCAGCACGCTTTCCATCTTCACCGGCGTCCTGGCGTCCGGCCTGACGCGGGAGCGCGAAGACAGCCGTACGACGCATTGTCTGAAGAATCTCAAAACGATCATGCAGACCGCGCTGACCTACGCGGAAAACGACCCGGACTGCATCCTCGGCCCGGTCGGTCGATACGCAAACGATTTTGTCTTCGAGGGCTATGCCGAATATGGCGGCGGTCCGGGCACAATGATTGGATCAGGACCGCAGAATTATTTCACGTGGGGACACGAATTCGGTCCCCGAACAAGACCCTTCAATCAAATGCTCTACGGCTTCGAACTCAATGAAACGATCTCGCCGTTGTCCGCGCCGGGCGATCCCGCCTTTTTCAAAGAGTTTCAGTGTCCGGGTTGGGATCAGGGCTGGCAAAACTGGCCAGGCTGGTTTGGCTCTTCATTGGAAACCGAATCATCCTATTTCAAAGGCAGTGGCACGTCGTTCCGCATGAACAATCTTCCCTATGACGACGGTTCAAACAGCGGCATCTATTACCATTCACGCCAGCGGATTCCCGTCCCGGCCCAAACGGTGTCCTTCATGGAGGCCCGCGTCTTCCAGACGCTCTTTACCAACGACGTTTGGCAGACCCTTTCACCCGGTGAACTGACCAGTTATCACAACAAACTCGGCTTCTTCAACGTCGCGTACTCCGACGGGCATGCGAGCTTCGCCGATTTCGGCGACGGTACCTATTATCAACACCTTGATTGGACCCCTCACACCGAATGGACCGATTTGGACGCGCGGGGAACGTGGGGGCGCATGGATTGCCTGCCCGAACCGCCCGTGGGGAGCCCATCCGGGCTTCGGGGCTCGCGTAGTCTTGAACCGCAGGGCATCTCTTTGCGGAGGGTCGGATCATGATCATGCACCGGCCGAATTCGCCACGCGCCGATGAATTCGTATCGCCACGTACTTCCGCCCGTCGCGGTCTGACCGTGATCGAATTGCTCCTGACCCTAATCACCCTCTCGATTTTCACCGGCGTCCTGGCCTCCGGCCTGACGCGCGAGCGTGAAAACGACCGCACGACGCATTGCCTGAAGAACCTCAAGACGATCACGCAGGCCGCGCAGACCTACGCGGATAATGATCCGGACAACATCCTCGGACCGATTCATCCGTATGCCTCCCATTTCTACGGAGAAGGCTTTGCCGATTATGGTGGCGGCCCGGGCACCATGAACGGCCCGGGCAACTTTAACTATTTCGGTTGGGGGCATGAAATGGACCCCCGCTCGCGCTCCTTTAATCAATTGCTCTATGGACTTGAACCAGGGGAGACGATCTCGCCGCTTTCCGCGCCCGGCGACCCCACCTATTTCAAGGAATTCCAGTAACTCTTCAGCCTTCTGCAATGGGGCCCGGCGGGCAAAATGTTAAACTGGGTAATTTGCGCGATCGGGTGAGAGCGGGTATACCTCCGTGGCATGACGTCACGGATGACATCAATCGCG
>CAYPXR010000067.1:0-38612 GCA_964414585.1 uncultured Planctomycetaceae bacterium
GGAGCCTCGCCCTCCCCGGAAATTATTTCCTCTTTATCTTATGGAGCGTGTGACGACGCAGCCGCGGGCAGTACTTTTTCAAGCCGGCCTTGAGCTTTTCGGGTACACCCTGCTGGACGTTAATCTCCGTCCGATAGTTGAGGTCGCCGCTCTCGGAGCATTCGAGCCAGACCCATTCTCTTTTACCTGCCTTGGCCATCTTCGACTCCGCAACCGCGCCCTAAATACCGCCCAGCGGGCCATCCATTCAAACTACGCAATCACCTTCGTCACGACACCGGAACCGACGGTGCGACCGCCTTCGCGGACGGCGAAGCGCACGCCTTCTTCCAGGGCGACGGGCGAGATCAACTCGACTTCGAGCGTCACGTTATCGCCGGGCATGCACATTTCCGCGCCGCCCAGCAACTTCAGGCTGCCGGTCACGTCGGTCGTTCGCAGATAAAACTGCGGACGATAGTTCGTGAAGAACGGCGTGTGGCGACCGCCTTCCTCTTTCGTCAAGACGTAAACCTCGGCCTCGAACTTGGTGTGCGGCGTGATGGAGCCGGGCTTGGCCAGGACCTGGCCGCGCTCCAACTCTTCCTTTTCCACGCCGCGAAGGAGCAATCCGACGTTGTCCCCGGCGCGGCCCTCGTCGAGGGTCTTGTTGAACATTTCGACGCCGGTCACCGTCGTTTTGCGGGTTTCCTTGTGAAGGCCGATGATTTCGACTTCCTCGCCGACCTTGATGATGCCGCGCTCGATTCGGCCGGTGCCGACCGTGCCGCGGCCCTTGATGCTGAAGACGTCCTCGACCGGCATGAGGAAGGGCTTGTCCTGTTCGCGGACCGGCTCGGGAATGTTCGCATCGAGGGCTTCCATCAGCTTGGTGATGCACTCCGTGGCCTTCGGATCGGTCGGGTTGTTCAGCGCGGCGTTGGACTGACCGCGAATGATCGGGATCGTGTCGCCGGGGAATTCGTACTTGTTGAGCAGTTCACGAACTTCCAACTCGACCAGGTCGAGCAGCTCGGGATCATCCAGCAAGTCGATCTTGTTGAGGAAAACGACCAGCGCGGGGACGTTGACCTGGCGGGCGAGCAGAACGTGCTCGCGCGTCTGGGGCATCGGGCCGTCGGCGGCGCTGACGACGAGGATGGCGCCGTCCATCTGGGCGGCACCGGTGATCATGTTCTTGACGTAGTCGGCGTGGCCGGGGCAGTCCACGTGAGCGTAGTGGCGCTTCTCCGACTCATACTCGACGTGGCTCGTGGCGATGGTCAAGATCTTTGTCGGGTCGCGCCGGCCGTCCTTTTCAGACGCCTTCGCGACTTCGTCGTAGGCCTTGAACTTGGCCAGACCCTTCTTGGCCTGCACCGCGGTGATGGCCGCCGTCAACGTCGTCTTGCCGTGGTCCACGTGGCCGATGGTGCCGACGTTCACGTGCGGTTTGGTTCGTTCAAATTTCTCCTTGGCCATGCCAGCGAATCCTCCGAATACGGTCTTGTCAAAAAACCTTGTTGTTGATCCGTCTATTTCCTTGAGCGACGGCACATGATAACGACACCGGGAGCCTGCACGCCGAAATCGCGATCTTTCGGCAAGCCGCCAGACCGAGGCTCTGGCAAACCAGTTTTGCCGCGGGACAGCAGCCCCTCGGCGGCCGGCGCCATGACCGCAAAGCTGCTGACGGGACTTGAACCCGTGACCTCGTCCTTACCAAGGACGTGCTCTACCAACTGAGCTACAGCAGCACCACGCGCGTCCGTGGCGACCTTTGCAACCTTCGCCACCAAAGGCCGACGATGGCTCTAGGTCCTGCGCCAGCCCACAATTAAGACCGGCAAGTATAAGCCGGATATTCACGGAGTCAAAGGCCATTCCAGCGGCATGTTTCCGTTGCCGGATCGCGAGAAACACACTATCGGGAGCGTTGTTATTTCTTTCCATTAAACGACTTACGACCGAAAACACCTGACCCCCTGTGCGAAGCTCGCGTAACGCCCGTGGCTCACTTCAGCAGATCCGAAGACGCCCGGCTGGTGGGTTGTACAACGTCCGCAGGTCCGACCATTGTGCGATCCAGGTACCACAGCAATTGCGGCGGAACGATATTGCGGAACTGATAATCGCCAAATCGTTCGATACGAATGGGATTCACCGGGACGACCACTCGTGCATCTTCAGCCGTTGTATCCCGGAGCCGGCGGCCGGCCTCAACGAACTCCGGTTTCCAACTTCGTCTTCGAAAAAGATCGTCCTGCTGGTTTCTGGCGAACCAAAAGAAAATGACGATCGCGATTGCAAACAGCCCATCACCCACCCATTTTCTATTTCGATCGACGACATCGCGCAGCGCCAGGATTCCCACCGATGAGAGCAGTGCGATCACGGGACCCAGATAAAATAACCAGTACTGATGGATCTGGTACTGTCGCCAAAAAACGGCAAGCCAGATCACGCCGGTCGCGGTCAACACCCAAAGTCCCTCCAACCCATGCGACGACTTGAACGACGGATCCGTGTGCCGATCGGCGCTGAATCGATTCTTTCCACCGATCAAAACCAAGAGCCCCAACGCCGCGCAGGCGATCCCGACCGGCGTAAGGTTTTCTCGTGTATGGCGCCACGCGCCACCCGCCAACGACTCGCCGACGCCACCGCTGCGAGACAACATCACGGACAGCAAGGACCGCCAACTTCCGTCCAACCCGCCGTAGACGATGTGCCACAGGATTCCACCGACGGCCATCGCCGAAACGGCCCATACGACCGTGCAGACCGATCCGGAGATCCGCCGCTGTCTCCACCGGATGAGCGCATGGACGCAAAACAACCCCGCGAAGAGGGCGCCCGGCCAGTCGATCGAAATCGTCGCGAAGATGCAAAGGCTCCAGCCGATCAACCAGCACGCTCGGCGAGCTTCTTCTGTGTCGCGGTTGAAAACTTTTTGCCAACACGCCCAGGCGCCCATCATCCCGCAAAGGCCGTAGGCTTCGTGATTGACCATCCGCCCGAAGAAAACGCTCATGGGCGTCACCGCGTAAAGAAAGCCCGTCACCAGAGCGACTTCGACGCCCAGGCTGCGCCGGATCATCACGGTCCAAACCGCCAGCGCGATCAACGATGCGACGATCGCCGTCAGCCGTGCGGTCGATTCGGCTTCACCGAAAAAACGAAAAACGGTGGCGAGGAGCCAGACCAACCCCGCCGGGTGCGTGGCGTAGAGCGATCGTTCGTCCGGCGGCGCGCTTGGCCCGGCGGCGACGAGCGGCATGCCATGATGGCAGGACCACGGATACCGCAGGAAATTGCGCGCCAATTGCGAATAAAATGCGCCGTTCCAATCGTGCATTCCGATCCACGGCTCGGTCAATTGGCGGGTCAGGCCGAGCGAATAGATCACGAGCACCAGGGCCAGGCCGCATCGCCAAAAAAACTCCGATCGACGGCTCGTGTCGGGCAGGTCTTCAATTCCGTTGCTTTGCACGATTACTCTCGGAGTCGATTTCGAGTACCATCCATGCTCCAGACCGCGTGTAGGATGCCTGCGAAATGCCGCCGCCGCTACAGCCCGATCGTCTCGTCCTTTCGTCGACCAGCCCCCGGCGATCGGGATTGCTTCGCGAAGCCGGCTATCGTTTCATCGTCGTTCAGCCTTCATTGGAAGAACCCGAAGAGCGCCATCCTCACGTCGATCCGGCTTCCTATGCGGAATCGCTGGCTTTTTTCAAGGCGAGCAGCGTTGCCGAGAACCATCCGGACGACACCCTCCTGGCCGCCGACACCATCACCGTCCTTGGCGACGAGATTTTCAGTAAGCCCAATGACCGCGACGACGCGAAGCGCATCCTGAAGAAGCTCTCCGGAACGCTTCATTCCGTCATCACCGGCGTTTGTCTCCTGCATCCTCGAACCGAACGACGACTGATCAACCACGGCATCAGCACGGTGCAGGTCCGGCCGTTGAGCGATGCAATGATCGAAAGCTACCTCGACACCGGTCAGTGGCAAGGCAAGGCCGGGGCGTACGGCATTCAAGACCAGGATGACCCTTTTGTCGAACGCATCGAGGGGAGCCTTTCCAACGTGGTCGGACTGCCGATGGAACTGCTTCGCCAGATGTTCGAGGAGTGGCGGCGAATGCCGGTCGAATCGTGCTGATCCTTGACAGGGTTATGGGCGGATGTTTCCATTGATCTGAGCAGGCTGGTTGACAGGGAGGTCCTGCCATGAATCGTTTCCGCCGCTGGTTTATTTCGCTGGCGATCCTTCCTCTTCTGGCTCGTTGCAACACGACACCGCTTCCGACGCCACAGAACTTCGTCAATTGGGAATCGCCGCATGTCAATCCGCTGGTGCTCACCCCCAACGGCGAAAAGCTGCTCGCCGTCAATACGGCGGATAACCGACTGGAAATCTTCGACGTCAGCGGCGAAACGCCCAGGCTCATCGGCGAAGTGCCCGTGGGTCTCGACCCCGTTTCCGTCTGCGCGCGATCGAATGACGAAGCGTGGGTGGTCAACCATGTTTCGGACAGCGTCAGCATCGTCGACCTGTCCACGCTGCGCGTCACGAACACGATTTCCGTCGGCGACGAGCCCGGCGACGTCGTCTTCGCCGGAAATCCCGAACGAGCATTTGTCTCGATTTCCCAGGAAAACCGCCTCAAAGTCTTCGACCCGGCCAATCTCTCCGCCGAGCCGACCGTCATCGAAATCGAAGGCGAGGAACCGCGTGCCCTGACCGTGGACGCCAAACGTGAACACGTATATGTCGCGATCTTTGAATCCGGCAACGGCACGACGATCATCCGTCACGAGGATGTTTCCGCTCTGGACGGCCCCTACGGCGGCACCAATCCTCCGCCGAACCTGGGTTTTGTTTATGACCCGGCCATACGAGACGGTCTGGCCGCCCCTCCAGCCGTCGCGCAAATCGTAAAGAGGCAGTACAACGGTCGTTGGCGCGACGCCAATGGCGCCGACTGGTCCTCCAAAGTGACCTGGGATCTTCACGATCACGACGTGGCCAGGATTGACGCGCGTTCGCTTGCCGTCACCTACGTCTCCGGCCTCATGAATCTGGACATGAATCTCGACGTGCGGCCCGACGGCCGGATCACCGTCGTCGGATCCGAGGCCAAAAATGAAATCCGCTTCGAACCGAACGTCAAGGGCATCTTTACCCGCATTCAACTGGCGACGATCGACCCCGCGGCGCCTCAGAAGCCCGCGATCACCGATCTCAATCCCCACCTCGATTACTCCTCGCGATCGATTCCGCCGACGTTTCGCAGGGAGTCCATCAGCGATCCTCGCGACATCGTCTGGGCGCCGTCGGGCGATCGCGGTTTTGTCGCCGGGATGGGGAGTAATAATGTCATCGTCATCGACCCGGCGGGCGCGAGACTGGCCCGCGTCGACGTGCCGGCGGGACCGACCGGTCTCGCGCTCGACGGCGCGCGGGGGCGACTTTACGTCCTCTCCAAGTTCGATGCGTCGGTGTCGATGATTTCGACGGTTGACAATCGGCTCTCGTCGACGAGCCGGTTCTTCGATCCGACACCGCTGGAAATCAAAGTCGGCCGGCCACACCTGTACCACGCGACCCAATCGAGCGGCCTGGGCCAGATCTCATGCGCTTCGTGCCATGTCGACGGCCGCATGGACCAACTGGCCTGGGACCTGGGAAACCCCGCCGGCGACATGAAGACATTCGACCAGAGTTGCAACGGCCCATTCATGCCGACCTGCAAAGACTGGCACCCGATGAAGGGCCCGCTCACGACCCAGACGCTGGTGGGGATCATCGGGACCGAGCCGTTTCATTGGCGCGGCGATCGTGAAAACCTTGCCGCGTTCAACGGCGCATTCCAATCGCTCATGGCCGCCGATCAGGGCCTCTCAGACGAGGAAATGGCCCAGTTTAAGGCTTTTCTTGCCAGCCTTGCCCCTCCGCCCAATCCTTTTCGCAACGTGGACAATTCTCTAAAAGATAAGATCATGATTCGCGGCGTCAGCGCCAGTCCGACTCGCGGATTCGACCTCTATCAAAATACGCGGTCCGATTCATTTGTCTTTACCTGCGTCAATTGCCACAGCTTACCGACGGGGGCCAACGCCATGATCATCGGCGGAACGGCCCTTCTCACGCCGCAGGATTTCAAGGTCGCGCAGCTTCGCGACATCTACCGAAAGACCGGCTTCGATCGAAATTCGATCAGGAACAACCGGGGCTTCGCCTTGACGCACGACGGCTCGTTCGAAAACGTGGACTTGTTTCTCCTGCACGATGTTTTCAATCTGCCGGAGGTACAAGATCGCATGGACCTCGAGGCGTTTGTCTGGTCCATGGCCACCGACACCCAGGCCGGCGTCGGCGCCCAGGCGACGCTGCGAGGGCGGGGCGATGTCGACAAGTCCGCCAAGGAACTGATCCTCAGGATGCGGTCGATCGCCGACAGCGGCACCGTCGGCCTCGTCGTCAAAGGCCATCAAAAAGGCATCGCTCGCGGATACGCCTATCAAAACGGGGCCGGTCTCTTCCAGTCCGATCGCGCGGGGGAAACCGTGCCGTTTGACAGCTTGCTTCAGTCGGCCGGCCCCGGCGACGAATTGACCTTCACCCTGGTTCCGCTCGGGTCGCAAACGCGCATCGGCATCGACCGCGATAACGACGGCATGTTTGACGGTGACGACGAAGACCCCGCGCCTGTCGACGCAAAGTTTATCAAGACGGACTTTTTCAAATTGATCCCGCTGGCCCCCCACTACACGCCCGGCGAACCTCACTAACCACCGGTCAAACGGTCATAATCCTCCGGCGTGTTCACATCGAGCGGCATCGGTGCGGTCGTGATGGCCAATTCGCGCACGGCGTCGGGATGCTCCGCGGACATATCGCTCAGCTTTCGATTTGAATCCCAAGACTGAATCTCACGCAGAAGCCCGACGGAAAATATGCTCGGATGCCCGCGACGCCCGCGATAGGTGGCGATCAGGATGCCGGGATGACGCTTGGGAAGTCGATAAGCTTCGACGCATGTTGTCATGATCCCCGCGGAGACTTGCGGCTGATCGGCGAGCAAAACGAGCACACCGTCTTCGTCCTGCGGCTGGAACTCGACCTCGATCTTTGCTTCGCCGATCTTCACTGAGTCGAGCATCTGGCTGTCGGCGTCATTGTTGACCGCGACAAAACACCGCTCGGGCAGCGCGTCGCCCATGAATTCCGCGATCCGCGGATTCGCAACGACGACAAACCCATCGACGCTGGAGGCCAGCACCGACTCCACAATCGCTTCGATGATCGTGCCGCCTTGATAGGGCATGAGCTGCTTCGGCCGGCCCATTCGACGGGACTGACCGGCAGCGAGCAGCAATGCAAAGATTCGGCGTGACATGAATCGCTCGCGGGTCTGCTCGGCGTTCATCCATCTTCTTCCGAATTCCGCAAGGAGGTTACCCGCCGTGGCGGGACTTCCGCATTCCCGGTTCACCCGGTCCCTCGACGTGGGTCGGTTTTTCCGTCCGGCGAACTTCGATGAGTTGTCCGAGTATACTGACGGCGATTTCCGGCACGGTCTGCGCGCCGATGGACAGGCCGATCGGTGCATGAACCTTGGCCAGTTTCGATTGGTCCACGCCGAGCGCGGCCAGATCGTCGAAGATCAACTTGACCTTGCGCCGGCTGCCGATCATTCCGATGTATTTCGCCGGCGAGTCGATCACGGCGTGCAGCGCTTGCTCGTCATGATTGTGACCCCTGGTCACGATGACGACGTAGGTATTCGCATCGATGGGCAGTTCCCGCAACGTTCGTTCAATGTCCCCAACCATCGGACTGATCGGCGGCGGCAACCGCGAGGCATTCACAAAATCCGCCCGGTCATCGACGACCGTTACTTCGAAATCGAGCTCGACCGCCATCTTCGCGAGTTGCGCGCCGACGTGACCGCCGCCGGCGATGATCAGGTGCGCCGGGGCTTCAATATGCAGTCGATACTCCTTCAGTTCTCCCTCTTCCTCGACCTGAAGCAGCACGCTCGCCGGCTCGCGCCGCTCGATCCGGTCGGCGGCCTCGGTAAAGGGTGTCGCCTTTTCGGCGGAATCGAGCGACATCACCGCGATCCGCATGGTCCCGCCGCAGATCAGACCGTCGTCCCAGCCGTAATCGTGATCGAGCTTGAAGGTCAGCAATCCGGAGCGATTCTTCTGTAGCAACTCGAACGCCTGCTTGCGCACTTCCGCCTCGACGCATCCGCCGCCGAGCGTTCCCTCCGTCGTCATGTTCTCGTGAAGCAGAAGCGTCGCCCCCGCCGCCTGCGGCGTCGAGCCGTAGGAACCAACGACCGTGCAAACCGCCACCCGCCGCTTCTGCTGAAGCTGGCGGGCCAGGGATCGGAAAAGCGCGACGAAGGGGTTCATGATGCCTTGGCCGTTCTTTTCATCGTCTCAATCTTGTGCATGGCCGCCAAATCGAAGAATTGTTCTTTGCAGGCGCCGCAAACATCGGCGACAACCCCCTCGATGCGCCGACCATCTCGACGATGGACCGTGATCTTTCGTCGGGAAACGTCGTGGGACCCGCATATGGGGCAAATTCGAAGCGGCGGAAGTGACTTAATCGGAATCGGTCGATGCCTTCGACGAGATAAGGAGGTAGTAGATTTCTTTGCCGCCTTCGCGCGCGATTTTGCCTTTCGTGTAAAGGAGCGTGCCGCGATGGTTGTACCCTTCAATGACATAGAGTTTCTCTCCCGCGTGGTGTCGCCGGGGACTTCGTGAACGAAGCACCTTTGTTATTCTAGCAGCGTTTAGAATCGCCTCCGCTGCATCCAGCGCGGTCAATCCGTCCGCGTCCAATTCATCTCTCGCCTTGTTGGTAAGACGCAATGCGCCACTTTCCACGAGCCGCTTGATCTTCAACAAGACATCCATGTCATATTAGCGCGAATTCAGACGGACTTCGCCCGTGGCCCCAGAATCGCCTTCGCCGCCGGCGAATCCTTCATCGGCAGCTTGAATCGCCGAATTTTGTCATAAGAATAGAGAGCGCCGGCAACCGCCGGGGCCGTCGGCACCAGGCCGATCTCGCCGACGCCGCGCGAACCGTACGGCGTCTCCGGGTCGGCCTCTTCGACGAGGATTATTTCCAACTCGGGCATGTGGTGCGCCCGCAGGACGCCGCAGCCCTTCACGTCGTCCGTCACGAGCCGTCCGCCCTCCGTCACGAACTCTTCCGTCAGGGCGTAACCGAGTCCCATGTGCAGCGAGCCTTCGACCTGGCCTTCGAGCAGCGTCGGGTTGATCGCCCGGCCGACGTCGTGCGCGGCGATGACCTTCTTCAACTTGCCGTCGTCGTCGAGGATGACGACCTGCGTGGCAAAGCCGTAGGTCAAGTGCGTCTTGGGGTCCGGCACGTCCGCGCCGAACTTGTCCGTCTTGTAGCAAATCCACTCGCCCTGATAAACGCGGCCGATCAAATCGCGGATCGTCCGCCCCGCCGAGAGATCGGCCTTCAACTTCTTCGCCGCGTCCATGACCGAATGACAACCGAGCACCGTCCCTCGACTGCCGGTCGTCTGGCCGCAATCCAGATCGTGCGTCGTGTCGCTCGTCGCCTCGAACAAATCGGCCGGCAGGCCTGTTTCCTGGACCGCCGTTTGAATCAATACGGTGAAAAGGCCCTGCCCCATCTCCGTGAAGCCGGTGCGGATGATGATCTTCTTTTCGCTCTCGATGGTGATGCTCGCGCGGCCGCGCTCCGGCAGGCCGTTGCCGATGCCGACGTTCTTGATGCCACAGGCGATCCCCGCGAACTTCGCGCCGCGATAGTGTTCCTTCACCGCCTCCAGCGTCTTGCGAAGCCCGAATGGCTTGACCATTTTCTGGCCGGTCACGAATCGATCGCCCGGCTCCATGATGTTGCGGCTGCGAATCTCCCAGCCGTCGATGCCGACCTTTTCGGCGAGCATGTCCAGCGCGCCCTCGATGGCGAACGCCGATTGATTCGCGCCGAAGCCGCGCATCGCCCCGCAGGGTGGATTGTTCGTGTAAACGGCGAGCGCCTCGATGTCGATGGCCGGAATCCGATACGGTCCGCCCGCATGACCGGCCGCCCGTTCGAGCACCTTCGCCCCGACCGAGGCGTATGCGCCCTTGTCGCCGATGATTCGCGCCCGCAATGCCGTGATCCGTCCCTCTGCGTCGCAACCGACTTTTAGTTGGCTGCGAATCGGATGCCGCTTCGGGTGGAGCCGCAAACTCTCATAACGATTCAGCACCGTCTTGACCGGCACGCCGACGAGGTGCGCCAGCAGCGCCGTCTGCGCCTGAATCGACATGTCTTCCTTGCCGCCGAACGCCCCGCCATTCGAGACTAACTCGGCGTACATCCGCTTCGGGTCCCAGCCGAGCACTTTGCAACACTGCCGACGGTCGTCAAAGATGCCCTGTCCCTGTGAAAGCAAATGCAACCCGCGGCGCTCCTGCGGATTTTCAGGCAGTGACCACGTCGGCCTGGCATGACCGTGACCATTCGATGACGGCCTCGCATACGTGCCGAAAATTTTTGCCGTGCCCTGGGCGTCGAGATCGACCGGCATGGCGATGGACGCCTCCGGCTCGAGATACATGTGTTCGATTGTCTGCGTCTGCCACGTGCCTTCGACGACATGCGCACTTCTGGCAAATGCTGCTTCCACGTCGCCGCGCACCAGCGCCGCGCGCGACAATAAATTGCCGCCGGGGTGAACCTTCGGCGCATCCGGCTTGAGACCATCGTCCGGCGTTGTGACCGGCTCGCGAACCTCGTATTCGATCTCGATCAATTCAACTGCCCGCCGCGCCGTTTTCTCATCGACCGCCGCAACGGCCGCGAGAATGTCCCCGACGCAGCGCGTCTCCTCGCCCTCGGCGATGAAGATCGGCCAGTCCGACGTAATCAGCCCGACGAAGCGGTCACCCGGCACGTCTCGCCACGTCGCCACTTTCAACACGCCTTCCAAGGCCTCGGCTGCGGAGGTATCGATCCGCTTCACCAGCGCCCGGGGATGATCGCTGAATCGCATCGCCCCATGCGCCATGCCGTCGATGTAAATATCATCGATGTAGTTGTGCCCGCCGAGAACACAATCCGCGCCGCCGTACTTGGCCAATCGGTCACCCACCGCGCCGGCTCCGGTATGACCATTCCCGTTTCGACGTTTCGACGTTTCGACGTTTTGACGTTTCTCGCCAAGCAACTCAATCGCATCAACGATTTTCGTGTACCCCGTACACCGACACAGGTGAGCTCGCAGGTCTCCGGCGATCTCCGCGCGCGTCGCGCACGGGTTTTTCTCCGTCAGCGCATGCGCCCGAACCGCAATACCGGGAATACAGAACCCGCATTGCACGCCCCCGGCCTGAACGAAACAGTCGGCGATCTGCTTTCGCGTCTCCTCCGGCAGGCCCTCCAGCGTCGTCACTTCCTTGCCGGATACGAGCGACGCCTTCATCGTGCAGGACAAGCGCGGCTTGCCATCGACGAGAACGGTGCAACATCCGCACTGCCCCAGCGGTTGGCAGCCGTCCTTCGGCGACGTCACGCCGCATCGATCGCGCAGAGCATCGAGAAGGGTCAGGTCCCGCGCGTCGTCGAGCGAGACTTGTCGCCCGTTCAACGTGAAGCAAATCGTGTCGCTTTTCGGCAGAACCGCCATGAATCGCTCACTTCGGCCTATGGATATGTTAACCTCTTACAATCGGTTCTTCAAAACCACGGCCGAAAAAACCGCTTTACTTATCCTCACGGCGCGTCCCCTGGTACATTTCATACTTCAACAGCCGGCAATCGATCTTCGCGTTCCAGAATTCCATCCGCCGGCTCGCCGTCAGGCGAATCTTCTTGGCCAGCTCGCGATTCCCGGTGAAGACATATCCTGTATACCCCGCGCATCGCTGCTTGAAGAAATCGCCGATCCGCTTATAGGTCCCTTCCAATGCGGCAACCTCGCCGAGCCGCTCCCCATATTCAGGATTGAGCAAGACGATTCCCGGCGGCGGCGGAATCCTGGTCTCGGCGAAATCGCAGACCGCAAACTCAATCAGCGGATCGACGCCGGCGGTCTTCGCATTGGCCCGGGCCGCTTCGACCGCCTTAGGGTCGATGTCCGTCGCGATGATCGGCGGCGGCGAATCCTTGCGGCGCGACTTGGCCGCCTCGCGCCGGGCGGCCTGCCACTCGTTTTCATCGATGCCTTTGACGTGAAGGAGCCCGTAGTTACTTCGCAGAAGCCCCGGCGCGCGCCCCGTGGCGATCAGCGCCGCCTCGATGGCGATTGTCCCGCTCCCGCACATCGGGTTCACCAGCGGCACTGCCCCGTCATAACCCGCCGCCATCAGCACGCCCGCCGCGAGCGTCTCCTGCATCGGCGCCAGGTGCGGGCGACGGCGATAACCCCGATCCGCCAACTTGTTGCCGGTCGTATTCAAGAAGATGCGGCATTCCTCCCCATGCCAGTAAACCGCCACGACCACCCGGTCCCGTTCCGGCCCCGAATCTGGTCGCTGTCCCGCCTTCGCCTGCATTCGATCGACGATGGCATCCTTCACCTTCAAATTGGCAAACGTCCAGTCATGGATCGAAGGATGGCTGACGCTAGACGTCACACAAACGTACTCGTCCGGCGGAATGATCTCTTCCCAGGCGATCGACGCCGCCGCGTCGTACAAGTCCTGCGGGCCGGTGCATCGAAATTCGCCGAGACGGTACAGGACGTGAAACGCCGTGCGCAGGTGCAGGTTCAGCCGCATCGCGTCGCGCAGCGTGCCCGTGATCTCGATGAATGTCTTTTCCACCGCGTCGGCTTCAAAGCCCAGTGCAGTCAACTCCTGCGAAAGGTACGGCGGCAACCCCGGCGCGCAGGTCACGCGAATCGACTCTTTTCGGTCCAATTCCATCCGCCGCATTCTATGCGGTTTGACACGTTCGTGTGCGGCCGCTTCCGGGGCGCTTCCGCCGGCCGACGGCCATTGTTATGATCTTCCGCACCGTTTCCCTCCCGTTACGAAGGGGAGGATGAAGTTGGGGTTGGCAAGAACAGACTACACAAACGAGAATCCCATGAGCATCCTGGCAGACAAAAACACCCGCGTCATCACCCACGGCATCACCGGCAAGGCCGGTTCGTTTCACACCAAGATGGGCATCGAGTATGGAACGAAGTACGTCGGCGGCGTCGTTCCCGGAAAAGGCGGCACCAAGAGCGAGCACGGCCTGCCCGTCTTCGACACCGTCGAGGCCGCCGTCAAGGAGACTGGGGCGAACTGTTCGTTGATCTTCGTGCCCGCCGGCGGCGCGGCCGACAGCGCGATGGAAGCCGCCGCCGCAGGCATCAAACTTCTGGTCCTCATCACCGAGGGGATTCCAACACTCGACATGGTGAAGGCCAAAAAGTTCATCGACGACGCCGGGGCGAAGCTCATCGGCCCGAACTGCCCCGGCATCATCACGCCCGGCGCGGCCAAGATCGGCATCATGCCCGGCTACATTCATAAGCCCGCCGATGGTTCGACGAAGAACATCGGTCTGATCTCACGCAGCGGCACGCTCACCTATGAAGCCGTCTGGCAATGCACGACGCGCAACATCGCTCAAACCACCTGCGTCGGAATCGGCGGCGATCCGGTCAAAGGTCTCAATTTCATCGAGCTGCTCGGCATGTTTGAGAATGACCCGCAGACTCATGCGATCATCATGATCGGCGAGATCGGCGGCACCGACGAAGAAATGGCGGCGGACTTCGTGAAAAAGAACGTGAAGAAGCCGGTCGTCGCCTTCATCGCCGGGCGCACCGCGCCGCCCGGCCGGCGCATGGGCCACGCCGGCGCGATCATCTCCGGCGGCCAGGGCACCGCCGAAAGCAAGATCGCCGCCCTCAAAGCCGCCGGCATCCACGTCGCCGACAGCCCGGCCACCATCGGCGAAACGATGGCCCGGGTTCTCGGCGTGAAGTAAGGGAACCCAAAGGAATGATTTATGAAGCTCCGCTTGGCAGCCATCGTGATGGCATCCGCCGTGTTCTGTCCCTTGGCGCACGCCGAGCCGCCGAAACAAGCCGCCCCGCTTGTTGAGCAATTCCTCCAAAACGGACGGCTCGCCGAAGGAGAGAAGGCCCTGGCCGAAGCGATCAAGAAATCGCCGGAGGCCGACGAGCTGAAGTTCCAACTCGGCGCGCTGCAATTTGTCCGCGCGGTCGAACACGTCGCCCAATCGATCAACAGCTACGGGCTCAACAACTTTCAAGGCATCATCCCCCTTCCCGGAGTGCCGGCCGCATCCAGCCATCCCCCGAAAGCAATCTCCTACGACGACTGCCGAAAGATCATGGAAAACTGGCTGTCCGATCTCCAGCGCGTCGAGGCCACGCTCGCGCAGGTCAAAAAGGCCGACGTGAAATTGCCCATTCACTTTGCCCTGATCCGCCTCGATCTCGACGGCGACGGCAAGGCGGATGAAGACGAAACGATGTGGAAAATCTTCGCCCGCATGGGCGGCGGCTCGACGGCCGAGAGCGCCGCCGACTTCTATATCGCCTTTGACCTGGCCGACGCCCTTTGGCTGCGCGGCTATTGCCACCTGCTGATGGCGATCGACGAGTTCTTCCTCGCCCACGATTTCCACGAACTCATTGAGAGGGCGGGCCACGTCATCTTCGCCCGGGTGAAATCGCCCTACGAATACCTTCAAACCGGCCCGAAGATCTTCGAGATGGGCCACATCGACATCGCCGACGTGATCGCCTTCGTTCACTTGATGAACTTCCCCGTCAAAGACGCCGCGCGGCTCAAGAACGTCTTGACGCATCTGGAATCCATGACCAGGCTCAGCCGCGAGATGTGGAAGCTCGTCCTGGCCGAGACCGACGACGATCACGAGTGGATCCCCAACCCCAAGCAGACCAGCCCGATTCCCGGCGGCAAAGTCACGGAGGAAATGGTCAAGGATTGGATGATCTTTCTTGATGAGGCCGACGACATCCTGGCCGGTAAGAAGCTCGTCCCCTTTTGGCGCACCTCCGACGGCCGCGGCGTTAATATCCACAAAATCTTCACGGAGCCGCGACCCTTCGACCTCGTCCTCTGGGTGCAGGGTTCCGCCGCCGCGCCCTATCTCGAAAAAGGACCAGTCACAACGCCGGAAGTCTGGCGTCACTTGCAACAGACCTTTGAAGGCAACTTCATCGGCTTCGCCATTTGGTTCAATTAGCGGCCAAAGAAGTCGCTCACCTATACCGATAAAGTGTGCGATCGCACAGTTAAGCCGCCTGCAGCGAACGAATTTTGCGTGCAAATTCTTGAAGCCGACTCCTCATCGAGGTACGCTGAAAGGACCGAGCCGTCCTATTCAATCTCCGCAGGGGACCGGTTGGACATGAATCCAAGACAAATCCACAGAGCAGAGACTCCGCTACTTCGTACGGCCGTCCTGGCGCTCATGGTTTTCAGTCTTTGCCGGTCCATCGTGACGGCGAATGACGGAGCGACGAAGACGCCGATTCATACATGCGGCGGCTTTCTCAAGTCGATCCCATCGCCGGTCCATCAAAACACATCGATGAACCGTTCACCCCGCGGCGATTCCGACGTGTCGCCGCGGGTCGCCGGCCACGGCTGCGACGACGGCACGGTCATCGACATGCTCGTCGTCTACACCACCCAAGCCCGTACGGCCGCCGGGGGCGTGGCGAGCATTGAATCCAAAATCGCCTCCGCCATTGCCGACGCCAATACCGCCTTTGCCAGCAGCGGGATCAGCACGTCGCTCAACCTTGTCCACACCGCCGAGGTTGCCTACACCGAGACCGGCGACAGCTCGACCGACGGCCCAATCCTCCTCGCCGGCTCCGGCGCGCTGGCCGTCACGCACACACTTCGCGATCAATACTCGGCCGACCTGGTCGCGCTTTGGGTCAACAGTCTTGAAGTCGGCGGCCGCGTCTTCGCCCCCACCAATCCCAACGGCGACTGCGGCTACCAGGAGATGCGCTGGGACAATTGGAACGGGCTCACGATGGCCCACGAAACCGGCCACAACCTTGGCTGTGCCCACGACCTTGCAAACTCCTTCAACGATGCCTATTTCCCTTATTCCTACGGCTATGTCGACCCCGGCAACAACTGGCACACGATCATGGCCGTCAATCAGCCCAACCCTGAAATCCCCTACTTCTCAAATCCAAATGTGAACTACCTCGGCACGCCGACGGGCAACGCCGCCAGCGCCGACAACGCCCGGACGATCAATCAAACTCGCCACATCGTCGCCAACTATCGACTCGCGCCGGTCGCCGGCCTGCCGAGCATTCTGCGCGTCAACGCCGCAGCCGCGTCCGGCGGCGATGGACTTTCCTGGGCCACGGCGTTCAATACGTTGCAGGATGGAGTCGCGGAAGCCATTCGTTCGCGCGGCGACGTGCAGGAGATCTGGGTCGCGGGCGGAACCTACAAGCCCGACAAGGGGACCGGACTTCGGCAGATGTCGTTTCGATTGCAAAACGGCCTGGGGATTTACGGGGGTTTCGTCGGGACGGAGACGATGCGATCGCAGCGCGACCCTGCCGCTCACCAAACCATTCTCGACGGCGACATCGGCACGATCGGTAATGCCTCGGACAACAGCCAGCACGTCGTGGTCGCCGAGAACGTCAATTCCACAGCGATCCTCGACGGCTTCACGATTCGCAACGGCAACGCCGACGTGGATTCAACGTTTTTCGTCCATACCGGCGGCGGAATGCGCAATTTGAACAGCACGCCGACGGTGGCGAACTGCCGATTCGAAAACAATTCGGCGGCCTGGTATGGCGGAGGGATGTACAACGAAAGCGCCAGCCCGAGTGTTTCCAACTGCGTCTTCGATTCCAATACCGTGAACCCGGCGAATTTTCCCGGAGGCGGCGCGATGGCCAACCGCTTCGGCAGTGCCCCGCAGGTCAGCACGTCGACGTTTACCAATAATTTCGCCGGTTACGTCGGCGGCGCGGTCTTCAATTCCGCCGGCGCCGCGAGCTATACCGGTTGCAACTTCCAAGGCAACCATTCGCAATACGGCGGCGCGATTGCTCTGGACAGCAGTTCACCTACCTTCCTGAATTGCGGCTTCTACGCCAACCTCGCGGACTTTCATGGCGGAGGATTCGACGTCGTCGGCAGCAGTCCGCTCATTGCCGGGTGCATCTTCAGCCACAATACGGCGACCGCCAACTACGGCGGCGCGATGACCACCTTTGCGAGCAGCAGCCCGACGATCGTCAATTGCACCCTGGTCGGCAACTATGCGGGGGCCGTCGGCGGCGCGATCGCCAACGATTCCAACGGGCCGACGCTGGCAAATTCAATCCTGCGCGACAACAGCACGATGTGGGGTTCGAGTCAGGACGAACAAATCTGGAGCTTCGCCGGAGCGGTCAACGTTCAATACACTTCGATCCAGGGCTGGACCGGCAGTCTCGGCGGCACCGGCAACAATGGGGCCGATCCGCGATTCATCGATCCTGACGGACAGGACCATAGCGCGGGCACTTCTGACGACGACTATCGCCTCAAGCCGGGCTCGCCTTCGATCGACTCCGGCAACAACGCTTATGTCCCAGGCGCGTTGACGACTGACTTCGGCGGGCTTGCGCGTCGAGTGAATATCCCCGCCATCACCGATACCGGCGCAGGCACGCCGCCAATCGTCGATCGGGGCGCCCACGAATTCGCCTCAGGCCAATGCCAGTCCGGCGACTTTTCCGCGAACGGCCTGATCGATATCCCCGACATTGCCCCCTTCGCCTCTGCCCTCGTCGGCCCCCCTCCCGCCAGTTGCATCGCCGACATGAACGACGACGGTCTGTCGAACGGACGCGATATCCAGATCTTTATTGCGGCACTCCTGACGCCCTGAGCCAATTGGGATTTGGCCATTGACGCCAACCCGCTCGAAATCGGAGCCAGGCCGTATCATTTTCATCGATGAAGACGTGCGGATAGCATGTCGTCCGGCAATGGACCCCTAACTCCAAGGATTGCGAACTCATGAAAACGATTCGACTCTTGCACACCTACATCGCCTGCGCGTTCGCCCCGTTGACGATCTTCTTCTTCCTCTCCGGGGCCGTTCAGACCTGGAACCTGCACAAAGGCCGCAAGGATAATTCTTACACGCCGCCGGCGATCGTCGCCAAACTTTGCGACGTGCACACGGAGCAACACTGGCGATCGGAAGACCGGACCACCCGTCCGATCCGGTGGCCCTTCCGGGTGGCCATGACGATTCTGAGCCTGGGAATGTTGAGCACCATCGCCCTCGGCATCGTCATGGCCTATCGGTTCAGCACGAATAAGCGGCGAATCAGTCTGCTCCTGTTGACCGGAGTGGTCGTTCCGATCCTGATGGTCCTCGTGCAGAGCTATTTTCCCTCGGCGGAATCCCCCGATCGAAATCGAACGAACAAAAAAAGCCCCCGGCAAGCCGAAGGCCTGCCGAGGGCGACGATGTTGAAATCCGCGAGCGAAGCGGAATCCTCACAGCCGATGCCGATCAGCCGCTGTACTTGACGCTACAGCCGTAAGGCTTCGTCTCGGCGTGGGCGACGGTCTTGCCGGCGAGGATCGAGTCGAGGGCCTCGCGGACATAATTCACCTTGTCCTTGCCCTTCTTTGTATTTTCCTTGTCGTTGTCCATCGCGCCGGAATAGCGGAGCTTGCCGTCCTTGTCGATCACGAACATGTGCGGCGTCGTCATCGCGCCGTACAGGTGCCCGACTTTGCCGTCGGCGTCGATCAGGATGGGCCATTCGATCTTCCAGTTCTTCTTGGCCGCCGCGTCCTTGCCGAAGCTGGCGTTTCCGGAATTCGTCGAATTGATCGACAGGATCACGACGTTCTTGGAATTGAAGCTCTTGTACAGATCGGCCACGGTCGTCTGCTTCTCGTGGTGCAGCTTGACGAACGGGCAGTCGGGGTTAAACCATTCCAACACGACCGTCTTGCCCTGCCTGGTGTAGTCGCTGAGCTTGTGGGTCTGTCCCGCGGTGTCCTTCAGCGTGAAATCCGGGGCCTTGTCGCCCACCTTTGCGGCGCCGGCGCTCATGGACGATCCGCCCATGTGCTTGCCGTGGCCCTTTCCCTTGGGCCCGGCCAGGGCGAAACTCGTTCCCGTCAGCGTCACCGCCGCGGCGAGAATTCCGCAAAACGCGATCAGTGACTTTCGTTGGATCCCTGTCATGTGTGTTCTCCCTTGCAGATGAACTTCCTACGATCGGGCGCCGGACCTTCCGGCTCCCGGTTTTTCACTTTTTCGCCGGCTTCGTCCCGAGCCCATCGCCCGGTCCGGGGTTGATCACTTCATAAAACGACTCTTTGCCGTCCCGTTCGATCGCGAGCAGCCCGCGAATTTCCCTGAGCGCCTTAACCTCGTCGGAATAAGAGAGTCGCAACGTGTCCGATTTCGACTCCCCGTGGGCGTACGGGTCCCTGGGGTAAATGCCGTCGTCATTTTCATAAGGAAAGAATGTCATCCGTTTGGCGTTGTTCGAATGAAGAACCAATTCAAACCCCTTCCATGTTTCGGTGAAAGGAGCGGAGGGGCCGGTCCTTAACGGGTGGCGAGTCCGCGCCGTCGCGAAGAGTCCCGCGTCGTTCGACGGCGTCGAATTCGAAGCGAGGTCTCCATCCAACTTCAGAATGGCCCGGCCGGGCACGCAACGGTCGCTGCACACCAGCCAGTTCACGTCGGCCGAAATGGAAAGCTTTCTTCCGATCGGCGCCTCTTTGGAAACATGAATCGGAAAAATCAGCACCAGTTGGTTTTCAAAGACGTAATCGACCAGATTTCCCGGCTCCACCAGGCGGGTCGGCGCCGGCCACTGCCCCTCGCCGAATGTCGCCACCGGCGGATCGGCCTTGAACTCGACTTTCGGCGGCAATCCGGAATCACCCGAATTCCGCCAGTAGAGGTGCCAGCCCTTGGTGATCTCAAAAATGACGGCCACGTGTCCATCCCGGCCCGGGGACAAAGCCGTTTCCTCCAGCGCCAGGCGCGCCTTCACGTACCGGTTGCCCGGAAATTCGTCTTCGGAAATAGAAGGCTTGTCCGCGACCGCCGTTGAAAGGCTCAGCGCCCATGCGATCGCCGCAACGAACCCGATGCGAACCGCCATATACCGCCTGTCTGTCGTCGCCCAACGAACCCCGCGCACCCCAACGCGAATCCTTCGCGGATCGGGCTCAAGGTGGCGACCGAGTACCATCCCTGTTCCGGCATCATAGCAATAGACCAAAAAGGGTGCATTTCGCCGTCGCCAAAACCACGCCTGTTGCGCAGATGTTACAGCGCCCCTATGATCGGTTCTGTGTGATTCAGCACATCGCCGGGTTGCACAGGATAACCCCGTCTGAACGATAGGGTTGCGACGTTTGGCATGAGCAAATTCGCAAAAACCGCCGCTCAATACCTCGGGCTGACCGTGCTCTTCTACCCCCTGGGCGTCGCCTGCCATGAACTGATCGGCCACGGCCTCGTCGGAAAACTTTGCGGCGGTCATGTTACCAACGTCGAAATCCTTGCTTTTCGGGTCTGGCCTCGTCTCGAATACATCGGTTGGTCCGGCCGCTACGGTGAATGCGATGTCGTCGACATCCCCACGCCGACCGGCGAGGCCATCCTGTCGCTCGGCGGCGCGGTCAGCACGTTTGGCGTCGCTGTCATCGCGACCGCATTGCTCTGGTACCGACGATGGGGCGGCTACTGGCGACCGATCGTGATCACGCTTAGTTTCTGGTGGCTCGATTTGATGACCTACCTGCTGCCCAGTTGGGGTCTGCCGCGCTCCATCTTCTGGGGTCAGCGGACTTTCAGTGAGCCTTTTGAAGCCGCCGTTTCACTTGGAGTGTCCGGCCCGCTCTTTCAGATGCTGTCCATCGCCGGGTGTGGCCTGATGCTCGCGGCCGTTATCGCCCGCCTCCTTCTCGATTCAAAGATTCCACGACCCGCCTGATCGCACCGACCTCATGCACGCGCACCATGCTTACTCCGGCCAACGCGCAGTGCATCGCGACCGCAAGGGTTCCCGCCGACCTGTCGTCAGCGCCCACCCATTCTCGAATGAATCTCTTGCGCGAAGGCCCCACCATGACCGGCCATGATCCGGCGAATCGTCGAATCTCCCGCAGGATGGTCAGATTGTGCTCCGTCGTCTTGCCGAACCCGATGCCGGGATCCACGATCATCCTTTTCGTATCCACGCCCGCGCGTTTCAACGCAGCCACTCTTTCCTCGAAAAACGCCATGATCTCGGCGACCACGTCGTCGTAATGCGGGTTGGTTTGCATCGTTGCCGGCGTCCCTTGCATGTGCATCACCACGAATGGAACGCCAGTCCTCGCGAGCAGTTCGGATATCGCCGGATCGTGCCGAATTCCTGAAACGTCATTGACGATATCCGCTCCCGCCTCCAGCGCCGCCGCGGCGACTACCGCCGACTGCGTATCAATCGAAATGGGAACGGAAACGTCTGCCTGGCGAAGTCCGCGGATCACCGGCACAACGCGCTCCATCTGAATGTCGTCATTCACCCCTTCCGATCCGGGCCGCGTCGATTCCCCGCCGACGTCGATGCCATCGGCCCCGTGCGCGGCCATCCGCCGGCCATGCTCGACCGCCGTCGCTGCATCCAGAAAACGCCCGCCGTCACTGAAACTGTCCGGCGTGACATTGAGAATGCCCATGACAAGACACCGCTCTCCGAAGAGGAGCGACCCGTGCCGAGTCTCCAACACCATGCGCCGCGCCTGGTACATTCCGCATTCTCATTCCTGAGCCTATCATCCGCACATGCCGACGCCCAGCGCCGCGATTTCAGACGGTTCGCCGACGGATCGACCCTTTGTTCGGACGACCATGAGCGTCCTCCTTGTCGCTGCCGCGGCCATCGCCTTCGGCTGGCCCACGCGAAACGGAGGATACATCGCCGGCGACGACGAACGCCTCGCGCTCCATCACGTTTTCGTCAATCACCCTTCATGGGCGAACGCCGCCCGGTTGCTGACCATCGTCCACGGCGACCTCTATCAACCCCTGCCGGTGCTGAGCTTTCAGCTCAATTACGCCCTTGCCGAGAAGACTTCGACCCTCCGTTCGCCCGTCAGTCTACTGGGGTTTCACTGGACCAATATTCTATTGCACGCCGCTTGTTCGGTACTGGTTTTCTTTCTGGCATCGCGCCTGACCTCTTGTCGCCGGATCGGATTGCTGACCGCATTGCTGTTCGCCTGCCACCCTTTTGCCGTGGAGCCCGTCGCCTGGATCAGCGGCCGCACGATCCTCCTGGCCTCCCTCTTTTCGTTGCTCCTGCTTCTCGAATTGCCCGTTGGCCGATCGCGATGGATCGCTCCCCTTACCTGGCTTTTCGCACTGGCCTCCAAGGTGCTTCCCACGGTCCCAATTGCCGCCCTATGTTGCGACTGGAACCTGCACGGCGCAATCCCCCGACGGCGATGGTCCGTGTACGGCCTGCTTCTGTTGATGAGCGCCATCGCGACGGCCATGGTCTACCACGCCACGCAGCAGGCCGGGTTTTTGGAAGCCATGGAGGCCGAGCCCGCCGACTCGTTGCCGGTGCGCATGCTGCTCGCCGCCAGATATTATCTCGAAAATTATGTGTGGCCGAGTCGACTGTCCGGATGGTCGCCGCCGCCGCTGGGTTTCGGCCTGGTCTCACCCGCCGTCGGAATCGCCCTGTTGGAATTGCTCACACTCGCCGGGCTGGCGGCGACCATGTGGCGACGACAACGCAACGTCGGCCTTGGACTGGTGCTGTTCCTCATTCTCCTCACGCCATTCCTCGGGGCCTCTGCCGCCCGACGATTCCTCGCCGCCGATCGATACATGTATCTGCCGATCCTGGGCCTGCACCTGGCGGTCGCTTCCCTGTTCGTCGCGCTGTTCGACGTAATTCGCCGCCGGTGCGGCCGCACGATGGCGTTCGCGATCATCGGCGCGCCGGCCGCCTCGATCGTGATCGCCTGGTTCGCGGTCGGTTGGCGACTCGGTCCTACCTGGGCCGACAACGTCCAGCGAAGCCGCCGGTCCCTGGCGGTCTATCCTGACAACGCGCTGGCATATGTCGAAATGGCAAAGTCCTACGTCATTGAAAAGCAACCCGACGCCGCATTGGCCATGGTGGCGGTTGCTCGAAAACGTTGGCCGGACCAACCGCGACTGGCCGGCGTCGCCGGTGAGGCGTATCGATTGAAGGAGGATTGGTCCGCCGCGGAGAAAGAGCTGCGCCGCGCCGTTGCCGGGCTTCCGCAACACTTGTGGACGCGGTATTTCCTTGCACGAACGTTGGAACAGCTCGGCAAGATCGACGAGGCCCGCGACGGCTATCGTCGCATCTTCGCGGACGTCCCCGGTCATTACCCCGCCATCGTCGCCCTGGCGCGGAGCTACGAAAAATCCGGCGACACCCCCCAGGCGATCGATGCCTTTGAAAAAGCCATCGTCATCAATCCCAACGACACGGACGCCCTTCTTTCGCTCGCCGTCCTGCACATCCGGCAACATCAATGGGAAGCCGCCGAGCCGCTCTTGCGATCGATTCTCCAGCTCGAACCCGACGACGGCCCCGCGCTACTCAATCTCGGCGTCGTCCTGGCGCGCACAAATCGCGCTCCGGACGCGATGGAGATCTATGACCGTCTGATCGCCCAAAACACCGACGACGTCAACGCCCGGCTCAATCGGGCCTCCCTCCTGCCATCGTTCGGTCGCATTGCCGAGGCGATCACGGAATATCGTACGATCCTGGCCAAACAGCCGGGCCTGATGGATGCCGCCATCGGGCTGCACGGACTCCTTCAACAACAGCATCGGTATCAGGAATTGCCGCCGATCTGGCGGAATATCATCTCCACGAACAAGAAGGCCGTCGGGTGGCTGGTTTGGGCCGACGTTCTCGCCGGTCATGCCGACGCGGCGAAGATCCTGGCGGCGAACGGCGAGACCGGGCGTCCATTCTCCGAGTGGGCCATGGCCTTTGACGCGTTGCGCGGTCGGCGCCTGGATGAATTTCGGGAGCGCGTGAGCGCGATCGAGCCGCCGCGCCCGGTCGATGCCGACGTCATCCAACAGGGAGAGATCATTCGCCTGGCATTGCTCGACCTGCCCGCCGAAACGCGGGAATCCGCCGCCGGTCTTTGGGCCCTTGCCCATTCCCTGCTTTACGACGGGCAAAGCCAGTCTGCATCAATCGCGCTCGCTCAGTTGCTCGAACGCGAACCTTCCGGCCCCTGGGGCCGTGCGGCGCAAGAACTCCTTCGAACGCTTCCAAAAACTTCAGCGCCGTCGAGCGCGACCCAACCGAATACGCCCTGAGTCACGGCGGTTACGATGTCTCTATGACGGCTAAGGCCACCAGCTCAGTTTGCGAATCTGACACTCAGCCGATCCGGCAGAAGCGAAGCGCAACGCTGCTTTGCATCCTGCTCGTCGCCGCGGCGGCCTTCGCCGTGGGCTGGCCGACGCGAAACGGCGAGTTTCTCCCCGGCGACGATCATCAATTCATCATTGAACACGTCTACGTAAATCATCCCACCTGGCGCAATGCCTGGAACCTTCTGACAATGGTCCACAGCGACCTCCGCCAACCGCTGCCCATGCTGACCTTTCAGGCCAATTACGCCGCCGCCGGCCCAGATCCGAGCGGGCAATTTCCGGTCAATCCGTGGGGCTTTCACGTCACGAACATCGTTCTGCACATGCTCAACGCCATGCTCGTCTTTTTGGTCGCGACATGGCTTTCCCGATGCCGGCGGATCGGGCTCATCACCGGTTTGTTGTTCGCCTGTCATCCTTTCGCCGTTGAATCGGTGGCCTGGATGACCGGACGCATGGTGCTGCTGACTTCAACATTTTCGCTCACGATGATTCTCGTCTGCCTTCGACGCCGCCCCGGACATGAAGGCCGGTGGGCCCTGGCCGCGATGGCCGCGCGGATCGGCTCGCTCCTCAGCAAGGTCTTGCTGAGCGTGCCCTTTGCGGCGGTCTGGTGTGACGTGCAGCGCGGCGTCAAGTGGACGCGCTGGACCTGGACGGTTTACGCCATCCTCTTCTTGATGACGTTTGCCGGGGCCGGACTCGCTTTGAAATCCACCTATGACGCCGGTCTCTTCGAGCTTTCTGATCTCAGTGCTTCGTCCAGCCTGCCGGTCCGCGCCCTCGTCGCCAGCCGCTACTACTTTGAAAACTACGTCTGGCCGCTGCGCCTGAGTCCGTGGGCGCCGCCGCCCGATTGCGACACTCTTTTTTCCGCCAACGCCGGAATCGGCCTGGCCGAGTGGGCCGTTTTCATGACCATCCTGATCTGGTCGAGGCGGAGTTGTCGAACGGCCTTCAATGGACTCGTGTTGTACGTGATATTGATCGCGCCGTTTCTGGCCGCCATCTCCGCACGCACTTTTCTCACGGCCGACCGCTATCTGTACCTGCCCATCCTCGGGCTTCATCTCGCCGTCGCCGGCCTGCTGGTGAAATTGCTCGATG
This sequence comes from uncultured Planctomycetaceae bacterium, assembly GCA_964414585.1. GTDB lineage: Bacteria > Planctomycetota > Phycisphaerae > UBA1845 > UTPLA1 > DATEMU01. Next base: position 25,558 of record CAYPXR010000067.1, read on the forward strand.
CTCTGGGAAAAAAACGGTTCGTCGGGTCGGCACGACTACTTGTCATCTTCGGAGGTGTCGCGCTGCTCGTTGCAACGATTCAATTGAGCCGGCAACAAGGCCGCATCTGGAACAACATGCTCGCGCAGGTTCATTGGACGCTCGAACTTTTTCCGGACAATCCCGATGCGCATTCCGAACTGGCGGGCGCGCTTGCAAAGGCGGGGCGACTCGATGACGCCCTGGTCGCGGTCCACGACGCCTTGAAACGCTGGCCGGAAAACGCACGACTCCGCTCGCGGGCCGGCGACATTTACCGGCGAAAACGCGAATGGCCCAACGCCCTGAAAGAATTGTCGGCCGCCGTCGAACGTTCGCCGGACCAATATACGACGCTCTATCTGCTCGGTCTCGTGCTCGACGAATTAGACCGCGACGAGGAAGCCCGAGCGTACTATCGACGCGTCCTCACGTTGGATCCTGACCACCTGAATTCCGCCGTGGCCCTCGCGCGCAGTTATGAAAAAGCGGGCGATTGGGATACGGCCCTCCAATTTCACCGCCGAGCCCTTGAGATCAACCCTTTCCATCGAGACAGTCTGCTCTCGATCGCCGTGATCCTGATGAGAAAGCACGAATGGTCGGAGGCGAGGCGCCCGCTCCAGTCCATCCTCAACATTGAACCCGACGATCCAGCCGCCTTGCTCAATCTCGGCGTCGTCCTGGCGCGGGAGAATCGCTTGACCGACGCGATGGAAATCGACAATCGGCTGATCGCCCTGAATCCCGACAACCTGACGGCGCGCGTCAATCGCGCGTCGCTCCTGTCGACGATGGGGCGATCGTCGGAGGCCGCCGACGAATTCCGCGCCATCCTGGCCAAAGACGCCGACCATCGCGGCGCGCTAATCGGTCTGCACGAAGTCCTGCAATTGGCCAGGAAATATCCCGCTCTCGTCGATCTCTGGCGGCAATATTCCGGCACGTCGATCCCGGAGGACGAACGGCTCGCCTGGCTGGGCTGGTCGCTCGTCCTCACCGGTGACAGTCGGCAGGCCGTCAACAACGCCTTGAGGCTCAAGCCCGGCACGCAGGCCCGCGATTTTGCGAATTGGACGATAGCCTATCTGGCCCTGACGCGGGACGAAGCCCGCTCGATTCCGAACACCCTCGGCCCGCCGAAGCCGCCGACGAATCCTTCGGTCGAGCGACTTGAATGGCTGCACGTCGTTTCAATGGGTTTTGACTCGCTTCCCGTTGATAAGCGCAACTCCCCCGCCGGTCTTTACATTCTGGCCCGCCTGAGCCTCGAAAACGGCAACGTTTCGGTCGCCGAGCAGGCCGCTCGCCACGTCATGCAGGAAACAGCCAACGAACAACTCAAGAACGCCGCCGACGTTGTTCTTAAGGTGATCGCCGAATCACACAAAAGGGCACGTCAACAATAGGCACGTATCTCTCGACGCCAAGCCAGCGCCGCCATCAAAGCCCCACGGCGCAACAAGATATTGCATTTACGAGAAGTTCTCTCTCGCATGGCGATGAAAAAGACGCTTGGGCCGCTATCCGAGCCCCATGGCGCAAGCCTGGGGCCGAGCGCGAGTAACGTGGCCGAAGCTCGCGCGTGTTCGACCGGGGGCTTGCGGTCGCCGCGGCGATCGCGGATAGGACCATGCCTCGCGCTCTCGGCCAAGACTTTCATCCGCCCGCCGCCTTCGCCGGATAGCCCATCTCGCGCAAGATCTCGACCAGTTTGTCGCGATGATCGCCTTGCAGCTCGATCCGTCCCTCGCCGATCGTGCCGCCGGCCCCCAACTTCGCCTTGAACGTCTTGAGCATCGCCGGCAGATCGGTCGCACGGGCATCGAGACCGGTGATGATGGTCACCATCTTGCCGCCTCCGCGCCGTTCCCGGCTTACCCGCGCCGGCTGGTCCTTCGGCAAGAGCACCTTCCCATCCGCCCCGCGCGGGCACCGACACTGCTTCACTGCCTTCCCGCACCGCTCACAGGTCACGGGCTGTTCAAGGGGGGTTCCGTCGAATAAGCCGGGCATATTTTATTTCCGAATCAGGGCCGGGTTCGCCATATTCACCCGATCCTGCACATCCCCGTGCTTGCCGAATCCCACCTCGATCGTCAAGCGATCGCCGCCGGAAACCGAAATATCAATCGGTTTCGGCGGCTCGTTCCAGTGAAGACCGACCAGCGCCGCCAACTCCTTCCCGTCGAGAAGGATTCGCACGTCCGCATCCGCCGCACTGCCCGCGCCGTCGTCGATGCCGACGAGCGCCGTGAATCGTTCGTACTTCCCCCCGAGCCGCCACGTCGCCTGGCAGGCTGAATGCAGCCCTACGCCGTGCTCGTATTCCACCCGGCTCATTCGCAGCGGCCGGCCTTCCGCGTTTTTGTCCAGTTGATACGCCCAGCGCGTCTCCAGGTACGGCGTCGATTCATACTCCTGCGGCGGCCGGTCACTCAGCCAGTCGCGCCGACCGCCGCGTACCTCCACGCCTTGAAGATTTCCGGCCGTGAGCCGCGCGTGCGATCCGGCCGCGAAATCGAAGCGCAGGCGGTCCTCCTTCCATTCGAGTTGCCGGGCGGCAATCCGCGAGCCGTCGGAGAGTGCGACCATCGCCCACACGCCTTCGGGTTTCTCCGCCCGACCGCCCGCCAAGGCGACGGATTGAATCTTGTTCCACGCCATCATCCGATCTTCGCCGTCGCCGAGCCGGAGACCGGCCGCCGTGACGCCGGCAATGACACCGCGCACGCGGTCGCCGCTGAACAACTCGACGACGTCCTCGTCGCCGCCGGCGGAAGGCGACTTTCGTCCGCTTCTCCAGAGTCGAGAGACGCCTTCAAACGGCAGACTCACTTCGCCCAATTCGAGATTGCGAAGCGTCAGTCGCTCCTCATTTCCGCCGGAAATGTTCGCCAGGATGCGCGACGAGTCCGCCAGTTCCACCGTCCATTCGTCGAGGCGCGTCGATTCACTTGTCGCCGGGTACCGCATCGGTCGCCGTCCCTCGCAAGAGCCCGCCGGCGCCACTCGATCGAGGTCGGCCGCCTTCAGCCGCCGCGTCTTTCCGTCGTTCGTTTCCAGGTCCAAATCACCCGGCAGACTCCAGGACCGGATGCGCCCGACGATCGGCGGTTCACCGACCGGCGTCACGCAGACGTCCACAGACGCCGGAGCGCTCGCGGGCAACGTGCGATCGTCGCCGAGGGCCAGGATCGCCCCCCAAAAAAATCCGCCGACTACCACGCACCCGACGAATCGCATGTTCGCACCTACTTTTGAAAAATTGGCAGCGTCTGTTTCGGAATCTGAAGGACGATCAACGACATCGCCGTACCGTATTCGCTGCCGGCCTCGCCGGACCAGAATCCGTCGGGCGACTGTTTGGCAAGCAGCTCATCGCGGATTGCCGGCCACCAGGTCGACCAGTGCTTGCCGCCCGCCATGAACATCGCCTGCGCTGCGTAGTACTGGCCGTAATAATAATGGGTCTGCTCCTGCGTCTTGCCGGGCGTGAATTTCTCCAGGTACGCCAGTCCCTTTCGAGTCGATGCGTCGTCGTGAATGCCCGCGTAATAGAGCGCCGCGACGCCCGCCGCCGAGCGCGCGAACATCGAGCCCGCGGAATCGAGCATGTAGCGAAAGCCGCCGTCGGGGTTCTGGCTGTCGTGGACATATTGAATCGCCCGGTCGATCGTGCTCTTGGGCACCTCGACGCCGGCGTTTCGCGCGGAGCGCAGGGCCATGACCTGGCAGATCGTCACGGACAAATCGGCGTCGGCGCGGATGGGGTGATAGCGCCATCCGCCGCGTTCGTTCTGCGTGCGCACAATGAGGGCGACGGCCTTTTGCAGTTTCTCGCGGAGGTCGGGGCGCGGGGACATTCCGTACATTTCGCCGAGAAAGAGCGTGGCGAAACCGTGGCCGTAGATCGGCCCGTAGGACGTCTCGGCGGCGATCAGGCCGGACTGCTCCGAGGCGGAATCGAGCACGAACGCCAGCGCGTCCTCGACGTTTTTCGCATAGGGCCCCCGCCCCGGCACGCTGCCGCTCTCGACGAAGGCCAATGCCCCGAGGGACGTGATTCCGACATGCCGCCCATATTGCGATTCGCTTCCCCACGAGCCGTCGGATTTTTGCTGCTTGGAGAGCCAGGCCAGCCCCTTGTTGACCGCAAGCTGTATCTGCGACGACTTGTCCGACGATTCCGCCGGCCGCGACGTTGTCTGTGCCCAGGTCGCGCCGGCATTGCGACAAAACAGAACGAGGACGAGAAGGATCGCGACTCGTCGCCTCCGCCTTTCGGCATTCGTCAATCGTACTTCGTCATTCGCCATTGCGCTTCGCTTCCTCCGCCAGGTGACGATAGTACTCCAGGATTCGCTCCCGATACTTCGCCGGGAACTGTTCGTCAAAGCCCTGCGAGATTTCCTCGCGATCGCGTTGCGGCAGAAACCCCCAACCGCGCGACAAATCCGACTTGTCGGCATCGCCTTTTCCTTTTTCGCTCCGCCCGGCCTGACCCTGATCGACCGGCCGGCTGGTTGCCGGCGGCGATTTGCCCTGTGACGCTGCTTTCTGGGAATCGCCCGGCGTCGACCGACCCGTGGGTCGGTCCTGTCGCCGCCGTACGGACGAGGATCGATCTCGTGACGACGGACGATTCTTGCTCGCCTCCTCGATTAACTGATTGATGCCGGACAGGATGTCCTTTTGCGCACGCTGCGTCTTTTCGCCGACGTCAAGCCGATCCAATAATCCCTGCGTGGCGTCTTCCATCCGCGAGAGCGTCTGCTCCATCGCGTCAACGATGGAAGATTGCCCGCCGAGAAGCCGGCGGATCAACTCCTCATCCACTTTCGACCCCTTCCGTTCCGGCTTTCGTTCGTCCACCGGCTCGCGAGATCGAGGTTCGCTCTGAGAGGTCGGGGGAGATTGCAACAGATAAATTGGCGGAGAAAAAATCCCGTGCTGAGTCCAGGCGATCGTGAAGACCAGCGGCCAAATCGATGTCGTCATTCATTCCTCCTTCTGCCCGGCAGCCTTTTCGACCATCTTGACCGCCAGATCGTGCAGGTCCTGCTGGGAATCTCCGAGCGATTGAACTTCCTTGAGCTGGGCCTCGGTTCGTTGCAGCGGAGCCGGCAACGAGCGGTCGAGTTCCACCGTTCGTTCGCTCAGATTCACCTGCATTTGGCGCAAGACTTTGAGTTCCGCCAGCGTCGGCACCGGTTTTTCCGGCGTCGGCCGGCCCGCGCCGCCTCCGCCGGAATCTTCGACAAAGCGTTTCTCATCTTTCCGGGGCTGTTCGGCGGCCGCTTCCAGGAGGCTCGACAGATCGCGGAGGATTAAGTCCTGCTCGACCAGGGCCGCGCGGCAATCTTTCTCTTCCAGCTTTGTCGCCGCCCTTTCCAGCCGCCCGGCGATTTTTTCGCAGACATAATCATAAACAACGCTCGATTTCATCTTCTCGCGCACCTCGTCGAGCGGCGTTGCCAGGCCGCGCTGCTCTTTTGCGAGCTTCGTCGCTTTGAGACTGTCGGCCCGCGACCATCGCCGCTCTTCGCTGCTGCGCCCCTGGATCTCCGCGGTCTCGCGCCGAAGCCCCGCCTGCGCGCGGCGCAACTCGCTCAACATCGCGACGATCTGGGCCAACGACCGCTCGGCGATCGCCTGTTCGGTCTTGGCCTCCAGGTGTTCGAGCAGTTCCAGTCCCTTTTGCAAACCTTCCACCGCGTCGGCCTGTGCAACTTGCGCGTCGTCGGCCTGCACGCTATCCAGCAATTCGCTCGCCTTGCCCATCTGTAAGGATGCCGCGACGACGGCCCGTTTCGCCGACAGCCCTTCTTCGTCGGACTCCTTCAGCTTGGCGGCCACGGTGAGCGTGGTCTTCTGCAGCGTCGCCTGCCGTCCCGAGAGCATCTGGAGTCGTTCGCTCGAATCCGGTTGCCCCACCGCGGCCTGGGTGTCGTGGATCAAGGCTTCCTCCGCCTTGATCAACTTCCGCAGCCGCTCGGTCACCTCCTGCAGAGCGCGGGACAAATCCGCCAGTTCGCGGTCCGGCTTTTGCTCGAGGACGGCCAGCATGGAGCGAAAAACGGCCGCGGCGTTCCGTTGCTGTTCCGTCGCCTTTCCGAAAAGACCTTCGGAAATGGAGCGCGACGCCTCGTCCATCGTCGCCGTCAACGATTTTTCCTCGGCCATCGAGGCCGCCGACTCGACGGACAGGCTCGCGGCGGAGTCGGTTTCGTGCCGTTGTCCCGCCCAGTCCCGCATCGATTGCGACAGCGCGACGGTATCGGCCCGTAATTGCGACTGACCGGCCGAAGTCCGCGCGGCCTTTGTCGATGGAATGTCGCGATCCTGCTCGCCCGCATCGCGGCCGGCGTTTCGGGCCAATTGCGCCGTCTCCCGCTCCAGCGATTCCTGACGATCGAGCAGCTCGCGGAGTTTTCGAACGAGTTCCTCGAAGTCACTCCACCGCTCGACATCATCGAGCATCGCCTGCAACGACGAGGCGATCTCCTCCTGTGCTTCCTTGGACGACTTCAACTGTTCATGCCGGGCCTCGGCCTGTTTGGCTTCCTGCGCCTTAACCAGCGATTTCGCGGCGTCTTGCAGCCGCTCGCTGACCGATCCCTTGAGTCGCCGCGCGAGGCGGTCCGCCTGTCGCGCCGACTCCGCGGTGGCGGCGCCGTTGCGAACGGCCTTTTGTACGATTTCCTCGATCTTCTCCGCGGTCTGTTGACTCCCCGCCGTCAACCGCTGGAGCTGCCCGGCCAGATCTTCCATCGACCGGCGATCCTTCGCATCCAACGGCTCCGACGCGGAAGGCTTCGCATCGAGTCGCCCCGTCAGTTCGAGCGTCCCCAGGAGCTGCGTCAGGAGATCCCGCAGCGGTCCCCGCGCCGCCATCAGATCCAGTTTCAATCGGTCGCTCAATTGCGTCGGCGAAATAACGTTGATGGTCATCACCGGAGAATGGACCGGCTCGTGTCGACGGCCGTCCCACTCGTAACCATCGCGGGCCTCGACGTAATATCGAATCACATCGCCGGGCACAGCGCCGAGCGATTCAAGACTCCAGACGTAAACGACGTCACAACGCAGCGGCGGCGTCGGCGGGATCGACGCCGGCGCGTCCGTTCGCTCGTCGGGCGATGTCGCGACCTGCGCCTGGGCCAGCAGGTCGGCGATCGTGCGAAACTCGGGCCGGTCTTTCGTCGCCAGGAGCGCGAAGGCTTCGAGCCCGACATCATCCTGCGCCGTCGATTGAATATCGACGACGGCCGACGGCGTCGCCTCCGTGACGCCGGCGGGCCGGGAGACCGCGACCGTGGGAGGTTCGTCCGGTTTGGCTTGAATCCGATAGATCAGTCCTCCGCGAGATTCGAGCCCATCGGCATCCACCAGCGTCACTTCGATGTTGGTGTTCTTCTCGATCGCGAACTCTCCGGTCAGCGAATTGAGGAAGCGATCCGTCGAGATCAGGGGAACCCGCCGATCGCCGTCCAGAAGCAGGGCCGCCCGCGACGCACCCTCGCGACCAATGGGTCGATCCGGGGTGATGTCGAATCGCGCGGTGCTTCCCGTCAGAACGACGACCGGAGTGTCGTCCATGACTTTTGTGATGGTTGACAAGTGCTTCGCATAAACCGGCGGCGTCACGGTCAGGCGAATGGAGGCGACGGCCGGACGGCGCACGACCTTGATCTGAAACGGTGTCACGGCGGTGTCGTCATCGCCCGCCGAGAAGCTGTACTGCATCGGCGTTCGGATATTCTCCAGCGTGAATCGAAAGACTCCATCGACGTCGCGGCGCATCTGTTCTCGCTGCGGCGGTTGCGGCGGAGCGATCCAGGACACATAGGCGCGTGCCGAAGGGCGGTCGCCGGCATCGAGCCGCATCTGCGCCGTAAAGGCCTCGCCCCATGCCACGACGGCATCCGTCGTGAGGGGGACAATCTGGGTGCTTTTCGGCCATTCTTCCTTCGCGAGTGGACGCGCCAATCGCATCGCCCCGGTGGCGACGTATTGCGGCACGAACCATGCCGCCATTGCCAGACCCAACAGCGCTCCCATCGCCGATGCCAGGGATCGCGCCGCCGGACGCGTTTGAAGCACGCCGCGCCCCGGCAGACCTTCGACGAAATGCGTTGTCTCAAATACGACCTGCCGCCAGAGTTCCGGCGAACCCTCGCCCATGCCTTGCAGATAGGCGATGGACCCGGCGATGCGATCCTTGAGCCCCATGGGCAAACTCGACAGTCCGAGCGCCAGTTGTTCCAGGTGAATCGGAGCCGTCAGCGGTCGCCAGATCGTGCGATAGCCCCAGATGGCCGCAAAGACGGCGCCGACCGCGAGAAAATTGATCCGCACGAACCACGGAAAGCGAACCCACCAATCCAACAGGGCCAGAACGCCGGCGATGAGAATCACCCATGCCACCAATCGGCACACCGCCTCCATCACAAGCAGGGCGCGCATGCGCCGCCGGACTCGCCGGAAGACGGCCAGCATGGCGTCGGTCTCTTTTTTTGACACCTGCCCGCTCATGCCATTCCCACCGATCTTCTCATGATCCACTCCGTACCGATGAGAATCATGAAAAAGAGCAAGATCACGCCCTTGTCCCACAACGGTTCTTCGATGTCGTCGGCGATCTGCACGCTGCGATCGGGGATCGCGTCGGCCAGCGCCTGGGCCTGCGCCGCTTCGGAATGGTCGTCCGCCGGAGCTTCCGCCGGAAATTCGCTGTAACGGCCGCCGGTGCGCTTCGCGATCCGCTGCAGATACTCGTGATCCGCCTCAAGATGCCGCTGTTCGGGATTCCCGGCGATGACCGTGATCGACCGGCTGACACGTTTGTGCATTTCGCCCGAGCCCGGCGGATCGACGGACAACGACAACACGCCGGCCTGCCGCGGCCGGTAGACGCCGTCCAGCCCCCGGTCGTCCGCATTCGAAGGACGCATCGTGAACCGCCCGATCAGATCGTCCGACGCGTCATGAACCTGCGCCGAGACCTCTCTCAGATCAACACCGGGCAAATCGTCGGCCGCGGCCAGACGCACATGTATTTTTTCACCGATCTCGCATCGCCGCCGGTCGGTCTCCAGTCGCCAGGGCTGCCCCTCGCCGAGCTTTCGCGAGCGCGCCAGGGTGTGAATGACTTGCAGCCAGAAGGTGTCGTAATACACCTCGCCGAAATTCTGTCGCCACCGCCAGACGTCGTCGCTGCCAAGGTAAAATGTCCGGCCGGCCCCAAATCGGCCCAGCACCGCGATCGGCATGGGACCGCCGGCGGATTGCACCGTGGGGTGAACGGCCAGAACGCTCGCCGCCGGCCGCGGCCCCAGGATGCGCGCGAACCAATACAGGCCGGGCAGCTTGGACGAAACCTCTTGTCGCGGCCCTGCCTCGCGTTCGAATTGAAAGATCGGACTTGCGCGCCCTTCGCTCGTCAGTTGAACGTGAAAGTTGTCGCCGAGCGACTGGTCGTAACGGCCATAGAAGTATGGATCGATCTCCACCGGCAGGAGTTTTTCCAGCGGCGTCTGGCGGAGACGATACGGCATGTTTCGTTCGCCGGAGATAAAGGCAAGCCCCCCGCCGCGAACGGAGACAAAATCCACGAGGAGCGATTGTTGCACCGGCGTCAGCCAGTCACCGTGCGGATCGACGTCACCCAGCACAATCACGTCGTAGGGACGAAGCTCCTCCACGCTTTGCGGGAACCGCCGAATCGGACGGCTGCCCTCCTGTGGAAAACCGGGCGTCGCCCCCAGCAGTAGACAACTGCTCTCGATTCCGCTCTCCCGCAGCAGGAGATTCTTGAGATAGCGATACTCGAATCGCGGCGTCTCTTCGACGAAAATCACGCCGATCTTTTCGTCGTGCGCCGTGATCGAGGTCTGCGCGGAATTATTATCGAATTCCAACTCCCCTTCGCACGGGCGAACCGCCACCTGCAACACCCGACGACCCGCTTCCTGGGGACGGTATTGAAAATCGCCTTTGACGAGTGGTTCCTGCGGACTGACGACGTGCGTTTGAGTCGCCATGACCTCGTGGCTGGCGACGTCGGACATCTCCACGGTCACGCGCGTCGGCGCATCGAGGCCCGCCGCCTCCACGTCAAATCGAACCGAGACCGTGTCGCGGAGAAACACGTCTTCCGGGGCCCAGACCGTGGCCATTCTCAAATCGCGGCGAGGTTTGCTCGATCCGATGGCGACGACGTGAATCGGGATGGATCGCGCCGAGGCCGCGGCGATCGCGTCGTCGATCTCCTCCGAGCCCGTTTGCCGCCCGTCGCTGACCACGACCAGCCCCGCGACGCGATTGCCCTGCGTCTCCTTCAAGACCTGCACGATCGATCCGACGATGTCCGTCGCGCCGCCCATCGGACGGGACTTTTTCAATCCCTCGTCGATCGTCGCCTCGACGCCGACGGGAGCGGCGCCCCGCGAAAAGAGCCAGGTCCCGACCCGATGGCGCGTCTCCAGCTTTTTTAGCAGACCATTTTCAGGTGAGGTCAGAACGCGGAGCGCCGACTCCCACCGCGAAGGCGACCGGCCGTCCGCCGGTCCGGTCGTCGCCGTATTGACCGCATCGCGCGCGGCCATGCTGGAGGATTGATCGAGAAGCACGGCGACATAGGAACGGTCCACGTGATTGCGACGCACGACCAGCATCGGCTGTCCCGCGATGAACAGGACCGTCATGACGACGCCAAATCGAAGGATCGCCAGCATCCAACGATGCGATCGGCTTTGCGGTTCGCGCCGATGGACCAGCCAGACGATGATGCCGGCGACCACGGCCCCGGCGAGCATGATCCACGGCGCCGGCGGTGCGGCGAATTGAAGCGACAACGGGTTCCCATCCGTCAGGTGGACTCGTTCGAGACCCAGCAGGCGTTCCAGGAGCTTGGTCATGTGCGCCCCCTGAACACCGTTGCCAAAAGCGTCTCCGTCGAGAGCAGCGCCAAGAGCAGGACCATGAACAACGGCGCCAACTCCCGAGGCGGCCTCGAACCAAGGTCCGACACGACGGCGCCGGGATCCGTCACGCTTCGGGCGTTTGGCCCCAATCTCGCAAGGATGATCGCATCCTCAGCGACAGCCAGATCGCACTCCCGCGGATCGATGTTGACAGCGTCATAGGATCGATCCTTCCCGGCGGTCACGCCGTAAAAACCGGGTCGATCGGTCTCGTGATAAACCAAGGCCGTCGTGTCCTGAACCGTCGTCCAGTCTACCTTGATCGACGGGCCGTCGGGACGCTGCACCACGCCGGCCGGAGAAGTCAACGAAACATCTTCAGTATGGACGATCGACTGGCCCACGACCAAATCCCGCGCATTGCGATCGCAGCCCGCCGCGTACAGCGTCAGATTAAGCATGAGCGGCACATAGTCGGGCTTGGCGGGAAGGTTGTTCCACGTCATGTTCGCGCTGGACAGCCACGTGAGAACGCGGCCCTGTCCCACATCCGATTGAATCAGCAGCGGATCGCCGTTTGAAAGGCGAATCGGGACATGTAACGACCCTCCGGGGGTCCACGGCTGAATCCCCCAATAGCCGCGGACCTGTGCGACGCCAAGCCCGCCGCGGTCGCTGCCGGCCAGGTCCGCCAGCGCGAGATGTCGCGGTTCGTTGATGGCGATGCGCCACGGATCGGCCGAAGCCATCGCCAACTTTCGCTCATCCAGTTTGGCGGGGATCAATCCCGCCAACTCCGCGCCGATTTGGTTGTAATGATCCAACTGGACGCGATCGCCCAGGATGGAAAGCAGGCCGCCGCCGGCGCGCACGAAACGATCGATCCTTTGCCAGGCCTCGTCCGGAAGACGGCGAACGTTTCCGAGCACGATGGCGTTGTACTCCCCGAGAATCTCCGACTCCAGCCCCAGGGGAGAAACCGGCTTGATTCGCATCCCGCCCGTCGCCAGCTTTGCGGTTGGCGTCGCGACGGCGACGGTGTAATAGAACAGATCACGGGCGATTTTCTGTGCGTCATCGGATCCGTCCACGGCCAGGACGGAAATGCCCGACGTGACTTGAACGCCGAGGTAGCGGGTGTCGTCGGCCGAGAGGACGTCCTCCTTAACGCCGGTCATTTTCGCGGCGATGCGATGCGGTCCGTCGCTGTTGAAGACCAGTTCGAAGTCTTCGCTCGCTTCGCCTCCCCCTTCAAGCGGCCCGACGGTCCGGTTCAAGACCACGGCACCGTCGAGCAGGACATCGAGACTGACCGACGGGACGCGATTCGCGCCGAAGTTGACCATCCGCGCGCTGAACCGTGCCGGCACGCCGACGCCGACGATCTGGCTGGCCGCGGCCAATGAAACGATCGCGACATTCTCCCGTTGCGGCGGCCCGACATTGAGAACGTAGATTCGATCGACGTCGGCGGCGACTTTCGAATCGGCGGGACCGGACGCCGGGGCCATCGTTGTTTCGACCGATGATCGCGATCGATCACCGATCCAGTAGACCATCCGGCAACCCGGCGCGGCTTGACCGTGCGAGAGCAATTCCGACGCCAAACGAACGGCCCCGGGAACATCATCCGTCGTCCACGAACAGGTCCAACCGTCGAGAATCCCGCGAAGCGCCGGTCGATCGTGCATCGGCTGATCCATCCACGAACGCGGCGGGTTGGAGGCGGCGACGAGCGCGAGACCGTCGCGCGGCTCGCTTTCCTCGATGATCCGCCGGGCCAGCGCCTTGGCAGCGTCGAACGACGTCGAACCGTCGGGATGCACCGCCCGCATCGACAAACTGTCATCGATCACGATAACACGATCGAAGCGCGGCTTGGCCAGGGCGTCGCCCAGAAGCGAACCACTGGCCAAAGGGCGCGCGATCGCAAGGCCCAGGAAGATGACAATGAGCGTCCGGACCGCGAGCAGCAACCACCGCTCGACGCGCAGCCGCCGCTTGGCCGCCTGCTGCGCACTCACGAGAAACATCATCGCCGCCCAGGGCTGGCTCTGGTATCCGCGCCGGCTGAGCAGATGAATGACGAGCGGCAATAACGCCAGCCCC
>CAYPXR010000068.1:0-18916 GCA_964414585.1 uncultured Planctomycetaceae bacterium
GCGGGAGGCCTCCGGCACCAGCGGCATGAAAGTCGCCCCGAACGGCGGCATCAATTTCTCGGTGTTGGACGGTTGGTGGCCCGAAGCCTTCGATGGGGAGAACGGATGGGCGATCGATGAGGGTCGCATCTACGAAGACCCCGAGTATCGGGACCACAGCGAGGGCGAGGCGATCTACGACCTGCTCGAAAAGGAAATCGTCCCGCTCTACTACAACCGGGGTGCCGACGGCCTGCCGCGAGGTTGGATTGCGAGAATGAAAGCCTCCATGCGGACCATCTGCCCGATGTTCAATACGAATCGGATGATCGAAGAATATGCGAATCGGCTGTACGTCCCCGCGGCACAGCGCTGGCGGCGCCTCTCGTACGATCATTTCCAGAAAGCCAAGGAACTGGCGCATTGGAAGAGCGATCTGGGCAAGCATTGGGGCGAGGTCCACGTCGAAGAAGTCCAGACCAACAGCGGTGAGGAATTGCCCGTCGGGTCCACTGTCAGTGTTCGCGCCAAAGTGCATCTCGGAGGTGTCAAGCCGGACGACGTCGCCGTCGAACTTTACCACGGCCGCGTCGATCCGCACGGTCAACTGGTCGAAGGCGCAAGCGAACTCATGACCTGCCGCGACCACATCGAAAACGGGACTTACTGGTTCAACGGCGAAGTGCCCTGCCACCGCAGCGGTCAGCATGGTTACGCCGTCCGCGTCGTCCCGCGGCACCCCGACCTGACGCACCGATTTGATACCGGACTCATCCTGTGGAGCTAGTTGAGGCGGGCTCGTTCGCTTGACACTCGAACCGCCGTGCTATACTTTGCTTCGTTCGCGGCCAAGACCACCATCGCGGCCGCTTGCCTCTTCATTGGGGCTGTAGCTCAATTGGTTAGAGCGCCGGCCTGTCACGCCGGAGGTTGCGGGTTCGAGTCCCGTCAGCCTCGATTCGGGCTCCACCCGCCTCCACGCTTCATGCATGGAGGCGGGTTTTTTTGTTTCCCGAGACTGGATGAGATTACGGCTGGACGGCCTGTTCGATGAACGGTTGCACGTCGGCGAAATTGACCACGTTGTCCCCGTTGATATCGCCACGGGCGGGATTGCAATCTGGATAATGCTGCGCGTAAGCCGCCGGGTCAAGGATGGCTTCGATCAACGCCTGGATGTCCAGACCGTTCGATTCGCCGTCGCAATTGAGATCGCCGCCGCAGGTATAGGGAATCATGCGGAGGTGGGCGATCGGAGTCGTGGAAAAACCGCCGGATGCAGCGGGGTCCTCCACCCGCCACTGCAAATAGACGTCACACGAGGCGATGGCGGCCTGATCGATCGGCCACTGCCATGTGCCGACGCCGGTCCCGGCGCCGACACCACTCAGAGTGATGGGGCCGTTCAAAACGGGATTCACGAGCTGCCCGGCGACGGGCGGTGATTCAGAATACGCGACGTAAGCCTGCGCGCCGCCAAGGGCCGACATCACGCCGATCTTGAAGTCGACATTGCTTAGGTTCGGCGGGCTCACGGCGATCATGGCGGGGACGATGCCGTTGGTGCCCGGCGTTCCGACACCGCTGATCGACGGATTGCGGATGGGATTCTCCGAAAACAGCCTGGGCCGGTCGAAGGGGAAAGTCTCCGCCGCCGCACGCGGGTCGGTCAAACCGTTGGCGAGAAAATCAACCACCTGCGGCACCGTCGGCGGCGGCAACGCGATGGGCAATAGAGGCGATCGATTATCCGGAAATTGCGCCGCGCCATTGGCGTAGAACGCGATCACCTGATTCAACGTGGTGAACTGTCCGTTGTGCATGAATGTGGGCTTCAGTCCGACGTTTCGCAGCGTCGGCGTCTTGAATCGGCCGCGATCGGCGTTGTTACCGGTGACCGCCTGCCGCCCGTTGTCCTCGGCAATGGGCCGCAGACCGACATTCTCAAAGGCGTTGTTCGTGAATTGCGGAGGAACGTGACACACGAAACATGGAGAAGCTCGCAAGACATTCAGCCCCTGCACCTGGTTGGGCGTCAGTGCGGCACTGTTTCCGGCGTTGAACGAGTCCCAAGGGGTCTGGTTGGGAACGACGGTCCGTTCATAGGTGGCGATGGCGAAGGCGATCCGTTCGGCGGTGATGGCGGGATCGCCAAAGGCCGCCGCGAAAAGATCGGGATAACCGGGGTTGCTGCTGAGAATGGCCGCGACGTCCGCGGGCAGGTTCGACGCGAGAATCATGGGTGTGACAATTGCCAGCTTGGCGGTCACTTCCGGCCAGGTGCGGCCGATGTGCCCCATCTCGACGCTGCTAAGGATGGGGGCGACGGCCTGACTTTCCAGCCCGCCGCCTTGTGGAATACTGAGATTGCCCGTTTCCGGATTCGTGAAAGCCGAGCGTGCCCGGCCGTCCCAGAAGAGATCGGGCGCAAATTGACCGAACAAGAACGAGTTCGCCGCGCGGGCGGTGATCTGCGGGTTCAGGCCGAACACCGCATCGACCGTGAATTTGTTGGACGCATCCGAGCTGATGATGCCCGGCGAGGAAAGTTTGTCGTCGGGCGTGTTGAGCAGGTTGTCGATGCCGGGATTTCGCGCCACGCGGGGATCGGACCCACCTCGACCGGGTCGGTGACACGTTCCGCAAGCGACGGTGTTGTCGGCGGACAATTGCTCATCCCAGAAGAGCAACTTGCCGAGCACGCGTTTCTGTTCGGTGATCGGATTCTGCGGCGGAAACGGGGGCGGCGGAAGCGGGGGCGGCGGTGGCGGCGGTCCGCCCTGGGCAAAAATCGGGCTGGTCACAAGACACAGGAGGCCGTATGAAAATAGGACGCGCCGGCTGAATTGAATCGCGGTCATGTCACCCACTCCCTCACCCGGGCGAGTCCCGACTTCGTGGTACGAAATGCGACGAAAGTCCTCGCCTCAAAAAACAAAACGCCCGGATACGACTGTTATTGTTCCCCTGGATCGATTTTTTTGATCGTCCAGTCTCGCTTCCCCCTTTGGAGGGGGAGCCATAGGTGTGCCTCTACGCTCAACTTGGGTGTGAACGAAGGCCGATAGAACTATGCCGACCGCGGAGGCTCGCCGCCTTCGTTTTTTCCTGGAGGCGCGAGTCCAGTGCAATCCCCGATCGTGCGACGACCCCCGGTCCATCCGACTTTTTCGAAAGCCGCTCCAGGCCAGGCCCCGGCGTTGGCTCCGTCCTCCGGCGACGCACCGCCGACCAACTGGCCGGTCCTGCTCCGACAATTCGTGGAGTACCTCGTTTCCGAATGCGGTCTGGCCGCCAACACGATCGAAGCCTATCAGCGCGACCTCCGGGAGTTTCTTGTCGAGATCGATGAGCGGGACATCCGCTCGGCGGATCAGGTGACCACGCTGGTCGTGCGCGCCTATCTGGTTCGGCTGTCCGAACGCAAGCTGGCGCTATCGTCGATCGCCCGGCACCTGGTCTCGGTCAAGATGTTCCTGCGCTACCTGTACATGGTGGGGGGGCTCCAGACCGACGTCAGCTCGCTCCTGGAGACGCCGAAGAAATGGAAAACCCTGCCGCACACGCTACGCCAGCGACAGGTCGAGGACCTGCTGGCCGCGCCGCAGCCCGGCGAGCCCTTTTATGCCCGCGATCGCGCGATCCTGGAAATGCTCTATGCGACCGGGATGCGCGTTTCCGAGTTGGCCGGATTGCGCGTAAAGGACGTCAATCTCAACGTGGGCTATGCCCGCTGTTTCGGCAAGGGCGGAAAGGAACGGGTGGTTCCGATCGGCTCGCACGCCATCGACGCCGTCCGCGAATACCTTCGGGCGCTGCGACCAGCGATGACGGAAATGGCAAGCACCGTCGAAGCCCTTTTCGTCTCGCGCACCGGCTCACCGCTGGACCGCACGAACATCTGGCGACTGGTGAGCCGATATGCCGCGATGGCCGGAATTCAAATCCCCGTCGGACCGCACACCCTGCGACACTGCTTCGCGACCCATCTCCTTGAAGGTGGGGCGGACCTCCGGATCGTACAGGAGCTTCTGGGCCACGCGAACGTGGCGACGACGCAAATCTACACCCACGTCGATTCCAGCCGGCTCAAGTCGATTCACCAGAAGTTCCACCCGCGGCAATAAGACAGCTTCCCCCCTTCAAGGCTCATCATCTTCATCTAATTCGAGCGGTCTCTCCTCGTCTTCCGGCAACCGGTGCATCTTCCACACATCCTCACTGGGCGTCGGCGGGTTCTTCTCTCGGAAAAGAAAGGCCCGGTAGCGCAATGAGAAGCGGATGATGACGAGGGCTGCGAAGAAAAAGATGATGACGATGATCGCGGCCCAGAAAAAGGTTTGACGCCAGCGGAGGAGGCGATGGTCTTCGGAGGGTGTCGATGTTGGCTGGGATGTTGGCGTTTCAAATCGTGCTGCCATTGGAGAATCCGCGGCACGAACGCGATCGAGAACGGAAAATATGAGCCCGCTGGTTAGAGCCGCGAACGTGAGGATACGTTGCCATCCGACCCGGGTAGCACCACAAGATATCGTGTTTGCTTTGAACGAGAGGAACGGTCTTATCCGAGCCGGGCGGCGCAAGCCTTCGGCCGAACACACACGGGCATACGCCACGTTTCGCGCGCTCGGCCCCGGGCTTGCGCCATGGGGCTCGGATGGTGAGCACTGCGCGTTCGAATGTCTGTTCACGACCAGAGTCCCTCACGCGGGGAAGAAGTGACGGTCGCGGCGAGTTGTTCGAGGAGCTTTTGCTGTTCCGGCGTCGGTTTGGCGGGCGGAACGATCTTAATCACGACATATTGATGGCCGCGCTGGCCGGTCTTGGGATTGGTCACACCAAGCCCGGAGAGCCGAAGCCGCGAGCCGCTGGCGGTGCCGGGTGGGATCGTCACCGTCCGAAGGCCATCGAGCGAGGGTAAGTCGATCTTCGCTCCGAGCGCGGCTTCCGTGATCGACAAAGGGGCTTCGAGATAAATGTCGTCTTCGACACGGCGGAAATAGGCGTGCGGCTGAATGTTGCACACGACGTAGAGATCGCCCGCGCCGCGCTTGCCGCCTTCGCCCTTGCCTTTGATGCGGATCCGCTGACCCTCGCGAACGCCCGGCGGGATCTTTACGGAAATAGTTTCCTGGCCGCGCCCAACGGCCAGCCGCAGCTCCAGAGTCGTGCCGCGGATGGCCTGATCGAAGCTCAGCGTGACCGGGTGCTCGATGTCCTGCGCCGGCGGTGCGGCGGTCGTGTGAAATCCTTCCTGGCCGCCGTGGCCGCGAAAAAACCGGTCGAAGACCGAGCCGGAGCCTTGCCGCTGGCCGCCTCGCGTAAAGGCGAAATCGAAGATGTCGCCGAGGTTTTCAAAATCGATGGGCACGCCGTCGGCGGAAGACCATGCTTGAGGGCCGCCGCCGCCTTGAAAACGGGGATCGACGCCGGCATGGCCGAACTGGTCGTAGCGCTGGCGTTTTTCCTTGTCGGAGAGGACGTCGTACGCCTCCTGGACTTCCTTGAATTTCGTATCGGCGTCTTTCTTTCCCTTGTTTGTATCGGGGTGGTACTGTTTGGCGAGGCGCCGATAGGCCTTTTTGATCTCCGCTTCATCGGCACTGCGCGAGACGCCCAAAACCTCGTAGAAATCACGTTTGTCCATAAGAGATTGACTCGGCGTCACACGGGCATCTTCGCTGATGTCGGATTATATGAATCACTCCCAGACGGGCAATTCAGGTTCGTTGGAGTCGGCGCTGGCACCGCGGGTTGGTTCGTCTATCATGCTGTTGGGCGCCGGCAAGGGAGCCGGGCGGCGCTCGGTGACATCGGGAGGACCTTGGAATGATCGTGTCATGCGGCCAGATGCAGGCGATGACGCTGGCGGAGTCGCCGGGCGTCTGGCAAGTGGTGGATCGTCTCGCGAATCAGGCCGCTCAAGCAGGCTCGGACCTTCTGGTTCTTCCCGAAACGACGTACCCCGCCTATTGGCTCAAGTCGGCCACACGGTACATGCAGGGCGACATCGAACGCGCGCCGGTGGTCATCGAACGATTTTCGAAAGTCGCGTCGCATCACGGCTTCTGGCTGGTCGTCGGCTTCGTTGAGGAATCCGAAGGAAAATTGTTCAACAGCGCGATGGTGCTGGACCGCCACGGCACCCTGGTCGGCATCGCCCGGAAGAGCTTTCTCTGGGATTGCGACAACCGATGGTTCAGCCCCGGCGAGCGTCTCTCCGTCTTTGACACCGAGTTCGGTCGGATGGGAGTGCTCATCTGCGCCGATGCCCGCGCGCCGGAAATCTCGGCCACGCTGGCCTGCCAGGGGGCGCAGTTCATGATCCTGCCGACCGCCTGGGTCAACGCCAGCAAGGTTCGCCGCGTCTATCGAAACATCCATCCCGATTTTCTGATCCGCGCCCGGGCGATGGAGTTCGGCGTGCCCTTCGCCTGCGCGAGCAAGAGCGGTCAAGAGGGCGATTTTCTGGAATACGTGGGGCAGAGCCGGATCGTCTCGGCGGAGGGCCGCACCCTGGCGCACGCTGAAATCGGCGGGGACCAATTGATCACGGCCGAAGTCACGCCGACCGAGCCGAAGCCCCCGAAGATGGACGACGCTTTGTTAAAGCGATTGCTCAGTTCCGATCCGCCGTATCGCGCGGCGACGCCGGGGGGAAAATTCGTCCTTCAGCTTCGCGCGGATGCGGAGTCGATCGAAGCCTCGTTGCGATCCAGGGGCGCGCGAGTAGTGCATATCGCCGCGTCGGAATTGGCAGGCTTCGCCACGGCTCGCGGCCACACGCTGGCCGGTACGCAGGTGATCGTCGCCAAGGGCCGCGTGTTGGACGACACGTTTGCGCGGGCCCGTGCGGCCGAGAATCGCATTTATCTCATCATCGCGTCGGAGGCGGCGCAATACGTGATCGATCCGGACGGCGGCATCGCCTGGCGGCAGGCCGACGGCTCGCAGGAAATAGAGCTGGATCTGGCCCGGTCGGACGTCAAGCAATTCACCCCGGCGACGGACTTGTGGGAGCAGCGCCGCGTCGCTTCCTATCGATTGGAGCCGTGCGCCGCGGCCTGCGGATCGTAACCATGCAGAAACTCCTGATGATCGCCGTCGGCGGGGCATTGGGGTCGGTCCTTCGCTACGCCCTCGGCGGCTGGGTCCAGAAACTCGGCAACGGTCCTTTCCCGGTGGGCACGCTGGTCGTCAACATTACGGGTTGTCTGGCCATTGGCTTTCTCGGCATGGTATTGACCGGCCCGTGGCTGGTCCGCGAGGAGTACCGCGTGGCGATCCTCGTCGGCATCCTCGGCGGGTACACGACGTTTTCATCGTTCGGCCGCGAGACGTTTCTGCTGGCGGCCGACGGGCAGTGGACGCCCGCGATCCTGAACATCGTGCTGAGCAACGGCCTGGGCCTGGCGGCGGCCTGGTTCGGACATCGGATGGGCCAGAAGCTTTTTGGAGTCTAAGCGATGACCATTCCACAAGATGGCTGCCTGTTGCGGATCTTCATCGGCGAGAGCGACAAGTGGCAGGGCAAGCCGCTCTACGAGGCGATCGTGATGAAGGCCCGCGAGATGCACATCGCCGGGGCAACGGTGCTGCGCGGCCCGATGGGCTTCGGGGCCAACAGCCGCCTGCACACGCTGAAGGTCCTGCGTCTCTCGGAAGACCTGCCGATGGTCATCGAGATCGTCGACAGCCGGGAAATGATCGACGGGCTGCTGCCGCACATCGATCAGATGGTGCAGGAGGGGCTGGTCACGATGGAAAAGGTGCAGGTGATCAAATATCGGGGAAAGACCAATCCGTAGAAACTACACGTTCTCCACGAAGAGCGACCCTTTGCCTCGCGCGGAGCGGACGTTGCGGCGGACGTGCTCGGCGACTTCGGCGGGGCTGAAGACCGATTGCAGGGTGAGCTTTTCGTCCGTCTGATCGGAACTGATGATCTCGATGTCGCCGGTGTTCACGAGCCGGTCGACGATCCCCTGGCGAAGACGCACGTCGTCAACCCGAACCAGCTCCAGTTGATCCGTCACTTGCGTCAGCAATCCGCGGTGCAGAAAGAGCCGCTGCGTCGTCAGGCGATAGCGCTGACCCAGGATCACCAGCGCCTCGCGAACCAGCAGTGCCAGGCCCGTCGCCCCGACCAGCAGCCAGATCGCCGTGTGAATCGTGGGCCCCGCCTGCCATTGATGGGCGAGAAGGAAAAGCAGGATGCTCCCGATCACCCATGCGGCCCAAATCCCATAGTAGGCGCGCCACGCCGGACGGCCTTCCCAGACCTGTTTTTCCAGCGCGGGGTCGCGATAGGCGTCGGCAGCGCGCGGGCTGCCGGCCGCCGCCGTCATGACGCCTGCGGCCTCGGTTGGCGCCGTGGTCGAGGGAGGCGTGGCGAACGTCGGCCGCTCGCAGGGTGCGCCGCAAATCTTGCAGAACTTGCTGTCGTCCTCAATAGTGGCGCGGCATTTTGCGCAGATCATCGTCAGCCCTTATGGAGACCGGCGAGTTTTTGAAATTACAGGCTCAACCCTGCGTCGCGGCGTAATAGCGTTCGGAGACGTTCTTCCAGTTCACGACGTTCCACCACGCCTTGATGTAGTCCGCCCGCTTGTTTTGATATTTGAGATAATACGCGTGCTCCCAGACGTCGCACATGAGCAGCGGGATCGTCCCGACCGGCGTGCCCAGCTGCTGGTTCACAAACGTCAGGGTCACGAGCCGCTTCAGCGCGGAGTGATAAGCCAGAACGCCCCAGCCGTTGCCTTCCACGGTCGTCGCCGCCGCCGAGAAGTGCGCCTGGAATTTGTCAAAGCCGCCGAAGTCGCGGGCGATGTCCGCCGCGAGTTTGCCGTCGGGCTTGCCGCCGCCGCCCTTGCCGGCGGGGGCCATGTTGTGCCAGAAGACGTTGTGGTTGAAGTAGCCACCGGCGTGAAAGGCCAGCAATCGCGAGAGCTGCTGGATGTTTCCATAATCGCCGGAGTCGCGCGCGGCCGCGAGGCCCGTTAACGCGGCGTTCAACCCCTTGACATAGCCCGCGTGGTGCTTGTCGTGGTGGATGTGCATCGTCTCTTCATCGATGTACGGTTCGAGGGCCTTGTAGTCATATGGCAGGGGCGCCAACTCGTAGGTGGCCGGCGGCCCTCCGCCTCCCTTGTCGTCGTCGAAGGCCATCGCCGGCGACATTCCGAAATGCTCCGGCAGCATCGCCAGGCCGCCGAACACGCCCAGACCGGTGAGAAAATCGCGTCGTGAAGACATGGGAGACTCCTTGATCTGATAGCCACGTTACCCGCCTTTGCTACTATGCAGCGATCCGCCCTTTGTCGCAAGCCGCTCGTTGCCAACCGCCGGGCGGTCGGATAAAACTTCCGTATCGACAGTTGTTTATCCTAGGGGAGGTCCACCCATGAATGCCACACGACTGGATCGCGTTCGTGCCGCCATGAAGGCCGCATCGCTGGACGCCTTGTTCCTTTCAAATCCCAAGAACGTGCAATACGTCACCGGCTTCAAGCCGATGATGCCGGGCGAAGTACAGCCCTTCGGCGATCCCGAGGGCTTCGCGCTGATCCACTCGGCGCGTTGCGACCTGCTCTGCGACGGTCGGTACTTCACCGGGGCGTCAAAACTACCAGGCGCGACAGCGCAGCAGATCGAGTCGCCGACCAGCGCGGCGGTCTTTGCGAAGAAGATCATGGAACTGTTGCCCGCCGGGGCGAAGCGCGTCGGCTTCGAGCAGGACGCCTTGCTCTATTGCGATGCGGTCGGGCTTTTGAAAGAGACGTCGAAAGTTGAGTGGACGCCGGCCGAAGAGGTCATGTCCGCGATCCGCGTCCGCAAGGAGCCGGACGAGATCGAGCTGATCCGCAAGGCACAGGCCATCACCAGCGAATGTTTCAAGTACATCGCGGGCTACATTAAGCCGGGCATGACGGAGAAGCAGGTGGCGCTGGCCATCGGAAACTACCTCCGTGAAAACAGCGAGGGCAACAGTTTCAATCCAATCGTGGCCTTCGGCGAGACGAGCTGCAATCCGCACTACGAACCATCGCCGACGCGCAAACTCGAAAAGAATCAACTCGTGCTGCTCGACTTCGGCGGCATTTATCAAGGCTACTGCGGCGACCTCACGCGGATGATCTACATGGGTAAGGCCGACGCGAGGACGCGCGAGGTCTATGACCTTGTGCTCGAAGCGCAGAAGCGCTGCCTCGACGGCATCAAACCGGGCAAGACCTGCCACGAACTCGACGCGCTGTGCAGGGACTATTTCGCGTTAAAGGGTTGCGCCGACGCCTTTCAGCACGGCACCGGCCACGGCGTCGGCCTGGCGATTCACGAAGACCCACGGTTGAAAAAGACCATCCAGAAAAAGGTAGAGGCGGGCATGGCCGTCACGGTCGAGCCGGGCCTCTACTACGCCGGCTGGGGCGGCATTCGGATTGAAGACCTCGTCATCGTGACGGAAACCGGCCACGACAATCTGACGACGGTGCCCAAAAATCTGTTGGAATTGAACGTCTAGGATTTCGATGACGCGGAAGGCCGAAGCGACTTCGCATCGGGGCATCCGTTCGCCGTCAATTTATTTATTTTCTCCCGCTGATTTGGGGAGACCGTCAACCAGATCAATCGGCCGAGCGGTGAAAGCGGGGGAGCGGACTCCGTCGAGCCGAGGCATTCCAGCATGATCCGATCATCCCGGTGGCGAATTAGGTCCGGCTCGCGCATTTCATGCCACGTCCGCATCAACTGCTCGACGATATCCGAGTTCGGCCCTTCCGACGCCTTGAGACAGGCAAACGTCAGCAGCGCCGCGGTCTCCAGCGAGTAATTCGCATGATGCGCGACGCCAAAGGCGCGCGCCGCCAGCCGCGGCTTTCCCTCCTGCAAATACGCGCAGCCCAGCAGATACCAGGCGGGAGCGTCGGGCTCGGCGCCGCCCGTCAGCGATTCGAATCTTGCCCGACGTCGATCCGGCGCGGTCTCCTGCCAGAGTCGGATCGCATTCTGAAATCGCCGGTGCCGGCGGGACGATGCGCGCACGGCCATCGCGCCGGCGACGGCCGCGATGACGACGATGAAAAATCCAACGACTAATTTCCACACGCTCGCGCTTGTAAATCGGTCGTCGGGGCCTGTCAAACGATCCTCCCCGCGAGTTGCAATCTTGACGATCGGAGCTGGCCCATCGACAATCCCGTCGGGCACGGTTCAAGGTCATCGGGAAATGGAGGTTGCCATCATGGGCAGGCACGCACCGCGTTTCTTGAAACTCGTCGAAGACGCCAAGAAAGGCATTCGCGAGACCAACATACAAGAGGTCAAGCCTCGTCTGGATCGCGGCGACAAGTTCATCCTGGTCGACGTCCGCGAGGAAAGCGAATGGGCCGCCGGCCATCTGCCGAAGGCGTTGCATCTCGGCAAGGGCATCATCGAGCGCGACATCGAACAGGCCATCCCCGATTTGAATGCCGAGGTCATCGTCTATTGCGGCGGCGGCTTCCGCTCCGCCTTGACCGCCGAGAGCCTGATGAAGATGGGCTATCGCAACGTGATCTCCATGGACGGCGGTTTCCGCGCCTGGCGCGAGGCCGGTTATCCCGTCGTCACCGACTAAGATTGCCGATGAACAAGCGCACCTGGCCCAACGTGACGGTCATTCGCCATCCTGTCGTGCAACAGGAACTGACCGTCGCGCGCGACAAAAACACCGGCGTCGAGCAGTTCCGCCGGCTGCTCGGGCAGATCGCCCGGCTGATGGCCTTTGAAATCACCCGCGACTACCCGACCGCGCCGCGAAAGATCGAGACACCGATGGGACCGTGCGAAGGCCAGGTCCTGGCCCGCGGCCTGACGCTCGTGCCGATCCTCCGGGCCGGACTGGGCATGGTCGAGGGGATTCTGGAACTGCTCCCGGCGGCGAGAGTCGGCCATCTCGGCATTTACCGCGACAAATCGACGCTGAAGCCGGTCACCTACTACAAAAAGCTCCCCCCGGACATCGCCCAGACGGACGTGATCATCATCGACCCGATGCTGGCGACGGCGGGCTCGCTCAGCGCGGCCATCGACGTGATCAAGGAAACGGGGGCGGATCACATCAAGGTGCTCTGCCTCGTCGCCTCACCCGAAGGGATCGATTTTCTCTCCAAACAGCATCCCGGAATCGCCATTTTCACGGCGGCGGTCGATGACGGCCTCAACGACCACGGTTACATCATGCCAGGCCTGGGCGACGCCGGGGACCGCCTCTTCGGGACGGCCTGAAGAAAATGGCTGTGGCTAGTGATTAGTGGCCCATGACTTATCTCGGTCACCCTCCTCCTGCAAACAAGCCGATAAATCCATAGGTCCGGTCCGCCGCCGCCGAGCGGGACGCTTTAGGAGTTCGAACATGGCCAAGGCAGGTCTGGGCATTCAGCGGCTTCACAGTCTCGAGATTTCCGTCTTCGACGCGGCCCCGTGGCTGTCGTATCTGACACAAGGCTTCGGCTTCCAACACCTGGCGACGAGCAGCGGCGCGGCGGCGGAATCGAGCGGCACGCGGCGGTATTACTTCGCTTGCGGCGATGTCCGGCTGTTTCTCCACGAACCGGCCTACCCCGGCTCGACCGTTCGGCGTTACCTGGAGCGCCATCCAGAGGGAATCTCGCGCGTCAATTTCCTCGTGCAGGACGTACAGGCGACGGAATCGCAGCTACAAGAGCGACATGCAACGGCGACGGAGTTCGTCCGAACGGAAGAAGCCTCTGAAGGACCATGGCGATCGATTTCGATTGCCACGCCGCTCGGCGATGTCGAGTTCGCCTTCGTTGAGACGCCGGCGGGAGCCGACACGCTGCCGCCGGGGATGGATCGCATCGCAGCCTTCGACCCCAGGCTCAACCCCGCAGGCATCACCGGCATCGATCATCTGACGGCCAACACGCGCACGCTTATGCCGACGCTCGCGTTTTACGAGCGCGTCATGGGCTTTTCGAGGTGTTGGGATGTGCGGTTTCATAGCGAGGATTACCGCCCCGGTGTCGGCGGCGGATTGACCTCCGTGGCGATGGCGGATGAAACCGTCGGCATCAAGATGGTGACCAACGAGCCGTTGCGGCCTCGTTTCGCCGAATCCCAGATTCAACTGCATGTCGACACGAACCGCGGCCCCGGAATTCAGCACGTCGCCTTCGGCGTGTCGGACATGATGAAATCCGTCGAACATTGCCGGTCCAACGGCGTCTTCTTCATGCCCACGCCGCGATCGTACTATCAGGCCTTGCCCGGCAGGCTCGGTGCGTCAGGAGCCCCCAGTCTCTCGCAAAACCTGGAGGACATCGAACGCCTCGGCATCCTCGTCGACGGCGACAAGAGCGGCTATCTGCTCCAGGCCTTTTGCCAGGATCAGGCCGTGCAATTCCGCCGACCTCACGCCGGGCCGGTCTTCCTCGAATTGATTCAGCGGTGCGGCAACCAGCGCTTCGGCGAGGGCAATTTCAGGGCCCTTTTCGAGGCCCTGCAGCGCGGTTGAATTCTCCCGGATTCCCCTCGATAATGTGCTTGAATCACACCCGTGACGGTTCGCTCAGGGACGTGGGCCGTTTGAGAATCTTTCCACGGAGGGTCCGGTGCGAGCCCCAGTAGAGAAAGGACACGATCATGGCAGTTTCACCCGTTCCAGAAGGATTCCGAACCATCACTCCCCACCTGATCATTAAGGATGCCGCTAAGGCCATCGACTTCTACAAGAAGGCCTTCGGCGCAGAAGAAGTCATGTGCATGCGCGGACCGGGCGGTAATGGCATCATGCACGCCGAAATCAAGATCGGCGATTCCTATTTAATGATCGCCGATGAGTTCCCCGATTTCGGTTGCCTCGGCCCCAAATCGATCGGCGGCACGCCGGTGACCGTCCACCTCTACGTCAAGGATGCCGACGCCGTTTACAACCAGGCCGTCAAGGCCGGCGCGACGGCGACGATGCCGCTCACCGATATGTTCTGGGGCGACCGCTACGGCAAACTGGCCGACCCCTTCGGCCACCACTGGTCGGTCGCCACGCACAAGGAAGACGTCTCGCCGGAAGAGTGTGCCAAGCGAATGGCCGCGCAATTCGGCGGCGCATGTCCCGCTGGGAAGAAGTAGGCGTTTCGATTCGAACTACAGTTCAATAGAGCCCCGGCCAAGCGTGGCCGGGGCTTTTGCTTTTCATCCACGCGCGGATCGGTGATAATTCCGCCAGGAGCAAGATCGACATGAAATTCTGCCAGTTCTATCGTACGGAAAAAGATCGAGCCACGGACCTCGCTCGCCGGATTCCCGTTTCAGCATCGCTTGGTTTGCTGATTGACGGCAAAGTGGTGGACCTCACCGATCGTGCCGCGAAACACCACGACATTCGCTCGGCGGAATACGCGGGAATCCTGACCGCCGCCGTCGCCGCCGGACCCGAGTGGGACGCGTTTCGCAAGGAAATCGCCGGGCTCTCGTCGAAGGAAGGCGTCGCCCCGGAGTCCGTCTACTTCGGCCCGTGCGTCCTGCGGCCGTCGCAATATCTCGATTTCTACGCCTTTGAACAGCACGTCATGACCATGCGGAAGCAGCGTGGCTTCGACTTCATCGTGCCGGAATGGTACGAGATCCCCGCCTATTACAACTCGAACGCCACCAGCATGATCGGCCACGGCATGACCGCGTACTATCCGCCCGGCGAAGATCGCATGGACTACGAATGCGAATTAGCCTGCGTGATCGGCAAGCCGATCCGCACTGCGACGGTCGAATCCGCGCGATCCGCCATTGCCGGCTACACGATCCTGAACGACCTGTCGGCGCGGGCACGGCAGAAGAAAGCGATGCCGATCAACATGGGCCCGTCGCCGGGCAAGGATTTCGCCAGCGCGCTGGGGCCGTACCTCGTCACGCCGGACGAAATCCGCAACCTCGATGACGTCTCCATGCGGGCGTTCGTCAACGGAGAGAAGTGGACCGACGGAAAGTACGGCACAGTCAAGCACCGCTTCGAATCGATGATCGCTTTCGCCAGCGCCGCGAGGACGCTCTTTACGGGCGACATCCTCGGCAGCGGCACCGTCGGCGGCGGCTGCGGGGCGGAGTTGCAGAAGTTTCTGAAACCGGGGGATACGATTCGAATGGAGTTTGAAGGGCTTGGGGTGTTGGAAAACAAAGTTCAGTTAGAGCATTGATAGCCGTAGTCGGCATGGTCATCAACCGTCCGGAGTAGCGAAAATCTCATCTAGGCGAGGACGAAGCTCCGGGGGGACTTGATCGGCCACGGCGTCCTCGATCAGGCCGACGCGGATCATGTCGCGGATGTGCACGCGATCGATGTCGCGGAAGGCAATCAGTTTTAGGATCAGTAATTCCCGCAACTGAATCGCATCAACCCCTTCCGGACTTCGGATGCCCTTGACCACTTGCGGCGCCGGATACGGATCGCGCGGCTTGATCTTCTCGCCCGCGAAGATGACGTTGACGCCTCGGCTTGGCATGGGGTCGGATCGATCGAGAAACATGGTGATTCCGTCAACCTCGGCCATGTCAAAGTCGGCTGCGGCCATGGCTTGGCCGGCACGGGATAGGTCGCCACGGTTAAGCAGCACGTCCACGTCTTTCGTGTTACGAATAGCCCCCTCGTCTTTGCTGCCGACCCAGATCGCCACGGCATTGCCGCCGATGACGACGTAGGGCACGCCGCCGGACTCCAACGCCCGGCACGTTCGCAGCAGCCTCTCCCGCACTTTTTCCACGGCTCGTTCAGCGCGCATGATCCACTCCATTGGAACTCGGACGGGGGTCACGGCGAAATCCACATCGGGGATTTTCATGCTCACATTATATCGGGGGCGCTCACTTTGGGACAGCGATCGGTTCGGCGTGTCGGTCGCGGTGTACCCCCGGCGAAATCGAGTTACAATCCGCGATATGTACATCGACCTCTCCAACACCGAACACTCCTGGCGGGCGATGCACCGCTTGTATCTCTCCTTCGTCCAGCCACGGCCGATCGCGTTCGTCTCGACCGTTGATGAAGAGGGGCGGCCCAACCTCGCGCCGTTTTCCTTCTACAACATGCTCTCGGCCAACCCGCCGATCGTCGTTTTCTCACCAGCGCTGAACCGCCATGCCCAGCCCAAGGACACGCTGCGAAACATCGAGGCGACGAAAGAATTCGTCATCGCCACGGTGACCGAGCCGATCGCCGAGCGGATGAATATTTGCAGCACCGAGTTCGAACACGGTATCAGCGAGTTTGAAAGGAGCGGGCTGACGCCACTGCCGGCTAAAAAGGTCAGGCCGCCGCTGGTAAAGGAGAGCCCGGTGAACATCGAATGCAAACTTCGCCAAATTGTCTCCCTCGGCGATCAAAGCGGCGCGGGGCAAGCCGTCTTCGGCGAGGTCATCGCCGTTCACGTCGATGAAGCAGTGCTCATGCCCGGCGACATGACCTGCGACCCGCTCAGACTTCAGGCGGTCGGCCGAATGGGCGGGCCACTGTACAGCCGGACAACCGATCTGTTCGCCTTGGAGTCGATCCGCGACCCGGCCGAGTTCGTCCAGAAGGGGCCGGCGAAGATTCAGCCATATGCCGGATAATCATTCGCCGTCTTCTGTTTCAATTCCTGAGGGCTGACCATTTGCACAGGCCGTTCCAGATATTGCTTCACCCGATGGCGGCGGGGCACGAACTCACGCAAATCTCACGACGGTCCGTCTGGATGAGATTCACCGTTGTAACGGTGGCCATTACGGCGGTGATTGTCGGTACGATGGTGTCAGAAAACGCATTCGTTCGGCTTGGGGATTGGGGCTATCCCGATGGCCAAGCCTATCAGGCGTTTTCGGAAGCCTGGTGTGATCTCTATGGCGCGCATTGGATGGATGGAATCGGCCTTGTTTTTTTCTGGGTTCCTGTTGGCTGCGTGAGCTTCGTACTCTTGTCGGCGCTGGTCCATCTCGTGGAAGTTCATCGCGAGGGTCCACCGTTTGAATCCTATGGTGCATGCCTTCGGGTTGCGACGGAGAGTCTTTTCCTTGCGCTGGTACTTGTCATGGCCCTGGTGTTGATGGCGTTCCTGGCATCCGGGGCATCGCTACATGGTCTTCGGC
Organism: uncultured Planctomycetaceae bacterium; assembly: GCA_964414585.1. Taxonomy (GTDB): domain Bacteria; phylum Planctomycetota; class Phycisphaerae; order UBA1845; family UTPLA1; genus DATEMU01. The sequence goes on from CAYPXR010000068.1 coordinate 17,098, forward strand.
GCCGTCCGGATTGGGAGGCCGTTCTTGTCCCTGGAATTCCAGCGTGTGGCCTGATATTGGCTGCCTGGACGTCGCGTGCGATCCAGGGCGTAGGTGTTGCATCCTTCTCCGCGCCAAATTCGCCGCGTTGCGAGGGTTGCGGTTACGACCTGACGCACCAACCGGAAGATGGAAAGTGCCCTGAATGCGGGCTGGCGTTGAGATCCTCATTAGAGCCGGGTTTTCGCAGGCCCGGTTGCGAATGGGAACGCACACAGCGCGCCCGGAGTTGGATCCTGACGGTGTTCGCGGTCATTCGGGATCCCCGGAAATTTTATGGAACCCTGAAATTACGATCACCCTTCACCGCGCCGAATCGATTCGGCGAATCGCAAATCGGATCGATCGGAATCGGTGCGGGTTTGTGGCTGCTGGGCATGTTCATTTTTTTCTCCAATCGTTTGTCGCCCGGCGGAAAGGATTGGATCATCATCCCGGTCGTTGCTTCGTGGATGGTTGCGTTTGTCGCATGGGGACTTCACCGCTTGTTGGCAATGGTGGTCGTTTTGGACTGGATTCGAAAAAGGACGTTGACGGATTTTTCGTGGGCAAGAAAAGTATTTTATTATGAGTCCGCGTTTCTGTGGGTATTCAGTTTGTTTAATGGTCTTTTCATGACCGGCGTTTTACTAACGAATGGTAATTGGCTGTCAAATCTCATCGAACAATGGTTGGGACATCGGCTCTACATCTTGGGATTGCCGCCGGAACCGGTGGCGCTTTTGATGGGAAATGGGTTTCTTTGCGCCCTCTGGATTTGGCGATACTACGTCGCCCTCGCCGCGATACGATGGAGCAACTTTTGAACGAGATCATCACCAGCACCGGCAACCCCCGCGTCAAAGAAACGCTCCGCCTGCGCGGCAAGCGCGGCCGGGCGGAAGGGGTCCGCATCCTCATCGACGGCGTCCGCGAGATCGGTCGTGCGGTCGATGCCGGCGTTGAGATGGTAGAGGTTTTGTTTTGCGACCGACTCCTCGATGGCGACGCCGCACGGGTTCTGGTAAAGAAAATCGAAACCGGCGGCGCTCAGGTCACGCAGGTCAGCGAAACCGTCTTCGACAAAATCCGTTACGGCGATCGAACCGGCGGCCTCGTCGCCGTCGCGAAACGGCCGACGATGTTGCGGAACGATTTACACCTTTCGCCGACCCCGATGATCGCCGTCATCGAAGGGCTGGAGAAGCCCGGCAACCTCGGCGCGATCGTGCGAACGGCCGACGCCGCCGGAGTGGAGGCGATACTCGTCGTCGATCCCGGTACGGACCTCTACGGTCCGAACGTCATCCGCGCCAGCCTCGGCACAATCTTTTGCGTCCCCGTCGTAGAGACTAGTTCGACGGAAGCGATCGAATGGCTTCAAGAGAGGAACCTGTCGATCATCACGGCGACGCCGGAAGGCGCGGCCGTCTATACGACCGTCGATCTGCGGAGACCCGTCGCGTTTGTCTTCGGCTCGGAGTCAAAAGGGCTTTCCGCCGCATGGAGAAAGCTCCATGTCATCCAGGCGTCCGTCCCGATGCGCGGCCGCGCCGACAGCCTCAACGTCGCTACGACGGCGGCGCTGTTTTTCTACGAGGCCCTGCGACAGCGAGGCATCTCCTAGGAGCGGCTTTCCATTGTGCGGGCCAGGGCCTAGCAGGCTGCTAAAAAACGCATTGTAGCAGTTGAATTTCGCATTCTTTTTTCCGTCGATGCGTCAGTCATGGGAATTTCCGTTTACCGTTCTCGTTTTCCGACCTCCTCGGCGGCCCATCGAGGGTGTTGGCCGGTGAACAAG
>CAYPXR010000069.1:0-87020 GCA_964414585.1 uncultured Planctomycetaceae bacterium
CCGGTTTCAACGCCCGGGCGACGTGCCGCAGCACCCCGGCCGGGTCCGCCTGGTCGTGGATGGCGTCGACCGCCGTCACCAGGTCGTACCGGGCCTCGTCCGTCATCCGGGCCGCGTCCCGCACGGCGAACCGGGCGTTCCGCAAGCCCCGGTCCCGGGCTGCCCGTTCCGCCCACCGCACCGCCTCCTCCGAGAAGTCGTACCCGGAGAATCGGCTCGCCGGGAACCGCTCGGCCATCGCCAGCACCGCCCGGCCGCGACCGCACCCGACGTCCAGCACGTCGATGCCCCGCTCCAACCGAAACAGATAGACCTCGCGCTCGTTGGCGTACGTCAGGGTGTCGATTTCGCGGCGGCGGACGCAAAGTGTCGCCCGGCAGACATTGAGGAGCGCTCGCGCTTTCTCGACGGAAAGCGGACGGAACGCCGGCAAGTCCTTTCCGAGGATCGTGGGCACATCTGGATTGCGAAGAAAGTCGCCGGTCTGCCAGTACATGTTTCGCGGCGGAAATCGTAAGAAGGTTCTCGACGATCGCCGGCCCCGTAACGACCAATGAACGGCGAGATCGAGCGTTTCGAAGACCTGTTCGCGAATGGTGTCCGCGGCGGCCAGGCTATCGAAGCGCCGGATGAGCCAGGACAAATCGGATCGGCCGCGACCCGCGGCCAAACGAATCCACTCGCGAGTGGAGAGTCGTTCACACAGGAGTCCGTCGCGCTCCACGGACGTCGCCACGTGATTCAAAAACTCGTCGAAACTCTCGTCGCCGTTATCGTCGTCCCAGTCGAGGGCGATCTCCCGCTCGAACTGATCCGTCAGCCAGCGGCAAACATCCAGCGAGAATGGGCAAACCACATGGGATCCGGCGATGCCGCTGTTCTCCAGGCGTCTGACCTGACGGTTCGGCATGGATCGAACGGTGCGGCTGAGACGGAGAAGTTCCCGATCGACCCGCCGAAGGATCGAGCGATCGTCCGGATGGGCCGCCATGAACAGCAAGGCCTCGTGGTAATCGCGGATCGTCTGCGAATCACCGATCGACCACCGCGACGCCCGCTCCAACACTCGCCGCCTGGCCGATCGCTTCGTCCGGCCGAAAGACGCGCGAAGCCTGACCAAAGACGAAATAACTTCGGGTGTCGGCACAATTCATCCTCGGCGAGAATTATCTCTCGCACATCGGGCGGCAAACCATAGAATCGTCGCCTCGAATGCCGTTGGGAGCAACGCCTTGCCCGTCCTGGACGTTCAACAACTTCAAAAATCCTACGGCTCGCTCCGCGCCGTCGATGGCGTCAGCTTCCACATGGACGCCGGCGAAATCTTCGGCCTGCTCGGACCCAACGGCGCGGGCAAGTCCACGACGATCAATATCATCGCGACGACGCTCGAGTCCGACCGGGGAACGGTCACCGTCAACGGTGTGCCCATCTCCCGGTCGGCGGCCTACAAACGCAGGATCGGCTACGTTCCCCAGGAAATCAGTTTGTCGGAGCGGTTGTCGGCGAAGGAGAACCTGCATTTCCTCGGACGGCTCTACGACCTCGGCGGATCGGAGCTTCGACGAAAGACGGATCAAGCGCTGAGGGATGTCGGTCTTTCCGACCGCGCCAACGATCTGGTCCATTCGTTTTCCGGCGGAATGAAGCGCCGGCTCAACATCGCCGCCGCGCTCCTGCACGAACCTGACCTGATCCTGATGGACGAACCGACGGCGGGGGTCGATCCCCAGGCGCGGGCCTACATCTTCGAGGTCGTCGAAAAACTCGCGGCCGGCGGGAAGGCGATTCTGTACACCACACATTACATGGAAGAAGCGCAGCGACTTTGCCGACGCACAGCGATCATCGACCACGGGAAAATCCTGGCGATGGGTACGCTGGATGAACTGGTTAAGGCGACGACCAAAAAGCTCGCGCTCGTCGTCGAAGCGCTGGACATGACGCCGGACGCCGCGGAAAAACTCGCCGCGGCGCTTGGTCATGTCGCGTGGACACAAAAAGAAACCGTTGCGCACCTCACCGTGCCGCCAGGAGAGCACGTCCTGCTGAAAGCGGCCAGTGCCGCCGAGGGTCTCGGCCTGCACCCCACGGCGCTGCGTCTGGCCGAGCCCAATCTTGAGGATGTCTTCCTGGACCTGACCGGCCGGGCCCTAAGGGATTAGTCGTGCTGCGATCGCTCAAGATCATATTTCTCATCGCAGGCAACGGGCTAAGGATTCTTTGCCGGTCCAAGGCCACGCTGGCGGTCATGTTTCTCCCCGGCATCGTTCTGTACACGGTTTTCACCAATATCTTTTCGGGGCCGGCCGGCGCCGGTCGGCCGCTTCGCGTCGCGGTGGTCGATGAAGACCACAGCGAGGCCTCGCGGCAATTCATCGAGTCGCTGGGGGCGACTCACATGAAGGTCATCCAGACGACCAACGGAGAGCCCGACGGTCCGCCGCTCACCGCCGATGCGGCGATCGAGGCGATTCGCAGTCACGGCAATTACCGCGTCGCGCTGGTCATTCCCAAGGGCTATCACGACTCTCCGGACATGCTGCACCGGCCCGACCGGCACCAGGGCATTGTGATGCACTTCGACGAGTTGGATCCGATGGAATCGCAGATCGCCGGGGGGCTCGTCCAGATGGCCGCGGGCCGGCAATTGTTCACCAGCATGTTCAACGTCGGGAAGAAAAGGAAACCCCCAGCGAGCGAACCCGCCGAAGCGGACGAACGGGCGCTGGTCAAGATCGACCGGCACAGCGTTCGCGTTCATCGGCTTGCCAACGTGGCAAAGCATACATTCCTCGCCGGTCTCGTGCCGATGTTTCTCCTTTTCAGCGCGGCGGGGGCGGCGCGGGGCATGCTGGAATCGCTCAAGAGCGGCGAGACGCGGCGACTGATGGCCGCGCCGATCCATCCCGCGCACATGCTGCTGGGCGGTATGCTTCAAATGCTGACGACCCAGATGCTTCAGTGCTATGTCATGTACACCTTCGCCTGGCTGGTTTTCGGCGTGAGGATCTGGGACATCGCGTGCGGACTGTTCGTCGTTACGCTCTGCACCGCGCTGGCCACGATCGGCTTTGGATTGATGCTGGGTTCGCTGTGCAAAGACCCCGATCAGTTGGACGCACTGGGGACCACGGTCATCATGGCGATGAGCGCGATCGGCGGGAGCATGGTGCCGCGGCACATCATGCCGGATTGGATGCAGAAGTTCGGCCTGCTCACCATCAACGGATGGTCCTTTGACGGCTTTATGAGCGTGATCGCGTTTGAAGGCTTTTCCGGCATCGCGCCGAAGTGCGCCGTCCTACTGGGCATCGCCATCGCCTGCGCGGCGATCGGGAGCACGCTGCTCGGCCGTCGTATGCGCAACGGACCAGCGATCTGAGCAAGTTTGGGGTGGGCGCCTTGGCCAATTTGTCGTTCCGCTGCGACGCGCGCTTCGGCGCCCACCGCCAATCGGCCCGAGATCCGTCGGGCATTGGGGACGAAGAAATTCCCCTTCCGTTAGTCCCTACACCGTTGAATGCGAAATCTGACAGGAAAAACGTCGCCGGGAGAAAAATATTGGGGGGCGACCCTACGAGCGGCCAAATCGGGTGAAAAACAGGGCAGCGCCCGCGAGACCGGCCAACCCTGCGAGGGTGAACGTCCCCAGCGGGCCGACGCCGGGCGAAATGCGATCGCCGACGATCCAGGCCAGCGCGCCGACCGGCGAGGCCCACATGACTGCCGCACTGCGGATGCTCCAGTAGAGGCCGATCGCCTGGGTTTTCATATCCGGAGGCACCAAGTCGGCAATCATCGCCTTGCGCGCCGGTTCGCCGATTTCACGCATCCCGCCGACGACGAAGGCCAGCGCCAGACCGATCATTCCGAACGATGGCCCAAGCGTTGCAAGACTCAGGGGGAAGAGGGCGAAGAAGATAAACGTCAGGCCGATGTACGGTTTCTTGGCGAGCCCTTCGCGGCTGGCCAGCGGGCCGATGACGAGATAGAGCAGGATGTTGACCGCGGCCTGGATGTTGAGAAGGACGGATTGATAGAGCGCCGCGCCTTTGGCCAGGTCGGCTGAGAGGATCGGTACGCAGTAGAGAATAATGAACGGACCGGCGAGCCCCTCGGCCCATCGGGCGAAGATGTCGGCGGCGAGCAGGCGTTTCAAATCGGCGGGGAATTGCTGGAACAAATGACGAGGCCGATGCATCGTCAACTGCAAATCGCGACTGGCGGTGCGCATGAAGCGGGCCTGCATCCCAACCGCCAGGAGAATGAATGCGATCGATACGATGAGGTCCGCACGGACACCGTCGATGCTGCCGAGCCGCCAGACGAAAAACCCGCTGATGGAATACGCCAGGATGCGCGACGCGCGACGGGAGATCGCCTGGAGGCTGAAGGCCATCGTTCGACGGTCCGGGGGGATGGCATCACCGACGACGGTGAGCGTTGCGGGGCCGGCGATGGAATCCCAGACGAAGATAAAGGGGATGGCGACGAAAACTGCGAGGGGCGTCTGCCATAACAGAATGATCGCCAAGCCGACGAGCGGAAGGACGTTGAAGAACAACAAGGCGCGGCGCGTGTTGAGCCAGCCGCCGATGGCCCCGCCCGCGTAGTAATTGATCGCCTCTAGCCCGTCGCGATAGAGGCCGTAGAGGCCGATGAGGAGGATGAACCCGACGTCGCCTTTCTGGGCGTGATGGCGAAGGTCTTTCAGGTATTGCGGGACGAGCGGCGACCAGAGTTCGGTACTGGCGGTGATGAACAGGATCGCGGCGAGCAGGGCGACGGTGGAGGCGTTGAGGCCGAGGAATTGCCGCCAGCGGCCTGCGGAAGCGTCGGCCTCATCTCGTCTTGTGCCCATCGATTCTACGCTATGACGGGCGAAATCACGGGTCAAATCGTCCACTCATTGCCACAACCCGGCAACGACAGGATACTCTTGGCGTGAATCAACGGCTCGCGGGTCGTTTTCATGGGGACGGCAGCGATCTTTTGTCATTAGGTGTTCCCCCTCGACTTTCAGGAGTTTCCCGCCATGAAGCGTCTCATTCTCACACTGTGCTCCATCGTTTTTGCGTCGACTCCCGCCTTGGCCGGTGACCGGCGGTATCCCTTCGAGCAGCTCGAACTCAAGAACGGCATGAAGGTCATCAGCCTGGAAGACTTTTCGTGCCCGATCGTCGCCGTGCAGGTCTGGTACCACGTCGGCTCGAAGAACGAAGAGCCGGGCCGGCAGGGCTTCGCCCATATGTTCGAGCACATGATGTTCCGCGGGACGGACCGGCTCAGCGAGACGGCGCACTTCGACAACATCCGCCGCGTCGGCGGGAACTGCAATGCGTACACATCCTTCGATCAGACGGTCTATGTCGAGGAACTGCCCTCAAACCAACTCGAACTGGCGCTTTGGCTTGAGTCGGAGCGGATGGCGTTCCTCAAGATCGACAAGAAAGGTTTCGAGACGGAGCGCAAGGTCGTTGAAGAGGAACTGCGCATGGGCATCAACCGGCCCTACGGCCGCGTGCCCGAGCGGCTCCTCGAAAAAGTTTTTGACAAGCAGTGCTATGGCTGGACGCCCGGCGGGCAGATTTCCAACTTGCGTCAGGCCAAAGTCGAGGAAGTTTCCGCGTTCTGGGACAAGTATTACGCACCGAACAACGCGACGCTCGTTGTTGTCGGCGCGGTCAAGAACGCAGATGTGCAGGCGCTGGCGAAGAAATACTTTGAGTGGATTCCGCCATGCCCGCAACCACCCAGGCCGGGCTGCCAGATCGAACCGCCGACGAAACCGCAAACGATCAAATTGCCCGAGGACAAGGGGCCGTTGCCGGTGGTCGGCGTCGCTTATCTCACGGTGTCCGAGGAACATCCCGATGCCTTGCCGCTGGAAATCCTGATGGGAGCGCTGGGCGGCGGCGAATCAAGCCGGCTTTACTGGGACATCGTCAAGGATAAGAAGATCGCCCAGGTCGCGCTGGCCGGCGCTTTCGGCTTTGAGAAGGCGGGCATCGCCGCGGCGGGCGGCGTGCTCCTGCCTTTCGGCGACAAGAAAGAACTGATGAAGGCCATCAAGAAGCACATCAAGGAAGTCCGCGAGGAGGGCATCAACGCGGAAGAGCTTGAGAAAATGAAGAATCAGAAGCGCCGCGATGAGGTCATGGGCTCGCTGACCGTCGCGAACAAGGCCGGGCTGCTCGGCCAATACGCGGTACTCTGGGGCGACGCCGAACGGATCAATCGGCGCCTGGCGGAGATCGACGCCGTGACGCTGGATGACGTCAAGCGCGTCGCCAAGAAGTATCTCCCGAAAGACAGCGTCATCAACGTCTCCATCGAACCGAGCGCCGGCGGGATGGTGGGATCGCTTCTCGGTGGGAAAAACGAAAAGGATGATCCCGACAACAAACCACCCGTCGAAGACGACGGGTCGAATCGCCTGGCCAGGCGGACCGGCCCCAAAGCGGACGCCAAGCGACCCCAGGGATTTCCGGCCGAACCGCCGAAGGCCAGGCTCCTGGATGAGTATCCTGAGACGCCGCACACCGATCAGACGCTGGCCAACGGTCTGCGCGTCGTCGTTGTGAGCAATCACGAAGTGCCGATGGTATCGATGTCGCTGAACTTCCGCAGCGGCGCGTGGACCGAGACGAAGCCCGGCGTCGCCAATGCGACGATGGGGTTGCTGACCAAAGGAACAAAGACGCACAGCGCCAAGGAACTGGCGGAGACGCTGGAATCCAACGCCGTCAGCCTCAACGGTTCGGCGTCGATGGATGCGTCGGAGGTTCAGGCGTCGGCGCTCCTGCCGAAGCTCGATCTCGCGGCGCAACTGCTCCGCGACGTCGTCGAAAACCCGACCTTCCCCAAGGACGAATTCGACGTCTTCATGAAACAGACACGAATGGGCCTGCTGGTGTCCACGCGGACGCCGGAATACCTCGCGGAGCGGCAGCTTCGAAAACAACTCTATGGCGATCACCCCTACAGCCGCACGACAACCGGCGAACTGGAAGACCTGGACAACGTCACCATCGACGAAATGAAGGCCTGGTGGTCGCAAAACATCCGCCCTGAAAACGCCGTCTTTTATCTGGCCGGCGACATCACACCCTCCGACGGCTTCAAGCTGGCGGAAAAGCACCTGGGAAGCTGGAAAGTCGAAGGAAAATTCACGCCGCCGACCATCGCCAAGGTGCCCGATCGCGGCCCCACCCACATTTATCTCTATGACCGGCCTGGATCGGTGCAGAGCCAGATCCGTGTCGGGCACGTCGGCATCACTCGTTCGGATCCGATGTATTTTCCATCGCGGGTCATGGCCAACATCTTCGGGGGCGGATTCAACAGCCGCCTGAACAAGGCGATCCGCGTTGACAAGGGTCTGACCTACGGCGCGCGCGGCGGCGTCAACGCGCGGCGCTTTGCCGGCGAGTTCAGCGTCAGCACCTTCACCAAGACGCCGACGACCGCCGACACCGTCAAGGTGATCTTGTCGGAAATCGACAAGATGCGCGGCACGCTTCCGACCGAGGAAGAAGTGAACGACACCAAGACCTACATTACCGGTTCGTTCCCCGGGGACCGGGAAACGCCCGAAGCGACGGTCGGCGATCTATGGATGATCGAGACGCAGAATCTCCCGGCGGATTATCTTCAGAAATATCTCGCGGGCGTGAAGGCGACGACCGCCGAGGACGTGAAGAAAGTGGCCGACCAACTGATCGATCCGAAGAAATTGTCAATCGTCGTGATCGGCGAATCGGCCAAGATCAAAGAGAGCCTGGAGAAAATCGCCCCGGTCACGGTCGTCAACGAACCCACAAAAATGCCGGAAGAAGACAAAACGAACGGCAAGCCCGAAGAGGAACAGGGGTAGCCCAAATACCCATAACTCGTTTCTATCTCAGGCCCTATTACCGGCCGTGGACCTCCTTCCAGCAGAGTGCGTTTCCCCACGTGGAATTGGGCGCTTCGGACCGTAGTTGCCCGTTGCTTCGCACCCGGCGAGGCGGTACAATCGATAGAGCGGTCGAAAAGAGGTCCTTGAGGGGAGAATCCGACCGACCTACCCGCCTGGGGTGTCCGTCCCGACTGGGCTGGACGAACCGAGGCCACCGACGACAGGCCCGCCCAAAAGCGTCGAGCCACCAAACGTCGCCGTTAGCTCTCGCGAATGCGAAGAACCAAGCCTTCGAGGAGGCCCAAGATGAATTTCCTGATGCGTCGCTTATCGATGCCCGGCGTTGTGGTCGTGCTGATTGCCCTTGTCAGCGCGGTCGTCCTGGGCTGCAAGGGTGTCAATCCGTTCCTCGCGGCCCAATTCGCGTCCAACATCACGCCCCGGCCCGGTCCCGCACCGACGCCTCCGACGACAACGGGGCCGGACACCTCCATTCCGATTGACTCGGTTTGCAATTTGGACGCGGCGCTTCGCGGCATCCAAGTCTCGCTCAGCAACCAGGCACAACAAAAAGTGCGATTTGCGATTTCGCTGCTGGCCTCCGCGGGCCCCGGCGGATTTGTTTGCGACGCCCAGGTCCAGGACTATCTCAACGCCGGTTACACCGACGCCATTCCCGCCGGATCGGGCAACACCTTCACCATCGGGTGCGATGTGCTGACGCTGCTGTCCGGCAACCGCCTCCTGATTTTGAAATACGGAATCAACGAACTTCCCGAGCAATTCCTGGCCGCCAATCCCGGCGGCGATCCGGCGACGGCGACGACGATTTCGTTGCGACGGCGAGACAATGGCGGAACCTTCATTCCCCTGCCCGAATTGATTGTCTTCGGCGATTCGGACCCGAATTTCACCTGCACCGGCGGCGACCTCTGCACGCAGCGCGGATTCGTCTATTCCAGCATCAACAACCTGCCCATCGGAAAATCCGCGAACGCGTCCAGGATTCAAGGCACCGTCTGCAACGCCGGCGCCGGCACCGCGCCGGAGTGGCGGCTGGACAAGACCACCACGGACAACGTCGTCCAGCCGTTTCAATACGTGGCCGGCGGAACGATTCTGGCCACTGTCCTAGACCGATCCAGCGACTCGCTGAACGATGCCCGCAACCAGGTCGTCTGGATGGTCACCGATGAAGGGGCTCAGGTTATCCATAACGAAAACCCCTGACGGACGAAGGGCCCAGAGCCATCTTCGATTTCAACATCTTCAACAACCTCTTGGTTGCCCGATGGTTGCGTTCGGCTGTGGCGCGACACCCGCGTCGGGCAAAAATAGCACGTGCAACTTTTCCGTTCTGTGGGTATCCTTGCTCGCGTCACGTCTCAAGGGAGTTGAGCCGGACTTGGACGCCATCGCGGCCGAGCCGACAGGAACGGACTCCAAAGTCGAAGATCGAACGCGGCTTTCAGGGTTCCTTCCATGCACGGTTACGTCCTCGCGTTTCGTCCGGGCACCGGCAGCGGTACCATCGTCACCGACAACGGCGAAGCCTATTCCTTTGACGGAAGCCGAGTCGCCGACGATCTGCAAGGCGGCGATTTCGTCTCCTTTGACGCCCAACAAGCCGGCGGCTCGTCGGGCCCGGTGCGGAACGTTCAACGGGTCCAACGATGGTCACAGCGGCTTACCGCCCGCGAAAAACCGCTGGTTCACGAACTGCTCAACGCCCTCCCGACGTCCACCTCAACGCGATAACCCCCGCCTTGAGTCCCTACGCAAACCAACGTTATACTGCCGATTCAATCCATAGGCGGCTTGGTCCGCGGTTTAACGTTTGGAGGCTTGCACATGACCAGACGATCTTTCATTTTACCGATTGTTTCCCTGGCCTTGATCCTGGGAACCGGTTGCCAGTCGAGTGGCGCGAAGCCCGGACAAATCGTCCAAATCGGGACCACCAAGGCCGATCTCTTCGGCGTGCCGGCCGAATATCGCGCGCTGCAAATGGGGATGGAAAAGACGTTCGGCAAGCCAGTCAGCTTTAACTCGCAGCCAAACGGCGCGGCGATCGGCAAGCAGCTCGAAATGGGCAATGTGCCGTTTGCGATCCTCTCGGCCGCGGAATACGCCGCCGTTGAGGATCCGAGCAAGTTGACGCTGCTGGCGACCGGCATTAATTCGCTGGGCAAGACCAGCCGTCAGGCACACATCGTCGTGCGCGCCAACTCCCACGTGAAGACCATTTCGGACTGCGCCGGGAAACGATTCGCCTTCGGCGCCTACAAAGATCCGGTGACGGATTTTGCGGCGCGAAATGCGCTCGAGCAAGCGGGTGTTCCATTGAAAAAACTACTCCCGGAGATCCTCCCGCCGCCGCTGTCGTTTGAAGGACGGCTTTACGTCTCGCCGGCCAAGAGCTGGTTCGATCTGACGGTCAACGCCGGCGTGGTCGACGAAATCGACTTCAACAAGATGCCGGAAAAAGGCGGAAACCCGATCACCGGCCCGTCCAGGGACCAGTTCACGATCGTCGGCGAGACGGCGGCGATTCCGGAAATCGTCATCGTGGCCGGCCCTTCGGCCGATCCGCAACAGACCGAGAAGCTCAAGGAGTTTCTCCTCAACGATGCCAAGAACGACCAACCGCTATGCAATCAGCTCAATGTACAGGGCTTCGCGCCGGCCGATCGCGCGGCCTACGACGCCGCCAAGAGCGTTTTCAAGGCATCGTAATCCGTCGGCCGTCCGCATTTCGGGCGACCTGGAAAGGCGCTACCACTTGTAGCCGTCCTGAACGCTGGAGGCGCTTCCGACCGGTTGCGGATCCGGCGGCTCAGCTTGACTCCTTTTCGCCGGTCGCCCCGCGGTCGTCAGACGATCTCGCAAGGCATTGGTTTCGTCCGAATTCGCCGTCACCGGCGCTGCGGAGTCCCTGCAATAGACCGGGACCAGAAATCTCGAATCGAGATTCACGCCGCTGGTTTCCGCGGACACCTCCAGTTCCCAATAGATCGGTGGATGACCGGACAGATGCGTCGTCGGTCGGTCGGCGGGCAATGCGAACGAAAGCGAGACCGACCCGTCGTAAGCATCCGCCAGCGTCGCGCCGTCGAACTCTTTGGCGTCCCTGAAAACTTCATAACAGACGATTTGCTGCTGGCTCTCGTTGCCCACTCGACGAGTTTCGTAGGCTTCACGGATGCACCGCAGCGTACAGGCCAGTTTCTTCAGACTTCCGAGTCTACGGGCCGGAACATAATCGACTTCCAGTTCTTCACTCAGGAAGAACGGAAACCGCCGAAACTTCAATCGCCCGGTCCCGAATTTGAGCCAGCGGACGAATCGATAGCCGAAGACCATCGCGTACACCGCCGCGAACAGATCGACGCCGGCGAAGATGTAGCCCCGCTTTGATCCGCCCTGGACCGCTTGGAAGGCGATGTAGTTAAATGGCGCGACGAACAGAAACATGAACATCATCGCCAGGAACATCTGAACGACTCCGCGCTTCTGCTGATCGCCGATGCCGTTCTCGTTCCAACCGTAATCCGCCCGCCAGGGTTCGTCAGGGTATCGCAACGACGTCCGCGAAACCCGTCGGTCCGTCAGAATCCCGCGCATCCCGTACAACATGAACCACGCGCCGGGCACGGCAAAGATCGCCCCAAAAAGTCCAAGCACCCAGGACGGAGGATCCGACGAATGTCCTTTCAGGGGGATGAGGCCGGCGGCCATCAAGATGATGAATCCTCCCATCCCGAGGAATGGCATGCCGAGAAAAAGCGCGCCCCTTCCATAAACGGTCGTCGCGCTCTGCGGATTCTGACCCACCAACACCGTTTCGCCCGGCCTGGGATTGCCCGCGAAGAGGCTCGGACGAGAACGCTTTCCGGGAATTGGGTCGCCGGGCTTTCGAAAAAGTCCTTTGGCCATGAAGGCTTATCGATTCGTCCGGCGACGTACCTTCGCTAGGATCGGCTGTCCGAAAACGTGCCTTTCGCACTACCGAAAATCACAGCCTGCGCAAGCGGCTTGTCGCTGCTCACGGGGGCCGGTACGCTCCTGAGACTCATGTTGGTGCAAGTTCACAGCGCCACGCTCTCGGGCATCGACGCGGTCCCCTGCGAAGTCGAGGTCAACGTCTCCTCGCGCGGGTTCGCCACGCCCGTTATCGTCGGTATGCCCGCCAGCGACGTGAAGGAGAGCCTCGAACGCATCCGCACGGCGATCGTCAATTGCGGCTATGATGCGCCTGACCATCGCACCGTCATCAACCTCGCCCCCGCCGATATTCGCAAGGAAGGCCCGGCGCTCGATCTGCCGATCGCGCTGGGGATGCTTTTCGCCTCGGATGGGTCCGCGCCGTCGACGCTGCGCGAATACATCATCGCGGGGGAATTGGCGCTCGACGGCCGCACGCGACCGATCAAAGGCGCGCTCTCCATGGCGATGATGGCCAAGCGCGAGGGCTATCGCGGATTCATCCTGCCGCTGGCCAATGCGAACGAAGCCGCCGTCGTGGAAGGGCTCGAAGTCTTCGGCGTCTCGTCGCTCACCGATGCAGTGGGACTGCTGAATGAGCAGCTTCCGATCGAACCGACGGCGATCGATCTCGATGAGACCTTTGCCAAGGCGGCGCAGTACGACGTTGACTTCGCCGATGTCCGCGGGCAGGAATTTGCCAAGCGCGCCGTCACGCTCGCCGCCGCCGGCGGACACAACCTGCTCATGGTCGGGCCGCCCGGCTCGGGCAAGACGTTCATGGCCAAGTGTCTGCCGACGATCCTGCCGCCGCTGTCCATCACCGAATCGCTCGAAACGACGCGCGTCTGGTCCGCCGCGGGCAAGCTTTCCTCCGGCTCGTCGCTCATGGCCACGCGACCGGTGCGGACGCCGCATCACTCGGCCAGCGCGCCCGCGCTCGTTGGCGGCGGGACGGTCCCGCAGGCCGGAGAAGTGTCGCTTGCCCATCACGGCATTCTCTTTCTGGACGAGTTTCCCGAGTTTCAGCGCTCCATCCTCGAAACACTCCGCCAGCCGCTCGAAGACGGCTGCGTGACGATTGCCCGGTCGCACAGTGTCGTGAAGTTTCCGGCGGAGTTTATGCTCGTTGCGGCGATGAACCCCTGCCCTTGCGGCTATCTCTCCGATCCGCGCAAGCCGTGCAAGTGTTCGCAACCGCAGGTGGAAAAGTATCTCTCGCGCGTCAGCGGACCGCTGATTGACCGCATCGACATTCATGTGACGGTGCCGGCCGTGCCGTTCACGGAGCTGCGACACTCGAAGCCGGGCACGGCGTCCGCGACGATGCGCTCGCACGTCCTGGGCGCGCGACAACGCCAGTGCGAACGGTTCAACGGCGATGCCACGATGGTAAACGCCCGGATGGGCCCGCGCCTGGTGCGCAAGCATTGCCCGCTCGACGACGCCGGTGAGATGATTTTGAAGCAGGCGATGACGGAATTGGGACTTTCGGCTCGCGCCCACGATAAAGTCCTCCGCGTCGCACGCACGATTGCGGATGTGGAAGGTTCGGAGCGGATCAAGCCGGAGCATCTGAGCGAAGCCGTCAACTATCGGCAGTTGGACCGGCAGCGATAATATTCACTGATAGCCCCGGGCAAGCTTGCCCGGGGCTTTATCCGATGATCTGATGAGTCTTTCTAAATCGAGCGAAATCGCATCATGCCAGACGCTGGAATGAGTTTTTTGAATGGTCTCTCGCGCCCCGCGCTGATCGCGATGATCCACGTCGGCGCGCTGCCGGGGACTCCTCGCTCGAAATCGTCCGTCGCGGAGATCGCCGCAAGCGTCGTTTCCGAGGCCAAGCTCCTCGCCGAAGGCGGTGTCGATGCGATCCTGCTGGAGAACATGCACGACGTGCCGTATTTGAACCGGCATGTCGGCCCGGAGATCGTCGCGGCCATGACGGCGATCTGCGGGGCGGTGCGCGAGGCCGTTTCGCTGCCGCTGGGCGTGCAGATTCTCGCCGGGGCCAATCGCGAGGCCGTCGCCGTCGCCCATGCAACTCACTTGCAGTTCGTCCGCTGCGAGGGTTTCGTCTTCGCCCATGTCGCCGATGAAGGGCTCATGCCCGACGCGGACGCCGGGTCGCTGCTCCGCTATCGCAAGATGATCGGCGCGGAGGACGTGGCGGTCATCGCCGACGTGAAGAAGAAACACTCATCGCACGCGATCACGTCGGACGTGGACCTCGCCGAAACGGCCCAGGCCGCTGAGTTTTTCGGGGCCTCCGGCATTGTCGTGACCGGCACGGCGACCGGCCGTCCCACAAGCGTTGAAGACCTCATTGCCGTTCGTAAGGCCGTCAATATTCCCGTCTTTGTCGGCTCCGGTGTCACGCCGGAGAATGCGAGAACCCTCGCTCCGCACGCGCACGCCTTCATTGTCGGGAGTTACCTCAAAAAGGATGGCCACTGGGCGAATTCGCCGGATTCGGCTCGCGTGGCGGAGATCGTTAGGGCGCTCCGGGCATAAGGCGGCTCGGCAGGAGCCTCGCCCTCCCTAATGTGCCGACGCTTTTACCAGCGCCTCAAACAATCTCAAATGTTCCGGCCGGTCGATCAATTCCTCGGGGTGCCACTGGACCGCGAGGAAGAACCGCTTCGTCGGGTCCTCCGCCGCCTCGACGACGCCGTCTGGCGCGAAGGCGACCGGCTTCAAGCTGCCGCCGACTTGCTCGCGGTCCACGATCTGATGGTGCAGGCTGTTGACCTCCATGCGCGATACGCCGACGATTTTCGCGAGCATCGAACCCGGCTCGATCGCCACGTCGTGATAGGCCGGGCTGTGGTCCGGCTTGTGATGCTCGATCGCGGTCTTGCGCGGCAGGTCGTCCACGTGCTGAATCAGACAGCCACCGCGCGCCACGCTGGCGATCTGGCAGCCGAGGCAGATCGACAGGATCGGCTTGTCCGCCGCGTCGGCCGCGCGGAAAAACTCCACCTCGAACCGATCGCGCCGCTCGTGCATCACGCCGGTCTTGGGATGCGCCGCCTGACCGTACTGTTGCGGATTGATGTCGTCGCCGCCGGTGAAGAGCAGGCCGTCGTAGGAATCGAGCAGCTCGGCGATCAACTTCGCCTCCGGCTTTTCCGGAATGGGAATCGGCTGCGGCACGCCGCCGCCGGCAAAGATCGCGTCGGTGTAGGCCACGTTGAGATAGGCCCTCGGTTTGGGCGAAGAGTCGCCGCGCGCGTCCACGCTGCACGTCACGCCGATGATGGGTCGGGGCATGAAAATTCTCCGAAGCGGCACCGATTGCCGCGCTTTCGTACAATACGTTGGCGGTTAGGATAAGTTCGAGAGCGATCGGCGGCTATGCTTCGTAAAGCCCGGGGCAAGCCTGCCCCGGGCTTTAGATGCGATAGCAAGCGATCATTGGGATGGCTTTATATGAACGTCTGCGACGCGATTTTGCAACGTACGAACGATCGGATCATGCGGATGCGTGCGGCGTTGGAGCGATTCGACGACGCTTCCGCCGAGCGCGAGAAGGTCGGGCCGAAGTGGAACGTCCGCGATCTTGCCGGGCATTTTGTGCACTGGACCGGCGAGGCGGCGCGGCGGATCCCCGAGATTATCGCCGGGAAGCCGGAAGAAAAATATGACATGGAGCGGATCAACGACGAGGTGTACAAGAAGAACCGGCGGATGTCGTTCGTCATGCTCCTGCCGCAGCTTCGCGCCGCGGAAGAGCGGCTGCTCACGGCGATTCGCACCGCCCCGCCGGATCAACTCATCGACACGCCGCTGCGCGAATGGATCGACGTGGCGGGCGGCGATCATTACGACCATCATTGGCCTGGCTTGAAAGCAGCGATGGAGAGGATTGGCTAATCAGAGCCGCGACCGTCAGGGAGCGTCGCGCGATATCCGATCGCCACTCAGCGCTCCTTCACAGTCGCGGCTCTGATTACGCCGACGCTTCTTCTTCTTCCTTCGCCCCTTCCCCGGCTTCACCGACGATCTGGGCCTTCACGTCGCCGCCGAGACCGAGGCGGAGCTTGAGGTGTTTGCCGGTTTGTGAGCAGGTCATGTGGATCGTCGTCTCGGGCATGTCGAGGACGTGCGATTTCTTGCAGGCGGGACAGTCGAATCGAACTTGCATGGTGTTTTCCTTTTGATGTTCGTCACGGTGACGGCGGGCACGGCCCACCCTAGGCGAGTCCTGTTCCTTTGTTGAATTGCTCGATGAGTTTGTCCCACTCGGCGACCTGCGCGAACGCCTCGGTCCAAAAGTCCGGGTCCCAGAGGCGGCGGAGATCGTCCACGCTCTTTTGCTGCTGCTCGACCCAGGTGAAGTATTTGAAGTTGTGCAGCGTCTTGCGGTCGTTGTAGGTCAATTCGCGGATGTGCTCGACGGCCGCGCCTTGCAGGTAGCGGGCAAAGTGCTTCGCGGCGGGCAGCTCCGTGTACTTACCATGGGCGGTCTGCTGTTCCTCGAGGCGGCTCTTGTAAAGGTCCATCGAGTCGGTCAGCGGCGTGACGATCACGTCGCGGCCATCCATGTCGAACATCTTCGCCGTCTTGATTGCCGCGACGACGTTGCAGATGCCGGAGATGCCGACGAGCGGGAGCTGCCTGATCGTTGCATCGGGCACGCCTTCGTTGGCGAGCAGCGCCTGACCGGCGGGTTCGTTGAAGAGACGCATGAGGCTGATACACGCCTCGTCATCGATGGCGGCGACGACGTCGGTGTTGCGGACGTTATGCACCCAGGGGATGTGCTTGTCGCCGATCCCTTCGATGCGATGACCGCCGAAGCCGCATTGCAGTAGCGTGGGGCATTGCAAGGCCTCGGTCGCGACGACGCGGAGGTGCGGGAACTTCGTGCGGAGGAAGTCGCCGGCGGCGATGGTGCCGGCAGAACCGGTGGCGGAGATGTACGCGGCAAAGCGGCCGTTGGAGCTGCCGAGCTTGCGGAAGATTTCCTCGACGATCGCGCCGGTCACATGATAATGCCAGCAAGCGTTACCGAATTCCTCGAACTGATTGAAGATCACGCAGTCGGGCCGCGTGCGGCGGATCTCCCAGCACTTGTCGTAGATTTCCTTGACGTTCGATTCGCAGCCGGGCGTCGCGATCACTTCCGCGCCGATCTGGTGAAGCCAGTCGAAGCGCTCGCGGCTCATCTCTTCGGGCAGGATGCCGACGGCGGTGCAGCCGAGCAGGGCACAGTCAAACGCGCCGCCGCGACAGTAGTTGCCGGTCGAGGGCCAGACGGCCTTCTGGCTGGTCGGATCGAACTGACCGGAGACGAGGCGCGGGACAATGCAGCCGAAGGCCGCGCCGACCTTGTGCGCCCCGGTGGGGAACCACTTGCCGACAATTCCGACGATACGCGCGGGCACGCCGGTCAGCGCGGAGGGGAACTCGATCCAGTTGCCGGTGTTGAAGAGGCCGCCTTTTTCGACCGGTTCGTTCTTCCAGGTGATGCGAAAGAGATTGACGGGGTCGATGTCCCAGAGGCCGACGCCTTTGAGGCGGTCCTTGACCTTCTGCGGAACCCTGGACGGATCGCGCATCTGGGCGAAGGTGGGGATGACGACGCCGCGCTCCTTGCAGCGGGCGATGGTTTTCTTCAATACAGCCTCGTTTATGATCATGCGATGATTCTAACAGAACCCAGCGTTCAAGGGGTCAATGGCTCAACTTCCGTCGGAGAACCAGCGATCGACATGGCCGTTTTGATGTCTTTCAGCCCGTTGCCGGTCACGACGGCGAGGACGTCGGCGCTTTTCGGGATAATGCCTAGGGCGACGGCCTGCTTGACACCGGCGATTGACGCGGCGGCGGCGGGTTCGGCGAAGATGCCGGCGAGGCGACCGGCGGATTTCATGGCGTCGGTGATCTGTTCGTCGGTCGCGCGGACGTAAGCGCCGCTCGTCTCCTTCACATACTTGATCGCCTTTCGCCAGTTGCGAGGGACGGGAACGTCGATGCTGTCGGCGATGGTCTGGCCGGTGAAATCCTTCGGCAGTTCGCCGGTCTCAAACGCCTGTGCGACGGGGTCCATGCCGGCGGCCTGCACGCCGAGGACGCGCGGCACGCGCGTGATGAAGCCGAGTTCCTTCATTTGCAGCAGGCCTTTGGCGACACCGGCGATCGTGCAACCGTCGCCGACGCTGATGGCGACCCAGTCAGGCTCATTGCCGGCGGTCTGCTCGGCGATTTCCAGGCCGCAGGTTTTTTTGCCTTCGACGAGGTAGGGATTGATCGCACAGTTACGGTTGTACCAGCCGTTCTTCGCGCATTCGGCGCTGCACAGGTCATAGGCCTGCGCGTAGGTCCCGCGGACGCGGCGGACGTCGGCCCCGTAGATGAGAAGCTGCGCGATCTTCGGCTCCGGCGCGCGCTGCGGCACAAAGATCGTCGCGGGCAAACCGGCCATCGCGGCGTAACCGGCGAGGCTGCTCGCGGCGTTGCCGGTCGAGGCGCAGGCGATCCGCGTCGCCTTGACTTGCAGGGCGTGGAGCACGCCGACGGAGGACGCGCGATCTTTGAAACTCGACGTAGGATTCTTGCCGTCGTCCTTGACGCGAAACCGCTTGCAACCGGCCCAGTCGGCGAGGCGCGGCGTCTCCATGATCGGCGTCCAGCCGACCGGCCAGGCGAAGGCCTCTTCGTTGGGTTCGATGGGGAGGATTTCGTAGTAGCGCCAGTGGTTGCGCGGGCGGTTCTCAAGTGATGCCGCCGTCATCGACTTGGCGACGCGGGCCATGTCGTACTCGATGTCGAGGATGGCGAAACCGTCTTTGCACGCCGGACAGGTCCCTGCGGACTTGGGTGCTGGACTCTCCTTGCCGCAGACGACGCAGGTGAGGCGGGAGACGTAGGACATGGATGATATGATACAGATTAACTGACGAATTCGTCAGTCTATTCCGGCTCGGGAAATGTTCGCTTTACGCGAGAGAGGTCGAGGACCAAGCCGGGAATGGCTTCGCTTGTGAACTTGTCGCCTTGCTGCGGAATGGATTCATAGCGGCCGCTTTGCAAGCGAAAGAAGCTCATCGTTCCGCGCTGCGGATCGATGATCCAGTACTCCATGACGCCGGCCCGTTCGTAGTCGCCTTTTTTCGTCTCGGTGTCATACCGGCGCGAGGTATCGGAGATGATTTCAACGGCCAGATCGGGCGGCTCGTCGATTCGCTTTCGGTTCCTGGCAACCTTCTCGGTACGGATGAAGACGACGTCGGGACGATAGACGATGTCGCCGCCGGTCGGGCCCCTGCCAAGGTTCACATCGAGTTCGACGAAAACCTTGCCAACCGGATTCTTATCGAGATAGGATCCGATCTGGACGGCGATTTGCGTCGCGGCGTCCTGATGCTCCGGAGTCGGGCTGGGAGACATGCAGACTACTCCATCGACGAGTTCATACAGAAACCCATCGTCTTCGAGGGCAAAGTACTCGTTGGCGCTCATGCGCAGGCCGCGATATCGGGCTTCACTTCCTTTGGGCGCTTCGATCAGTACGGATGCGGACATGGCGTCGTCTCCTGCACACATTATACCACAGAAAAAACGCCGGGAACGAATGCGCACCCGCCTACTCTGCCGCGCCGCCGGAGACGTCGTAGACCCATTTCTCGATCGCCCGATCGGGCTTGAGCAGCTCGTCGGGCTTGAAGTAGAGGCCGATCTCGAACTCCGCCGCTTCGGGCGAATCGCTGCCGTGGATCAGGTTGAAGCTGTTGGACAGACCGAAGTCGCCGCGGATCGTGCCGGGCTCGGCCTTCGAGCCGAAAGTCGCGCCCATCATCTTCCGTGCGACGGCGATCCCGCCGACGGCCTGCAACACCATGACGACGACGGGACTGCTGGTGATATATTGGATGAGCCGGTCATAGAAGGGCTTGCCTTTGTGAACGGCGTAGTGCTTCTCGGCGAGGGCCTTGGAGACCTGCATGGCCTTGAGACCGAGGAGGGTGAAGCCCTTTTCCTCGAAGCGGGTGATGATGCGACCGGCGAGGCCGCGCTGAAGGGCGTCGGGCTTGAGTATGATGAGAGTTTTTTCCACTTGCTTGTTCCTTAGTTTTACGAACCGTGTACCAATAAACAAACAAGCATGTTAGCAGAGACGGCAATTCTATGAAACCAGGGGAGTAAGCATCGTTAACTAAAGAATCCTATTCCGCCGGAACAAACGTAGGCAAAAATGACCAGCGGCAGGGTGAAGAACGTCACGACGACGAGGACGTCGCCGGGATTCGGAATGTTCGCCAGCCGCAGCCGGCGGTTCAGCCAGATCGTGAGGTAAACGACGGCGGAGAGGAATATCAGCGTCGGAACCAACTGGACCAGCACGTTGTAGAGTCGATCCCCGTGGTGCGTGTAGTAGTAAATGCCCTTGCCCTTGGACCGAGTCATGGCGAAGGATTGCCGAACGCCGAAGGCCAGGAACAGGCAGCCGACCAAGACCGCGAAGAGCATGCTGTAAAATTTGGCGACGATGCCGACGAGCGGCCGCTGCTTCGTCCCCATGAAGAACTGCGTTTTCAAATACTCGGGATCGAACTCTGTTCCGCACTCCGGGCAACGATTCTCCGACAACCCGCGCAGATCGTACTGACAAACCGGGCAGCGGAGCCAAGGCGTTCCGACGAGCGGGTCCATGAACGGCCCTTTGGTGGGATGCTAGTTCTTTTCGCCGGCGGCGATGGTTGCCACCGGCGCTTCTGATTCGGGCTTCGGCCGGCCGATCACGTCGTAGATCTCCATCGCCGCGGTCCGATGCATCTCGGCTTCGTCCGGGTTCTGCAACGCCAGCATTTCGTGGACCTGGGCAAGCAGATCCATCGTCAGACCTTCGCACGGCGACAGGTCGTTGGCGATTGTCAGCGCGTAAAGGGCGTACTCCGGCCGGCCCGATGCGGACTCCGCCAGGGCGAGATTGATCCAACCGCCGGGATCGGCGGGCGACAACGACGTGAACCGGGCAAAGGCCTCCGCCGCTTTTTTCGGTTCGTCGAAATCCATGTCCACGACGCCGAGATTGAACCAGCCGGTGGCCACCTGCGGCCGAAGTCGCGTGAACGCCTCCCACGCGGCACGGGCTTCGTTGATTCGACCGTCGCGCTGAGCGAGGCTTGCCAGGTTGTATTGCGCGTCGGCGTGGTCGGGGTTCTGCCGCACGACTTCGCGCAGCTCGCGGGCGGCGTCATCAAATCGCGAGAGCCGCCAGAGCACGACGGCGTAGTTGTATCGCGACGCGGTGTCGCGCGGCGCCAGCCGGGCGACTTCCTGGTAGACCTCCGCCGCTTCCTCGAATCGCTCCAGGGCGACGAGCGAATCCGCCTTGGCCGACAGCGCCGCCGTATCGCGCGGATTCCTGGCAAGCGCGAGATCGAAATGGCGCAGGGCGGCTTGCTGATTTCCGGCGGCGGCTTCGTTAACGCCTCGCCCCGTCCGTACGATGGCGGTGTCGGCGATGCTGTTTCGAAAATGAACGCTCGTCTCGTCCAATCGCTCGGCCACTTTCGAAACTTGATTCCATAGCGAGGGACCCGCTCGCGCGCGGCGGGACCGGGGTGTTGCCGACGTCGTCTTAACAGCGGTCTTCTGAGCCGCCGTCGATTCGGCGGCGGAACGACGGCCGATAAGGCTTTCCAATTCCGCATCGACCAAAATGGACGGAGATGCCGTGACGAGGACGGGCGCCGGCGGTTCCTGGGTCGCGGCCAGATAGAGCCAGATCGCCGCGATAAAACCGCCAAAAATGGCGAGCGAGGCCGGAATGAACCAACGGGAGGACATCGGCGATATCGTCCGAGCTTCGTTCACACGTGTCAACGCAGCCGATAAGCGCGCCGCGTTATCGCCCACGTTTTGCATTCGTCTCGGCGCGAATCGTAGAATCCAAATGGAAGCCGGTCGCGATTGGCGACCGCGGATGGGGGAAGAATCGTGTACACGACCGACCGTTGCGTTCTATCTCGTTCAAGCCGGTTCTCGCTGGCGCTGGCCGGCGGGCTCCTCACATTGCTCGTGACGCTTGCGGCGCTGTCGACGTCGGCGAGCGCAAGCGAGTCGGAAATGGCCGATTTGGCGCCGGCTCCACGAACGACCGTGCCGGAACCGGCGACGCTGGTCTTCTTTGGCGCGGCGGCGACGGCGATTTTCCGGCGGCGATGGACGCAGGCAATTCGCTGAGTCTTCGGATCAGGGATCACCAACCGAATTCCGACTTGCCATTTACTTCTCTAACGACGATTCGTTCGAAGGTAATAACTTCCCAGCACCGGTTCCCGATCCTCCGACACCGGCGGGAAAAAAATGGGGCGCGTGGTCGGCAACGGCGTTGGGGACGTCTTTTGGAAAACACTTAATTGCGCCTGGGCATCACCCAAACACATGAAATCGCGCAACCGCTCATAGTGTGAGAGGTCGGGCTGCGAAAGCCGGTGGTAATCGCTCGGGCTGTAGGTCGAATCCCAGACAAAGATCGTGCCGACCGGCATTGACGCCAGGAGCGTCGCATCCTTGTGCGCGCGGGGGTTTTCGGCGAGATCGAGGAAGTACGCGAACCACGGGTTCGTGGCGAAAAATGGCGAATCGGCCAGACCGCGCTGTTCGAGCCAGGCCACGCTCCGCTGAACCAGCTCGACTTGAGGGCCCAGTCGAAGCGGATGAACGATGCACGCGCATTGAATCAAACACGTCGTCAGGAGAACGACCGCGAAGGCCCGCGTGGCCCAGCGCCCCCGGCCGGAACGAACCATCGCCTGGTGCGCGATCAACAGGACGAGAATCGCGGCGACGGTCCCACGAAGGAGCCAGAGCGACTCGTCGCTCCAAATCTGTTTCCGTTCGAGCCGCTCATCTTCAAATGCGATCCAACCCACAAGCCAGATGGTCGCAAAGAGCATCGCGGGCACGATCATCCGCCGGTGCTCACGCAGTCGGGATCGCAAATCATCGATGCCGGCGACGGCGAGGATCGCGACGAACGGCGCGATGACAACCATGAATCGTCCGTAGCCGCCGCTGGCATAAACGCCGAGCCATTTGATGATGACTTGCGTGAGAAAAAAAACGATCGCCACCGCAGGTATGAGGAAGCGCCTCCGGCGCAGCATGGCCACGACGCCGATGAAGGCAAAGCCCGCGATGGCAGGCGTTACCGCCAAGAGCGCGTCGGGAACGTATGCCCAAAGCGTGGTGGCAGTGTACTGCGTCGAGCCGTTGGCCTGGAAAAAGATTCGCAGCGGCCACTCCCGGAAGACGGCGAAGAACAGCACGTTGTGAACGACCGGGGCCCAAAGCGACAACGCGGCGGCCGTGGCGCCTTGCGACCACTTCGTCGGCTTCGTGAAAAGTGCGATCCACCACAGCGGAACCAGGACCGCCGCCTCGTGCCGCGTGACGAGGATCAGCGAAAAAATGGCGGAGGCCACGAACGGTCGGCCGGCGTAGAAAAGTGCGACGGCGGCGATGAGATACAGCGCCGCGAAGTTTTCCGTCAGCGTCGTGAAGCCCAACAGCGCCGCCAGTGGCTGCAAGTAACAGACGACGACGACCAGCCATTCGGGTCGAACATCCAGCCTCCGCGCGACCCGCGCTGCGATCAGCGCCGACGCGGCCGTCACGACGGCGGAAAGCAATCGTGCGGCGTGCCAGCCGGTCTCTCGATCGCCGATCCACGAAACGGCGGCGAGCGGCACGGTCAACCCCGGCCGGCCCCAAATGTGCAGCAAATAGGACGGATACCACGCCGACCAGCGCGCCATCAGATAATGCGTCAGATCGTCGTCGTGATGGACACCGTCGGAAAGCAGACCGAATACGACCGTGAGCGCAAAGAAGGGAAGAATGACCGGCAGAATGGGGCGATGTTGTGAAGCCACGCGATTAGGTCAGACCCTGTCCCCATTTGAGTTTCTGCACGAGCGTGTCCCATCCCTTGCGCGCCGGATTGCGGACGAGCTGAAAACATTCTTTTGAACGGGTGATGACAAGGCGCGATCCGCCGGGAAGCGGGCGGATAAACTGGCCGTCCAACACCAGCGCCGCGCCCGCGCTCGTCGCGCGAACGGAAATGCCCAGTTTCGCCTGTGGGCCGACGACGACCGGCCGATGGGTGAGAGAGTGCGGGCACAGCGGCGTGAGGATAATCGCCTCGACGTCCGGCTGCACGATCGGTCCGCCACAGGACATGTTGTGCGCCGTCGACCCGGTCGGCGTCGCGATGATGAGGCCGTCGCTGACGATGGTCGTGACCGGAACGCCGTCGATGTCCACCGCGAGGCCGACGGTGCGGAACGGCTGGGCGACGCGAACGACGCAATCGTTGAGCGCGATGCCGTCGTAAGGCGCGTCGTCCGGCGGCGCGTCGAGATGGACGTCGAGCATCATCCGCCGGCTGATGAGTTCGGGTTCGCCGATGATGCGGCCCAGGTCACGCTCGAGTTCGTCGACGGAAAAATCGGCGAGGTAGCCGAGCTTTCCGAGATTGACTCCGACGATCGGCACCTGGCGGCGCTGCATCGCCTGACCCACGGCGAGAATCGTGCCGTCACCGCCCAAGGCGACCACGTAGTCCGCGTTGGCCGCCTGGATGGTTTCGGGGCGACTTTCGAGGTCCGAGCCGGCCAACAGGCCCCTCGACGAAAGCAATTCTGATAGACGGCGGAATGCCTCGGGCACGTCGGGCTTTTCCGCGTTGCCAATCAAAAAGACCCGCGATTTCTTGCTCGATGGGGGCATGAATCCCTTTGATGCAACCAAGCCCGGCGAATGACCGGAATTGATTATACGACGAAGGCAAAAGCCTGCCTGAGCATCCAAGCTTTGCCAATCCGCCGGGGACAGGTTTTGGTTACTGCTATAAAGTTATTATTTACAATATCTTATATCTATTCTGGGCACTATTCATTCCCGTCAATTCCAAGCGTGTTGGGGTGGGCAGACACCTTGCAGATGCGAATAATTCGCCGGGTCTGAGTTCGCGAATGACCCAAGACGAGGGATTGCCGCCTGCGGAGAGGGGTCGCGTTGGATCCACGCGCTTCTGTGGGGGCCCTCGGTCCTGATGGAGTGATGCGATGCCAAAATTTCAATATGAAGCGATGAACGCCGCCGGCCAAGAGGTCAAGGACGAGGTCGACGCGCCGAATTCCGAGGAGGCGATTGCGAAGATCCGCAGCCTCGGCTACTTCCCGACGAAGGTCCGTCAAAAAGGCGGCGCCAAAAAGGCGGCGCCCGCCACCGGGCCGGGCACCAAGCGAAAGGCCGCCGGCGGCATCGGCGGCGTCTCGACCAAACAACTCACGTCGTTCACGCGTCAGCTATCGACGCTGATGGACGCCGGTCTTCCGATTCTTCGCTCGTTGCGCATCCTCGAACAACAGCAAAAGCCCGGCACCCTTCGCGTCTCGCTGCGCCACGTCGCCGAAGACGTCGAAGGCGGCGCGACGCTGTCGGAAGCCATGGCCCGCCACCCCAAGGTTTTTGACCGTTTGTATTCCAACATGATCGCGGCGGGGGAGGCGGGCGGCGTGCTCGACGTCATTCTCCAGCGTCTCGCGGATTTCATGGAAAAGGCCCAGAAGCTCAAGCGCAAGGTCATCGGCGCGATGATCTACCCGGCCTGCGTCATCAGCTTCGCACTGCTCATCGTCTCCGGCATCATGTATTTCGTCGTGCCGAAGTTCAAGACGATCTTCGCCGACTTCGACACCTCGCTTCCCGGCCTGACGGTTTTTCTCTTGACGCTGTCCGACTGGATGATCGGCAAGACCACGGATGCAAGCGGAAAGGAAGTGGATGCGCTCATCCCCGGGTGGGCGTTTATTCTCTTCTCACCGGTCATCTTCATCGTCGCCTACAAAATGATCCGCAAGTTCCAGGGCGGCCGCATGGTTCTCGACATCGTCAAGCTCAAGGTCCCCATTCTCGGCACGATCCTGAGCAAATCCGGCGTCGCGCGATTCACACGAACGCTCGGCACCCTGGTCGCCGCGGGTGTTCCGATCCTTGAAGCCCTGACGATCACCAAGGACACCTCCGGAAACGAGGTCTATGCCCGGGCGCTGGGCAAAGTGCACGACTCCATCCGCGAGGGCGAGTCGTTCGCGGCGCCGCTCAAGGCGACGAAGGTCGTAGACAACCTCGTGGTCAACATGGTCGACGTCGGCGAAGAAACCGGCGATCTCGACAAGATGCTCATCAAGGTCGCCGACAACTACGACGACGAAGTGGAAACGCTCGTCGCCGGCCTGGTCAGCCTGCTCGAACCGGTGATGGTCATCGTGCTGGGCGGCATCGTCGGATTTATCGTCATCGCCCTCTTCCTGCCGATGGTCAGCCTGGTCAACAGCCTGACGGGCGGCGGCGGCCCCGCCGGCGAGTAGTTTGTGTCAGACCTAAGGAAACGTTTTGTGGTACGAGTACGAGTCCATTCGAGCCAACGGAGCCTTCGACGGGCCTGGACGCTCCTCGAACTCCTCACGGCGATGGCCATCTTCGCCGTCCTGACGGGCGCGGTGCTCATCGGGGGCAACGCAGTCCGCAATTCGCGGCGCAGCGCGACGGCCAAGCAACAACTGAAGCTCATCGCCACGGCGATCGACGCGTATGCGGGCTTCTGGCCCAAGTGGCAGATCGGAAATGTCGTGATCGCCGACAAGGGCTGGCCGGATTTTGTGCCCGGCCGGGTCTTCGCCTCGTGCCCCGGCGGGCTGGGGATTTACACGGAGATTGCCGGCTTTAATGACACTCTGCTCATGGGCCCCGGTAATCCAACGTGGATCGACAACAATATCCTGGACCTCTATTCGATCGCCACTCTCGCGTACCAATTGCTGGCGACGTCGGGCAAGGGATCCCTCATTCAAGATCGTGCGGGAGCCCAATTGAATAATTGGACGGAGTTTGTTCCTGATCCCGCTCGTGCCTTCTATCCCCATTTTGATGCGACTTGTATTCCAGGCAGTGGAACCGCATCGCGAAAAGTCGAGGTCTTCGTCGATCCGTGGGGAACGCCGATGCGATACTTCTGGGTTTACCGAGACGCTTCCAATACCGCCCATCGTGGATATTTGCCCGTCGGCCTCGCGCCGGTCGCGGCCGATCTGCTGGACAACGGGGCATTTGATCAGGATGCCACAGCAGGCGTCTTCGTGCCCAAGACGGCCGTTGGCTATGTCCTGGAATCCGCCGGACCGGACAAAAAGTTTGGAAACGTGTGGAAGATCAATCCGACGGCGGCGGAGATCGCGGACGCCGCCGACAACGTGATGATGACGCCGTGAGTGATGCGATGAGGATTGCGCAACAGGATAGTCGATATGCCGAACGCCCGACGATAACCATCGGCGGGCATCGGTGGCGGCGCGCCTTCACGTTTATCGAGATGCTCGTCTCCGTCACGATCATCTCCATCCTCGTCACGATCAGCGCCCTGGGGTTCCGAAAAATCACCGAGAGCAACACGCTTGCCCAGGCCAAGAATGCGGTCTTGACCTACGCCAAGATCGCCCGCAGTTACGCCGTCGCCAACCACATCGAAACGATGTTCGTGGTCAACCCCTTCAACGGCCGTTTCGAGATCTGGCATGCGAACCCGCCGGTGTTTGGAGCTTCATGGGATGTACTTTCCGGCGGCAGTCCAACAATCGATCCCTGGAACACGGACGGCTATGCCTTCGCGCCCGTTTTGGATTCGGGCGCCCGACTCCCCACGGATTCAAGCGGCCATCAGTTAGCCGCGGTACATCCGATCGACTACGCCGACGTGCCCGCCACGCGACCGACACTGGCCGACGGCGAAGAGCGAAACATCGACAACTTTACCTGGGCCGCCTTGTGTTTTGACGCGAACGGCGAACTCGTCGTTCGCACGCGCCGAATCGCCACCCGGACTTACACCCGGCGCGACGGAACGCTCCGTCCGGCGCCGGCGCTGCCGCCGAATCCGCCAATGGCCGACCAGCGAAATCGCCTGATTGACGAATCGCCTGATTTGTCGATTCTCACTGCCGGCGGGCACTTGGTCTACAAGGACCTCAGCGGTGATACGCCCATCACCTCCTCAATCGGCTTTGTGATTTCCGAGGCCTCAAAGATGCGGCAGGTGGTCGGTTCAGATTCGATCACTGACCCGTCGGTGCTGGTGAACAACTGGCTCCTCAAGACGCGAACCGGTCAACCCTATGCCGGCTTCGCCGACACCATCGTCCTCAACCGATATTCCGGCCACCAACTTCTCGCGAAGGGTTCATGAAATGACGCACCTCTCAAAAAATCGACGCGTCGTTTCGCGGGCCGGGCCCGGCGGTTTCTCGCTGCTGGAAACGACCATCGCGGTCGGCATTCTCGGCATCGGTCTGATCATGGTCGCGGCGGTCTTTCCCGTCGCCCTGACGCAACATCGCGACAACGTGGACCAGGCCCGCGCGCTGGAATTAACGTCCAAGGCCCAGGCGCTCATGACCCAGCGTCTCGATGCGTCGCGCCTGTGGGTCGACCCCGCCGTGCTTTCAACGCCGGGACTCGACTCGCCGTGGTATTTGCTGCCCATTTTGAACCTCACGATGAACAACGCAACCTGGGACAATATGCCGCTGGGCGGTCCACTGACCTATGTCGACGTCATCAACGGCGTCAACCTGTCGAATAACAGCTCGACCAACGCGAGTTACGCGTCGACGTATCCCACGCTTTCGCCGACGAACCCGCTCAATCCGACCCTGCTCTTCGGACTCGATGTGCTCAGCGACCGGATCGCCCCCGGCGTTTCCGATTCGCCGTTCACCGATTCGGAATTCATGGAAGCGCCGAACCGGCTCGCGTGGTACGGCTTTTACCGGCGGGCGGCGACCGGCAGCGTGAACTTTGCGACGGCCATCTGCAAGCAACGAACGAATCAGATTTTTGTCGAACAAGACCTGAGCGTCGCCGCGCCGTTTTCAAATCCCACGGTCAATGCGGCTTCCGCCCGGAGATTGCCGGTTCCGTGGCGCGTGAGCGTGGCGTATCCCGTGTTCAAGGGAAATGTGCTTTCCAATGCCCCCGCGGCGCCGCTCCTGGGCGGAACGCTCGGCCTGGCCCGGCTGGCTCCCATTGGCGCCAAAATCATGGTCAGCGGCGGCAGCTATACGGACGGCGCGAGCGCCGCGCCCGTGCCCGCCGGCGTGATCCTCACCGTTTCGGACATCATTGATGACTACACGGTCGAATTTGTCGGCGATTCGACAGGGCTTCCCTTGTACGATCCCGCGCCCGCCGGCGCTCCGCATTTCACGTTTGACGTCTGGGTCTTTCCGCCTGCCCAGAGGAACGGCGATTTCGGCAAGGAATCTCCGGTTTTGGATTGGAAGGTGTTTCAATGACGACGCACCGACCCCAATCTTACAAAGTCGGCTCCGATCAGAGCCGCGCCCGTAAGGAAGCGCTGACGCGCGCTTCGGTCGTCGCGCGGCGCTCCTTTACAGTCGCGGCTCTGACGGCGCGTGCTTTTACCATCATCGAACTCATGGTCTCGATGGCCGTCCTGGCGGTGACCATCATCGCGGTCGCCACCATTTTTAACATCAGCTCCGATGCCGCGAGCCGGACCGAGTCGCACGCCGAGGTTCTCGAAGCCTCCGCCGCTTTTCAACAGAGCATTTCCGACGATCTCGCGCATCTGACCGGCGGATTGCTCATCATCGAGAGCCCGCCGCCGACGCTGGTCCGAACGGAAGTCTCCGGCGGTGAGAAAATCATTCGCCTCCGGCACGATCGGTTGGTCTTTCTCGCCTCGCGCGGCAGCGACGGGGAGTTTCAATCCTTCACCGACCCGACGTACGGCGACCCCGCCAACCCGACCAGAAAGCCGGCGGGCAGCCCGGAAGCGATGATCTATTACGGCCCGGGAATCCCGGTCGAGGGAAACGGCTCCGGCGCCGGCCTTCAAAAATTATTTGACGACGAAGCGGTCGCCCTGGCCGCTTCGGACTGGGTTTTTTCGCGCCGCGCGATTTTGCTCATGGGGGCCGCTCCCGCCGTGGCGGGCTGGACGCCGCCGGACATGGCCGATTTCGACGCGGGCCTGATCACCAGCGCGCCGGATATCTTCGATGCGCGGATGGATGCGCTCGTTTCGACCGCGACCGAAGACGCGACGGCCGCCAAGGTCGCCCAACAACTGCTGGGCATTCCGGTCGGCGCGCCGACGGCCCGTTTGTCCGATCTGTGGAGGCCGAACCTGACGCCGATCACCCTTAGCCTTTCGGATTCGACCTACGCCGATTACTACGCCAGAAGCGGGTTCACCTTCCAGCCGCGATTGACGGATTTCCGCATCGAGTGGACCGACGGGGGAAGCATCGATCTGCTCGGGCCGGACGGCAATCCCAACACCGGCGACGAGAATTACGGCACGCGCTGGTTTGGATTGGCGCCCTATCGGGACGAGGTGCCGGACCTGACCTCCATCAATTCGGTGAAATACCAGGCGCGAATGCGGAGCAATCCCGGCGCCGGTAATCCCAGCAATCCCAATCCCCTGAACGCCGACAACAACAATCTGGCTCGATGGAGCGAGATCGAATGGTCGACGCCCGGGGCGGCGGACGCACAGGCCCGTTATCGCGCCGTCTGGCGATCCGATGTCTGGCAGGCTCCGTACAAACCCACGGCCCTGAAATTCACCTACCGAATTTACGACGCGACCAGACGCCTCAAACAGAACGCGACGCTCGATTTCAACGAAGACGGCCTGCCCGATCCCGATCCGAACAACGCGGGGAAGCCGTATGTGACGACGCGATTTGGACAGGAGTTTTCGATTGTGGTGCCGCTCCCGTGAAGGCTTGAGGCTTGAGACCTGAGGCTTGAGGAAATCATGAAGCGCTTCTCAGACTTTGAATCAGACCTGACAGCACGCGTGCGGTTTCCTCATACCGTTCGTGGAGAACGCTCGACGATTCTTCGGACAGGAATTGCAGGCGTCTTGAGAGGTCGACGAAGTAGCCGAGTTCTCGGAGTGAGCCGAGCGAAATATCAAGGAATCTTACATAGTCATTTTGGCCTTGCCTTGCGCTGCCTTCGACGATGTTTGCCACCACGGATACGGCGGCCCGTCTCATTTGCGAGACCAGACCGAACAATTCCTCGCGCGGATAGCTCTGAGTGGCTTCATAAACTGAAAGAACAAGCCCATCGGCCAGCTCAAATGCCTCTAACTTGCGGTGATCTCTCATGAAATGTTCCCATTCAAATTCACTGCCCCTCGATGCTGAGCACCCTCCAGTCGATGTAAAGTCTCGCACGGCCGTGGTCTTCCCTCAAGCCTCAGGTCTCAAGCCTCAAGCCTTTTCTCGCCGCGGAACGATCATGATTTTTGTCCTCGGCATCCTCACGCTGCTGGCGCTGGTCGGATTGGTGCTCATCGCCCGGACGCACGGCGAGTCGCAGCGGATCAAGATTGACTCCGTCACCGTGTCGTCGCGCTCGGCCATGAACGGCGTCGTTCACTCGATCCAGGAAACGCTGCGCCAGGACATCTGGGGGCCGAATCCCGATCCGATTTATCCGGTGCCGTTGAACAACCAGGTTGTCGGCAGCTTCCGCGAGGGCAACGAACCGTGGGACGCGCCGGGGCCTTCCGACCGGTGGCTGTCGTCGACGCTGCCGTACATGATGCTCGACGAGACGATCGGCAGCCCGACGTACGCACAGCCGAAGCAACTCGCCACCGGAAACACGCTTGCGCCGACGGAAGACGGCGTACTGGCGTGGAAGCACGTCTCCTATCTGGGGATCGATCTGCTTCAACCCGACGGACCGGACGACATGCAGCCTTTTGCATGGGCAACAAATTCCCGCGATGGTAGCTCGCCGGTCAGTTATTCGTCCTCATCCATCAACAACATTCCCATTCTCCAAACACCTCCCAATCCATTCCCCGGCGATTTGATCCCCGGCTCAACGACAAATGTAACCATCGCCCAGGCACGGGCGTTCTGGGCTCCGCCACTTCCCGGAGCGCGATTTCCATATTTTGATACGAATGCCGACGGCGCCGTCGATCTCTACGACGCTGACGGCGACGGGATTCCCGATTCGCCGATCAGCTTCGTCATCCCGATGGACTCGTCCGATCCCAACGCGCCCAGGCAGCTCTATGCCGCCATCCGCATCGTCGATCACGCCGCCAAGCTCAATGCCAACGTCGCCTCCAGCGTTTATCTGCCCTCCGGTTCTTCAACGGAATTGATGTTTGACGAATCGCTTCCCGGCCTTCAGCGCCGCGGCGCGCGGGCGACCGAGCTGCTCCTGGACGACACGGTCCATCCGGACGATCGCTTCACCCGGACGCGCGAAATGGTCAACTATCGTTCCGGTGACGACCCCGTCGCTTATGACGAAAACATTGTTCGCCGCCTGCTCATCGGCGGAACGCCGAGCGCATCGGTCTATTTCCCCTACGGTCTGCTGGAGGAAGCGTCGCTGCGACATCGCGGGCAACTCGTGCCGTACGACCGGCGCTTCGAGGCCGCCGCGGCCCCCGGCGATTATCGCACGATCGACCGCGCGCTTCGCGGTACGCTGGAATGGACGCGGGCCGTGAATGCCAATGGGAGCTATGTCGGCGCGGTTTCGCGGTGGACCCGGCTCAACGCCAACTACGGCACCGCTTCGACCGCCTTTCCTTATGAAGGTTACGACGATGCCGGCGGCAAAGGCTGGCGATGGATGATGCGCGAAGACGAGCCTTACGCCGTTCGCCGCCCGCTCTTCACCACGATCAGCCGCGAAGTCATGCCCCCGCCGCCCGGCGTGGTCTTCAATGGGACGACCGGCGTGACGGGCCTGCCCGCCAATCAGGTGACGTTCGTCAACGGCTCGAACACCTCCGTCGCGATGGCCTGGCCGGTGATCGACAACATCAATCCGATCAACGCGCCGGACTGCATGCGCGTCTTGCCGATCGACTTGAACCTGCGCACGCCCAGCTCGAACCCGGCCAACATCCTGGCCGCCAAGGAGCAGTACATCCAATACCTCGCCGCCGCGATGTACAAGGCGCTGGAAGGCGTGCAGGCCTACCAGGGTCAATGGGTACTGGACAACACGGGAACCCCGCAGGACGAGACGTTCAACCGCGAGTACTACGCCTGGCAATTCGCCATCAACGCGGCCGATTATCGTGACGCCGACAACACGCCGACGATCATCGAGTGGCCCGCCGGCTCCGGGCATTACCTGTACGGCGCGGAGAAGCAACCCTTCTTCACCGAGGCCTTTGCCTATCTGACCGCCGGCGCGGATTCCAGCGGCCCTTCCATCGACAGCCAACCGGGCGACGAGTGGTTCAGCGCCGTCGAACTCTACGTGCCGCCCTATTGGCGCATTCCGACGGTCGATCCGAACAATCCCGGTCAGCCGATTCTCTATCTCCACGCGTCCGGGTCACCGGCCCTGCTGCCGATCAATTCGTTCCAGCGCATCCCCGGCGGACAGACGCTCAACGTCCTCGACGGCGGGCCAAGTGGACAGTACTTCGTCTTTTGCGGCGCCATCACGAATGCACCGGACCCGACGGTCACCGGCTATTACCGAAACGCCGCCTTCAATATCGCCAACGATGGAAACGGCGAAGTGGAACTCGTCTACTCGCCCACCGGAAATGCCGCCGATCCGTTCACCCACGCCATCGACCTCATCAGCCCCTCGTATTCGGGCGATCCACTCGCGGGGACCGGGACCACTTCCGGCGCCGGCGACTTCGCCAAGAACCCGGGCAGCCTGCCGCCGGGCGCGCACATGGCCTTCTCGCTCCTGCGAAGCACCCACGGATGGCGGTTCACCATCGGCTGGCAGGTCTACACCAAGGCCCCGTCGCTTTCGTCGGGTGATCCGCCGATGCGCGAATCGCTCGGGTCGGCGAATGACACGAACGACAGTCTCGATCTCGTCCTGCCGCCCTCGGTCTGGCCCGGACGCGTGGCCCTCAATGGCAACGAGCCGCCGGAAAGCTTCGGTCCCGGCCTGCCTTTCGATCCATTCGATTCGCCGGTCGATATCAATCGCCTCCTGATGATCGGTTCCCTGCGGCGCGACCAGGCGACCGATCCGCCCTTCCTCGTCAATCGAATGCACAACAACTTCGGCGCCGGGCAAATCCCCGCGACGATCCTCCTCGCCGAAACGGCGGCGATCGACCAGGCCGCCGACGGGTCCGGCTCCGATCTCACGTCGATGACCACGATCAATCAACGGATCGCCCTCGGGCACGTGGATTTCGTCAAGGCCAAGCGCGTCGGGACGCCCGCCGCGCCCTGGACCCTGAAGCTGCTCTCGTACTTCACGACCCGCAGCCCCGTGTACGACGGGATCGACAACGACGGCGACGGCGCCACTGATCTGTCCGACCCCACGGAGTCGGCCAAAGTTCTCAATCGCGTCGCCGGGCGAATCAACATCAACACCGCGCCGGTCTCCGTCCTCCGCGCGGTTCCGTTCATGGCGTTGCTGCCGAACTCCGCCGAATACGTCGCGCTGGCCCTGGGCGGCGCGCCTCCGGTCGACGCCGCCGCGGACTATGCGAGCGCGATTCCCGGCACCTTCCACGATCTGGCCACGGCCATCGTCGCGGCGCGCGAGGCCCGGCATGTGCCGATTCGCCTCCCGAATTCCGCGGGCAACCTGCAGACCGTCGCCGTCGCCCGGATCGCCGACATCTATCCGTCCGACGCACCGGGACAAAACGGCGTCTACCGCTCCGTCGCCGATCTCGAACGGCTTTCACACATCGTCGATAGCGGCCCCATGGCCAACGACCCCCAGTTTCGAACCGATCGCTTCTATTATCCGCCGACAAATCCGCTTCTGGCGCTGAACAATCACAAGGTCGCCGTCGCCGATCCCGATCTGGGGTTGCAGGATCCCTTCTCGCCCGACTTCCGCGTTCGCCGCGCCGACAACAACAGCAACGGCACCTTCAGTCTGGCCGAGGGCGACGATTACGTGGCCGACTACGTCCCGATCCTGCCCGGCCAGCCCGAATTTGTCGGTCAGCGTGCCCGCGATATCTATCTTGACCGATGGGACAACCTCCTCACGGTCCGCTCCGACGTCTTTACGGCCTATATCGCCCTGCTCGATGATCAGGGCCATTACGTTCAGCGATGCCAGGTGACGCTCGATCGAAGCGATTGCTTCCGGGAGCACGCCGGCAGCGGGGGACCGGGCTCGGTGATCCTCCCCCGAATCGTGACCCGCACCGACGGGAGCTATGAAGAAGAGGTTCACTAAGGGGAATCGCTCCCGATATATTGCGGTCCATGGCGTTCCGGCATCGGTTTTTCGTGGCCGGACAGGTGGTGGGCCCCAATAATCCTCTAGAAATCGGGGTTTTGAGTCGGCCCTGCGGCGGACATAGAATGGGATGCGTCTGGGGCCCAGCCGAATAACGCTTAAAGCGGAGGAATTATATCATGAATCCCAGGACTCGACGGACTGCCTTTACGTTGATCGAACTGCTCACCGTAATGGCCATTATCACGCTGCTCATCGGCATCCTGACGCCGGCGCTCGGCGCCGCTCGCGACCGTGCCCGGGCGACGGCTGTTCGCGCGCAGTTGA
The DNA here is from genome assembly GCA_964414585.1 of uncultured Planctomycetaceae bacterium. Lineage (GTDB taxonomy): Bacteria > Planctomycetota > Phycisphaerae > UBA1845 > UTPLA1 > DATEMU01. The sequence goes on from CAYPXR010000069.1 coordinate 35,504, forward strand.
ACGCGATGGATGTGGGATTGGATGGATTTGCCGGCGATCACGGCGATTATCCGCCATCGAACGCAGCGCTCTATGCCCGTGACATTAACAATCCGGACACGGCCCCGGGAAATTTGGCGGCGTGGGAAGTTGGCACTTCCGCTTCGCCGCTCCAGGGGGCGCATCTTCTGGTGGATGCCCTGGTCGGTCGTGATTTTCTGGGCTACGACCCCAAGGCGCCGAACGCGGGCGCGCCCGCCAACTACAATCGGTGGGAACCCACCAACGATCGAGAAAAACCCTATATCTCACCCGACGGCGTGGACGTCACATCGGTGAATGCTCCTCCGGAGGATGCCGGCGGCGTCAACCCCGACCTCGCGAAGGCCCAGCCCACCATCGATAATGTGGTCTGTCGCGTCTTCCGCGACAAGTTCGGCTGGCCAATCATTTACTACCGCGCGAGCCCAACGGCCAATCAGAACACGCCGATCGTCCAGACCACCAGCCCGCCTTCCACTTATTACGGAAACGGGGTGTACGACGGCTTTGATAACGAAGTCTTCACCAGTTACGGCGGCACGAATCCCCACAAGATCAAAGACGCCAATGTGGGATTGGACGTCGTGGCCAATTATGGCACGAGTCTAACCAACCAATTCGCCGAGTTCATCCGCTCGCTTCGTGCGTCGACCTATGACACGGTGAATCCGGACCAGATCATCAGGCCTCGACCGGTGAAAGCCGATCGGGATATCCTGCTATCGGCCGGCAAGGACGGCATCTACGGAACGGCCGACGACGTGGCCAACTTCTCGGTGTTGTCGACCGAACGATAATACGCCGAGGCGGAAACGTCACTCATCGTCCAAGCCCGCAATCAACAAGAAAGCCCCAAGCATCTGCCTGGGGCTTTCTTCTTTTTTCCCCGGAAGAATCTTAATGGCGCGAACGTCGACCAGCGCCGTTCATCGTTTCAAGACTGGTCACCAGCAGCAATTCAATGGTTTCAGAGGATTCGCCTGCGGTGTAAACAACGGCCGTACGTCCACCCGGAGACCGCGCGATGAAGTCCGGATGTTTCACGTCCACATGTCGGCCGTCTGCCAGGTGAATTCGAAACGGCCGAAAGGGCTGCGATCGGATATGGCGGACAAGTTGCTCAGTGGTCATTGGCCTGTCCCCAATAGAATCACACGAGATCAATAACGACTTATCCCTATTATACACCCACGACGGCGGCAATTTCCACGCGCGACGTGGAAGGGATGAGACCATTGGGCCAAGCTCGGGAGCGCAGCTCGCGCTCCAGTTCCGCCAGATGCGCCTCGATCTCCGCCATCTTGTGCTTGCGGCGGACGAGCTTCTCGCGATGCCGGCGGAGGAAATACGCGATCGTCTCGATTCGAATCTTGATCGAGCCGGTCGGCTTGTTCTCGTCGATGTCCTTGAAGCAGAAATAGGGCGTGCCGCTGTTCTCGATGATCTCCTCGACGACCGTATAGATCGGCGCGTCGTGGCCGCACTTGAAGCTGGACAGCTCCAGGGCGACGAGGTTCGGGTGCCGCGCGGCGAACTTGGCGGCCCAGATCTTGCGATTCGTGTTCTCGCTGTAGGCGTTCTTCCAGGCGTCCTCGATGGACAGCGCGCTGGCAAACTCGCCGCGCCGCACCTCCTCGCCGAAGAGCCGGTCGAGAATGTCCGGATCGCGCGGCAGCGTGTCCATCGTGAAGACCGGAATGCCGAGCTTCTGAAACTCGTCGGGAATCTCGTGGCACACGCCGGGATCGTGGTGATAGGGCCGCGTGAGCAAGACGACGCCGATCTCGTCGTTGGCCTCCAGCCGTTCCAGCAGCGTCCGCGCCTGGTTTCGCAGGTCGGCGTTGAACGTGTCGTAGTAATCCCACGCCATGCGGCAGGCCCGGGCGTTCTCTTCTTCCGAGAGACCGAGCTTGTCGCCGAATTCGTTGAACATCTGCCGCGCGAGCAGACCTGGTTCGCTGAAATTGACGAAGGTATCCAGATAAACGGTGCCCTTCTCCTTGAACAGGTCCGACTCCTTCGTGAACGCGGCCTTGACTGCTTCCGGCGTCGTCGCGACGGTCGGACAGGCCCGGCTGCTCTGGATGTTCTCCATGAACGTCGGCAGGCAGTCGATCATCGGGAAGAAGATGTAGTCGAGCGGCTTGTCCTTGTGCTTGTGGTAGAGCAGGTTGTGGACGTGGGGGATGCCGATCTTGCTCGGGAAGCAGGGATCGATCGCCCCGCGCTTGGCGCCTTCTTTGTAAAGTTCTTCGCTGGTGTAGTCGCTCCAGACGAGGTTCGCCGCTCGAATGCCGAGCGACTGGAAATAGGCCATGAACCACGGGGCCATCGAGTACATATTGAGCACGCGCGGCATGCCGATGCGGATGTTCTCGCGGTTCTTCATGAGGGCGATTCGGCGCTCCAGTTCGGCGTGCTTTCGTCCGGCGCCGGGGAAGACAAAGCTCCGCTTTGTTCCAGGAAGTGCAAAGCGGAGCTTCGCATTACCAGGCAGGGGATCGGCGGCGCTGTCGATCTCGACCGGGGCGAAGGCCTCACGGGCGGCGATCTCGGCGAAGTTCGGGTTCGCCTTCTTGACCGCGTCGAGACCGGCCTTGATCTCGCGCATGTCGGCGACGTCCTCGACGGTCCCTTTCTCGCAGGTCGCGATGATGAGCCGCTGCTCGCCTTCTTCGAGCGGGACCTTGGATTTGGATTTCGGCTTCGGCGACGTTGTTCCATCCGCGGCCGCGGCGGTCGCTGAGCCATGCTTGATGCGCGTCGGATGACCCGCCTCGGGACCGGTCTTGATGATCTGCGTCGTCAGACTGACGAGAACGCCGCTGTCGGCGGCAACAGCCGAGGGCGGCTGTTCTCCATCGCCCGTTTTGACGTCGATGAACGTGCGAAGGCACTTGTTCTTGCAGAAATAGCAGCGGGTATTCTCTTCCCGCGTGGTTCGGTATTTGATCTTTTGCACACGCTCCAAACCGATGAAGCTCGTCCGCTGATCGTTCTCCGTGTACAGCCGGTGCGCCTCGACCGCGCAACCGATCGCGCCCGCCTCGCCACAGAACTTGTGGACGATGATGTTGGGCTGTTCCGCCATCCCGCGGAACCGGCTGGCGATGAAATCGACCTGGCTCTTGACCGCCGCGAGGTTGTGCTGCGTGCCGCCCTGGAGGACGAACGTCCTGCCGAGCTTGGCGAGGTTGGGAATCTGCGAGACGTAGAGCCAGATGTTCTTCGGCAGGACGTCGCAAAGCCCGGCCATGATCTCGTTGGGGGCCCAGCCCTGTCGCTGAAAGTCGACGATGTCGGACTGCATGAAGACCGCGCAGCCGTAGCCGAAGCTCGGCATGGCCTCGGCGCTGAACGCGATGTTGGCGAATTCTTCGACCTTGAAGCCAAAACCCTGCGCCGTGCTTTGCAGGAAATAGCCGTTGCCCGCCGAGCATTGCGTGTTGAGCTTGAAGTCCTTGACCTGGCCGTTCTTGAGGATGATGAGCTTGATGTCCTGTCCGCCGACGTCGACGATCACGTCCGTCTCGGGGTAGAAGTGCATGCCCGCCTGGGTATGTGCCACGGTCTCGACGAGCGCGACGTCGGCCTTGAGCACGTCTTTCAAAATGTCCTTGGCATAACCGGTCGTGCCGACGCCGAGCACTTCCAGCGTGCAGCCCTGGTCCTCAATCTGCTTTTGCAGCAGGGCGAAGATCTCCATCGTGTCTTCGATGGGATTTCCCTTGGAAAGTTGATACGCCTTGGCGACGACGTTCTTCTCCATATCGAGAAGCACGCCCTTGGTGCTGGTCGATCCGCCGTCGAGACCGACGAAGGCCTGCACGGTCGTGCCGGGCGCGAACGACTTTGCCGTCCACGATTCCTTCTTGTACTTTTCTTTGAAGGCCGCGAGTTCGGAATCGTCCTTCCAGAGCCCCTTGCCGCCGGCGGCCTTTTTCTCTTCGACGCGGCCGACGGTGACGTACCACTCCAGCTCCGCGATGCCGCGATAAACGCCGAAGTCGGGATTGTCCTGTACTTCAATCTTGGCGTATTCGACGGCGCCGAGCGCGGCGAAATACTGCGCGTTATCCGGCACGACGATGAGTTCCTCGATCGGCTTCGATTCATCGAACGGCACATTGCGCTCGCGCCAGATCGCCGGGATGTTGTGCCGCCAGCAGTCGCGCATGCCCTTGATGTAGCAATTCGGCCCGCCGAGCAGGAGGACCTGCGGCCGAAGCGTGTGCCCGCGCGTGAGCACGGAGAGGTTTTGCTGGATGATGGACTCAAAAAGCGACGCCATCAGCTCGTCCGGCGGGACGCCCTGCTTCTGCAGGCCGTTGATGTCCGTCTCTGCGAAGACGCCGCACTTGCCCGCGACGGGGTGCAGCTTGAGCCCGACGTAGCCCATGTTGCAGAGCTCTTCGGACGGGATCTTGAGCTTGGCGTTGATCTTGTCGATGACCGCGCCGGTGCCGCCGGCGCATTTGTCGTTCATGCTCGGGATTTTTTTCTTTTTGCCGGTCGTCTCGTCGGCCTTGAAGACGATGATCTTGGCGTCCTGGCCGCCAAGCTCGACGACACTCTGTACGTCCGGGTACATCTTTTCGACGGAGAGGCTGACGGCGTTGACTTCCTGGACGAACTTCGCCCCGATCCGCTTGCCGATCGACGACCCGCCGCTGCCGGTCATGAAGACGCGGAACGCATTGCGCGGGACGTCGGCGAATTTCTCTTCGATCGTCCGCAGCATCTCGATGCACTTTTCCGGCTGCTTGGTGTCGTGCCGCTGATAGTCCTTGTGCAGAATCTCATCCGTGACAGGATCGACGACGACGAACTTGACGGTCGTGCTGCCGACGTCGAGTCCGATGAGCAGGCCCTGGGGAAACTTGGTCGTCGGAACAAACGGCAGGTCTTCGATAATCGGCTTGGACTTCTCGGCCTTGACGAGGCCGACGTTGAGCTGGACGAAACCGATCGCGGCGTCCTTCGGCTCGCTCTTGGTCGAGCAGCACCCGCCGGATGAACATCCGCCGCCGGAGTGTCCGTGATCCGCTTCAAGTTTGAACGTGCTACTCATTATTGAATCCTCTATAATGGGGGGTATGAAGCCCACGATGAGCAAGGCCGATCTTCGCGCTTGGATGGACCGATGGAAGGTCGTGAATGCCATTGAGCGGGAAGAACTTCAGAACACACCGATTGAGACCAGGTTTCTGCAAGTCGCCGCCATGATGCGAATGGCTCGCGCGTTTGGCTGGGATGCTGAATCGCAAGGAGAAGTCGAACAGGTCCGTGAAATATGGGTGCGGCTCAAGAAGAAGGCGGCGCGTGACAAGGGATGAATTGCTCAAACCCCTCGAAGGTTCGCTTCGCGACCTGATTCGGTGGCTGAGCGAGCGCAAGGTTTCGTTCGCCGTGATTGGCGGCGTTGCAGCCGGATTGCAGGGGAAGGGGCGGGCGACCGGTGATGTGGACGCGGTGATACTCACCGATGAGTCCAAACTGGATGCATTCATCAAAGACGCGGCGTCTTTTGGCTTTCTACCCCGCATTCCTGACGCGGGCCAATTCGCACGCGACAACCGAATCATCCTATTGCACCACGTCGATGACAAAATCGGAATCGACCTCTCCCTGGGCTGTCTCCCATTCGAGATTGACCTGATTTCCCGCGCAGCGCGAATAAAGGCATTCGACCTTGAGATACCGGTGGCTCGTCCCGAGGAACTCATCGTCATGAAGCTCCTGCCGTTTCGTGGCCGGGATGTGACCGACATCGAGATGCTTTTGGATGCAAACAAGGACGTGGACCTGGACCGCGTGCGAACCGCGGTAAAGGCGTTTGCGGAAGTCCTGGAAAATTCTGAAATCCCCGAGCGGCTTGAGCAACTTCTGGCCCGGCGGCCGTCAGCGAAGACCGCGAAGAAAAAAATGGAAGGCGATAGCGAGTAAATGGGGGCGCGGGTGCCGTGACTCGCCGGTTGCCGCACGGGCCGCCGACGTGACCGTGATCCGCTTCATGTTGAATGGATTGACTCAATTCATCCTCGGGCAACAGCGGCGCCGTTCAGCGCCGGGGTTTCACTATTTTTGTCGTTCTCGATACTCATGAAACTCGTGAATTCCGGGCCGCCCTCCGCAAACATCAATATGATTCCGCGTAATCGCGTGGAGCGCCCGATGGCCGGCCAGGGAATACACGTCGTCACCGGAGCATTCGGCTACTCCGGATCGCGTATTGCACATCGACTTGTGCAACGCGGCATGACCGTTCGCACCCTTACCAATTCGAGCCGCGCCCATCCGTTGCTGGGGCGAATCGAGGAGCATCCGCTTTCGTTCGACAATCCCGCAGGGCTGGTTGCATCGCTTCGTGGTGCGGACGTTTTGTACAACACCTACTGGATTCGGTTTAACCACGCAGACTTCACGCGCCAACAAGCGATCCACAACAGCGTCAAGCTCTTCGACGCTGTGCGCGAAGCCGGAATTCGGCGAATCGTCCACGTGAGCATCGCAAATCCGTCGGAAGATTCGCCTTTCGAATATTACCGGGGCAAGGCACGCCTGGAGCGGGCCATTCTGGAGTCGGGCCTGTCGTATTGCATCCTCCGCCCGGCGGTCCTGTTTGGTGACGAGGACATCCTGATCAACAACATCGCGTGGATACTGCGGAGATTGCCAGTCTTTGGATTGTTTGGCGACGGGTCCTACGGCCTCCGCCCCATTCATGTCGACAACTTCGCCGACCTTGCGGTGCAACAGGGGTTTGAATCCGCGGACGTCATCCTCGATGCCGTGGGGCCGGAGCGTTTCAGCTATCGCGAGCTGGTGGAAACCCTCGCGAGCATATTGAAATTGCGCCGATGGATTCTGCCGATGCCGCCGGCCATTGGTCATTACATCGGCCGCGCTATCGGGCGCGTGGTCGGCGACATGATTTTGACGCGCGACGAAATCGGCGCAATGATGGCGGGACTGCTCGACAGCAAGGCGCCGACGACAGGCCCGACGCGGCTGACCGACTGGGCGCGCGCAAATGCCGCGACTCTGGGTCGTTACTATTCGAGTGAATTGTCCCGCCGATTTGATCGTCATCGAGCTTACGTTGCGCTCCAACGGTGATCTTTCCGTACTATTCCCGATTCCCTCACGCGCCTGCACTTGCCAACTCCGTCACGCGTTCCCGCGAGAATCCAGTCGCCTTCATCTTCGCTGCCACGTCCATCACGAAATTCGCCGCCTTGCCGACGACGCCTTTGTGATGCCCGACGTGTTGCAGCGGCCGCCGCAGGTCGCGGTTCTCGGGCAGCGCGACGAATTCGCGGATTTGCTCGAGCGCGTAGCCGGTCGATTCGACGGCCCGCTTGAACTCCTCCTTGCACTTCGTCTTCGCCTCGCCGAGGGCCATCTGCACGCGGCTGTGCGCGTTCACGTCGCCTTCGCCACTCGTCTCGATTGGGATGTAAATCATGTCCTTGAAGTGGCTGGTGACCGCCGCCTGGGCCCCGTCGCTCTGCGTGCTGGGCATGCAGCCAAAGGGCTTGAGCGACAGGACCATGTGGGCCATGTCCTTGTTGCTGTAATAGATGTTCTTGGCGACTTCGAGATGGCCTTCGCCGCCGCCGGACCGGCTGTTGTAGTACGGGTGCCCGGCGCGGGTCAGCTCGAGTTGATTCGCCAGTTCGTGGACCGTGCCGCCGATCGCTTCGCGGAGCTTGTTGTATTCGTGTTTGATGATGCGCTCGGCGATGTCGAATGTGAACAGCTTCTTTTTGATGGCCATCTCGTCCGCCAGCCATTGCTTGACGTTCCATTTCGATCGCGTCGTCCCGTCGTCGTCCAGATGTTCGCGATCGCCCGTCTTGAGGCCCGCCTGGTGGAGCATGTAACAGATCCACGTCGCCACCGGCTCGACGAGCACCTCGGCCCCTTCGCCTTCGAGAAACGGGAACATCCGGAAATTGCCGTCGCCCTCGGTCGTCTGCGCCCAAAATTCGCCGGTCACTTTGCAAATCGGCTTGGCCCGCAGGAAATCGACTTCGATCTCCTCCTCGATCAACTGGCGGCACTTCTCGAATACTTCGGAGTAATAGGTCCCCTTGAGCTGGTCGAGGAATTTCGCGGCGTCGGCCGGCGTCTTGACCGGCGCGACCTTGGAAAGCAGCTTCGCAAGTACGCCGCCCTGGATCTCATCGTAGTTTCGCTGGCGCAGCGATTCCTGGCAGATTGCCATGCACTTGTTCATGATTTCGTTGGTCTTGCCCGGCTCGACTTCATAGGGGCGAATCTGGTAGGCGACTTCGTTGAGGATGTCGCCCATGAACATCGCATTGAGCAGGGAGAGGAAGAAATTGAGGTTGAACTCGAGCCCCGCCTCGACGGCGGCCTGATCGAGTCCGCCGCTCTGCTGGAAGAGCAGGACGCGGAAACCGTCAAAGCCGCTGTTGCGAAGTGCCAGTCGATACTCCGCCTCGTACATGCCGAAGCGGCATGGCCCGCAGGCGCCGGCGGTGATGAAGACGTGGTCGCTGAGAATCTTTTCGAGCGGAATACCCTCTTCGTCGCGCATCCGCTTGAGGTGGTTGACCAGCGAACCGACGGTGAAGTAGGTCGGGTTACATTGCCCGTTGTTGCCAAACTCCTTGCCGGCCTGAAAGTCCGCCTTGACCGGCGTGGGGACGAGGCCGACCTTGTAGCCGAGCCCTTCGAGACCGGCGACGATGAGCTGTTCGTGGCGCAGCGTGAGTCCGCCGAGCCAGATCGTGACCTGACCGCGCTCGGCCTTGGTGAAGGCGCGTTCCTTGGGCCGCTTGAAATGATGGACGGGACCGACCGTGATGCCGGCTTCGCGCATCATCCGTTCGCGCTCGGCCTGGAGCGTTTCCTGGATGGAGTCATTCAAGAGGGGAAGAGACATCCCGTTGGACGTGTCATTCTTCGTGGGAGCGGCTGGAGCGACCATACGGCACCTCGTTAGGAGTCACTAGCTTGTTTGACCTTCACGACCGATAAGCGACCGACATGGAAGGGCTATCTTGCCCATGAAACTGCCATAAGTCCAGTGATATTTTTAGTTAACGCGCCACTACTTTGAGACACATCGATAGGTACTACTACCAATCTTAAATTAGTGCCTACTAACATCCTGATATTTGAACGGATTGAGCGGCTCGTGGTCACTCCCAAAGCGATCTTTTCCAAGCTTCTATTTTTCAATGGGTTATCGAAGAAAAATGTTCAGCGAACAATGGTCCGGAGGTGATCGGCCAGCCGAGCGGTGAGATTTTTTCGATCATAAATGTCGAATGATGATGGCTTTGAAGAATCCGGATGATTTTCTGTGGAATAGCTGTGAATTTTTTTGGTTGCGGCCTTGAGGGCCGCTGCATCACCGAGCGGGGCCAGGAAAGATCGCTCGGAAGCGTATTTCACAAGCAGTTGACCATCGTTCGACCCCGGCCGCTCCTCCAGGCAAAGGATTGGCCGCCCACTTCGGATGTACTCAAAGATCTTGGCGTTGTATCCCCAGCGACCGGCGTACTCGCCGGTTAGAAGCAACAACGCTTGCGCCTCGGTCATCCTCCGACGTGCTTCTTCCCGCGACACCAATCCGGTCGTGCGGATGACGTCGGCCAGGCCCTGTGAACGGAGATAGTCCCGCGAGAGGTTGCCCACGAACTCGAAAACTGTGCCCGCCAACCCGCCGGAACGATTCAACTCCGCGACGGATTGAAAGAACAGGTCCGGGCGGTTGCGGGCAATGACTGTGCCGATGTGGCAAATCGTAACAGAGTCGCTCGTAGCGGCCGGCGGCCGTGAGGTACGAGCGGACTCCGAATCATCGTATCCATTCGGAACAACAAAGATCCGCTCTCGCGGGAATCCCTGTTCCGAGGAAATCGCGTCGGCCATCGCCTCCGAGACGGTGACGATCGCCGACGCCGCGCCAATGCATCGCCGTTCGAGATCGAGATGCTTTCGCCGGGCCCGTTCGCCGGCCGGCTCATACCCGCCGGGCCCCAACCAGCGATCCCGAAAATCCAGAACCATCGGCGGTCCGCCGGACTCGCACAGACGCAGCGCCACATCGAGCACGCTCGCGGGCGGAAACGACGCCAGTACAAGATCAATTCCAGCTTGCTTTACGATCCGCTCGGCCTCTTTCAGCGCTGCCCGGCGCCAGGCAATGAAACGATCAGGAAACGTCCACTCTCGAAGCCACGCCTTCCACCGGCTCGGCTTTCGCCGGGGGTCGTAATCCGCGAAAGGCGACGACGAAGTCGCCAACGGATCGGTCACGGCATGAATCGTCACGCCGCGATCCGTCGGCGCCGCTCCCGGTCGCGCCGCCGTCAGGACGTGAACTTCCCATCCGTGCTCCGGCAAATACTTCGCAAACGAGTGCATCCGCTCCGCCGCCGCGCCGACGCCCGGCGGATACCAGTAAGAGACGAGCAGAAGTTTCCGCAAAGACTCCGGGAGCATCGACACACTGCAACGTCAAAAAGCCAAAACGTCAAAAATGGAAAAGAGCGAGTACGATGGGGCGATGGCGGTCATGGCCGGGTTACATATCCTCGTCGTCCCTTCGTGGTGGCCGTCGCCGGAGCAGCCGACCGCCGGCGTATTCTTTCAAGACTACACCGCCGCCTTCGCCGCCAACGGCGCGAAAGTCGGCGTTATCTACCCCGATTTGGTCAGCCTTCGCCATTGGGGCCGTTCGACGTCGATTCCAATCCTTCCGACGCTGCTGCATGAATCAACACCTGGGGCCAACGTCATTCGCATCCGCGGCCTCCACACCGCGCTAGGCCGGCCCGCATGGCAGATGCACAGATTCCGCAAATGGCTCGCAAGAGGGCTCCGCGCCTACGAGCAGGCTCACGGCCGGCCCGACGTGCTCCACGCTATGTGCGCCATCCCCGCCGGTTGGGCTTGTACCCATTTGAACGATTCGCTGTCACGCCGGGTCGTCGTCACCGAACACACCGGGCCGTTTTCGCTTGCCCTGCATCCGCCCGCCGCCGGGCGATTCGTGCATGAGGCATTGGAAAAAGCGGCGGCCGTCGCGGCGGTCGGCAAACGGTTGCGCGACCAGATGATGGAAGCCGGCATCGCGCGGACGATTGAGATCATCGGCAATCCTGTCGCCGATGAATTTCTCACGGCGTCATTGCCTCAGCGCGACGACCCGTCACATCGACGCGATGACCGCCGCGCGCTGTTCGTCGGACGACTGACGCCTGAAAAAGGAATCGGAGAGCTAATTGAGGCGGCTTCGCAATTGAAATCAAAGCTTCGCCTCCAATGGGAGATCGCCGGCGACGGGCCGATGCGGGAAGGCCTGGCGCAGCAGATTCAATCGCTCGGCCTTCAGGAGCAAGTACGATTGCACGGGGTCTGTTCGCGTCAGCGCATTTGCGAACTCATGGCGCAATGCGATCTGTTTATCCTGCCGACACATGGCGAATCGTTCGGCCTCGCCGTCGCGGAGGCCCTGTGCATGGGCCTGCCGGTCGTCACGACGAAGGGGTCCGGCTGCGATGCCTTGTTGCAGGAAGGGGACGGTCTCACGTGCAGGATGAATGACGCGGGCGACCTCGCACGGGCCATTGAGGAAGCCATTCGCGATCACGAATGGGACCGGCGCGCCATTGCGGAAGCGGCGCGGCGGCGGTTCGATGGCCGTGCCGTGGCGACGCGATACGCCGAGATTTATCGAAGGATCGCAAGCGCAAGTTGATGTAACGCCCCATGTGCGGAATCGCCGGACTCATCTTCGATGTACTGGAGCCCAACGGCGGCCGATTGCTCACGGCCATGACCCAGCGGCTCCACCATCGTGGCCCCGATGATGGCGGCGCGGTTCTCTTCGGCCTCGGCGGCAAACCGGTCATCGAGCGCCGGCTCGGCAGGCCGGATGAGCCCGTCGCCTGGGACTATCTCGCGGCGCAAGTCGGCCTCGGCGCGCGGCGGTTGGCGATCATCGACACGTCCGAGGCCGGACATCAACCGATGTCATCGCCCGACGGACAGGCGTGGCTCATCTTCAATGGGGCGATCTACAACTATCGCGAATTGCGATCGGAGTTGACGGCTCGCGGCATGAATTTTCGCGGCGGAAGCGATACGGAAGTGCTGCTGGCCGCGTACCGCGCCTGGGGCATGGCCTGCTTCGAACGGCTCGAAGGCATGTGGGCGCTCGCGATCTACGACGTGCCCGCCGGGCGAGTGATCCTCAGCCGCGATCGCCTCGGCATCAAGCCGCTTTACGTCACCAGGCTGGAAAAGGGCATCGCCTTCGCGTCGGAGATCAAGGCGTTGCTGGAGGTTCCCGGCCTTCCGCGCGAAATCGAACAGACCATGCTCCGCGACTTCCTCGCCCGCGGTCTCGTCGATCACACCGAACACACGCTCTTCGACGGCGTCTGGTCGCTGCCGCCCGGCTGCGCCGTCACGCTCGAACTTCGCGGCGCGGAGTCGAAACCGACCCGGCGCGGGAAAATCTGGCGGTACTGGACGCCGGGCTCGACCGTGAGCCAATGCGGGGATACCACGCAGCGTATTCGAGAGGATTTGTCGGCGGCCATCGCGTCGCACCTGGTCAGCGACGTTTCGGTAGGCTCCTGTCTGTCCGGCGGCCTTGACAGCTCGACGATCGTTTCGCTTGTACACCGCCTTGCATCTGACGATGCAACAAAAGCGCCGCACTGGTCGCAGAACGCCTTTACGGCGTGTCTGCCGGGATCGCCGCTCGATGAATCGAAATACGCAGAAGCCGTCATCAACACCTGCCCCGGGCTGCACTGGCATCGCACCGAGCCGACCGCCGCGCGATTGCAAGAGGATATGGCGTCGCTCGTCTGGCATCAGGAGCAACCCTTCGGCTCGCCGTCGATCTACATGCAATGGGAAGTCATGCGCCTGGCCCGCGAAACAGGCGTGACGGTCCTGCTTGACGGGCAGGGCGGCGACGAACTTTTTTGCGGCTACGAAGGCCAGATTCCGCCTTACATCGCGCACCTGCTTTCGCATGGCGCGATCGGCCGCACGTGGCGGGAGTTTCACGGTGCGGTGCGAGAAGGGCACTTTCGCAGGATTCCCCTCAAGGCCCACATCGCCGCGTACCTCCTGCCGCGCCACCTCAGAGACGCGATGCGCGGCGCGCGGGACCGGAGCAAGCTCGACTGGCTGGCCGGCGATCTCTTCGATACCGATCCGCCCGTCGGGATTTGTGCGGGGCTCGGGCTCCAGGACGACGATTCGCATGAAGCTCCGCACGCGGATTCAAAGATACAACGGCATCTCTGGTCGATCCTCCTTTCGGAGAGCCTGCCTGCATTGTTGCGTTACGAGGATCGCAACTCGATGGCCTTTTCCATCGAGGCCCGCGTGCCGCTGCTCGATCGCCGCCTCGTCGAACTGGCGATGTCGATTCCGATCGAAGAGAAGATTCGCGACGGGCGGTTGAAAGCCGTGTTGCGCGATGCGGTCCGCGATATCGTTCCGAAACAGATCGTCGACCGCCGCGACAAGATCGGCTTTTCCGCCCCCACGGCCGACTGGCTGCGCGGCGATCTGCACGACTGGTGGCTCGACGCCCTGACCTCCGACAGCTTCCGCGATCGCGGCTGCTTTGCACCCAAAGGCGTCGTCCGAATGCTCAAGCGATTCGAGGCTGGCGATGCTTCGACCGCTCTGCCGATCTGGAGAATGGCGATCGTCGAACAATGGGCTCGACAGTTTTTGGATCAACCGGCCGCGACATGACCAACGAACAGACAGCAACGACCGCTCCTTTGTGCAAGTCCGCGGGCGACTGCCGGATGGACGTCATTTGCTTCGCGATCATCGCCCTCGCCGTCGCCATCGTCGGAGGCCCCGGCATCGGCAGCGGCGGCCTCGGATGGTCCGACGCCCCCAACCACGTCTTCGACGGCATCTTCCTTCTGGAATTTTTCAAACAGTGGCCGATCGATCACGTCCGCCAGTGGGCCGAACAGTTCTATCTCCGATTCCCCGCGATCGGCATCATCGTCTATTACCCGCCCGGCTTCGCGGCGGTCGAAGCCCTACTCTTTGCCATGCTCGGCGTCAACATTCTCACCGCGCGTCTTACCGTTCTGCTCTTCGGCGTCGGCGCGGGCTGGCTCATGTATGTCCTCGGCCGCCGATGGTTTGACCGCCCCAGCGGGCTCTTTGCCGCGCTGCTGCTCATCACGTGCCCGCACGGCTTCCTCTGGCTCAATGACGTCATGCTCGAATGGCCCGCGACCTTCTGGATACTTCTCTCCGCCTATTTCTACCAGCGCGACCGCGACGAGCCGAAGGCGCGTTGGTCGCTGCTCTTCTTCGCGTCGATCGTCATGGCCTTCATGACCAAGCAGACCGCCGGCTTCATCCTCCCCGTGCTCATGCTGCACGCGCTGTTCACCGCCGATCGGCGATACTGGTCGCGGGCATCGCTCTGGGTCGGTCTCATCGCCAACGCCGCGATCACCGGCGGCTATATCCTGATCACGCAGAAGAAATTCGCCGCGCTGCCGGCGATGCTCCTGCAACCGGCGATCGATCCGATCTTCTATCCGAAGCACCTGCCGGAGATCGTCGGCTGGCCGCTGCTGCCGATTGTCGTGCTGGGGTTACTCACGTTCATCTGCTCACCGGATCGCGGCGTTCGCGCCATGCTGCTCCTGTGGTTCTTCACCTGGGCGGTCTTCTCCAGCTTCATCGCCGCGAAGGAGCCGCGTTATTTCTTCTTTGCCCTGCCGCCGCTGGCCTTCGCCGCGACGCGATTCATGATTCGCCGCGCCCCGATCGGTTTGCGCGAAAAAGCGATGCCGCTCTCCCTGAAATCCCCGCGGATCCTTTTGTTGACGCTCCTCGTCTTCGTTCAAACGGCGCTGGGCATCATAAGTTCGACTGGTCGTCTGCCCGATTACTCCGGCCCCGTCGCCGATCTCGCCTCATGGCCCGAGGCCGATGTCGTATTGGTCGACGGCGTGCGCGATGTTCAATTCGTCTTCGACGTTTACCAAAATCCCGCCGCCCGCGACAAGATCGTCCCGCTTCGTGCCAGCAAGCTGCTCTATTCCCGCGCCGCCCGGGAGAAATTCGGCTATCAACAATTCGTCCACAATAATTCCGATATCGTCAACATGCTCGACCGTTACGGCATCCGCTACGTCATCATCGAATCGGACTACCCGCGCACGCCCTATCAGGACGCCGACCCGCCACCGCGCAAGATGCTCCGGGAACTTCTCTCCACGGATTCCCGCTTCGCGCTGGTCAAATCCTGGCCACTGCGTTGCAGCGATCCCATCTGGGACGGGATCGAGCTGCGGCTTTATGCCTATCCGACCTGCCCGGAACGAAAATCCGACACGATCAGGCTCTCGATTCCGGCCATGAACAAAGAGGTGGAGTTAACGCTGCCGGGCAAGCATTGACGGCTTGTACGGTCTCGAGGCTACTTTTCGCTTATCGAAACATTTTCATGCGCAATTGCCCGCAAACGAGCGCAATGCCGGCGGGCCTCAATCGCGTCACTTGGGTATGCCCCCGGGGGGGAGGGCGAAACAAGGTGAAACAAGCCGAAAAAAGGGCTTCATTTTTTACTTTCGAGGGCGATCGCCGCGCTTCAAAGCACCGGCGCGGGGACGCTCCGCAGCCGGCCTTCGCGTGGGGCTGACCTAGTGAAACTAACCCAAACCTAACATAGTATGGTGGTTTGAAAAAGTCAAGTCGTGCCGGGTCTTTGTAAAAGCAATTTATGATGATCGCATGCTTAACTCATTGCCGTTCGCCACCGACACTTTTTTCGTGCGATATTCGCTGGGACCGGAAACCACAAGGGAGGCTCGCCTCCGGCGAATCGCGCTTGCATTTGGACGGTGGTGACGCATGTCGACCCGCCGAACCGGGTGGCAAAAGCGGAGCGGCTGAAGACCGGGCGAGGATGCGGCGATGGGCGGGAGCAAAGAAGGGCGCAACCCCGGCGGGGTTGGGCGGCGCTCGCGCGTTTGTGTTCCCAGGGTATCCGCCTGCGGTAACCCTGGGCTAAAGGCGGAACGCCGTTGGCGTAGAGAGTCGTGCGGCGGGTCCCGCCCCACCTCGCCACGGCGGAGTCCTTCGGACACGGCGAGTCTTCGACACGGCGGATCTTCGACACGCACCAGCGGCTTTGCCTTTACGCTGCTTCGCAATATGTGTGAGTCCCCTGATGTCGAGAAGCCCCTCGCGTTTGAAGGCTACGCGAGGCGCTCCCTTACGGTCGCGGCTCTGATAGGCGTTGACGGCGCGGCGGCGTTTCTTACCATTCCTTCATGGCCTTTGAACGCGCAACCCGGCTGGACCAGCTTCCGCCGTACCTCTTCATCGAGATCGACCGCAAGAAGCGCGCGGCGATCGCGGCGGGTAAGGACGTGATCGACTTCGGCGTGGGCGATCCTGATCGGCCGACGCCGAAATTCATCATCGATCGGATGGCGACGGCGATTTACGAGCCGAAGAACCATCGCTATGCCTTCGACACCGGCGTGCCGGAATACAAGGAGGTCGCGGCGGCGTGGATGCAAAAGCGATTCGGCGTCCGCGTCGATTCCAAAAGCGAAGTGCTCGCGCTCATCGGCAGCAAGGAAGGGCTCGGCCATCTGCCGCTCGCGGTCATCAACCCCGGCGACGTCGGGCTCATCCCCACGCCCGGCTATCCGGTTTACAACGCGGCGACGATCTTCGCCGGCGGCGTGCCGCACACCATGCCGCTGACCGAGGAGCGCGGGTTTCTGCCGAATCTCGAGGAAATTCCGGCCGACGTGCTCGATCGCACGGCGCTGATGTTCCTGAACTATCCGAACAACCCGACCGGCGCGGTCGCCTCGCCCGCGTTTTATGAGAAGTGCGTCGCGCTGGCGAAGAAGCACGATTTCATCATCTGCTCCGACGCGCCCTACTGCGAGATGTACTTCGACGACGCCGACCGGCCGCATTCGATCCTTGAAATCCCCGGCGCGAAGGAGTGCTGCATCGAGATGCACTCGCTTTCCAAGACGTTCAACATGACCGGCTGGCGGATCGCCTTCGCCGCGGGCCACGCCGACGTGCTCGCCGCGCTCGCCAAGGTCAAGGGCAACATGGACTCCAGCGCCTTCGGCGCGATCCAGCAGACCGCCGCCGATGCGCTGGACCACATCGACCGGCCGGAGGTCGCCGCGATCCGCGCGCTCTACAAGGAACGCCGCGACGCGCTCGTGCCATGCCTGCAAAGGTCGGGCTTCAAGGTCTCGCCGCCGCCGGCCACGTTTTACGTCTGGACGCGCTGCCCCGCCGGGTACGACTCCATGCGCTGCGCGGCGAAGCTGCTCGACGAGGCCGCCATCGTCGCCATCCCCGGCCTGGGCTTTGGCAAGAGCGGCGAAGGCTACGTGCGCTTTGCGCTGACCGTCGAGCGCGAGCGAATCATTGAGGCGGGCCGTCGACTGGCGGGCCTTTCCTGGTGAGTTCAAAACCGAAACAACACGACGCCTACATCGGCCTTGGCTCCAATCTCGGCCTGCGCGAGAAAAACATCGCCACGGCGTTGAACGCGCTCCAGACGACGAAAGAGATCGATGTCGTCAAAGTTTCCGGTCTCTACGAGAACAAGGCTGTCGGCGGACCGCCGGATCAGCCCGACTTCATCAACGCCGCCGCGCACGTACGCACGACGCTCTCCCCCGAACGGTTGCTGGCGGTCTGCCTGAACGTCGAATCGTCGCTCGGCCGCAAGCGAGATATTCCCTGGGGGCCGCGCACCATCGACCTCGATATCCTTTTCTACGACGACGAAATCCTCTCAACGTCGGAATTGACAATTCCCCATCCGCTCCTGCACGAACGCCGCTTCGTACTCGAACCCCTTGCCGAGATCGCTCCGGAATTGATCCATCCGGCCATGGAAGAGACGGTCACCCAGCTTCTTAAGGCGTTGCCGACGGAATAACTTCGCCATTTCCGCCCGCTTGCGATCTGTGCCACAATATCGCCCATGGCATCGGTCGCGCAACAAGCCCCCGACCTTTCCGTGCAGATCGGCAAGGTCACGCTCAAAAACCCCGTGCTGACGGCGTCGGGGACCTGCGGCTATGGGAAGGAATATGCACCGTTTGTGGACCTCTCGCGCCTCGGCGGCTTCACCACCAAGAGCGTCACCGTCCAGCCGCGACCGGGCAACGCCCCGCAGCGAATTGTTGAGACGCCGGGCGGAATGCTCAATGCCATCGGCCTCGCCAATGTCGGCCTTGACGAATTCATGGCAACGAAGATCCCGCAGATCGCCGAATTGGGCACCGCCGTCTTCGTCAACGTCGCCGGGCACAGCATCGACGACTACGTCACGGTGTGCAGCCGCGTCGATGAATCACCGGCGATCGCCGGCGTCGAACTGAACGTCTCCTGCCCGAACGTCGCCGACGGATTGATGTTCGGTACGGATGCGAAGTCCCTGCGAGAACTCGTCGCCGCGGTGCGGCCGGTCGTGAAACGCGGGACATTGATTGTGAAGCTCTCGCCGAACGTCACGGACATCAGCGCGACGGCGCGGGCCGCGATCGAAGGCGGCGCGGATGCGCTCTCGCTGGTCAATACGTTCCTCGGCATGGTCATCGACATCGAATCGCAGCGACCGGTGCTGGCCAACGGCACGGGCGGTCTTTCCGGCCCGGCGATCCGGCCGATGGCGGTGCATCTGGTCAACAAGGTTTACCGCGAGGTCGCGCGCGACGCGAAGGCGCCGATCATCGGCATTGGCGGCATCAGCCGCTGGCAGGACGCGGTCGAGTTCATCCTCGCCGGAGCGACCGCCGTCAGCGTGGGCACGGCGCTCTACGTCGACCCGACGACGCCGCTGAAGATCGTCGATGGTCTCGCGGAGTATCTGACTCGTCGAGGATTGAAGTCCGTACGAGAACTCGTGGGCGCACTAAAGTATGAACCGGGCGTCAAGCCGGATCAGAAGCGCGAGGCCGGCGGCGAAGGGTAAAGCGAGCGATCATGAATGACGGTCCCACCATCGTGACGACGGCACAACTTGTTCGACAAACCGTCAGTGCCGCGCGCGGAAAAGGCCGGACGATCGGTTTCGTCCCGACGATGGGCGCGCTTCACGCCGGGCACATCAGCCTGATCGACGCGGCGAAAAAAAACGATGACTACGTCATCGTCAGCATCTTCGTCAATCCGACGCAGTTCGGACCCAACGAAGACTTCTCCGCCTATCCGCGCACGATGGAGACGGATCGAGAAATCTGCCACAAGGCGGGCGTCGATCTGATCTTCGCGCCGGAACAATCGGAAATTTATCCGCCGGGCGATGAGACGCGGGTGCAACCGGGATCCTTGGCGGACAGACTTTGCGGACCGTTTCGACCGGGCCACTTTGAAGGCGTGTGCACCGTCGTCGCCAAGCTCTTCAACATCGTCCAGCCCGACGTCGCCTACTTCGGACAGAAAGATGCACAGCAGGCCGCCATCATCCG
The DNA here is from genome assembly GCA_964414585.1 of uncultured Planctomycetaceae bacterium. Classification (GTDB taxonomy): domain Bacteria; phylum Planctomycetota; class Phycisphaerae; order UBA1845; family UTPLA1; genus DATEMU01. The sequence continues at coordinate 55,039 of CAYPXR010000069.1, forward strand.
CCGCATGACGACCGACCTGCGGATGCCGGTGCGGATCGAGGTGTGTCCGCTCATCCGCGACACGGACGGTCTCGCCCTGTCCAGCCGCAACGTCCGCCTGAAAGCCAATGAACGGGAACAAGCCCTGAGTCTCTATCGCGCGCTCTGCATGGGCCGGGAGCTATTGAAAAAAGGCGAGCCGTCGATGGGTCGGATCATCGCCGCGATGCGGGCGGAGATCGGAAAATATCCCGAAATCCGGGTCGATTACCTCAGCATCGTCGAACCCGAGACGCTGGCCGACGCAAAGAGTCCACAAGGGCCGCTGATGCTCGCCGGGGCGGTGCGGATCGGCGATGTTCGGCTCATCGACAACGTCCTCGTGGATTTACCCGCCAACCGAGGATAGGATCATGTCGATGGCCTTCCCGGTTTGTTTTTCGCTATTCGCTATTTATCATTCGTAATTCCTATGTACCCCACGCTGTTCAAGATTCCCTTCCTTCCCGACTGGCTGGCCGACGTCAAAAGCTACGGCGTCATGATGATGATCGCCTTTCTCTCGGGCATCTGGCTGGCCTGCCGCCGCGCCGACCGCAGCCGGGCGAATGCTGACGTCGTTCTCAATATCGGTTTCCTGGCTTTGATCTTTGGCGTCGTCGGGGCGCGGGCGATGTTTGTCCTGCACTATTGGGATACGCGATTTGCCAACCAGCCGAGCCCGCTCGGGGCGGTGTTCGACATTCGCGCCGGCGGTCTGGAGTTCTGGGGCGGGCCGCTGCTCGCAATACCGGTGATTGCCATTTATCTGCGTTACATCGCCAAGGTCTCGGCGCGATGGTATCTCGACATCACGGTGCCGTCGCTGGCGTGGGGGCTGGCGATCACCCGAATCGGCTGCTTCCTGAACGGTTGCTGCTGGGGTTCGACCTGCATCGACGAACACGACCCGGCATGGAACAAGGCGGCACTGCCCTGGGCCGTGCATTTTCCCTACGGCAGCCCGGCCATGGCCCAGCAGTATCAATTCGGCCAGCTCACTTTGCCGAAGGAATTGATCCTCACGGTCGGCTCGGGCGAAAGTTTCCCCCTTTCGCCTGAATACATCGACGCCGCGGTCAAGGACGAAGGACGCACGACGGCCCGCCTGCAATCGGACCATCAGGCGGCCGTCAAGGAACTCGGCCGTCTGCAAAACGCCCATGGCGATGAAAGCGCCATCACCGCCGCGAAGAAACAGGAAGAATCGGCGCGGCAGGCGCTGATTCGCTACGAACACAGCTCACCGATCGGCGTGGTGGAGGCGCACGCACGAAAATACGGGCTGAGTGTCAGCGAATTGTCGCAGCTTGCGCACGCTTACCGCTCCAAGCCGGTCCATCCGACCCAGCTCTACGAAATGATCAGCGGCCTGCTTATCTCCTGGCTGTTGAACGAAATGTTTTACTATCGCAGGCGCCACGGCATCCTGCTCGGCTGGTTCCTGATTCTTTATTCGATCTCGCGCCTCCTGTTGGAGGCCATCCGTCAAGACAACCCGCTCGACGTCGGGGGCCTGACCATCTCGCAGGCGATCAGCCTCGGCTGTTTCACCGCCGGCGTGCTGTGGCTCTGGTTCGTCTACACCCGGTTGCCGATGGTGAGCCCGCGCGTCGCGCCTTTTTACCCTCCGGAAGATATCGACGAGCCGCTCGCCGCCGCATCGTCGCGGTCCGAAGCACCCATCGCGCGAAAACGATGACGGCGGGGCCGATTGTCGCAGCGAAACCCGTACTTTCATGCGCCTTTTCCCGGCCATCCTGACGATTTCTTGTTTCGCGGCGCTGCCCGCATCGGCGCGGGGACCGTCCGGCGGCGGGACCATGTCGTTCAAGAACAATCTCCTGCCGGGCCAATTGACCGAGCATCGCGTCAAACGCGTGACCCGGCGGACGATGCAAAAGGGCGACGTCTCCGAGGTCCTGACCTATCAACAAAACGCCGACTGGCTGCACTGCAACATCGACGAGCCCAAGCCGGGGAGCGCGATGCTCTATCAGATGATGGTCGATCATCCGCCGACGGTCGTGAAAGTGACGCGCGACGGGAAGAAGGTTTCCCCGACGCCGGAAGCCTCGCAGTTCAATCTGCCGCTGGGCTCGACGCGGCTGCACAGTTCGGCGACCACGTCGCGAGATGCAGAAGTGCAGGCCCCGATCACCGCACCGGTCCAGCAGGCCGTGTTGACCGGCCTTCTGGATTTCGCGCACTGGCCGGCGGGGACCGTCGTCGCGGGCCATCGCTGGCAGCGCGATTTTTCCTGTGAGGGCTTTGCAGGAACCCAGACGTTTGAGTTTGTCGATACCGTGAAGCTCGGCGACACGATGACCGCCCGGGTCACCCTCTTCGTCGAGGGGCACTTCACCGGCGGTCTGGAGCGGGAATACTCCTATGGCAAGGGGCAGGCCCTGATGTACTGGTCGCGACCGGATCGGACGCTCCTCAAGATGGAGGGTCAGGCCGACTACGAACGAAATCGCGAAGGGAAGCCAGATCAGTATCATCTCAAACTCAACGTCGACCTGGCCACGTCCAAACAGTTGACCGACGACGAGCAGGAGCAAGTCAAAGTGGAATTGACCGTCTTCGCCGAAGCGCTGAAAAAATATCGCGCCAAGGACGTGAAATCGACGCTGGAGATTTGCCGGAACTTTCGCTCGCAATGGCCGAAATCCCGGTGGCTGCCCGCCGTGGCCGAACTGGAAGCGCAAGCCGCTCCCAAACCGTCGGAGCAGAGCCGCCTCAGCGCCGACCAGTTGAAAAAGGTGTTGATGCAGACCATTGTCGCATGGGAGGCCGCACGAACCTCCGGCGAGCATGACTTACAGGAAAAGGCGAGAGGGACGCTCGCGCAGGTAGCCATTGAATACCGCGTGAAACTGGAGAAGCTGGCCCGCGACAAGGACTCCTCCGTGCGCAGCCAGGCGGTCTTCGCACTCGCGATGGGGAAAAACCCCGAAGACGCGGCCATCGTTCAAAAGGCGATAAACGACAAATCCCCAACCGTGCGCGCGATGGCGCTTGCCGGTTGCGTCGCCCGCGGCCGATCGGACATCCACGCCGATTTGCTCATCGCGCGGCTCGACGACGACGAAGCCGGCGTCCGACGCCGGGCGTGTCAGGCCGTCGCCGCCTGCGTGCCGCCGGAGCATTTCTCCATCGTGAAAATCGTCGAAAAGCTCGATCATCTCATGGTCTATGACGACAGCGACCTCGTCCGCAAAGAGGCGATCCGGGCGCTCGCCGTCGTCGGCGCGCCGGCCGACATTCCCAGGCTCGAAAAGGCCCTCACGCACGAGATGAATCACGATAATCGCGACGAGATCGAGAAGGCCATCAAAGCCCTTCGCAACAAGGGCTGATTCGGCGAAGATGATCGCCGTTGACCTCGATCCCGCCCAACTTGTCGGATCGCCGCACGGCGAAATCGCGCGAACGCCTCCGCCTGGGCATCGGAATGGTCGCGGCGTGTGCCCTCGTCGCCTTCGCGCATGCCCCGGCCCTGAACGCCAAGGCGCTCTTCATCGACGACGGCGAGTTTGTCATCGAAAATCCGCTCGTCCTGCATCCAAGCGTGGAATCGGCCCGGCGGTTCATGAGCGAGGTGCTTGAACCCTCCACCGTTTCGGGCTATTACCTGCCGCTATCGATGATCTCGCTCATGCTCGACGTCGCCATGGGCGGCGGGCCGGACCACCTGGCGACGTTTCATCGCACCAGCCTCGTGCTCCATCTCATCAACACCGCCCTCATCATTCTGATCCTCTATCGCCTCTTCAAACGGCCGATCGTCGCATCGCTTGTCGGGCTTCTCTTTGGCGTACATCCGCTCACTGTCGAGCCGATTGCCTGGCTCGGCGAGCGAAAGACGCTGCTGTGCACCTTCTTTTTTCTGACGAGCATCCTCGCCTATTTGAGTTACACCGAGCGGCGACGCCGGCCGAGCTATGGCCTATCGCTCGCGCTCTTCGTCCTCGCGCTGCTTTCCAAGCCGACCTGCACGCCGCTACCGGTCGTGCTTCTGCTGATCGATTGGTGGCCGCTGGGGCGGCTAACGCGCAAGGCGGTATTGGAAAAAATCCCGTTTCTGGTCGTTGCGGCGATCTTCGCGTTGATCACGCTGATCTCGCACGAGCGCACGTCGGACGTCTCGGACGTCGCCTCCGCGTCGCCGATGCGCGCGATCCTGATCCTGTGCCACAACATCGTCTATTACCTCTACGAGATCGTCTGGCCGCGCCATCTCAAGCCGCTCTACCTTTTGCCAAATCCGCTCAACCTTTCCCATCGAATGGTCCTCATCGGTGTCATCGGGACCGTCATCCTCATCCCGCTGCTGATCGCTACCCTCCGCTGGACGCGGGCGATCCTCGCCGGCTGGCTCATCTTCTTCATCGCGATCTTCCCCACGCTGGGTGTCGTTCAATTCACTGAATATCTCGCCTGGGACAAGTACGTCTATCTACCGGCGATCGGGCTGCTCCTTATCGTCGCATGGGCCCTGGGCCGTGCCGCAGACGGCGTGGAGCGTCGGGCGGTTCCATCCATCGGAAAATTCGCCCTTTGCGGCGGCCTTGTTGTGCTCGTCGGCTTGGAAATGCTCGGCACGCGCCGGCAATTGGCCCTGTGGCAGGACTCCGAAACACTCGTCCGCTACGCCCTCGAACACGAACCTCGCTCCGGCATCCTGCATCACCGGCTCGGCGGAATGCTGGAGGTGGCCGGCAAACCAGAGGAGGCTTTCAACGAGTATGAGACCGCCGTGCGGCTGATGCCCAATAACCCCTTCGCACAGAACAGCCTAGCGCTGGCATTGTCGTCACGCGGCCGCGACCTCGAGGCCGCCGAGCACTTCAAAACGGCGCTGCGGGTGAAGCATGTCCCCTTCGAAGCCCATTACAATTATGGCCTGTTTCTCGCGAAGCACGGCCGTCGGCCGCAAGCCATCGAGCAATTCGCGGCAGCCCTGCAAAAGCGTCCCCATTTCACGGAGGCGCACATCCATCTGGCTGACGCACTCGCCGACGAGGGGCGATTCGCCGAAGCGATGAATCATTACGTCGCGGCCCTAGAGGACCGCCCAGACTCGCCGCTCCTGCACAACAACCTCGGCTCGGTCCTGCGCGGAATGGGCCGCATCGATGAAGCAATCGCCGAGTACCAGGCGGCCCTGGCGCTCGATCCGCGATTCGCCAACTCCATGATCAATCTGGCAAATGCATTTCGGCAAAAAGGGCGACTGGACGGAGCCATCGAAAAATACCGCGCCGCCATCGCCATGGATCCTTCCATCGGCGCGGCGCACCTCAACCTCGGTACGGCGTTGTTGGAAAAGAAAAAATACTCCGAAGCGGAGACGGCCCTCCGCGAAGCGGTTCGCCTGCTGCCCGATAACGCCGATGCACATTTCTATTTTGGCAGGACGCTGGAGGAATTGGGTCGCACGGATGAAGCCGCAAAGGAATATGAAGAGACGTTGCGCCTGAAACCGAATCATGCGGGGGCCGCAGAAAAAATCAAAAAATATCGTCACAACCCCCGTTGAGACAGTGAAATAACTATTCGAAAATTGTAGTCCGTTACGTGATCTTCAATTCCAACGGCGTCGTCTGCATCGCGGCCTTGATACTCACCTGCCCGGCCAAACGCCGAACGAAACCCATAACGGATTCCCGTGTTACGTCGTCCGCTCTCTCAAAAACATCCACCGGCGTCCCGTTGTCGCCGCTGGTGCGAATGGAAATATTGATCGGCACTTCGCCGAGAAACGGCACGCCGAGGCGCTCGGCCGCCTGCTTCGCGCCGCCGCGGCCGAAGAGGTCGTACTCCTTGCCGGTGTCCGGCGCGCGGAAGTAGCTCATATTCTCGACGACGCCGAGGATCGGCACATTCAATTGCTGATACATCCGCAGGGCCTTGATCGCATCGAGCAGGGCGACGGCCTGCGGTGTGCAGACGACGACGGCCCCGGAGAGCGGGATCGTCTGCGAGAGCGTCAGCGGCACGTCGCCGGTGCCGGGCGGCAGGTCGATGATCAGGTAATCGAGTTCGCCCCAATCGACCTGATCGAGGAATTGCTTGATGACGCCGTGGACCATGGGCCCGCGCCAGATGACGGCCTTTTCCGGCTCGACCATGAAGCCCATGGACATGATCTTGATGCCCGCGGCTTCGAGCGGCACGAGCTTCTCACCGCGGACGCGGGGCTTTTCAAACTCCAGACCGATCATCTTGGGGATCGACGGGCCGTAGATGTCCGCGTCGAGCAGGCCGACCTTCGCGCCGTCGCGGGCCAGGCCGACGGCCGCAAGCACGGCGATCGTCGATTTGCCCACGCCGCCCTTGCCCGCGCCGACGGCGATCGTGTTCTTCACGCCCGGCAACCGGCCGGCGAGATTGGGCGTCGCGCGGACCTGGGCCGACCATTCGATCTCGACGGCCGATGCGCCGATCTTTTTCAACGCGCCTTCGACGTCCTTCTTGATCTGGTCCTTCAGCGGACAGGCGGGCGTGGTCAGCTCGATGCCGATCTTGACGCGGCCGTCGGTAATGGCGACGCCTTTGACCATGTTGAGTGTGACGAGGTCTTTGCCGAGTTCGGGGTCCTTGACGCCGCGCATCGCGGTGAGGACTTGATCGTTGGTGATGCTCATTAATTTCCTAGGATGGTGTCCACGAAAGGTTGCAAGTCCGCCGCCGTCACGGAACCACTCGCGTTGAAATCGCCGCGGAGGAGGCTGCAACAGGAACATGATAGCGCCGCGGCGGGCGGGTCGAGCAGGGCCAGCACAAAACGGTCCACATCGTCGTCATCGACCGTCCCATCGCAATTCATATCGCCGAGGATGATCGCGGTCGAGGCACAGTCCAATTGCGAGATGAAGGGGGCGGCTTCACCGTTCGCGGTCGTAAAGAAGCCGCCGGCGAAGATCTCCGAATCGGAGACCAGCAATGCGCGAACGCTGTCATTGGCGCCGCCGCCGACCGCCGACCATGCCGAGCCGTCCCAATAAGCGATATGCGAAGCGGCAATTCCGCCGGCCGTCGTGAAGGAGCCGCCGACATACAGTCGACCGCCATGCTCGGCGAGGGCGAAGACCGTGTCATCCGTGCCGGAGCCCAGGGCGTGCCACGCATGGCCGTCCCAGCGGGCAATGTTGCTGACGGGCATACCGACCACGGAGACAAAATCACCACCGGCGATCAAGTCGCCGTTGTAAACGCACAAGGCGTAAACGTATCCGCCGATCCAGCCGTAGAAGGGCGTCAGGTTCGCGCCGTCGTATTGCGCGATGCCCATCGCCGACATGTGGTTTACCTGCGTGAACGAACCGCCGACGACGAGCGCGCCGTCGTACTCTCGCAGGGCGTACACCCAGGGGAACGACCCGCCGGTGATGCCGGCCCCCAGCATCTGCCAGCTCGACCCGTCCCAGCGGGCGATGCTGCCGAGGCTCGTAAACCAGCCGCCGATGAACAACTCTCCGTTGAAAACGTGAACGGCACGGACGGTATTGTTAATCGTGTTGGCCATTGGCGACCAGGCATTTCCATTCCACGCGGCCACGCGATTGACGGTCAACGCACCGGCCGTCGTGAAACTCCCGCCGGCGATCAACTGGCCCTCATAGACATCCAGACCGAACACCGGACCATTAAGTCCGGTCGCCAGCGCCGACCAGTTCTCGCCGTCCCATTTGGCGATATTGCCGACCGCCTGGCCGCCGGCCAGCGCGAATTGACCACCGATGTAAAGGGCCGGTCCGTTGCCGTCGTCATAGACCGCGAGGGAATGCACCGGAGCGTTTGTGCCGGGCGCGAATTTTCCGGTCGACCAGACCGGCTCACAATCCTGCCCCGAAACAGGAGCCACAACGGCGGCGAGTCCGACCCCGACGATGCCAACGAGAGATCGCATCAGGATAGTTTACTCGACGGGGCGGCCGGTCTCCAAGAACGGCGGCGGACTTATTCGTGGGAATCTTCCGGTATGTGCGACACGCCACGCCGACGGGCGAGGGCCTTCAGTCGTTGATAATGGTCGGCGCCTTCTTCGGCGAGTTCCTGGAAAAGCGATCGGAGATGCGCCTGCGGGACGAGCTTCGCCTGTTGCGCGTAAAACGCCGCCGTCTTGCGCTCCGTCTGGAGGATCATGCGCATGGCGTCGTGAAACGACGCCTCGTCGCGAACGTCGAGAAGGCGCGTGCCGGTGACGACGAGGTCCTTGTCGTCGTTGGTCAGCACGAAATCGGCTTGCGGGTACATCTCGGCGAGAAGCTGTTGGAGGCGCTGCTTGTGTCCCTGCTCCTCGTCGGCCATCTCGGCGAATTCGCGGCGATCTCCGGGGTTCGGCGCCTTTTCGGAGAGCACGAGGTATCGATAGGCGGCGACGGTCTCGCCGTAAACGCCGATGGCCAGAATCTTGTCTGGGCCGCGACCATCTGCTGCATCGGCGCTGGGGGCGTCGGACATGGCGATATTCTCCGGCAAGGGCGGTCGAAGAGCAATTCGGAGCGATTCGATTAGCCAAATCGGTTCCGATGCCTTAGAATTGCCGGGCTGAAAACACAACGACATTCAAGCAGGTGAGAGCCCCATGGAGTTTCGCAACTTAGCCATCATTGCCCACGTCGATCACGGAAAAACGTCGCTCGTCGATTGTCTCCTGCGCCAGTCCGGCATGTTCCGCGAAGGGACGATGACCGGCGATCTCATCATGGACTCCAACCCGCAGGAGCGCGAGCGGGGGATCACCATCTTCGCGAAGAACTGCGCGATTCAGTACAAGGACTACAAGATCAACCTGATCGACACGCCGGGCCACGCGGATTTCGGCGGAGAAGTCGAGCGCGTCCTGAAGATGGCCGACGGCTGCCTGCTCGTCGTCGATGCCTTTGAAGGGCCGATGCCGCAGACGCGGTTCGTGCTGAAAAAGGCGTTCGAATATCACCTCAAGCCGATCCTCGTCATCAACAAGATCGACCGGCCCGACGCCCGGCCGAAAGACGTGCTCGACGAATCGCACGATCTGTTCATCGATCTCGGCGCGGATGAGCATTGCCTCGAATGGCCGGTGCTTTATTCCAGCGCCAAGATGGGCTTTGCCCGGCGGCACTTGAACGACAAGAACGAAGACATCGGGCCGCTCTTCGAGGAAATCGTTCGCAGCGTCCCGCCGCCCTCCGGCTCGGAGACCGCTCCGGTGCAGATGCTCGTGGCCTCGCTGGATTATTCCGATTACGTCGGACGAATCGCCGTCGGCCGCGTCTTCAACGGCGTCCTGAAGAGCGGGCAGGAACTCATGCTCATCTCCCGCGACGGTCACCGCAGCAAGGCCAAGATTGACACGCTTTTCACCTATGAAGGTTTAGGCAGAAAGAAGGCGGAGTTCGCCATTGCCGGTGACATCGTCGCGGTGACCGGCATCCCCGACGTCGGCATCGGCGACACTATTGCAGACCCCGACGATCCGCATCCGCTCCCAACCATCCCCGTCGACGAACCGACGCTCACGATGGTCTTTTCCGTCAACACGTCGCCCTTCGCCGGGCGAGAGGGCGAATATCTGACGACGCGGCATATCCGTGACCGGCTGATGAAGGAATTGCAGTCCAACGTCGCGCTGCGCGTCGAAGACATGGCGCAAAAGGACAATTTCCGGGTGTCGGGGCGCGGCCTGCTTCACCTCGGCGTCTTGATCGAGACGATGCGCCGCGAAGGCTACGAACTCATGGTCGGCAAGCCCAAAGTCATTTACCGCGAGATCGGCGGGAAGAAGTGCGAACCGATCGAATACCTCGTCGTCGACGTCCCTTCGTCGTCCGTCGGCTCGGTCATCGAGCTGGTCGGCGGCCGCCGCGGCGAGATGCTCAAGATGGACACCAAGGAGGACATGTGCCATCTCGAGTTTACGATCCCCGCGCGCGGGCTCATCGGCCTTCGGACGCGCATGCTCAACGCGACCCGCGGCGAGGCGGTCATGCACCACTCCTTTTATGAATACGAACATTTAAGAGGAGCGATCCCCACGCGGCACATCGGCGTGATGGTGGCGATGGAGACGGGGCGCGTCACGGCGTACGCACTGGAAAACCTCGCCGATCGCGGGACGATGTTCGTGAAGCCCGGCGACGAAATCTACAAGGGCCAGGTCGTCGGCGAACACTGCAAGGACGACGACATCGACGTGAACGTCGCCAAGCTGAAAAAGCTCACCAATATCCGCGCCGCCTCGGCGGACAAAACCGTCGTGCTCAAGCCCGCTCGGGAGCTGTCGCTGGAAGCGATGCTCGAATACATCGAAGATGACGAGTGGGTGGAAGTGACGCCGAAAAATTGCCGGATACGAAAGCGCCTCCTGGACCCCTTGGAACGCAAGCGGGCGGGACGCGAAAAAGAAGAATAGGGCCGCGGGACCGTCGTTTGATGTCCAATCCCGTCGACATTCTCTCCGCCGTTCGCCGGTCCGATCAGGCGCTCTGCGAACAGGTCGCCCGATGGGAAGCCCTGGACATCGGCGTGGCATACTGTTCGACGAATTTTCCAACCCTCGCCGCCGCCAATCAACTTCGCGACGCCTGGCTCGCTGAAGTCGACGGGCCCAGCGCCTATGAACGAGCCGAGACGTACTATCGAGAGCGCCACCTGACATGCCTGGCATGGACGCCGGCATCGGGGCAGGCGATCGAGCCGCTGGAAGGGCTGCTGACACCGAAAGGCTGGCGACGCGTCGATCGTCTGGCGATGAGCCTGACCGACTGGAGCATTCTCGAATCGGAATCCGAAGCGACGATCCGCGTCCTGCCGGCGCGGGCCATGCCCAAGGCCCATCGACAGACTTACGCCGATGCCGGGGCGTCGGACGAAGAAACCGCGGCAGCCATCGAACGGCTGAACGATTCTAACTACGACGCCTTTGTCGCCTCCATCGACGGCCGACCGGCCGGGCGAATCGGATATCTGGAAGTCGGCGATATCGCGAGGTTGTCGGAACTTTGGGTTGAGCCGTCGCTTCACGGCCGAGGCGTCGGTCCGGCGCTGTTGCAACACGCCCTTCAACTCGCGCGACGACTGCTTCCACGCGCGATCGTCACGGCGGTTGAAGTGACCAACACGAAGGGGCGGGATTTTCTCGTACGATGTGGTTTTGAATCGGGCGGCACGTTGACGCATTTCGCGCGGCCGAGCCCCTAAAGGCCGAGCTACTTCCCCGCCTTCACTTCGATAAAGCGAGACACACTGCCGAGATCGCGGATGACGTCGTTGGTGGCGAGAATGTTGCAGGCATCGCCGCGCTGGGGTTGCACAAGGCGCGGGGCCTTGGAGCGAACCTCCCACGGGCGACCGCCGCGACGACGCGGGTCCATCGCTTCGGAGAGAAGCTTCTTGCGGCGGACGCGGGCGCGCTTGTTGACGGGATCCTTGGCGAAGATGCGCGAGAGCGTCTTGGCCGCCGCCTCATTGGACGGATTCTTGGTGATTTTGATGCTGACCTTGCTGCCGGGCTTGATGTCAACGGGCATAGCGAAAATCCTCCGGGTTCGTTTAGCGAACCGAACAGATTAGCGACAAACTGCCGGAATGCAAGGGCGTCAGGCCCTTCACAAGATACCCGTTCGCCGGATTTCCCCACTGATCGCCGCGAAAGCAAGCCTCATGCGGGCTGCGGCGGAGTTATCGGGACTGACGCCGGCGGTTCGGGCTTCTTCGGTGCGGGGCCTTCCTTCTTGGCAGCGGGCGCGCCTGGCGGTTTCGGCTTCGGCTTTCCGGCCGGCGGAAGTTTGGTCGGCACGAGGATCATGGTCATCCGCTTGCCCAGCATCTTGGGCGGTCGTTCGACCTTACTGATGTCGGCCAGCGCCGTGATGATTTCCTGGAAGCTTTCGTTGCCCAGGTCCTGATGGAAACGTTCGCGGCCGCGGAAGATCATCGTGAACTGGACGCGATCGCCGTGCTGGAGAAACTGCTTCGCGTGTTCCATCTTGATCTGCCGATCGTGCGGATCGGTCTTCGGCCGGATGCGCACCTCTTTCATCTTCTGCTCGTGGTGCTTCTGCTTGAGCTTCTTGGACTGCAGGTATTTGTGCTTCCCGTAGTCCATGATCTTGCAGACCGGCGGCCGCTCGTTGGGCGAGACCTCGACCAGGTCCAATCCGGCCTCGCGGGCCATCCGCAACGCCTCGTCCGTCGGGACCACGCCTCGCTGTCCGCCGACCTCGTCAATCAGACGAATCGGGGACAGGCGAATCTGTTCATTGCATCTTAGATTCGTAATGGGCAATCACCGTCCTTTCGTAATGATGAATGGCGAATATCGAATAGCGAATTGAGGGCTACGCCGCGCCTCTTCCTTTCGCTATTCGCTATTTGCTCCCCGGCGTATTCTCCGCCAGCAACCTCTCTACGAACCTCGCGAGCGGCATCGTCTCTGATGCCCCGCCGTCGCGAGGGTTCACGTTGACATTATTGGAGGCGGCCTCCTGCTCGCCGACCACGGCGACGTAGGGAACCTTCTGCTGCCTCGCGCGGTGTTTTTTCGGGCCGATCTTTTCCGGCGAATCGTCGAGTTCGACGCGAAGGCCCGCCGCCTTCAGCGTTTCACAGACCTTGTGGCCGTACTCGGTGCTCTTCTCACTGATTGTCGCCACCACGACCTGTACCGGCGCGAGCCACGTCGGGAACGCCCCTTCAAAATGCTCGATCAAAATGCCGACGAACCGCTCCATGCTTCCGAAGGGCGCGCGGTGGACCATGACCGGCCGGTGCGGGCGGTTGTCGCTGCCGATGTATTCAAGGCCGAAGTTCTCCGGCTGGATGTAATCGGCCTGAACCGTGCCCAGTTGCCACTCGCGTCCGATGCAATCTTTCACCACGAAATCGATCTTCGGGCCGTAAAACGCGGCCTCGCCGACTTCCTCGGTGGCCGACATCCCGCTGGCCCTAGCCGCCGCGCGGACCGCCGCTTCGGACTCGGCCCACGCCTTCGGGTTCTTCGTGAATTTCGGGTCCGCCGGGTCGTGCAGACCGATGCGAACGCGATAGTCCGTCAAGTTCAGCATATCGAGTACATACCGCGTCAGTTTGAGGCAGCTCGACAACTCTTCCTGCAACTGTTCCGGCGTGCAGAAGATGTGCGCGTCGTCCTGCGTGAACCCACGAACGCGCGTCAGGCCGGAGATTTCGCCCGATTGCTCAAAGCGATAGACCGTACCGAACTCCGCCAGCCGCACGGGCAGATCTCGATAGCTCCTTTGCTCGCTCGCATAAATGCGGATGTGCATCGGGCAGTTCATCGGCTTGAGCAGGAAGCCGTCGGACTCCTGCAAAAGCTCGCGAACCAGTTGCAGATTCTCTTCGGTATGGGTCGGCTCAGGAACGAATCGTTTTGCGTCGCCGCTCGCATCCGCGCCGGTCACGCGCTTCCAGCGATGGGCATCGGCGACTTTCAATTCTTCAAGGAATTTCGAGACGGTCGCGGGATAGGGTTTGCCCGCCGGTGACTCACGCACCGCGATCCAGAGTTCATTCAAAATTCGCGCCGAATCCGACTCGTACAGCGGCGGAAACTGGGCATCCCGGTAATACGGAAAATGCCCGCTCGTGCGATAGAGATCGAGCCGGCCGATGTGCGGCGTGAACACGGGCTGATAGCCGTGTTCGACGAGCTTTTCGCGAAGATGCGATTCCAGAAGCAATCGGAGCGTCGCCCCCTTGGGCTTCCACAGGACCATTCCGCTGCCGACCAGCGGATCGATCGTGAACAGGTTGAGTTCATGCCCGATCTTGCGATGGTCGCGCTTCTTGGCCTCTTCCAGTCGAGTCAGATGGGCTTGAAGGTCTTTTTTGTTATGAAACGCCGTGCCGTACACACGCTGGAGCTGCTGCTTCGAAGCGTCGCCATGCAAAAACGCGCCGGAGACATTGAGCAGCTTGAACGCGGAAATCCTTCCCGTCCGCGGCACGTGCGTCCCCATGCAGAGATCTTCCCAATACTTTCCCGGCTCCGGACCGGTCACGTAAAAGCTGAGCTTGTCGCCCTTGGCGCGCTCGGCGTTTTCGACTTTGTACGGATTGCCCTCGCGGCGGACCTTCGCCAGCCCCTCCTCGCGGCTCATCTCATACCGCGTGAACGGCCGGTCTTCCTGCACGATCTTCGCCATCTCTGACTCGATCGCCGGGAAATCCTCCGGCGTCAGGCGCCGATCCAGATCGATGTCGTAGTAATAACCATCTTCGACCGGCGGGCCGTAAACGAGCTTCGTCTGCGGATAGAGCTTACAGATCGCCTCCGCCATCACATGCGCGGTGCTGTGGCGCAGGATGGTGAGCGAGGCGGCATCCCGATCGGTGAGTATGGAGAGCCGGCAGTCGCCCGAGAGCGGCGCCGCCAGATCGAGCGTGACCGGCCCGCTGCCGAAATCGGCCTTCGCCCCCATCGCGGCCTTGGCCAAACCCGGACCGATGGCGGCGGCGACGTCGCCTGCGGTTGCGCCCGCTTGCATCTCGCGGACCGATCCATCTGGAAGCGTCACTCGGATCATCAAGCTGTCGCTCCCCAGGATGAAAAAATGCGCGGAACATCGCCCGTGGACGCCGCCGTCTTGCAACGCGCGGCCTCTTTTTGATAGAGGACCACCCGGTCATGACAGGCCGGGGCAATCACGATGGTAGAAATGTCAAGAACAAGAAGGATCGTCTCGCAGGGGGGCAGGGTTCAACGCCAAAGGCCCCCTCATTCACAGCCATGATAACTCATCGGCTGCCTTTCGGTCAAGCCAGGAACGATCGGGCCGAGCCCAATGGGTATTCCTGTTAAGGTCCAATTCGGATCGTGCCGGTGATGTTCCAATGAGCGAGTACGTCGGGTTGCGTATAGGCCGGGCCAAGTTGCGTTCCCTGGGGCAACCAGAGGTTTTGATTAGACGCCTGGAGATCTCCCAGCGTTTCAGCATGCCCATCAAGAAAAACGAAGTTTCCCTTGAAGGCGTCGGCCTTCGCCCCCACTTTGATGTTGGCGGAGGGAGAATGCCGAAAGCCGTAGACTCGGGCATCGGATTTTCCGGTGTCATAGCCGTTTCCAGGTGCGTGACCCCGATCCCAAGCACGAGAAGTAATGCTATAGGGCCCGGCGTTTGCAAACGTTCCTCCCCACGGTCCATTGGCTCTTAGATCGTAGTCAGGATTCGTTTGGCCATCGATCGCGTTGGAGGTGCTGTACATCCCTCCGTCGCCGCAGAAGATCTTGTTCGATGCCACGCCCATGCGACTGATAACGGGCTTCCAATCCATCGGTAATCGCTCTTCGTGTGAGTTGGTGTACCACGAAAGCCCGGCTCCATCGGAGGGAAATCCGGCTTCATCAGCGCTCCCGCGGATGAAGAGCGGATAGCGGGTCGCGGCGTAACTGACCATTCGGTTCGTACCGGCATTCGGACCCGCGAAAAAAAGAGACAAAAAAGTGTTCGAACGACAAAGAAACGCGGGGCTGGTTCGAATGTCATTGAAACGCCGCGCCGTCCGCTGCTGGTCTCCATCCGACTCCGTCAGCGAAACACCCAACATGGTGGCCATCGGACCCAGAAAATCCCAGCGCTGAACGGCCGGGCCGAAACCGACTTGCGGTTGTCCGGAGGAGAGATACCCGCCCGAACCGCCCGGCGCACCAATCATCCAATCGTTGTTATCCGTGGCGTAGGCGGCGACGCCCTGGGCGATGGGCCGCAGGCAACCCATGCATGCCACGCGCTGCCCGCTCCGCCGGGCGCCGGAAAGCGCCGGCAGCAGGATCGAGATGAGCAGCGAAATGATGGAGATCACGACGAGCAATTCGATCAGCGTGAAAGCTCGTCGCCGCCTGATCTCGAAACGTCGAATCGAAAATGCGCGCATGGGAATGTACCTCACTTGCCCGCCTCTTTTCTCGCCGCCTCCATCATTGCGAGGGGCGGCGGGGGATTATGGCCGACCACTTCGTGCCCGCAGTCCGGACAGTAGGTCTTCTCCTCGGTCTCCGGGTCCACCCGCTTCTTGCAAAGCACGAAGGTCGGTTCGAGTTTTGCTTTCCAATCGCCGTTGGCGTCCTTGGTCCAATAGCAGGCTTCCGCCGGATACGCCGCCTCCTTGCCGCACTTTTCGCATTTGATCGGCGTGTACTCGCCGATCTCCAGCGTGTGCTCGAAGACATGGTTGCATTCGGCGCAAATAAACGCGCGGTCCGCCGCCAAATCAGCGGCCGTCTCACCACCCAGGGAATACCACGCGACGCCTCCCGCCGCGGCGAAAATCACCACCGCCGCGATCAGCTTGATCTTTCGGCGAGGATCGTCAGGTTCTTCCGATGTCACACGCAAACTCCAACGGGCTACGATGAACGATTAGACGGCCCTCTGGGACCGGGAGATTCATATCGTTCCCAGTCCGGCGATCCCGCCTAATAGATTCTATGTAGTTTCCCCGAGGAGGCGGCCGTGTTCAAGCCAAAAGACGGTTAAATCTGGATTAGCCTCGCGGAACAACCGGAAAACACCCCCCAAAAGCGGCGGAAAACCACCTTTTGCTTACATTCTGTGAGAAGAGGCAGCCGGGGTCCACGAAGGGGTGATCCGCCCCTATTCCGGTGAGAGGTTCATGTCGTCCATCGCGTCGGCAGCGTCGGCGGCGTGGACAGAAAGTTGTTTGAGGACCGGGGATAGTGAGAAGTGGCGGCCCGGGCAGGCGGTTTTATGGGTGATGCCGCCGTGGGTGAGGATCTTTGACATGGGGATACCGCATTGCTGGCAGAGGAAGGATGATAGATGGGCCAAAGCTGCCACCTGCTTTGGCGTCGGGCCGTGGGCGTCGAGGTCGCCAATGAGGCAAATGCCGATGCCGTGGTCGTTGTAGTGGTTTCCCGGGGTCTTGCAATGGGCCCCGTGCATCTGTTTCGTCCAGCGTCCGCCGACGTAAACCTGTCCGTCGGGGTAGCCGGAGCCGTTTCCGATCACGAAGTGATAGCCGAGATCATCCCATCCGCGGCCTTTGACGTGCCACTGAGTCATCCCTTGGGGCGTCGAACGATCGGATCCCGAATGGTGGACCACGATGCACTCCCAACGGTTGGAAATGCCGCCCGGTGGCTTCCACGCGGCGTCCCCTCCGCTCGCCGTCGCGCGGGGCTTGATCGGTGCGGGCCGTTGAGGCTCCTTGATCGGTCGTGACGGACCCGGTCGCCCGCCGACATAGGGTTCGAATTCGGTCACATGAGTCTGGTTGGGCTGATTGCAGCCGATCGCCAGAGAGGCCATGGACGCGACAATGATAATGACAGGGATGCGAATCGTGCGAGTCACGGTGGGCCTGACTCCATTCAGATATTGAGAGAACAAGGCGAATTCCCGCTGCCGACGCCGACCAGCATAACATCGGGACGACGCAACCGCCAAGTGAGTTCAAACGAGTCTTCGAATCTACGGGGCCGCCGCATAGGTCCGGAGAAAGCCGAGGCTGTCCGCCTGGCCGGCCGCCTCTGAAAATATCGACCAGGCGTCCGAAAAGCTCCCGCCGACTTTGTCGAAAACCGCCTGGTAAACATCGAGCGAGCCCTGATAGACAATCCCCGCGAGAATTCGGGCGTTGTTCAACTCCGCGTCTCGATTGAAGGACCAGTGGCCGGGGTCCAACAATTGAGGCTCGAATTCCTCCCGATACCGGGCTCGAAGCGCGTCGAACTGGGCCGATCGACCCTCAACGATCTGCTCGAAGGACTCGCCCCGCGCTTTCGCGCCGTCGTAGTAGGCGAACATCTGCGCATATAGGGCGATGACGTACTGATCGATGACCTTCTTGTCGGCATATCGAGTTCGTGCATCGACGGCCTGCGAGGAGTCGACCCCGAAGGTCTCCTCGAAATAGGTCTGCGCCGCCTTCCGCCCGACAAACGTCGCCATCCCCTCGTTGAAATTGTTGTCCGAAGGCTTGAAGAGGGTGTTGTGCGTCATTTCATGCAGGATCAGTTCGGCCAGTTCGATCTCATCCGACTGTAGGTTAGACTGCCGGACCGGATCGGCGAAAAACCCGAGCGTCGAAAAGCCCGCCGCGCGACCGAGGAAAACATCGTACCCCCCGGCCTTCAGGGCGTCGGCCTCCGCCCGCGCGAGCCCCTCGTCGAAAAAACCCTTGGTGGAGATGAGACCGACAAAGGGCATGTCCCAAAGATAGGGCGTGAGGCGGTCCTTGTTACTGGCCGAGACCACGAACGCCGCCGGTTGCCTGCCGTTGGCGTCAAAAAAAGTATACGCCTCGGTTGACCTCAGTCCGATTCGGTCGATTCCATATTGTCGAATCTTCAATACGAAAGCGAGCTTGGATTTTTCGTCGTCCGTCAAGTTGGGATCGTTCAGGGCCTGGCTGATCGGCACGATCCGCGCCGTGACGGCGAGCTGTCCGAGTGTGACGTGCAGCAAATAGCCCGCGTCACAGCCGACGATCGCCGGCCAAGCGCAAACCGCGAACAAACACCATCGAAAGCGACTGCGATACAACATGAACGACCCCGGCAAACGTAACGAGGATGCCCGCATTCTAGGCCCGTCGCCCATTGCAAAGCAAAAAAGAAACCCGCCGACGACCGTCGGCGGGCTTCTATTACCTTAACATAGACTTGGTGAAAACCTCGCCTATCCGCGCTTGCTTGTGCCGGTCATTTCCATGGTCTTCTTCTTGCCGAACAGCGTCTTTTCGCTCTCGGTCCAGTTAAACTCCATCGTATTGTCGTCGGGCATCTTGATCGTGCCCTCGCCGATTGTCGGCTTGCCCGTCATGGGGTTGATGCTTTCGCCCTTCATGCACCACGTCTTCGACTCGGGGCAGTAACACATGGTGCCCTCGGAATTCGTTCCGAAACTGTCGAACCACCACGTGCGATAGTGCTTCTTGGCCGGGTCCCAGGTGTACATCGCCACGCCCGTCATCTTCCCCATCTCTCCCATATCGCCTTCCATCTGCTCCATCACGAACTGTCCGCCGCAAGCCGATGTGACGGTGCTCTTGCCCGTGCCGTTGCACATCTTGTCCATGCCGGCCATCTTGCACTGGCTCGTGCTCGTCCAGTTGCCCACCCACTTGTCGAGCATCTCCATTTCCTTCGGCCGCGGCGGCGCCTTCATGTCCTGCATGCCCTGCATGTTTTGGGCGGGCTGTTCACAACCGGCGAACAGGCCGCCGGCGAACACGGCGATCATTGCACTAAACAGGCTTCGTCGACACATCGGGAATTCTCCTTTCGAAAAGCGGTTTTGGCGGTTCGCCCCAATGGCGAACCCAACGGACTATTGCTTGTGACTGACGCCCTTGCCTTCCATCTTTTTTGAAAGCTTCATCGAGTCCCACATCGTGAATTGCCACTCCATGGACTTGCCGCCGTCGACGAATTTGATCGTCCCCTCGCTGCGGCTCGGCTGGCCCGACATGGGATCGGTGCCTTTGCCCTCCATTTTCCAGACGCCGCCCTTTTCGTCGTACTCGAATTCCCCCCGATTGACGGTCCCGTCGCCCATGAACTCCCACGAATGAAATTCTTTTTCCTTCGGATCCCACGTCATGTACGAAACGCCCTCGTGCTTCTGGGCGTTGTCGTCGCCCATGGTCCAACTGAAGTTGGACACCATGAACCGCTGATTGACCGCCCAATCGACGTGCTCCGTCCCGGAAAACTTCGACGTCTGCGGCCCCTTCGCCGTGTGCATGGTGATGTCGGCCGTCCCCGTCCACGTCCCCGCGAAGGCGTTGAGTTGGTCCAACTCCGCCGGCCGCGGCGGCGGTCCCCCTTTTCCTTCCATGTCGCCTTTGGGCTGGGCGCAGCCCACGAAAAGCCCCGTTGAAAAAACGATCGTCAATCCGCAAGTTGTCAACCGCTTTGTCATGATGGTCTCCCTGGCTGAAAAAGAGTTCTTGAGCCCGCGGGGCTCGGACACGACGCGATGCAGTGTACCGCCTCCTATCTCCCGCGAAAGGTCCGATCGCCCAACTTGCTAACTATGACAATGATGTCACAATCGCCGCCGTGAAACCTCGTCAAAAAGGCCGCCTCATCGTCGTCCACGGCTCCATGTTCGCCGGCAAGACGGAAACACTCATCGCCCGCCTGCGCCAGGCCCGCGCTGACGGCCTCGTCGTCAAAGCCTACAAACATTCCATTGATAACCGTTACGACCCGACGCACCTCGTCACGCATACACAAGATCGCTTCGACGCCAAGCCGGTCCCCAGCGCCGAAGCCGCTTTTGAGGATTCGCAAGGCGCCGACGTCGTCGCCTTCGACGAAGGGCACTTTTTCAAACTGCCGCTCATCCCTGTCGTCGAAAAACTTCTCGCCCGCGGCGCGACCGTCCTCGTCGCAGGCATCTCCAACGATGCCTGGGGCCGCCCCTTCGATCCCATGCCGCAGCTCTGCGCCATCGCCGACGAAGTCGTCACCAAGCAATCCCCCTGCCGAGTCTGCGGAAAACCCTCGCCCTTTACCCAGCGCAACACGCCGATCGACACGCTCCACATGGTCGGCGGTCTCGACGACTACGAGCCGCGCTGCGCCGAACATTTCACGCCGCTTGCCCCGCCGCCGGAGAAACGCTAGATGGCGCACACCCGCGGCATCCTCGGCATCCTCGCGCTCATTCTTATCGCCTGGCTTTTCTCCACCGACCGCCGCGCCTTCCCGTGGAAGACCGTCATCGGCGGAATGGCCCTGCAATGGCTCTTCGCCTTTCTCGTCCTGAAGACCGAACCGGGTCGCGCGATTTTTGACGGTCTCGGCCACGTCGTCGCCGCGATCCTCCTCGGCGCGGACAAGGGCGCGCAATTCGTCTTCGGCCCGCTCGCCGGAAGCAATCCCGCCGTCGCCTGGGGGGCGATCGCCGGCATCAAGATCATGACCACCATCATCGTCGTCGCGACGCTCTCCGCCCTCGGCTATCACTACGGAATCCTCCAGCGCGTCGTTGCCGGTCTCGCCTGGATCATGACCCGCGTCCTCGGCGTCAGCGGCGCGGAGAGCCTCTCCGGCGCGGCCAACATCTTCCTCGGACAGACCGAAGCCCCTTTACTGGTCCGGCCCTACATCGGCACGATGACCCGCTCCGAGATCATGGCCATGATGACCGGCGGGTTCGCCACCGTCGCCGCCGGCGTGATGGCCTATTACGTCGACCTGCTGGGGCAGAACGACCCCGCGCGGATGGCCGGCGTCGCGCGCCATCTGCTCACCGCCTCGCTCATGTCCGCCCCCGCCGCCTTCGTCCTCGCCAAGATCATGGTCCCCGAGCGCGAAAAGCCACAAACCGCCGGCGGCACGAAAATCACCGTCGCGAAGGACACGCACAGCTTCATGGACGCGGCGACCAGCGGCGCCTCCGAAGGCATGAAACTCGCCATCAACGTCCTCGCCATGCTCATCGCCTTCGTCGCGTTGATCGCCATCCTCGACACCGCCCTGCAAGCCTGCGGCCGCGTCTCGGTCGTCGCCTCCGCCGTCCACTCGATCGGCATGAAACAGCTCAACCTCGACGAGATCTTCGGCCTCGTGTTCGCCCCGATCGCCTGGCTCAACGGCGTCGATCGCGGCGATTGCCGCGCCTTCGGCGGCCTGCTCGGCAAGGCGATGGCGACAAACGAATTGATCGCCTACATGTCGCTCGGCGACATCATCAAGTCCGGCGGTCTTTCCGATCGGTCGATCACGATCGCGATGTATTCGCTCTGCGGCTTCGCCAACATCAGCTCGATCGGCATCCAGATCGGCGGCATCGGCGCCCTCGTCCCCGAGCGCCGCAAAGACCTGCTCCAGTTCGGCGTCCGCGCCATGCTGGGCGGCGCGATGGCCTGCTGGATGACCGGCTGCATCGCGGGTGTGTTGATCTAACAATGAGAGCCGCGACCGTGAGGGAGCGCTGCGCGTAGACGAAACGCGAAGCGTCGCTACATTGCCTGCCGGCGCGATTCGAATCTGCTGGTCCTCGTCGAAGAGTCGCCGTGTAGACATTCCCTTCTCGCACTTCCCTCGACGGGAAGCTCATCCTGCCCAGGTTCAAAAATAATCCGCCCCGACCGCCGAATCCCATCTCATGCGGAGATTCCCTGGAATTCAACCGAGCCGGAAGAAGCCAATGTACAAAGACTCGATCCGACTTTCGTTCGTCGCCTTCGCCATCCTCTCGTTCGCCCCAGCCGCGCACGCCATCATCCGCCGACACGACCGCCCCGACCAAAAATACCTCGATCTCGGCAAGAACCACCCCGCTGTCTGCCGGCTCGGCGGTGGAACGGCAACCCTCATTGACCGCCAATGGCTCATCTCCGCTGGTCACGTCTCCGCCGGCCTCAGCCCTTTTGACCGCGCCGTCACCATCGGCGGCAGGTCCTACACGATCGAAGGCTTCGTGCGTCATCCCGAATGGCGACCCAAGTCCGGCCCGAGGTCCTTCGATATCGCCCTTTTCAAACTCAAAAAGCCCGTCGAAGGCGTCACTCCCGTCGAACTCGGCGCCGATCGCAACGAAAAGGGTCAACAAGTCATCTTCGTCGGCCCCGGCATGGTCGGCGACGGCGAAACCGGTCCGCAAAAAGACGATGGGCAATGGCGCGGCGCGACCAACGTCGTTACCGGCGTGATGAAAAACTGGATCACTTTTAAATTCGACGAGCCGCCCGACGGCACCGACATGGAAGGCATCAGCGGCCCCGGTGACAGCGGCGGTCCGGCCCTCATCGAGCGCGACGGTCACACCTTCATCATCGGCGTCAGCTCCGCCAACGACGATGCCGGCGCGAAGGGCCCTTGCCGTTATGACAGCACCGAGTACTACGCCCGCGTCTCATCGGCGATCGACTGGATCCGCGAGACGATGAAATCCCCGCTGCCGCCCCAGGAACCCGCCGGCAAGATCGTTGACCTGAAAAAGGGCCGTTGGCCGAAATCACCGGCCGGAAAAGTCGCCGCGGCTTTCTTCCAAGCCTACGCGGCCGACGACGACCATCGCATGGAAACTTTTGAAGTGGATTACCGCAGCGAGTCCGCCCTCAGGCAAAAATCCGCCTCGGACCGCGTCGAGTCATGGAAACGTTTCCGCGACGAGTGGGAGCACCTGTCGCCCCGCAAGTACGTCGTTACGGGCAAGTACGATCTCTACGTTCTTGTCCATGCTTCCAGGGACGGTCAATGCCGAACGTTTCGATTCACGCTTGAAAGCGGCGATCCGCACAAACTCACCGGCATCGCGATTTCCGGCCCGACCGGCCCCTGCGACTAGGCCCGCTCCAATTGACGATCACGCCGGCCGATCCGGCTCGCCCGGCTCATCCCCCTCTTCGTCGTCCTCCTCGTCGTCATACTTCCACGAGTCGGCCTCTTCGACGTCGTCGATCTCCCGCTCCATGTGGCGGAACATCTTTTCCTGCAACGGCTGTAACCGCTTGTAGATCGCCAGCGTCGCCTCGTACGCCGCGATCATGCGGTCCATCTTCTGACCGAGTTCCGCCGCGCGGAGAAGCTGCCACTTGGCCAGGCACTCCGGCTCCTTGATCGTGCTGAAGGGATCGCACTTGAACGTGAGTTGCCCGTTGGGCCCGCGCTCGAAAAATTCGCATTCGCTGCACTGGATCATGGGCCGCCTCCGATCGGATGCGGAGAATCATAGGTCGGCGACGACGTCGCGTCCAGACGAATTCCAGCCGGAAATCAAGGGTTTCGGATGCGTCGGGCGACTTGCAGAACCCGCTGAAAGGACGGAGGCGGACCGGCGAATGGTGAAGTGCCATACTCATGGCACTCCTGATGAATCACCAGAAGTAATCGCCGATCGTGGGGATCCGCTCGTTGAATCGCTTGACGTCGGACTGCCACCACTTCTTCAGCGTCTGATCGGCCTCGTCCAGCCGGCGCACGCCGTCCGCCTCGCGATGAGTGATGTCGTTGGTGGTCTCGTCGAAATGCGACCACCGCTGCGCAATTCGGCGTTGCGAATAAGGATCGTTGCAGGCGCCGCACACCATCGATGCCATCAGAAAAGCTGCGGCCAGCGCGGGAGCCCGAATAGGGAGATTTCCGAACCGTGAATTCGCCGGGCCAGTTTCCCTCGCCGTTTTGCCAACTCCAGCATGTCCCGGCCTGTCGATCATGCGATAGTCCTCTTGCAGCATTGTTGTACGGGCGGGCACTCTGGGGGTTTCGGCGAAGCAGTTCAAGCCGCCAGCAACCATGGCGCCCCATCTGCCGGGATATCGACCACGGCCATCGCTCAGCGACAGCGATCAGCCGATCAAAACAAAGTATAATACGAGTCTTAATATAGTAAGTATCCTGGTGTTCCACATGGAACATGGAGAAAGCTCTCCGGTTGATCAGAGACCCATGACAGCGTGTTCCACGTGGAACACCGCATTCGACTCTTGCGACGACTGAATTCCGCGCTTAGCATTGAATGGCCTAAACATCCACAAACGAATACCACGGAGGGTCGCATGTCTAAAGAAATCCGAAGACTTGGCAGGGGATTGGCGTCACTGGTTGCCCCAACAAGCCAGGAATTACAGTCGCCAAGAGTACAAGATCCCGGCTCGCTTGAAGCACCTTTGCCCACTCAAAACCGACTGGCAAACCTTCGGATCGATCAGATTCGCCCGAATCCCATGCAGCCTCGCCGCGAGTTCAACGATGCCGCGCTCAATGGACTCGCGGATTCAATCAAGGCAAAGGGGGCCTTGCAGCCCATCGTCGTTCGACCTGTTGAGGGTGGATATGAACTGGTCGCCGGCGAACGACGTCTTCGAGCCGCCGCCCTGGCCCGCCTCGATTCCATCCCCGCAATCGTCTGGGCCGTGAAGGACGAAGACCTTCTCGAACTTGCCCTCATCGAAAACATCCAACGCGCGGATCTCAACCCAATCGACCGGGCACGCGCCTATCGCACACTTCAGGATCGCTACAAACTTTCGCACGATGAGATCGGCCGGAAAATGGGAGAAGATCGCGCTACAGTATCTAACTATATTAGAATACTAGACTTATGTGACGACGTGCTCAAGGTGGTGGTCTCCGGTCAACTCGGAATTGGACACGCCAAGGCCTTATTAGGAGTAAAAGACTCCAATATACAAATAAAGCTCGCCGGACAGGCCATCCGATCGGGTTGGTCGGTCCGTCAAACGGAAGCAGCCGCCAGCGCTGGGAAGCCCGGGAACAAGGCACTATCGGCGCCGGAAAAAGACGCCCGTCCTTCGGTCCGCGACATGGAGGAGCGATTGACCCGTGTCCTGGGAAGGCGCGTTCTCATCAAAGAAGGCCGAAAGCGGCATACCGGGCGGCTTGTGTTAGAATACTACGGTTTGGAAGACTTCGATCGATTGATCGGGATGCTGGGCGTTCAACAGGAATCCGCCTGAGCATCTGGCGCGGCCGACGGGGGCTGATGGAGAACGATGAATTGAGTGGTATGCAGGAGGAACGCGCGGGCATCGGCGGCAAGTCAGGGGGAATCTGGGGGCATCTGCTTGTCTCCGCCTCGGCCTGTCTGCTCACCGTGTCGATCATCGGCTCGGCCGTCGTCCTCATCTACAAGGGCTACAGCCGCTACGAACTGAAGGCCAAGGTCCGCACGTTCATCAGCTCGCTCGAGAATCGCACCCAGGAAGAACTCGACGAACGTGCCGCGCAGCTCAAAGAGCGGCCGAAGCTCGCCGAACACGTCCTGCCGGAATTGCGACGAACCCTCGCGAATGCCACTTCCGAACGACAACTCTGCGCCGCCATCGAAATCTCCCGGGCGTTCCTGCAAAACACTCGAATTGAACGGGCGTTGTTCGAGTTGCGGCGCGATGGCCGGGAATGCGTGGCCGGCTCGGCCGTTCACGCGCTGACGGGTCTTCAACCGCCCGAACATTCCGCCGAAGTCCTGGGCAAGTGCCTCGAGGGCGCGGAATCTAAACTGGTGGTGGAGGCCGTGATCGACGAAGCTTGCGCCGGGCTCTTCGCGCTGGGCGAACCGGGCCTGGAACAGATCCGCAAACGATTGCCCGACCTTTCGCCGGAGCGCCGGGCCTGGCTCGTGGGATACGTCAACGCTGTCGGCGGCCCCTATCGAATACGCTGGCTGGAATTGTTGAAGGCCGATTCCGATCCGGCCGTTCGCGCCAAGGCCGAGGCCGCCTTGGCGCAGGTCATCCCCCATCCGCTATCAAAAACATTGGCGCAAACTCGATGACGACGGAGCGAAAAGACATCGGTTAACATCCGTCCTCGCGCGGATATGTGCCGGAGTGATTTGTGGATTTTTTCGTACTCTTTCTATCCAAGTGGTCCTACTTCGGACTCTTCATGATCTTGATTGCCGCCGGGCTCGGCATTCCCCTGCCCGAGGACATCCCGCTCGTCGCCGCCGGCTGGCTGGTCTACCATGGCAACGCGGATTTGTGGTTGATGATTCTCGCCGGCCTGGTCGGCGTGATGGTCGGCGACTCGCTCCTCTTCTCCATGGGCCGGCGCTACGGCGATCACGTCGTCGAACATCGCTGGCTCAAGCGCGTCGCCAAGCCGTGGCTGATCGAAAAAGCGAGACAGTTGTACATGGACCACGGAGCCAAGGTGATCTTCGCGGCGCGCTTTATGCCCGGCATTCGCGCAGTGGTGTTTTTGATCGCCGGCGTCTTCCGGGTGCCTTTTTGGAAGTTCGTCCTGATCGACGGCACGGCGGCGCTGATCTCCGTTCCCGTCTGGGTCTGGGTCGGCGCGAAGTTCAGCAAACACCTCGAGGCCATCCTTGAAGGCGCCCGCCTCGGCACCGTCGGCATCGTCGGCGTCCTGATCCTCGCGCTGGCCATCTGGGGCATCTACGAATACCGCCACAACCTGAGCAAGAAGGGCCACGAAGGCATGACTGAGATCACGCCGGAGGAACTGTCGGGCATGATCCACTCCGCGCCGCTGCACAAGGGCCCGCCGACCTTGCCGACTCCGGACGCCCCTGCCGCGGAACCCAAGAAGCCGACCGGCGTCTCGTAGGATTCGCCGCGGCCCGGCCATTACCGCCCCGGGTTGATTTCCATAGATATTGATCATATACTTCTTTCAGAGATATTTGAAAGTTCAATAGGAGGCCATCCCATGTCCGCTCGGACGCTCGACGCCCCCATCACCCGGCGATTGGAAGAGTCCCAGGCCATGTTCATCCGCCGCTGGGGCGAGATGTCCAGCTATTGGGGAATCAACCGCACGATGGCGGAGATTCACGCGCTGCTGTACGTCTCGCCGGAGCCCGTCTGCACGGACGACGTCATGGCGCTTCTGCAAGTGTCGCGCGGCAACGCCTCGATGAATCTGCGATCGCTCGTGGATTGGGGACTCATCCAGCGGATTCACATCCGCGGCGATCGAAAGGAATACTTCACGGCCCTGACGGACGTCTGGAAGATGTTTGAGACGATCATCCGCCAGCGCAAGCGCCGCGAGGTTGAGCCGATCGTCGAGACGATTCGCAAGTGCCGCGACGTGGCCGCGAAAGAAATGTCGGCGACCCGGGGCGCGAAGTCGCCGGAGGCGAAGGCCTATCTCGACCGCCTCGACGCCATGAACGATTTCCTGCAAGTGATCGCGCGCACCGTGGACTTGCTCCTGAAAGTCGGACCGAAGGGGATGGACCGGATCAGCGGACTGATGATGAAGATCGCGGGTTAGCGTTCAGCTACTTGCGATGCGCCAGCATGATGAGATTGTCTCCCGCCGTCGGCAGCGCCGGGCGGATACCTACAGCGTCTGTGGCATAGTTTCGGACGAGGGCCAGAGCCTGTTCAAGATCGGCGGGCGGATGTACGCGAAGCCGACCCCACGAACCAACGGAATTTCGATTCGTCAGCCACTGCCCGATGCGCCAGGCCAGGAAGCGCGGCAACCGGCGGAGCCAGCCCTGCAATTCCGGTCGCGTGGACCATGCTTCATAACGAAAGTTCGTGTAGGCGGCGGCGCGGATATCCACGAATCCGGATGACTCCAACAATCGCCCGAGGGAATCGGCATCGAACAAGTTGACGTGATAGCGATTCAGCCCCAGCCATCGGCCGCCTCCCCATCGCCGCCACCGGCTCGCCCAATTCGGCGTGTCGATGCACACCACTCCTCCAGGGGCCAGGGCGCGGCGAACCTCCGCCATTAACGTCGCCGGCTCGCCGACATGCTCGATGCAATCACCGAGAAAAACCGCATCAAACGGACCCAGCGTCTCGCGATGGCGCCCGAGGCTGCCGGCGCGAACATCGAGACCGAATCGAACCGATGCCTGGCTGACGGCGTCCGGAGACACGTCAATCCCGGTCACTCGCCAGCCGCGCTCGCGCGCTAGCGCGGCCAGGTGCCCCAAAGCGCAACCGACGTCGAGGAGTCTCCGCCCCGGGCGATCCTCGAGTGGCAGCAGGTGCATGACATACTGCTGCACCGCCCGCGCCCATCGATGCGCGTCCGGTTCTTCAAAGACGTAATAATCCGCGCCGTAAAGTTGTCGAAGTTGACCCGGTGAATACCGGGGATATTGCTGGACCAACGCGCAATCCGGACACCGAACCAGGTCGAAAGGCCGAACAGGAGCCGACGCCTTCAGGACCGGACGGGGTGGGGCTTGCGTGTGTCCGCAGCCGACGCAGGCAAAAGTGGCGACAGCCCCGTGAACTTGGATTGCGGGTGCGGCGATCGTGCTGGCCATGGTCGACATCTTCCTATGGATTATCGACAAACCGGGTGGGTACGGCGCAGACCTCCACCCACAGGCACCCTCACCCTACAAGCAATTCGAGGGCCGGAGGCTGCAAATCGCCTTGAATCGATTACGATGGGCCGCCACAACTGACGATGGCGTCACGCTTTGGGAGGATTGCCATGCCGACAAAGAGGGACCTCGCGATCCTCAAGCAGGTCGTGAACCTGCCGACCGCTCCGTTCGCGGAGGCCCAAGTCATCCACTTCATTCAGGGGTTTGTTGCCCGGCGGCCGCGGCTACGGTTGGGGAGCGACCCCTTCGGCAACCTGCTGGTTCGCTACAGTCCAAAGCGAAAGGCCAGGTTGCGCGGCCGACCGATCCTCTTCGCCGCGCACATGGACCACCCCGGTTTCACCGCCGTGCGAATGCCGGACTCGCGACACGTTTACGCGGAGTTTCGCGGCTGGGTCCGCTCGCCCTATTTCAAGAATGAACGGGTGCAATTCTTCTCCGACGGGGCGTGGGCCGCGGGGCGAATCGTCAAAGTCATTCCCCATCGGCCGGGCAAATCCGTCCCGCGCCGAGCCGCCGCCAGCGCGCGATCCTTCGGTGCCGACGCGCCGCCCAAGGCGGTCATCGCGGAAGTCCGGCGACCGGTGCGCGCCGGCAGTCCCGGTATGTGGGGCATCGGCGATGCCGTCATCCGCGGACAGCGAATCTTCGCACGAGCCTGCGACGACGTGGCCGGTCTCGCGGGAATACTCTGCGCGCTCGACGCGATCTGCCGTGAGGAAATCGCCACGCCCTGCTACGCGTTTTTCACGCGCGCCGAGGAAGTCGGCTTCGCTGGAGCGCTCGCGGCCGTCGATCGAAAGACCGTGCCGAAAGACGCACTCGTCGTGGCCGTCGAATGCAGCAAGGCGATTGCCGGCGTCTCGCTGGGCGATGGACCCGTGCTGCGCGTCGGCGACAAGGCCAGCGTCTTCACGCCGGCGGTGACGGCCTATTGCCAGGTCGTCGCAGAACAACTCGCCGCGAAAGACAAATCGTTCCAGTTTCAGCGCAAGCTCATGGACGGCGGAACGTGCGAATCCACGGCCTATTGCCACTACGGCTACGACGCGACCGGCATCTGCCTGCCGCTGGGCAACTATCACAACATGGACGAAACGCGCGAACGGATCGGCCCCGAATATGTAGACGTGTGCGATTTCGCCAATCTCGTGAAATGGTTCGTCGCGCTGGCGGCCAGCCCGGCGAAGATGCGCTTCGATGGCCGCTACCCTGGGCTCGACGAGCGACTTGCGGCGCTGTTGAAACTACATCGCGGCCGATTGCTGAAGACTTCCAGGACAGTGCTTGCGTCGGCGAGTTCATGAGGAACTCACGCAAAAAAAAACGCGGGGCACGCGACCGGCGTTGACCCGGGCTCTTTGGTCAATTCCAAGTCGGACCCCGCGATGTTTTCGATTTGAATTCCTGGTTACCCCCGGCGGAATGAGCAGTTTGCACTGCCTCACCCCCCACTAGAGCAATCTCCATGCCGACGAATCGGGGAAAGAATTAGCACGAACACTTGATGATCTATAAGTAATTTAGATATAATCACTTAACGGCAGAATACGATGGATCGTCGCAATCGGAACGCCAAAGAATGGCTAGGAATGGGGTAGATTTACCCTGTTTTTTGCTCAAATCACCCAACTATTTCCCAATCGCATCCCATATTACCGGGCCTCAGCCTTGCGCTACCAAACCGGTCAATAGCTCGACCGTCAGTTGGGCCAGGGTTTCGATCACATTGTCCGCCTTTGCGAGCCGCTCGGGGGGATGCGAACCGAGCAGCGCGACGCAGGCCATGCCCGCGCGATGGGCGGCCTCGACTCCGGCGGGGGCGTCTTCGATGACGACGCAGCGCGATGACTCGACGCCGATCCGTTCCGCGGCCAGTTGGAAGACCTGCGGGTCGGGCTTGCCGCGCTGCACGTCGCGACCGGTCACTACGGCGCTCAAGAACGGTCGCAGGCCCATCTCGTCACAGATCAGGTCGACGTTCTCCGGCGGGCCGGAGGAGCCGACGGCGATGCGCATGCCCGCGGCGTGCAGGCGCTTCACCGCTTCGATCGCGCCGGGCATGATCGGCACGTTGCCGTGGATGATTTGGCGATAGAGAGATTCCTTGCGGTCGTCCATGCGGCGGATTTCTCCTGGCGTCTTTGCGCCGAAGACGACGGTGATGATGTCGGCGCTGGTGCGGCCGAAGACGGCGGTGAATCGCTCGGCGGGTATGTCGCCTTCGCCCATTTCCCGCGCGAGGCGGCGCCAGCTTTCGACGTGCGGGCGACCGCTGTCGACCAGGACGCCGTCCATGTCGAAGATCACGCCGATGGTGTTCATGCTGGACATTGGTTACCAGCGAAGCGCGCTAGTCGGAGCCGCGACTGTAAAGGAGCGCCGGTCGGAGCTTCGAACGTCGCGCGGCGCTCCCTGACGGTTCCACCACGGCGGATCTTCGACGCGGCTCTGATCGAAAAAACCAATAAAGACAAGGGAATTACGCGGCGTTGGCGGCCTTTGCGCCGCGGGCCATTTCGACGAGGGCGTCGAAGGCCGGGGCGTCGTGGATGGCGATCTCACTGAGCATCTTGCGGTTGAGGTCGACGTTCGAGCGCTTGAGACCGGCGATGAAGCGGCTGTAGGAGATGTCGCGTGCGCGGCAGGCGGCGGTGATTCGCGTGATCCAGAGACCGCGGAAGTCGCGCTTGCGGGCGCGTCGGTCGCGGTAGGCATAGACGCCGGCGCGGGTGACGGTGTCGCGGGCGGATTGCAGCAGCTTGCTGCGCGCGCCGTAGTAGCCCTTGGCGGCCTTGAGGACGCGGCGGACTTTTTTCTTGTGGGCGACGTGACCTTTGGTGCGTGGCATCGTGATGCTCCTTCGTCCGCAACAGCCGGGGGCGGCTGTTCTACATGGTTACGCCTGGAGGGCGCGGGTGATCCTCTTGGCCAGCTTCGGGTTGTTGAGGGTCGAG
The DNA here is from genome assembly GCA_964414585.1 of uncultured Planctomycetaceae bacterium. Taxonomy (GTDB): domain Bacteria; phylum Planctomycetota; class Phycisphaerae; order UBA1845; family UTPLA1; genus DATEMU01. Next base: position 86,795 of record CAYPXR010000069.1, read on the forward strand.
CGGCTGCGCAGCTTTTGTTTTCGGTTGCCGGACTTTCCGCTCATCAAGTGACCGGCGTTGCCCTGCTTGAACTTGATCTTGCCGCGCGCGGTGAGTTTGACGCGTTTGGCGAGTCCTTTGTGAGATTTCATTTTCGGCATGGCCGCTGGCTCCAATAGGGTTTCCGACGCCGTCTGGCGAGCCCCGGAGGATAGGGGAAACGGGGGATTTGTACAAGCGGGCGGGG
>CAYPXR010000070.1:0-12291 GCA_964414585.1 uncultured Planctomycetaceae bacterium
CGGCTGCACTCGAGCCTGGGCTATCGGAGCCCAGCCGATTACGAGGCCGCGGCATGATTCTCTAAACCATGTGTCCACTTAACATGGGGAACTCCAATACCAAACTACTGTGCCCATGCTGCTCATTCCCGAATCCACTCCGCCAAATCGTCAATCACGCGCTTGTCGAAGTAACCGGCCTTTTCATATTCCTTCGGCGTGGCCTTGCCTTTCCCCTTGATGTAGAGGTGACTGAGGTCGGCGTACCACTTGAAGGTCGCGTTCTTGTGGCCGGCCAGTCCCTTTCGATAGATTTCGAAGTCTTCCCTGGTGACCTGGTAATCCCGGCCGCCGTTGCAGACGAGAATGCGGCATTTCAACGCCGCCGCTTGCTGGACGCACGTGTCGGCATAGCGGTTGAGGTCATTCCAATAGTCGAGCGGAGCGCCGAGCAGGTCGGTTCCCGGCTTGGCCTTGCCCGATCGGGCCTGCGCGATTTTTTCGCGAGACTCGGTCAGCATTTTTTCCGTCTCGGCCTGATTCGGGCCGGGAAGCGACGCGATGTAGGAAAGCTGGTCGAGGACCACGTCATAGGCATTTCTCGGCGTGCCGGAGAGGAGAATGATCCCGGCAAGCTCTTTGTCGTCCGTGGCGATCTGCGGGGCGAGGCTCGCGCCGAGGCTGTGACCGAGCAGATAGACGCGGGACGTATCGACATTGGTCTGAGTGCGAACGAATTTGAGAGCTTCCAGCGCGTCGTCGATCACTTCTTCCCGGACCGTGACCTTGCCGGCCTTCACCAACTCCTCTTTATGAGCGAAGGTGCGCTTCTGATAGCGCAGGACGGCAACGCCGTAGGTGGACAGACCGCAGGCCAGATCGCGGAAGGTCTTGTTCGGGCCGATGGTTTCGTCCTCGTCGTGCGGGCCGGAGCCGTGAACCAGGACGACGACGGGCGCGAGCACCCGCGCGCGGGGGACGGTCAACTTGCCCTTGATCGTCCAGGGGGCGTTGCCGAACGCGACCTTCTTTTCTTGATAGGAAGCGGGATCGTCGTAGGGCGGCGGCGGCGTTTTTGCGGCGGCGGCACCCTGGGCGGGTTTGATCCAGAAGCCGGTGATCTTGCCCGATTTGCTGAAGACGATTTGGAGTCGGACTGCCGTGTTTTCGAAATTCGCGTCGATGAAGATGGAATTCAATCCGCCGGCCTTCGCGGCCGACTGCAATCCAAACGATTTGAACTTGCCGCACTGTTTTTCCAGCGTCGTCCACGTCTCTTTGAGCCTGGCGGCGGGGAGCGCTTCCTTCATGGTCTTGTCGAAGTACATCATCGGCTCTTCGTAGCGTCCTTCCGCCAGGGCCTTCACAAAGTCGTCGGCGATCTTGCTTCGCTGTTCCGGCGTCGACGGCGGGCTTTCGGCCTTGGGCCCGGCGAAGGCGGGGCTTGCGATCATGCAGAGGACCAGTGTTCGGGCGACTGAACGGAACGGCGGCATGTCGGATTCTCCTGTGCTCGAATTGAGATGGCGTCGCTCAGCAAAACGCCGGGGAAACGATGAATTCACGCTCGGTGGTTTGGCGGAGCGCGGCGACTGGGCCTATCCTGCCCGCATGGGTCGAAAAGACAAGCGCCGCGAAACTCCAGCTTCGAAGATCGCGGACCCGTGGACCGCCCGCCGGCCTGGACCGCTGGCGATTGTTATCGCTGGGTTCGCGGTCTATGCGAACAGCCTCGGCGGTCCTTTCATTTTCGACGATCAGGAAGGCATTGTCGAAAACGCCTCGATCCGGCGGCTGTCGGCGATCGGTGATGTTCTCTCGCCGCCGCGCAACACGACGGTCGCGGGACGGCCGGTGGCGAACCTGAGCTTCGCGATCAATTACGCTTTCGGCGGGGTCGAGCCGCGCGGCTATCACGTTGTCAATCTCATCATTCATCTCTGCGCGGGGCTCGTGCTCTTCGGGATCATTCGCCGGACGTTGGTGAGCCCGCGAATGCGCGATAAGTTCGGGAACGCGGCGACGGGACTGGCAACGGCCGCGGCGCTAATCTGGATCGTGCATCCGCTTCAAACGGAGAGCGTGACGTATGTGATCCAGCGCGTCGAATCGCTCATGGGATTGTTCTATCTGCTGACGCTGTATGCGGTGATTCGATACGCGGAGCGGCCGGGCGTCGGTTGGTTCATGACCGCCGTGATCGCCTGCGCGCTGGGGATGGCGACGAAAGAGGTCATGGTGACCGCGCCGGCGATGGTGCTGCTTTACGACCGGACGTTCCTCGCCGGGACGTTTCGTGAGGCGATTCGCCGACGATGGCGGATTTATTTAGGGTTGGCGGCGACGTGGTTGATTCTCGCATTCCTCGTCATCGGCGGGCCGCGATCGGCGACGGCCGGGCTGGGCGCGAAGGGCATCACGCCGCTGATGTACGCCACGACGCAGCTTGGCGTGATCGTGTATTACCTGCGTCTGTCGCTCTGGCCGCATCCGTTGTGCCTCGATTATGGGTGGCCGCTGGTGACGCCGGTACGCGAGGCGATCGGACCGGGTATGGTCATCGTTGCGCTCCTCGCGGCGACGATTTGGGCGATGATTCGTCGACCTGCGATCGGTTTCCTCGGCGCGTGGTTCTTTCTCATCCTCGCGCCGACGTCGAGCATCGTCACCATCAAAGACGCGGCGTTCGAGCATCGGATGTACCTGTCGCTGGTAGGCGTGATCGTCGCCGCCGTGATTTTGAGCGATCTGGTGCTTCAGCAGTTTGGTCCCCGTATTCGTCGGCCGACCGGCATCGCGCTGCTGCTCCTCATTGCCGGCGCGCTCGGCGGAACGACGATCGCGCGGAATCGCGTTTATCAGAGTGAACTGGCGATGTGGACCGACGTCGTAAGCAAGCGGCCGGACAATCCGCGAGGGCACTTCGGCCTGGGCGCGGCGTGCGCCACGCTGGGGAAGTGGGACGAGGCCATCGGGCACTATGACGACGCCCTCGAACTCGACCCCAAGGATGCACGGACGCATAACAATATTGCGATCGTGTACGCGAATCAGGGTCGAACGGCCGACGCCATGGCCGAGTACGAGAAGGCCCTGGCAATACAGCCCGCGCACGCCGAGGCGAACAACAACCTCGGCATCCTATTGTACGGTCAAGGCCGTTATAAGGAGGCGATCGCCCATTATCAGGCGGCGCTCCAAACGGATTCGCGCTGGGCCGGGGCACACAACAATCTCGGCAACGCGCTCTCGAAGGTCGGCCGGTTGCAGGAGGCGGCGGACGCCTATCGCGCGGCCATCCGGTTGCAGCCGAATTCGCCCGGTGCCCGCAACAATCTGGCGGGTCTCCTGATCCAACTCGGCCACGTGGCGGAGGCCCCGGCGGAATATGAAGCGGCGCTCAAGTTCGCGCCGTCGTCGACGATCATCCGCACGAATTACGCGGATTGCCTGCTTCGCCTGGGCCGCAAGGCGGAGGCGGCGGAACAGTATCGGCGGGTGTTGGCGGCGAATCCGAATGACGCGAAGTTGCGGGCAAGACTGGACGCGGCGATGCAGAAATAATCGTGATGACAACAACTATTTGGATGGTTACCCCAACTCCCCCATGAAGGCGGCCGGAGTGAGTATTCGCAATTGCGGAGCTAGTCGACGAAGTCGTTGTCCGTCAACAGAGTCCGGCTCATTAAGGGCGAGTAGGCGGCTTTCCCAAGTGACCAATCGATCGGCTTTGGCGGCAATTGCCAGGTTGAAGAGATGATCGTCTTTCGGATGGTCGGGAAGTGAAAAAACGCCGGGAATGGGCTCAATCCAATCTGAGACGCTTCTGATCTTGGCGAAGAACTGAGCGGCACGTTGCGGCGTAAAATGCGGGGCCTTGTCGAGAAACTCCCTTCGACTCAGGACGTCGATGATCTCATCAAGAAGGGCCGGGCTCATGCAAAGCTGAGCCTTTCGAGCGTCCAGGGCTCGAAAGGTTCCGTGAAGACGAGGCGGCGCCTGAGCGGCAGCTTGGAAAAAGAGCATCGTGTCGTACACGACGCGAATCATTTGTGATCGGCTTTGGGGGCGGAGCGGACCTTCTCAATCAGATCCCGTCCGAAGGCGTCGATTTCATCCGGAGTCATTCCACTTTGTGCAAAATCATGACGGACGGGCCCGAGCACTTCATCGAAAGTCGGTGCGGCGACACCCTGGGAGATCAAGTCCGCCGCATATTGGGCCGTGTCACGTCCCAGCGCCTCGGCTCGCTCCCGGAGCTTGGCTTCGACTTCAGGGCTGATCGATACCCTAAGGGTCATAAAGATTCCTCAGTATTTATCATAAGGCACACCAAAGAAGGCAGTCAATTAGAAAGGAACACCCTTGATATGTTCGCGACGATTTACCGATATTTGCTTGTCAAGGCGGTCCTTTTCGAATAGACTACCCACGTCTTCGGGACAACCGCCGGACAGCTTTTGACGCGGTGCTCAATTCGCGTCGGTGTGTACGTCCGTCATCTCTTCCTAATCGACTCCTGTGGTAGGTCCGGTTTTTGTCTGCGCATATTCTTTGCGCCAGATTCGTTACGATTTTTGGAGATGACGGTAAACGATGGATACTTTCTTGACACGAGAACAGTTTGGAGACGCCATCCGCAAGGGACTCGGACGGGCTCTTCTGCATTTGAAACATCACAAGGTCGAGCCTTATTTGGATGAAGTGATTTACGCTTGCACGCACAATACAATTTATGACCGGCAATGCGAGGATTCGCGGGAGCGATACCTCCTTCGGGCCATCGCAATGACGGGGTGGGATTCGCGCATCCGGCAGGCGATCATGGCCGCGCTCCTGTCGGAGCGGGAATACAGCCATCTCGATCAACTTTTCCTGTTGGCATGTGGTTACGCGAATCGAGGTGACCCAGACGCTCGGCGCCTCATGTACGAAAAGTTCGATCGAAACGACGCAACCGTACCGTTCATCGGGGCATGCGTTCTTATCGACATGGACGACATAGCGGGGCTTTTGTACGCCGCCCGCAAGGTCGGACAGGAAGTGATGCGGGGGGCCGCAAAAGGTGATGTGTATTTGGTGGAAAATGCACGCGACGTCCTCGATGAAAAAAGAGCGCGAGAAGTACTTGCTAAGGAAGCTTTGCAGGATCCAGCCATCAAAGCTTATCTGGACGCGGTGATGGCGGATGATTTAGCATCGCGGTCGATACTGGAATCCGGCGATCGAAGGGGCCGACCCTTTGCCGAACTGCTCGCGGAAGTAGAGGCCTGCCAAGACGGCATGCCCAGTATTCAATGGCGTTCTTGGGCAAGAGCGGCGACTTCCGAGGACCTGTTGCAGCTTGCATTGCTAATCGAGCGAGAGACCAGACACGATCGGCTTTTTGGATATCTCAGTGCCTTCATGAGAAGGACGCCGTACCCTCTTGCTCCAGACAAGCTGGTGGAGCTTACGTCATCGGAAAACCAGGAGCTGGCATACCGCGCGGTCATCGTGTTGAGAGAGATGAGGCATCCGCGGGTTCGGCGGCACTTCTTCGAGTTGCTGTCATCGCGGAGGCATTTGAGGATCGTATTTGGTCTCCTGAAACAGAACTTCGTATCCGGTGATGAACAGTTCATCCTTCGGTGGCTCGGGGAGAATACTGCTACGGACCTCCCGGCCGATGACGTACACGGTATTGGACTTGATCTTCTCAACGTGTTCGAGGTGAACGAGGAGAGCGATGTCAAAGGGCCGATGACGTGGGTCTATCAGTCGACGCCGTGCTCGCTGTGTCGATCAGGTGCTTTCAAATTGCTGGTCAATCGGAATGCCGCAAGCCACGAGCTATTGGAAGAATGTCGGCATGATTGTTGCGAAGGCACACGGAAGTTAGCACTGCAAACGCTACGGACACGGCGACAAAACCGTTTGAAATCCACCCCTTGACACGTCCGCTACAATCCACGGATGCCGCAGTTCGATGGGCAGCTTGATCGACCCTGTCTTGCCGCCGATGCCTGTCTCGCCACCGTTCAAGAACCCCACCCTAGCCCTCCCTTACTGATGGGGATGGAACAGAGGAGCCGACCATGACCCCGCCGAATGTCCTGGCCAATATCGCCTCCGCGACCGACGAGACCGAGTTCTACACGCCGATGCCGGCGGGCTATAAGCCGGGCAAGACGAAGTACGTCGGCGTCTTCGGCACCGTCATGTCCGGCCTGGGCAAGGGCATCTTCGCCAGCAGCCTCGCCAAGGTGCTCAAGGACAAGGGGCTCACGGTCGCGCCGATCAAGCTCGAAGGCTATCTCAACCTCGACTCCGGCACGCTCAACCCCTTCCGCCACGGCGAGGTCTTCGTCCTCGACGACGGGATGGAGTGCGACATGGACCTGGGCACCTACGAGCGGATGCTCGATCAGGACATGTCCCGGCTGAACTTCACCACGAGCGGGCAGATCTTCGGGGCGGTGCTGGAAAAGGAGCGGCGCGGCGGCTATCTCGGCCGCGACGTGCAGATGATCCCGCACGTGACCGGCGAGGTGAAGAGCAAGTTGCGGCAACTCGCCGTGGCGAGCGACGCGGACCTGATCTTCATCGAGATCGGCGGGACCGTCGGCGACGTCGAGAACGCCTATTTCATCGAGGCCCTGCGGCAACTGGCGTTTGAAGAGGGGTCGTCGAGCACTTGCTGGGTCGCACTGACCTACGTGCTGGAGCCGGCGGCGCTGGGCGAGCAAAAATCCAAGGCCGCGCAGCTCGGCATCAAGCAGCTTTTGCAAAGCGGCATTCAACCGCACGTCATCGCCTGTCGGGCACGGCAGCCGATCGTGCCGAAGGTCCGCGAGAAGATCGCGATGTATTCGAGCGTGCCGTATGACCGGGTTTTTTCCATGCACGATCAGGAGTCGATCTACGTCATCCCGGAGATGGTCCGCGAGGCAGGGCTGGATCAGGCGGTTGTGGACATCCTCGGGCTGGGTGACCGGGTGCATCCGGAGATGGAAGTCAAAGCGCGCGAGGTGTGGAGCGATTATCTCGCGCGGATGCGAAACGAGAGCGAATCGATCACGATCGGCATCGCGGGCAAATATACGTCGGTGCGAGACAGCTATGCGTCGGTCATCAAGGCGCTCGAGCACAGCGGGACGCGCTGCGGCGTGAAGGTCGAGATCGACTGGGTCGACGTCGTGGAGGTGAACGACGCCAACGCCGCCGGCCGACTGGCGAAACTCGACGGGATCATCGTCCCCGCGGGCTTCGGCGTTCGCGGCAGCGAGGGCAAGATCGCCTGCGTCAAGCACGCGCGAACGAGCGGGCTGCCCTATCTGGGCATTTGTCTCGGCTTCCAGATGGCGGTGATCGAATACGCGCGAAACGTGCTGGGCCTTTCCGGGGCGAACTCGACGGAGTTCGACGCGGAATCGCCCGAGCCGGTCATCAGCATCCTGCCGGAGCAGAAGCAGATCGAGGGACTCGGCGGCAACATGCGCCTCGGCGGTCAGGACGTGGTGCTCAAGGCGGGTTCACTCGCCGCGCGGCTCTACAATAACTCGCCGGAGGTTCGCCTGCGATTCCGCCATCGCTACGAAGTGGATCCGCGTTACATCGAGCGATTGGAATCCGCCGGTCTCGTCTTCTCCGGCAAGGCCCCCGATTTTCCGATCATGCAAGTGCTCGAATTGCCGCAGGATGTTCATCCGTATTTCATCGGCACGCAGGCGCACCCCGAATTGACGAGCCGGCCGCTGCGGCCGGATCCTTTCTTCCTCGGCCTCATCCGCGCGGCGATTGCGCGGCGCGAGGGCGGCGTTCGATCGGCGCCGAGCGACGCCGTGCCGGCATAACGAATTATTGCAGATTGCGCTTTGACGTAGCACGCTGTAAAGGAAGCCGTTCCGGTATTTTACGGCCGGCAGGGGCGCCGGTCGCCACGGCGACTCGACTGGGCGAGCCGGTACGCGAAGGCGCAATCCACTCTAGAATTTGATTCACTTCGGCAGATTGTAATAACGCCCGGCGAGTTGGATCGGCTGTGGCGCGGGGGCCGTTCCGTTGAAATAGGCCTGGTACTTCGGCCAGGAATAGACTGCGACTTTTCGGCCCATGGCGAGACCGGCCTGGTTGTCGGCCTGGATGTGGTAGCCGCCCATGATGCGCGAGAGGCCGGCCATCTCGGCGGTCGCGGAAAAGGTCGGCATCTTCAAGATGACCATCGGGTTCTCCGGCGTGTCGGGCGGCGCCTTTCCGTCTCGCGCTTGCATCATCTTTGTATCGCAATCGGCTTCGGTCCATTGGCCGGCGACGTGGCGCTCGTAGGCGCCGAAGCGATCGCTGCCGGTGAACAACTCCAGCATCTTTGAACAGGCCGAGCTGAGTGTGCTGTGGCCCGAGGGATATCCCGGGAACGGCGGTGTCACGAAGGTGTCGGGCGAATAGGGATGCCACTGTTCGGCGGGGATCGTGCCGAAGCCCTTCCACGGACCGAGGTAGCCGACGATCTCTTGACCCTTGTAGTAATAACGGATCAAGGTCCACGGGCGCGAGCTGTCGTAGAAACGCTTGGACTCCCAGCAGGCGATAAAGGCGTCAAAGGCCGTGTTGCCGATCGTGAAGAACAGTTTCACGTCCTGGTCGAGGTCATAGTGGTCGCGCCGCGAGACGTCCTGGGCGAATTGCAGCCAGTGTCCGGATTGGCCGGTGGAGCGCGGACCGTCGCGCATGAACTCGACGATCGATTTCTGTTCCAGGCTCAGGTGGCCGTTGAGTTCGATGCACTCGTCGACTTCCCTTTTGAGCTGTTCGGAGCCGACCTTGGGGTAGGGCGGCGCGCGGAATTGGTCGCTGCGTTCAATCGCAAAGGGCTTGACGCGGTACCATTGCGGCGTCAGGAAGCCCGGATACCAGTAGCCTCCCTTGCCATCGGCAAACGGGATTCGCTGCCAGCGATCGGGATCGACGATTCGGTCGTCCGGATTGCGCAGTTCGTAGCGCGTATAGTCGGAATAGGGCTTGCCGTCGGAGCCGACCTCGTCGCCGTCCTGATTGGCGCCGTCGTGCCGGCGAAGTTCGAGGATGGCTTCGGCGCAAAGACGTCCGATGCCCTCCGGCGTCGCCGAATCCATCGACGTGTCGGCCGGATTGAAGCCCATCTGTTTCATCTGCGCGTCGAGCCACGCCTGGTCCTTCGGGAAAATGCTCGTGAGCGTGTGGTGCATGGCGTAGGCGATCGCTTTTTCCTTGTTGGCGATGGTCCGCTCGGTGGGCGGGCGGCGCAGACTTCCGCCGAAACAGGCCGCGACGGCCTTGTCGTCGTAGCAGGCCCAGGCATCGAACATTGCCGTCACGGGAATCGCCATCTGTCGCGAGATGACCGTCGGACGCGCGCCGATCTTGTCGACTTCGCGGCCGGTCGCTTCGAGCATGATGTTGATCCATTGGTAGGCGGCGGTCGCCTGGGGGTAACTTGCGCGGTGCTCGACCCAGCCGGGACCGACTTCGACGCTGACGGGTTCTGCCGGCTTTTGCGGTTTTGAGCAGGAGGTCGCCGAGACGGCAAGCGACGTCGTGACGAGAATAATCGTCCATCGTCTCGCGGAGAAAGATTCGCCGACCCGTCGATCCACGAAACGCATCCGTCGCCTCCTGTTCCTGAATAGGTCCCATTCCAAAAGAGTGACGCCGACTTTGGGTTGACGACCCGACGGCGGATCGCGAGGCCGACGCCTCCCGGAGAATGACCCCGGAAAGACCTTCTCACTCTATCGGCGTTGTCCCAACCACCCTTATTCGACGGAGGCCGAATGGCCTTGAAACCATCATGATAACTCAAGCCGGCAGGGCAATTCCATAGTTTTTTCGGCAGCTTCCGCCAATTTTGGGCGGGGACGGGCCGTCGATCATTGGCTCGTCGGCGGTTTGTCGATACGATTTCCCGGGATCGAAGGCGATTCCCAGGGACGGGACCGTCGATTCGATGGGTGATTAAGAAGGGACGATCTTGAGCGACGTTGAAACACCCCTGCCGCCGAGCAAGGTTCTGCTCGTGGACGACGAGGCGCAGATCGTCGAATTACTCGAAGCCTACCTTGCGGATATCCCCGGCGTGACGACCACCGGCGCTTCGAGCGGGCAGGACGCGCTCGCCAAAGTCGCGGCGGACCCGCCCGATCTCATCCTCCTGGACATCATGATGCCGCGGATGAGCGGCTTCGAGGTGTGCAAGAAGCTCAAGGCCGACCCGGCGACCAAGGACATCCCGATCATCATGGTCACAGCGCTTTACGAGGAGAGCGACGTGGAGCGCGGACTGGAGGTCGGCACCAACGACTTCGTGACCAAGCCGCTGAACCGCGTCGATCTGGTCACGCGGGTCAAGACGCTGCTTCGATTGCGCCACGCGCAAAAACAATCCGGTGGGGACATGGATTATCTCGGCGAGCTGGGCGCGAAATCATAAGTGCGACCGCCGATCATGAGTGAAAAACCGATCCCTCCGCCGAACTGTCCGGACGCCTGTCGAGTCACGAACCATATTCCCATGGCGCACGTCGCCGATGTCGATCGGTCCGTTGAGTTCTACACGTTGCTCGGTTTCAACTGCGACAGCCGTTTCTGCATCCACGACGGCATCACGAACTTCGCCTCGCTTTCCTCCGGCAAGGCCAGCATCATGCTCGTCCGCGCGGATGCCCCGCTCGTTCCGGGACATGAGGGAGTCATCTTTTACATGTATTCGCCGGACGTGATGGCCCTGCGAATGCACCTGCTTAAGAACGGATTGGTTGACGGCGGAAAACCTCCGAGCGAATACAAGACCGGCGAGCACCCCGAGCCATTTCCGGGCGCCATGACCGTCTTCCGGCCGTCATTTCCCTTTTACATGTCTGAGGGAGAGATTCGGATTCACGATCCGGACGGCTACGTCATCCTCGTGGGCCAATTGGAACGATGATGGAGTTTCGCATAAACGGTTTACCCGAAGAATCTGAAATTCAGGGCTCGAGAAATCGAGCCGCGCGCCGCGTGTCTTCGCACATACTAGGGGTTTTCCCTTAGATCAGTTTTTCCAACTATCCATCCTTCAAACATTGAATTCAAAAATTGCGGTGGGTTATACTGGCGGTGGATCGATGGTCTGCCCGCAACGGCGTCGTTCGAAACGCCGCGTGCGGTTCCATTCTTGATTTTTGCAGACCGTCACGGGGAGGGAGAGTCGGTGCCCTCTTCGCACGTTTGCCGTCATTGACGGAGGACCTCCCACGGCGTCCATCGATTTACCGTTGGATCGTGATTTGCTCGCATCGACATGCGCGACGGGTGTCGCGTCTCTATCCCATCGACATCGATTCGCCTTCTCTCGCGGCCGGCTTCCGCCCGGTCGCTTTTCACATTTGCTTCAGGACGATTGTGCCGGTGTTCCCTGAGGCCGCGTCCTGACGGAGTGAGATCATGAACCTCATCGCGCGCACAAAATATTTCCTGGCGTTGGTCCTCGTCGGTCTTCTGGCGACGCCGGCGGCCGCCACGTTTCACATCATGCAGATCGAGCAGGTGATCGGCGGCGTCAACGGCGACACGTCGGCCCAGGCAATCCAGTTGCGCATGCGCGCAGCCGGGCAGAACCTCGTTTCGCAATCCCGACTCCTCGTTCGCGACGCAACGGGGGCGAACCCCGTCCTGCTCATCGACCTGACGTCCAACGTTCCCATCGGCTCGACCGGCGCGCGCGTCCTGATCTGTACGCCCAATTTCGTGAGCCAGACGAGTCCGGCTTGCGTGCCCGACTTCATCATGAATACGCCGATCCCAGCGTCTTATTTGAACGCGGGCACATTGACGTTTGAGCAGGATCCCGCGATATCGACGATCTACTGGCGGTTGAGCTGGGGCGGCGCTGGTTACACGGGGCCCGGCACGGGCAGCATTACGAACGACGCGGATGGGAATTTTAGTCCGCCGATCGGCACGGTCCTGCCGTCGACCAGTCTTCAAGCGGAACAATTTCGGTTTGCCGCGACCGCGCCCAGCATCACCAATCTCAACGACTACCAATTGACCGCCGGCGCGGCGACTTTCACCAACAACGCGGGCGCGTCCTTCGTCGTCGTCGGTGTGCCGGTCTCGTCCGTCGTACAAGCGCCCGGTTCCACGCAGGCGCCGCCGGCAATTCCCGGCAACTCCGAATCGAATCGGAATAGCCTGGGCTCGAACTACACGCGCAACGTCAATCTCTTCTCCGGTGAAGTCGTCGAGAACGCGGTCGACCTCCGGGTGAAGGGGCGCGGGCTGGATGTGATCTGGGCCCGCCGGTACGGATCGCGC
>CAYPXR010000071.1:0-57704 GCA_964414585.1 uncultured Planctomycetaceae bacterium
ACCCTAGCTCCACTATGTGGGCCGAAAATAGTTTAACCGATTTCGCGATTCCAAATCAATGAATAATACCGCCCCGACCAAAAAAAAGGGGCGTGCCACACGGTGTGACACGCCCCTTGGAGTACCGATAACTCGGGTCGGCTTCGACCCGTGTCGAACTAGCTGCCGTGCACGAAGAAGATCGACCAGCCGATCTCATGCACGCCGCCAGGGCCGTTGAACGAATTGTCCGTCTCGCCCGGGCAAACGATCGCCGGAATCGACGGCTCGTTGTAACCCGACAGCGGAGGCGAAATCAGGTCGCCGATCAGCACCGGAGCCGGAGCCGGACCCGGAACATTGGGATTGACCACAACGCCGGTTCCGAGGAAGGCTTCGCGTCGAATGATCAGGATACCACCACCCTGGCCGGCGCCGGGGGCCAGCGTTTCATCCAGGTTTGAAGTATCGACGAACGCATAGTTTCGGCCGGGGGTCGGTGCGCCGGCGCAAACGAAGAAGCTGGGCGACGGCGTAATGTTGGCGAAGGGCTCGCTGAAGCCGTCGAAGTTGTCGCCGTTGACCTGCACCGATTCAAACGCACCGTTGTCGAGGACCGACGGCGTGTCGAAAAAGGCCGGAGGCGCGCCCTTCAGAGCGCCCGTGATGTTGAAAAAGCGACCGCTGCGGAACGCGTTGTCACGCATGAACACGACCCAGCCGGTCGGTCCAAGGAAGTTCATCGTCGCCGTCGTGCTCGCCGGAGCGCCAATGAAGTCGATGCCGGCCACGACCAACGCCACGTCGCCGCCCGACAGGCTGATCAAGCTGCGATTCGCCGCCACGTCGTCGTTGGACGGGAAGTCGGCCTGGGTGGGCAGATAGTCGTTGCCCGGAGGGCCGACAAACGCATGGCCATTCGCACAGGGGTTGACCGCGCGAAGGCTGAATTCAACCTGGGAAAACTGAAGCGGGAAAAACGGCTCAACCGGGACGCGAAGGCCCAGGATGATTTCCGTTTCGCCCAATGTGGCGATCCAGTCATACTCACTGGGAATATTGAACAGCGTCGGGGTGTACGTCGACGTTGCGATGATATCCCACGGTGTATTGCCGGGGCCGTTCCCGAGCGGGTCGCACCGAACCTGAGTTGCGATGCCGAGATTTTGTTGCCGCAGATCGAATCGCAGCAGATTACCCGGAGCGGTATTAATCAAACGCGCGGCATTCTGCCGACCGATCGAAACTCCCGAAACGGAGTTCGTCGATCCATTCGTTCCGCCGGTCCCATTGGATCCGCCGAACCGAAACGCGTCGCATGCCGCGACCACAACCAGGGCCGTGACCAATACACTGCTGCCGACCAACAGTTTGCGAGAATTCTTCATCTTTCGTCCTCCCATTTTTTTCTTGCAGGTCGCGGAGGTAGCATTTGCCCCCGTAGTTTTGAACCTGCATCATCGTGCAAAAACAGCCATCCTCAACATGAGTCCTTTATAACCAAAAGGTTACGAGCGAGTCAAGCACCGACTGTGTGAATGTAGGCATATTCCAAAGTTGAGACGCCGTCCGACGACCACCCCTCATTTCGAGCGGCCCAAATCGGTCGACGCCGGCCTTTTCGGACACTAGCAAGCAGGCCCTTCAGCGTGCCCCTATTCTAGGACTTTTTGGGCGAAAAAGGAAGCTTTGAAACTCTGAATTCTCCGGCGGTTCCTCGCAGCCAGGGACCGATAAGCCGCATTATTGAAACAAAAATATTTGGGGTGGCGCACTTCGTCGGTGCCGATTGCGCCCGCTTCGCCAATGGTCTCGTCGTCGTCGAACCGGGAATTGTGCGCGGCCAAACAGAATGGAAAATTCAGCGACTTTTGGAGCCCGCAATCGCGTACAAACTGATTCCTCCGATCAAGCCGGCCATCGCGGAACCCGCCGTTCCAAAGGCCAAAATCGATGCTTCCGTGTCTCCTAACAAGACCGAAAGTGCAATTCCCAAAATCGCGGAAACTCCACCGACGATGAATCCACCGAGCAATGCGCCGCCTTTGGATCGCGCCGCTGTACGGGCAAATAGCGCGCCGAAGATCAGCGAGATCGCCATTCCGCCGATGGCGAAAACGTTGTTCTTGATAAATTCATTGAAGTGGCCGGCAACGACCATCGCGACCTGAAGAAGGGTGCCTCCAAGGGTCCATTTCAGAAGATCCGGAAACAGGATTTTCGTTCCCGCAGAACCTACCGCAGCCGGACTGGTTGCATGACTTTCCATTTGTGACTCCTCATTAAGTATCCACGATTTACCATTTTCGAGCCGACGCTGTTCGTTGATCGCCGGCGATTCGATCGGAAAACGAAACGGTATCCAGAATGCGCACCGTGCCGTCGTTAAACGAAACCGAAAGCCGTTCGCCGTCGGGACTGAACTCAACGAAGTACGCGGCATCCTTGCTTCGAAGGAGCGTCGCCACGTTCGCGCCCGATGGCACGTCCCAAAGCTTGACCGTGAGATCGGACGAGGCGGACGCCAGACGTGTGCCGTCGGGAGAGAAGGCCAGGCCGGTGACTTCTCGATCGTGACCGACCAATGGCGGTAGAGACTTGCCCGTGCGAACATCCCAAATCTGAATGGATCGCTCATAGCCGGCCGCCGCGACATAACGGCCATCCGAACTGAAGGCCACTTTGAGAAGCCTGGAAGCCGGGCCCTCCAAGGTTTTTTGAACCTCGCCGGATTCGAGGCTCCACAACCGGACCTTTCCGTCGGGTTCGGCCGAGGCAATAAGGTCCCCATCGGGACGGATGGCGATCGAGTTGGAATAGCCTTCTTTCCGATCGATGGACCGCAACATGGTGCCCGCCGCGACGTCCCAAATCTTGATCGTTCGGTCGTAGGACGAAGTGACCAGGCGCTTTCCATCGGGGGTGAACTCCAGACTCGGTACGCCGCCGGTGTGACCCTCCAGGTGATGCAGCAACTTTCGATCACCCAAGTTCCAAAGATGAACGACGGGGTCGTTGGTGCCCGCGGCCACGATCCGGCTGTCCGGGCTAAACGCGACGCACGTGGCCTGTTCCGGCAGGTCAGCAAATTCCGCGGTGCGCTTTCCGGTTTTCGCATCCCAAATCCTAACGCTGTGATCCGATGACGCCGCCGCGACCAGCTTGCCATCGGGACTGAACGGCGCGGACCACACCCCTTTGTCGCATTTGAAAACCAGCCGCGCCGACTCGTCGCCGACGCACCAGAGCTTGACGCTTTCATCCTCACCACCGGTGATAAGCCGCTGGTTGTCCGGCGAAAAGGCCGCGGACCAGACGGTCCCGCTATGGCCGTTCAGCGTGTCGATCAACTCGCCATTCGAGGTATCCCAAAGTCGGACGCTTTGATCGACCGAAGTGCTTGCCAGTCGTTTTCCGTCGGGACTGTACGCCAGACCGTAAACCGTTTTCTCATGCGCCTGCCATTTGCGGATGAGCTTGCCGGTCTCGGACTCCCAAAGCCAGATTCCATTCGTACCGGTGCCCGCGGCAATTTGCCGGCCGTCCGGGCTGAACACGACGGCGTTGTAAGGGGTGTATTCCCCTCCGCCGTAGCCCGGCCCGAGCTTATGAATCGCCTTGCCCTCGGCGACGTCCCACACGATGACGTTGTTATCCCAGGAAGCCGACGCCAGTCGTTTGCCATCCGGGCTGAAGACGACGCGCGGGACCGGCGGGCGTTCCACGTGCCCTTTGAAAGTCATCAATTCCTCGCCCGTTTGAGTGTCCCACAGTTTCACAAAACTGAGCATGGACGTGGCGATCTGTTTACCGTCCGGGCTGAACGACGCTGAATACACCTGTGATTTCTCATGCTTGAGCGTCAGCAGGAGCTTGCCGGATTCGGTATCCCAGACTCGAGCCGAACCGTCGGAACTGGAGGTCGCCAGTTTCCTACCGTCGGCGCTGAACGTGACGTGCCAAAGGGCCTTGTCGCTTTCCTTAAGGGTATGAAGGGCGTCGCCGGACTTTGCATCGCGCAGAATCGCCGTGCCGTTGGCCAGCCCTTCGGCGAATGTTCGTCCGTCGGGGCTGAAGGCGACGGACATGACTACGCCGCCCTGCTCCGGCCATGTACGAATGCTCTGGTCGAGATTCGCGGAAAAATACTGCCATTCCCAATTCCGATGGGATTTGGGCGCGCGATCCAGCCATCGCCGCGCCTCGTCCGTCTCATTAATGGCGATCGACGCGCTCGCCGCCGCTACGTGCGCGAGATAGGACTCGAACTCGCTCCCTGGTTCCGCCCCCCCACGTGATGCGACGTCATCCGTTTTGGGTGTCGTTTTTTTTTCCGCGGCCGGCTCCGACGCATTCTCTGACTTCGGGGCAAAATGCTCCTGGAGCTTTTTCACCGTGTAAGCATTGCCCCACTCGAAGTGCTTGCGCATTTTTTGGGATTCTTCGTCATCGCCATAGCCCATGCCGGTGACGATGATCCGCGTTTGATTCGCACCGACCGGTTCCAAACGAATCACCGACCACATGCGATCGAGCTGGGCCTTGAAGGGGAATTTTGCCGGCGCTTTGGTCGCCTTGATGGAAATCATCCGCAGCGGCTCGTAACTGAGGATCGTATTTTCAATCGTGTTTTCGTCGCCGATCACCCCCTTGGGGTCGTAATGGGACAGCATTTTCCCGCCGACCCGAAGTTCAATTTCCGCATGGGGAACCATCCAGGACTCAATTCCCTCCTTGGTCGTGAACGAGGCCCACACGTCGGCGAGTGGCGCATCCACCAGGCCTTCACTTCGAAGCACGTCGCCGGCGTCCGTTTGATGCCGATCCTTGACCAGCGCGTCGTAAACCTCGTTGAGAAAGACCGGATTGTTCTTGAGGAAATAATCGTAGGCGTCATCCCACTCTTTTTCGCCGGGCCGCCAGCCGATCACGGACAGCCGCAATCGCGTGCGTGACTCGTCCGTCTGGTCGAGAAAATAGGCGCTCCAGGTGCCGCCCTTTCGGACATTGGGAAATTGAGGCGGCGCGCTTCCGCTCGTGGACAAAATCTCCTGGGGGACGAAAGCCAGGACCTTGTTCGGCGCGCCGGGCCAGAAGGAATACGCCCCGCCGGGTTTCAATTCGACGAGCGGGTCCTTGCCGCCGAGCTTCTTGAAGCCCTTGGCCGTTGCCAGGATGTTCCAGACTTTCTTCGCCGGGACGGGAATCTCCATCTCGAAATCCTGCCGCTTTTCCGGCTGATCGATGGCAATCACCTTCACGTGCTGGTCGGTCCAGGTGCGGGGTTTCGAGGCGGTATTCGGTATACCGGATGCCGGATTTCCCGATGATCGTTCCTTTTCCAGGTGCGCCTTGAGTCGGTCGAGCACCCCGCTCCAGGCCTTGTCGAAGTACTCGTAACCCTGGTCCCAGTCTTCGCCGTCCTGCCAGCCCAGTTGAGCGAACTTCACTTTCACCTTCCCGTCGCCGAGGTCCACGAAGCGAAGGACCACTTGCGTCTTCGCGCCGCTGCGCCGAAGGCTCGCAACCTTTGGCGGAAATCCCCAATCAAAGGCCAACATTTCGTGGGGGATGTAGCTGAGGATCTTTGCGCCCTCGGCCCCGCGTTTGCCCGTCTCATCCGCCAACCCGTTGAAATAGATGCCGAATTCGCCGCCGATCCGGAGTTCGATCTTCGACTGGGGAGAAAAAAACTTGGCGATCCCCTCTTCGGTCGTCCAGCATTGCCAGACCTGCTCCGGCGTTCCGGGAACAATCACTTCCTTCCGGAGGGTTCGTTCCTTTCCGTCCGTGTTCTTCTTGGCTGGAGGAGTCGCTTTCACCGGTTCGCTCGATGCCCAAGACGGCCCACCGAGCAGGTTCATCGCCAGGAGTGCAATTGCCGCCATCAGTATCACTGATTTCGATTTCATGGGTTCGACCTCATTCAACAAGTAAACCGCTGTTCGTTATTTCTTACCCTGCCGGCCTTCCGCCAGCAGCCGCTCGAAGTAATCACGCAACTGGGCGACGGCCTCGTCATAAGGCCGTACATTACGATGGCCCCGCGCCTGCATGATCCCCCCTTCCATCACCGTCAGGACAAATCGCGATAACCGTTCGTGATCCATTCCCGCCGGCAACCGATCGGAGGCGTCGTCGAGACAACGCCAAATCGCCGCGCACCAATTGGTGAAATTCAACGCGATCTTCTCTCGGACCAGGGGCTTCGAATCGCCGAGCTCCAGCGCGAGATTTCCGATCGGACAACCCAGCATGCAGGAGGTTTGCGTCAACATCTGGTGGTATCCCGCAAGCACGCTGAAGATCCGCTCGATCGGGTCCGTCGTGACGGCGAAGGCGGGATTCATGACCTCGGGCATGAGGTTGGCGAGATACCAATCCAGAACGGACAGCAGTAGCTCTTCCTTGGTCTTGAAAAAATAATAAAGGCTCCCGCTGTTGGCCTTTGCCAACTTGAGGATGTCCGCCATGCTCGTCGCGGCATAACCTTGCTCGTGAAAAAGGCGCATCGCCGTCATCACTATCCGATCCTTGGTTGATTCTGCCTTCTGCATAGGGGCGATGATCGAATGAGCATCAACTTAGTTGATTGCTCAACTTACATGTTACCACGGCAGAACTTCATTTGTAAAGCCATCTCATAAAGTTTTATAAATATCTATGAAATAATATTTTACAGATCAGTCAATCCGCTAGTCGGTTGAGGGCTGCGAGGTGGTCCCAGCGGAATTCGATGACTTCAAGCTCTGCTGCATCCGTCGGTAAAGCGGCGAATATTCGCCACTGTTTTCGATTCCGTTGTCGATCAGCTTCAAAGCTTCCGCGGTTCTTCCCGTCGCCGAGTACGACAGGACCAGCGCCTGGTCCACCGCGACCAGGTCGGTGCCGGTCACTTTGGGACGCGACGCCGACAAAAACGGAATCGCCTGCTCCCATTCGCCGCGCAGTTGATAAAGTCGGCCGACGTAGCGCTCGGCCATGCCCGATTCGCTGTGCCCCCGCGCCAGCAGAAACTTTCCCCGCTCGATGCACTCCGCGGCCAGTCGCCGGTCTTCATCGCTTAATTTGTGGTGCCGGGCCTCGCGACAGACCAAAAGGAAATAGTTGTATTCGAGGTTCCATGACGAATACAGCGCCACACTGCGCCGCGCCAGGTCATAGAGCGGCTCCGCCTCCGCAAAATTCTGAAGACGGATGAACGCGCGGCCCACCATGCCGCCAATGGGGCGTTGCGCGCGGCCATGAACGCGATAATCCTGCCAGGAACGGGCTACTTTAAGGACCTCCGGAAGCATGTGCGCCTCGTTCTCCGACATTTGTCGATTGAAACGGTCATAAGCGCCGGGGTTCGTTTGACGGATGAACGGCACGTTGCAAAGCTCTCTCATCGTGTAGGCAACGGCGTATCGATCGTAGATGTTGTCGCCCAGACTCTTGGCATAGGCATCATCCGACGCGAGCGATTTCAACGCCGCGGCGCCGACGTTCAACGGGCCTTGAATCGAGGCCAGGGCTTGCACGATCGAGCGGGCGATGAGCGCCTGTCCGGCCAGCGTGGGATGAACGTGGTCGTCCATCAGCTCCCAACCGATGCAACCGCCGGGACTGCCGTCCCGAAAGGCCTTTTGGAGATCGCAGAAAATCGCACCGCCCTCAGCCGTGGCCTCGCGAAGCGCCTCGTTACTCTTGCCCGGGCATCGCCAAGGCATGGGGTCGAGATCGACGGCTTTCTGAAAGAGCGACGACGCTTCGGGATACGCCCCAAGTTGAAACTGGGCCCGACCCAGCAAGTACGTCGCCCGGGGATGATCGGGGGCGATTTTCAGCGCTTCCCGAAGGGCGGTCATCGACTCCGACGGAGCAGCGGACAACTCGTCCTCGGCGGTCTTGAGAAAATCCGCCAGCCGCGACCGTTGGGCGTCCGTCAGTTCGTGCAAATCGGGCGTCCCGAGCGGCGCGAGATCGCGCTCGTTGCCCGGGCAACTGCAAACGATGATGGGGATGCCGCGGGCCTTGCACCGCTCGATCATTTGCAACGTATGAACTTTGAGATTGCGCGCGGCCGCGTTTCGAAGGGGGGAATCGGGGAGAATCTGCGATTGACCGATCATGGTCTCCATGAGCGTTTTGTTCGGATCGCCGATTTCCCTGGGCGTCATCAGGCGCTCGACGCCCTGCATGATCGCCGTACTGCGCAGCAGGCGGCTCATTCGAAGCGCCCAAGGGGAGTTGCCGGCGGCGTGGAGCGATGCGACCCCGTAGCAACCGTAAAACTCGTTGTTGCCGACAAAGACGACCGCCAGATCGGGCTCGTAATCCAGCGCCTCGGTCAGCATGTCGAGGACAGGAAAACTGGCGACGGCGGTCGTGCCGAGATTGATGACTTCGACCTTTCGATCCGGCCAGACGTCGGTGAGCATGGATTCTAGAAAAGCGGACGACGCGAACGCCTGGGATTGCGGGAAGCCCTTGGCGGCGGACTCGCCGGCGAGCATGATCCGAACGGTTCCCTTCGGCTTCGGCATCAGAAAGGTGTAGGTGTTGATGGAGCCGGGGCGGCTCTTGTTCGCAAAGAAATACGAGGCCGGACCGGGGTTGTCGGTGTAATAGACCATCCCGGCGGCCGTCGGACCGGCCTGAACGATGGTGGGCGGATAGCCGCCGAAGCCGCAGAAGCGCAAGACGCCTTCGATGGAGCCGATGAACAACAATGAAAGGAAGAACGCGGCCATTGCGAAAATGCGGCGTCTTCGACTCGATATCGGGGGCGCGGCCGGAGTTGGCGATTTCGAATCGGATGATGATTTTCGGGATTTGCCTCTAGCCATGGTCGGCAGAACAGTCTAAACCGGAATCGGTTCGCGCAAAAGAAAACGGCCGGTCCACTTGTAGGACCGGCCGTTCTTATTTTGAACAGGAGCGATCTTGATCTTAGCGTCGGCGTCGAACCAGGAGCATTCCGCCGAGCGCGAGGAGGCCGAGCGTCGTGGGCTCGGGAGTCGTTGTGTAGCAGACGGGGTGCGCATCGGAGTGATCACCCCAGTCGGCGATCTGCTGACCCGGATTGCCGAGCGAATCAACCGCGCCGTCACCGCCGCCGCCGCCGCTGGAAAAAGCGTCGAAGCAAAAGCTCTCATTGAGGCCAAGTCCGATTCGGCTCAAGGCAACGGTAATCGTCGCCGTCGAAGTCGTCTTGCTAACGCTGATCAAACCGTCGGAATAGGAGGCGTTTTGCAACTGCCAAGCCGCGCCGTCCCAATTGCGGTTTTCAACGCCGTTGCCGCTGTCCACCCACGAGCCAAGCCAGAAGTCGGCGCCAGCCCCAATACCGGGTTGACCCCAGCTAATCGGCCGAGCCCAACCGTTGCCAACGTTGTCTCCATTAGGATTGGAGTCGATCATGACCATGTACTTACCCCAATCGGTGGCAACGATATCACCATTAAGGGTGAACTTGAAATTGATGTCCGTGGCGTTGTCAGTCACTTCCACCGAGACAATGTCGAGAATGCCGCCGAAGAAGGTGTCTCCGGTGGAATCGTTGTAAATCGTGGCTTGTGCGGCGCTCTGAATACAGAGGCCGATCACCATTGCTGCAAGTAGCTTTTTCATTTTCCTACACTCCTGTTCCAAAAGGCGAGTTGCTTCTTTTCGTTTGGAGCCGGAAATCCGCGCTCCGTTTTCAACACATTCATCGATAGGGTTAGCCACTTTTTGAACTTCCCCTACCTTCCTCTGGAAAAACAATTTACCAGATTCTGAGCCGCGATTCAAGGGTTACGGGGGGGCATCGCTCAAGCGGTTCCTGGTGACCGCTAATAGCATAACTCTAGATTGCGAAATTGGCGGCCGAATGTACTGATTAGTAGTTCCAGGAAATATAGGAAATCTGGGTATTTTAGCCGGCGAGTGCATCTCGGCCATCTGTGGCACCGGTCTTCCTACTGGAGAAGCTGATCGACCAGGATGGCGATGTCGTTGTCGTCGTTAAGGCCGTCGCAGTTCATGTCGGAAGCGGGGCTGTAGTTGGGGTTGTAGCCGGTGAGGTACCACGTAAAGGCCTGGATGTCGCGGGCGTTGCGCACGCCGTCGGCGTTGACGTCGCCTGCACCGAGGGGGATGCCGGTCTGCGACTGGATACCGGTGAAGGTCTTATGGTTGACCTTGGTGAGACCGGTCGGCAGCGTCTCAAATGCGACGACGTCGAGGCGATGGTTTCCGCTGGCCAGGGAGGAACGCGTTCGGGTAAAGGTGTCCAGGAATTGGCTGGCGAGATTTGAGGTCCCGGTGGACAGGCCGATGAAGTCCGCCGTCGCCGGCAAGTCGAAAAACATATAGACCTTGTCGACGGTGGAGTCGGCGGCTTTCACGATGAAATCGTAAGGGAATGAGGGCACGTCGTTGTTGCAGTTGTGCGTCGGCTGGATCAGATCAAAATCGGGATCCTCAATATCGACGTAGATCACGAGGCGAAACTCTCCGAAGAGCGGATCGCCGACGGTGCGGTGGCGGTATGCCCGAACGATGATGTAGTGATAGCCTTCGCCCAGTGCGGCCGTGTCGATGGTCTGGCGATAGGTACCGGACCCGCCGGTATAGCGTGGGGAATATTGCGTCAGAAAGTTTTCAAAACCGTAGCTGGGGCTGGTGGCGGATGTGTTGCCCGGATTGAGATCGGAACTCGGCTGGGAATTGTAGGTGGAGCCGTTGTTGTTGTAGTCCTTGAAGCCCTGGTCGATGCGGAAGACGGCGTGATCGTCCGTATCGGGATCGGATGGATCGGTCTGCTGAGTCTGTAGCTGTATGTCAAACGTCGGGGAATTGACCATGACGACGGAGCTGACGCGCTCGCGATAGTCGGGAGTGCCGGGCGTATCGGGTCCGACCACGACTGTTGTGGCGTTCTCGATGCTGAGCGTGCCGGTGGGGACGGCGGGACCGTAGATGACGTAGCCTTTTCCGTGGAAAACGCCGTTGGCATTTTTGTTTCGCGGGACGATGACGGTGACGCTGCCGCCGGCGCCGACGGTGATCAGCTCGGGGTACGCGGAATTCGGATCGACGACGGGGTCAGCGGCGTTGCCGGTCAGCTCGTGCAAGCGCGTGCCCTGCGGGAAGGTCGTCGTAACGTTGCGGGAATCGGATCCGTTGTTCTCGGAGTCGTTCACGCCGATCAGCACGTTGTCAACGCTGTTGGGGGTGCGACGGGTGAAGACGAGGACGTCGTTATTGCTTGAAGAGATCGGGTAAAACCATCCTCGCGCGTATTGATTGCGAATGTGGAGGAGCGTCGTCATCTGCGTCGAGCCGAGACCGAGGGCGTCGGAACGACCGTTGGGCTGGGGGAAACCGACCGCACCGAATTGCGCGGCCTGATAGTAGAGGATCGCCGGGCCGGTGCGCATCATGACGTAGGCCTGGGCAACGGCGTCGGCTTCTCCGCTGGCGACGGTGTTGTCGTGGCTGTTGACGTGATGGACGCCGATGGTGCCATTGTTGTAGTTGTCGATGTTGTCAACGGAGGTGCCCATGACGGTGTCCCAGGAACTGGTGCCGTCGTTGTTGACGAGATCGCGCAGGGCGCCGGCCTCGTTGAGGTCCAGGGCGTCGCGGTTGCCGAATGCATAGCCGGAGGTTGGCCAGCCGGGGGGCGAATTGGCGGGGTCTCCGGGCTTGCGAACCCAGTTGGCCATGTTGCCATTGCTTTCGACGGCTTCGACGAAGGAATAAGGAATCTTGGTCAAGCCATCGAAGTCCTTCCAATCATTGTAAACGGCCGCATCCCAGAGATTGTCCCAGAACCACGTGGGGATGTGCTTGGCGGCGTCGAGGCGGAAGCCGTCGACCTTCATGACTTCGAGAAAGTACTTTGTCGAGCGAAGGAGGAGCAACGTTGCGCTCTCCAAGGCGGGGTCGCCGGCCATTGGATTGGCGGTGTTGTAGGGATAAAAGGTGTATTGCGGGGGGCCGGGGTTGCGACTCGTGCCGGGGTTGTTCGGCATCAACGCGGTCAAATCTTGATCCGGGTAAAACTTTCGATTGTTCGCGTTGGGAATGTTGCGCTGCGTCCCGGCGGGAATATTGTTGGGATCGCCGGCGGCGATGGGGTGGCGGATCATGTTGTAGGATTTTTCCTGGGCAATGTCGATCAATCCCAACAGTCGGCCTTCGTAAAGGTTGTAATTCGCGCCGCCGGGATTCTCGGATTGAGTGCCTTTGGTATGGAAATCGCCGTAGGGATCGCCTCCCCACGTCAGGACGAATCCGGGATAACCGCCTTGCGTGACGAAACCGGGAGTGTCATTGTCGCTGGTGGCATTGTGGTTCATGATCCAGTCGACGAAGACATAGCAATTGGCGCGATGGAAGGCGTCGATCAACTGCCGGAATTCGGATTCCGAACCGTAACGCGTCGGCGTGGTCGAACTGCCCAGATCGAAGCGATCGAAGACGTCGTAACCGATACTCGTCGTGCTGGTGGAGCTGCCGCCGCGACACGGCGGAGGGAGCCACGCGCTGTCGTAGCCGGCCATGAACACGTCGGGCATCCGATAGCGCATCGTGTTCCACGAGGCCTCGAAGTATTGAAGCATCGTGTATTCATGGGTCTGCGCGGAGGCGACCGCCGTCATCGACAAGGCGATCGCAACCATCGCGACCGCGAGCCTTGCATGCTTCGATTGAATCGTACCCATCACGTTCTCGATTCCCCCGCCGGGGCGGCCCGGCGGGTTTAGTCGATCGGCCTGCTCCTTACGGATTGATCCATGCGTTGACGAAGGCCTGGACATCCCGACCGTTCGTACCATTGACATGGTTCACATCCGCCTTGATGAGATCGCAGGGAGTCGTATTCGTTCCCAACAGGACGCCGACGAGCGCGTCGATGTCGGCAACGGTCCTGCTTCCATCACCGTTGATGTCGGCCGGATCCAAACCGCAATCATAAATCAACGTGTAGGACAGGAATTGGTTGCCGGGGGCCGTCGTGACATTGGTCAAATCGCCGTCCCAATTCGCAGGAATATCTCCCTTGTTGCCGGCATTGCCGACACCCAGCGGTGGAAGGAACTGATTGGAGAAATAACCGGCGTTACCGGTCAAGACGGCCATCATTCGGATGGTCGGGAACGGCCCGCCGGGGTTGGTCAAGTCGGCCAAGCCGATATCGGCGAAGTCGATGTCGAATTCCATGCCACTGGTGGCGTTCGACGCGTTGGCCGCGCTGCTGGTGGTAACGCCTCCGATGTTGCTGTTGTTAAACGCCACTTGCGTGCAATTCGGATTGCCGGGGTTTACGAGGGTGGCGTCGCCGAATTGCGTATAATTGTTCTGTGTCGTGAGGGCCGGAGCCATGGCGGCCGGTATGCCGGCACCGGTAAAGGACGACGGGGCGGTATACTCGTAGCCCATCGTGTTGTCGCGCAACTCATAACTCAGGTACTGATCGCCGGGGGCGATCATATTGTCGTCCAAGGCGATGCCCGTACACACGCCGGGAGGAGGATTGGCCAGGTTGGCCTTTCCGCCGCCCAAACCCGGCAGCGTTTGATTGCTCCAGTATCCGGTGGACGAAACGAGGACCGCGCTGACTTTAATCGTGGTGCCGTCCGCCAGCGGATCGCCCGGCGGATCGATGTGCTGCAGCGAAGCGCGATCAATCGCGAATTGCAGACCGCGTGTGGCGGTCGCCGCATTGTCCTGCTGCAGCGTCGGGAAGGTCATGCCAGGCGCGGTGTCATCGGCCACCGCGCTGTTGACGCCGACGGAGTTGGTATTGTCCCAATTGTAGTTATTTGGACCGATCGTATTGGAGAAGTTGAAATTCGTGACCGTGACGCCGGGGGGAATGTCAAGCATGTCCACCAGGTCGGCATTGGGAGTTCCGCCGTTGCGATTGATCACCAAAGCAAAATCGGGCTGGAAACCGGTGTCCATGTGATCGCAATTGACCTGGCGAAGGGCCCCGGGCCATCCCAGATAGTCGGAGTTGAGGACGTTTGAGCCCGAGCCGGTTGGCGTCGTTTGGAAGAAAACGATGAACGTATTGTTATTGGCTTCGAGGTTTCCGGTCAGACCGACGTAAAGGTAGTTCGCGTCGTTCTGAATGAACATCTGGTTG
Organism: uncultured Planctomycetaceae bacterium; assembly: GCA_964414585.1. Classification (GTDB taxonomy): domain Bacteria; phylum Planctomycetota; class Phycisphaerae; order UBA1845; family UTPLA1; genus DATEMU01. Next base: position 14,105 of record CAYPXR010000071.1, read on the forward strand.
AGTTCGCTCCCGTTCTGATTGGGAATCGAATCGGCGAGCGGGCCGGTAGTCAGGTTTCGGGTCAGACGACCGAGCGAGAATGACGTCAGGGTATTCGAGCCCGCGATTAGTTTCTTGAGGAAGACGTTGTAATCGTCGCCGGGAACGCCGGCGGTGGCGTCGCGTTGCACGACGATCGCGTAGTCGGGCGTAAAGCCGGCATCGAGCTTCAGGCCATCCAGGCCATTGCACACTTGCGGTGGTGTCGACAAAACGGGAAGGGCATTCGGGCTGGTGTTGGTGTTGTCGGTGTCGAGCATCAACACGAAAGCATTGCCGTTGTTTTCCAGATTGCCGGTGACGCCGACTCTCAGTCGCGAATTGGTATTGGTGACCCGAATCTGATCCATTTCGGAGCCAGGCAGCGTCCCGGGCAACGATGTCGACGCGTTGCCGAAACAGGTGTAATTATTCTGGGTCGAAAGCGCGTTCGCGATTCCGCCAAAAGCCGCGGGAATGCCCGTTCCATTGGAACTGCTGGGACGATGGGCGGCGTCGTTCGCGGGAGCGAGGTTGAGGTCGAGGTATTGATTGCCGGAAAAGGGTTCAGGACTGAGATCGATGGGATTGTCCTGGGAATCGAAATTGCCCAGGCAACCGATGTCGCCACCTTCCCAATCCGTCACGGAGATGCCCCAGGAAACAAGCTGGCGCGTGCCGACGTCGCCGGTCCCTGTGTCCACGACGGTGAGGGTCCAGTCGCTGTTCGGGTCGACATCGTTGAAATGCAGTAATGAGTTGCAAGGCTGAACAGCGGGAGCGCCTTCGCTATCAAACGTGATGTTCAGATTCGGGCCGGTCCAGACACAAGGATCTTCCATATTAACTGGGGGGTGAATGAGCACCACTGACCGGCCGGAGTTGACGTGCGTGAGCGTCACCGTGAGCTGGCTGATGTCCGGATGGGTGATGTTGACGGAGACGTTCACATCAGTGATGCGATCGACCATGCTGGAAGTCAGGTCGACGTTTCGGGTGCTGGTGACCCCGGTGGGATTGTTGTCGGGAATCGTGAGAGGCAGCGGCGCGTCGGAGAAGGAGACGGAACCGCTCTCCGGTGAAACCGCGGTTTCATTGAGGGGCGGCAGCCATTGGTTGCTGATGAATCCACCACCACTGATGACGGCGGCGGCCATTTTGATGTTCACCATGCCGGCACCGGCTTGAGCGGCGAGATTGATAAGCTCCTCGTCCCAGCGGATGGAAAACTGCACGCCGGATGTCGGGGGTTTGTCCGGATCAGGGAGCGTTCCATTCGCCAGACCGGTCTGCCGAATGGGATCGTCGCCTTGAATGTTGTTAACGCCCTCGACGTTGCTCAGGTCGGGGGCAAAGGCGCTCGCCGTGTTCGTGCCGGTATGGAACGCGTTATCCAGCGAGAAGGTCAGTGGGGTCATGTCATTGGCGACCAGGCTCGTGAGAATGGCGTGGTGCGCGTTGCCTTCCCGCCAGTACATGATCGCCACGTCGGGATTGAAGCCGTCGTCGAAATGGAGGCCGCCGCCTTCGTCGGCCAGATGGGCCAATGCGCCGGAGCCGTTGGTATTGTTACTGGTGGCGAGCGTCTGGCTTCCGAATCCCGAACCGGTGTCGATGAAAATCACCATGCTGTCCCTGTTGTCGCCGAAGAGCGGAACGTTTCCGGTCACGCCAATGTACAACTTGGTCTGGTCGGCGCGGACAAAAATCTGGTCGAGTTCGCTGCCGCTCGTCGGAGCGGGATTGAAAGCGGCGGCGTCACCGAAACAGGTGTAGTTGTTTTGGGTGGCCTTGCAAAATCCCGGGCCGTCGGGCGTGGCGGGATTCCGGTCAGGATCGTAGCGACTGGGGATGTTCGCGCCACTGGGAGCCGTGGCGGGCGCCGAGCCGCCTGCACTTAGTGTAAAGCTGGCATTCTGCGAACCCGGAAAGGCTGTGTTATTGGAAAAATCGACCAGAAAAGGCGGATCGCCCGCCGGATTTTGCGTTCCGACGCAGTCTTTTCCACCGCCGTTATTGTCAACGGTGACGTTGATGGGCGGAAGGCTTTGATTGCTGATGTACCCGTCACGATTGACGAGCAAGGCCTGAACGTTGACGGTTCCGTTGTTGGCGAGGGTGGGCAAGCGATTTCCGACACCCAGCGAGAGCTTGAATTCGAACCCATTCGCGGCGGTGGCCGCGTTGTTTTGCTGGGCGAGTGGATCGTAGGAGGCATCGGAATTCACGCCGAGAAGATTGGTGTTGTTGACGGCGAATTCCGTTCCCAACGTGAGCGCGACCCCCGCGTCGGTCGGGTTGGACAGATCATACAGGCGGGCGTTTTGCGTCCCGAGGACGTTCCAGGCAACCACGGCATATTCCGGATCGAAATCCAGCGCGATACCGTCAGCCATATCGACGGGGTCGAGGTTCTTGAGGGCGTTGGAGCCGGTCATTCCAAAGGTATTCAGAATCGTCGGGGTCGCGCCGGCATCCGTATCAATAAAGATGATGACGGTGTTTTCGAGTGCGTCGTTGGTCACGGTATTGCCGGTGACCGCGATAAAAAGATTGGTGGCGTCATTGGCCAGAAAGAGCTGATCAAGTTCGCTCCCGGTGCTGGGCGCCTGGGGGTCGGGGATGGAATCACCGAAGCCGGTGGGATTGTCCTGAAGCGCGCTGGGGCTGTCAGGATAGTTGGTAATGTTCTGCCCGTTAATGGCGGGGTAGGGGGAATAATCCGGACAGTTCGCCGCGAGGACGACGGACTGGTCGGCAATAATGCCCAAAAGGACCCCCAGGGCGATTGCTGTAACAACGATGGAACTGCGAATGATACGAGCCACGATCCACCTCCTGAACAACCTGAGGCCTTCGACAAGGCCTTGAACGAAATCCTGTCTGACTACCGCAAGAGCAAACCGGCCAGCAAATTCGGGGCCACCATGCCGATTCCGTCCGCATTCGGGGACGAACAGGTGAACCCATTACCGCTTCCGGACAGCGAGCCTTCTATTTTTGAACCCTCCCAACGGTCCAGTCTTTTTCTTGGCGTGTGTCTTTCGATCGGACGACGACCCTGTCTGCGATTCAGGGCACCCACGGACCGAGCTTCACACCCCAAGCTCGAAGCGGTTGTTTGTCATTCCGTCCGATGATCGGCAGGTCTCCCCGCCATTATACCAAACGCTACGATCTACCCAAAACCGACGACCGACCCAAGGTCAGGCCGCGGAGGAATTCTCACTCGATGGTTTGCACCTCAGAGCTTCGCCTTGCATTCGCATCATGCTCAAGTGTGCCGGGATAACGCGGCCGAGAGGCGATAATCGGTCCCCAATAGCGATTTGACAGCGCCTGCATGTCAGAATTCGCGCCGGATCGGGCAGGGCTCCACTCGACGTGACTGTCCAATAACAAGACATTGACGCCGCGCGTGCCATGGTTGTCGTCATTCGTGAGGTAGGTAAAGGAAAAAACGGTGGTGTCGTTGTGATTGCTCTGATCGGCCATGAGAAGAAAATCACCGCGATCGTCGTTTCGCCAAAGGGCAATGTACATAAAGCTGCAATAGGATTTCTTCGAGGTGGATTCTTCGGCGGAGGTGCGCGGCAGGTCTGTGTAGCGCCGCACCTCTCGAGTCGGCCAGAGGAGATTGTCGGCCACGGGTGCGGACGAGCCGGCGGGCTGGTTCGGTTGATTGTTGAATCGATCGCTCGGACACAACATCATCTTGGGATCCGGCAAATAAGAAGGCGTCGCGGATCGATCCTCGAGGCCGGCATCACGAGTGACCTTTCGTTCGATGACGTCACGAACGGTTCCGGCAAAGCCCGGTCCATATCCCTTGACGATCGAAGCGTCCTGTTGATGCTGCGCCAGGGACCAAACTTCATCTGAACTGCCGGAGGGAGCCGCTTTCACCGGCAGCCAACTTTCGAAATCCTGGCTGTATTGAAGAAGCGAGACGCCGAACTGCCGCAGGTTCGACCCGCAGATCGTCCGCCGCGATACCTCCCGTGCCCGCGACAGGGCCGGGACGAGGATCGAGACCAGAAGGCCGATGATGGCGATTACGATCAGGAGTTCAATAAGTGTAAATGCTTTTCGAAGGCGCGAAGGAAAGTGTCTACGACAAAAAGCACCTTGAGGACCGAAGGCAAAGGCCAAGCGATCCCTTGTTTGAATCCTCACCCGGAGGTGCTTCAAGGTGCCTGGTAACGGCATTGGATTTCTGCCGGCTTTGTGGATAAACTACAATAGTAAAACATTTTACTACTAGGAGTATAGCAGACCCTTAATGGAATTCAAGCGCCGAAAATTGCAATTTCGCAAGTTATCGGGCGGAATCGGATACCAATCCTCTTGGCTGTGAATTCTCGCAATGATCCAATCGAAGCGAGGAAGGGCGAGGACCAATCGCTTGTTTGTTCTTATAGCGCCGTTCATACCCGAAGGCATTGGAGAATCGTTTTTTTGTAATTTGTGGTAGAATCGTAAATTGATTAGGACGCGAAATCGGAGAACCGTGCAAAGAGACACGCGTGCGGTTAAGTGGTTTTCTGCTAGAGAGTTGAGTTCGATTCCAGGATTCCGGTAAAACTTTGGCAAAGCGCAAGAATATCAGCATCAAGGATGTCGCCCGGGAGAGCCAGGCGTCCCTGACGACTGTGTCCCTCGTCTTGAACAAGCGCGACCGGCGTATCAGCCCGGCGACGCGGAATCGAATCCTGGAGACGGCCCAGCGGCTGGGATATCAACCGAGCCGGTTGGCCCAGGGGCTTCAATCGCAGCGATCGGGGTGCCTTGCCATCCTCGTCCCACAATTGCGACACGCCTTCGCGGATGCCTACTTCGGCGAACTCATCAGCGCGATTCACGATGGCGCGAGCCGGGCGGGCTACAAGATCATGCTCGAAGTCGCTCATCCGGAGTTTATCAGCGAACAAAAGCATCTGGAGTTGTTTGACCGTCACTTCGTAGACGGCATGTTCTGTTTGGGCGTGACCAACCGAGATTCGTATCTCAACGAATTCCAGGACGGAGCGCGACCGGTCATCGTGGTGAACAACTATCTTCCGGGTTTGAAGCTGAGCCACGTTCGATGCGACTATCAAGAGGCGGGCCGGATGGCGGCGGAGTACCTGCTGGGCCTCGGGCATCGCCACATCGGTCTGATCCACGGCGCCGCGGAAGTACAGACGACGCACGATTTTCGCAATGGTGTCGAAGAGGCGTTGACTCGCGCAAAAGGCTCCCTGCCGGCGCGGCGAGTAGAAGACGGCCTCTTCACAGAGGAAGGCGGCGCCACGGCGGCGGTCGCGCTGGTGTCTCGAGAGCCGTCGCTGACGGCGATCATTGCCGGAAATGACAAAATGGCGATCGGCGCGCTGGCCGGGCTCAAAGGCAGTGGACGACGCGTCCCACAGGACATCAGCGTCGTCGGTTGTGACGATATGCATCAGGCCGCTTTCTGCGATCCGCCGCTCACCACCGTTCACACGCCGATTTATGATCTCGGCGAATTGGCCTGCCAGCGGCTGCTTGATATGATCGAGGGACGCGAGACCCACGTGGAAGAACGCCGTTCCGTCGGCCTGACGATTCGCGAATCCTCGGCCGCGCCCAAGGCATAGATGACCTGTCAACGATCGCAACTCGGGTTCGATGCCGGCCGTTCCGTTCATTCGATGCGCGATACTTTTTTTTTGCAACTCGGTAAACCGTTTTATCGACGAGCCGCGTTCCTTTTCTTTTCGACATCGTTTCTTTTCATCACGCCTCATCGAGTTTTCGCCGCGCCATTCAAGACGATCCGACTGGCCGGGTCGTTCAATAACTGGGCGATCAAAGATGATCAATTCGCCCTCAAAAAAAATGGAGAGCGATACGAAATTGATCGGTTTTGGGAATGCGGGCCGTACGAATTCAAATTTGTGTTTGACGGTAACTGGTCGCGCCACCTGGGCAGCGCCGCCGACGACCGGCTTGAACAACCGGGCCAAAATATTCCGCTCAACATCAAACAAACCGGCGAATACACGCTTTGGCTGGAACCCGAGGCGCGGCGATGGGGCCTCGAGTTGAAGTCGCCGCAATCACCACATGCCCGGTTTTTGATTCGCAACGATCACGAGGCGCGCGTTCAATTCGACGGGACCTTAAGCCTGGCGAGAAAGGGCCATCCCATTCAATCGTACACATGGGACGTGACCCTCGACGGCGATTCATCATCGCACTTGGCCGTTGATCCTGGAACGAACAACTCGAAACTTTGGCTGATCGTCCCCAGGCGCGGCCGCTATCGAATCCGCTTGACGGTCAGCGACGGCGAACAAAGCAACCCGACGGAGATTGTGCGAGAACTCGGTCATGGATACGTGCTGACCGACGGCCGGGAATTCAAACTGGAAACGAGCCCTCTCGTCATGCAGGAGTTGCGACCGGGGTTTTGGGGAGCGCCATACGGCCTGCTCAAGGCGGAAGATGTCACTCTGACGGTCCGGCCGATTTGCGGCGATGCCGGTCGGCCGGCGCTAGCGACGCTGCACCCGCATTTGGAATCCGGACGACAGTATCTCGCGATGTTCGACGAATCCGAAAAATCCATTTCGTTGAGCACGGAAGGATGGGCCTCCTTCAGCTTCAATGCTGCTAAAGACGATCGGTTGCCTGCCGGCCTTGCGGTTGAGAAGGTCAACGTTGCCGGCTGGTTCAACGGCTGGAGCGCGACGGCGACGCCTCTGGAGCCGACAACCGGCGAATCGGATTTCAGCAAGCTCCTGGTGCTGCCGGAGGGAATTCATCATTACAGGTTTCTCGTCAACGGATCAATCTGGCTGGATGATCCCAACGCGAATCCGAAGTACCGCGAGCCGGACGGCAACGCCGGGTACTACAGCGGCGTCCGGATCGGGCCCGACCCCGACGAGTTCGGCCCGGCGAGGAAGAATGAGATCGCTTGTGGCGCGGTCCGACATGATCCGTCGAACTCCGCGTACTTTGCACCGATTGCGGAAAATCTCGTGGTCCTGACGGTCCGGACGCTTAGGGACGATGTAGAAGGGGTCAGCGTGTATTTTCTGCCGGACAACGCGATGACTTGCATGACCCGGATCAGCACGCACAACGGATTTGACTATTGGTCGGCGAATTGCCAAGTTTCCAATTCTCACCTGAAATACCAGTTCGATTTGACCGACGGGTCGGCCATGTCATTGCTTGATTCGACTCATTGTTACACAAGGCCGATCAAACCTGGAGTGAATGCCGCGCTGAAGAATGAGCCGTTCGAAACCGAGGTGAGAATGTCTTTCGAGACGCCGGATTGGGCGAAGCGAGTCGTGTGGTATCAGATTTTCCCGGAGCGATTCGCCAACGGCGATCCCTCGAACGATCCGCCGCGTACGGTGCCGTGGAAGCACAAGTGGGATGAGCCGTACAAGGGAAACTTTGAAGAGAAGGGCACCTTTTTTCATTTTATCTTTGATCGCCGTTACGGCGGCGATCTGCAGGGCGTGAAGCAACGGCTCGGTTATCTGCGCGAGTTGGGAGTCACGGGCCTCTATTTCAACCCGATCTTTCAGGCGGAATCGCTGCACAAGTACGACGCCTCCGACTATCGGCACATCGACGACTTCTTCGGCGTGAAAGGCAGCCTCGCCAAGATCAGCAGCGAAACGACGGACCCGAAGACGTGGCAGTGGTCGGAGACCGACAAGGTCTTTCTCGATTTCCTCAAAGAGGCCCACCGCCAGGGTTTCCACGTCATCCTCGACGGCGTGTTCAACCACGTCGGTCGGCAATTCTGGGCGTTTCAGGATGTGCTCAAGAACGGAAAGAACTCGCCCTACGCCGGGTGGTTTGACGTGACGAGCTGGGAGCCCTTCACGTACATCGGCTGGGATGGGCCGAACGGCTCGCTGCCGCGACTCAAGCACGACGACGCTTTGGGTCTGGCCGAGCCGGTACGCGAACATTTGTTTGCCGTTACGCGGCGATGGATGGACCCGAACGGCGACGGCGATCCTTCCGACGGGATCGACGGCTGGCGGCTGGACGTCGCCGGCGACATCAACGCGAACTTCTGGAAGGATTGGCGGCACGTCGTCAAATCGACCAATCCAAACGCCTATATCGTCGCGGAGTTGTGGGAAGAGTCGAAGCCCTGGCTGGACGGCCGGACGTTTGACGCGGTCATGAATTATCCGTTCGCGCGAAGCACCCAACGGTTCTTCGTCAATCAGAAGAAGGCCAGCAAGCCGAGCGGGCTCGACAAGGAAATCCAGGAGATGCTGGGCTGGTACCCGCCGCAGGTCAATTACGTCCTGCAGAATCTCTTTGACAGCCACGACACAGATCGCGTCGCGTCGATGTTCATGAACCCCGATCTGGAGTACGACCATTCGAATCGCCTTCAGGACAACGGGCCGAACTACAACGAGGCGAGGCCGACGGCGGAGTGTTATCACAAGTTGAAGGCGATGGCGGCGTTTCAGATGACGTTCCTCGGCGCGCCGATGGTCTATTACGGCGATGAGGTCGGCATGTTTGGCGCGGACGATCCTTCGGACCGCAAGCCGATGTATTGGAAAGACCTCATGCCCTACGACGATCCGGACGAACGGATCGAGCCGGGTCTCTTCGATCACTACCGCCGGATGATCGCGATCCGAAACACGTACCCTGCATTGCAACTGGGTTCCTATCAAACGCTGCTGGCGAAGGACCCCATTCGCCTGTTCGCCTTTGCCCGCTCGCTCGACGGAGAATCGGTCGTCATCGTCGTGAACAACAGCGACAAGCGGCATCGGCTGGATGTTCCGTCGCCATGGGCGGATGGCTCCAGGATCGCCGCACTCACCGATCCGAAGGCCTGCGACATCGTCGAGCCGCCGGCGGACCCACCAGCGGCACGGCCCGGCGTTCGCATCAAACCGAATTATCGATCGCCGCTCACCGTCGAGGGCGGACGGCTCAAGGGTATCATGCTCGAACCGCGAACGACGAACGTCTTCGCCAAGTATTAGGCGGTCGCCCGCCAAACGATCGCGCTTCGAGGCAGCGACAGGCCCATTGCATGCAATCTGTATGGAGGCAAATCGGTCGGGGGGCGCGACTGGCGGTGGCGATCGCCGCCACGGCGCTGCTGGTGTTTTCGTTTTCTTGGTGGGGTTATCGGCAATTCAGCCGGGAGAAACTGCCTCCGAATACCGTCGCGATCAAGGTGCTCCACTGGGGCGACAAGGCCGAAGACGAAATTGTCCGCAAGCTCGTCGAAGATTTCGAAAAGCTCCCCGAAAACAAGGACGTCAAAGTCATCCGCATCAACCTCGGGCAGGCGGCCGCGGTTCGGACGAAACTTCAAACGATGTTCGCGGCCGGTGACCCGCCGGATGTTTTTTATCTCGGTCTCGAAAACGTCTCCGATCTGGCGAAAAAAAACCTCCTCGCCGATGTCGAGGAACTCATCGATCAGGACAAGGCGCGCGGTACGCCGACCATCGACCTGAACGATTTCTTCCCGGCGACGGTCCGATGCTTCCGCGTCGATCCCGAGACCGGAGAGGTCGGCAAAGGCCGACTGGTCGGCATGCCCAAGGACTTCACCACCGTCGGCTTCTTTTACAACAAGGACCTGTTCCGCCGCGCGGGCATTCCCGAGCCTCCCGTTACGGGTTGGACGTGGGAGGAGTTCATCACCGCCGCACGCGCCATCGCCAAGCTCCCCAATTGCTACGGCGCGGACTTCGTGACGTGGGAACAGATGGTCCGCATCTACCTCTGGACCTACGGCATTGACTTCGCCGATGCAGGCTGGGCGCAGCCCTATCACTTCAACGACCCGGAGCTACAAAGCGCCTTGAAGCGGCTTCAGGACTGGTTTCACGGAGAAAAGAGAACGCTCCTTTCCGCCAAGACGCAAATTGAAACATTGCAGGAGCCGTTTCTGGCGGGCAACGTCGGTCTCGCCGGGCCTTTCGGGCGATGGAAAGTCCCGGTTTATCGACGGATCGACTCGTTCGATTGGGACCTCGCGCCGCTTCCTCATGTCAAAGGCCGCCCGCCGCGAAACGGCGTGTTCACCGTCGCGTGGGCGATCGCCCGGACGACGCCGCATAAGGAAGAGGCGTGGCGATTCATCAAGTACCTGATGAGCGAACGCGGTCAGCGGCTCATGGCCAAGGCGGGTCTCGCCATTCCTGTCCTGCGTAGTGTCGCCGAAGAAGCGGTCCGGGCGGACGCGGGCACGCGCCCCAAAAATGCGCGATTGTTTCTTGATGCCGCCGACGTCGCTGATCCGACCGATTACCCGCCCGACCCCGAGGCACAGCAACAGCTTCGCGTCCACGTCGAAGAGATCTTCAAACTGGGCCAGCCGATCGCCAGGGCGATGTCGCGCGTGGAGCAGGAATGGTCGGAGAATTTGCGGCGCGCGGCCCTGGCCCAAAATGTCCGGCTGATTCATTGGGGCCCGCTCCTGACGATGATCGGTATTCCGCTGGCCCTCTTGATCGCCGTCGGATTTTTCATCTGGTGGCGACGGCGACCGGCGGGCCTGGCCTTTCGCGACGAACTGGCGGGCTTGGGGATGGTCTCGCCCTGGATCATCGGCTTTCTGGCATTCACCGCCTTTTCCATCGGCCTGTCGCTGATCCTTTCGTTCGCGAAATGGAGTTCGCTGACGACGCTCGACCACGCGCAGTTTGTCGGCTGGGACAATTTTCGCTCGATCTGGACGCAGGACGGCACCTTCGCCCACTCCCTGAAAGTCACGGCGTGGTACGCGTTGCTCGCGGTCCCGACGGGACAAATCGCGGCGCTCGTCGCGGCGATGCTCATGAATCACGAATTCAAGTCGATCGGCATCTTTCGGGCAATCTGGTATCTGCCGAGCGTCCTCGCGGGCGTCGGCGTCGCGGTCATGTGGAAATGGGTGTTTCACCATGAGCATGGGATGCTCAAGCTCCTGCTCGACCCCTTGCTCCCGGCGGGGATGCATTCTCCCGCGTGGTTTGAGAAGGATGCCGAGACGTGGGCCGTGCCCGCCTTCGCGATCATCAACCTCTGGGCGATCGGCGGGACGATGATGATCTATCTCGCGGGGCTCAAAGGCATCCCGAAGGACATGTATGAGGCGGCGGAAATCGACGGCGCGGTGCGCTGGCGCAAGTTGTGGCACGTGACGCTGCCGATGCTCAGCCCCGTGATCTTTTTCAATTTCATCATCGCCATCATCGCTTCGTTTCAGGTCTTTACGCAGGCGTATGTGATGACCGGCGGCGGACCGGGCCAGGCGACGCGGTTTTACGTGGTTTACCTCTACAACCAGGCGTTCGATTTCCACGAAATGGGCTACGCCTCGGCAATGGCGTGGCTGTTGTTGCTCATTGTGCTCGGCCTCACGCTCATTGTGATGAAGGGGACGAAGCGGTTCGTTTACTACGAGGGCCTCAAATGAGCCGGCGGCTTTCCAACGCAATGGTCCTCGCGATTCTGCTTTTGGGCAGCGTGATCATGCTCTTCCCCTTCTGGTGGATGGCGGTGACGAGCCTGTCCACGCCGGCGGAGGCCAGCGCGTCGAGTTCGGCGGAGACGTTCAGGTGGCTGCCCGGCGATCCGCAGTGGCTCAACTATCCCGAGGCGCTGCGACGAATGGGGAGCCATCCGTGGCACGGCTTCCTCGACGCGCTCTCCAATACCGTTATCGTCACCACGCTCAGCGTGATCGGACAGGTTCTGTCGTGCGGGCTCGTCGGATACGCCTTCGCGCGGATGCGGTTTCGCGGGCGGGAGATCGCATTCGTCATCATGATCGCGACGATGATGCTACCGGCGCAGGTCACGATGATCCCGATGTTTATCATGTTCCGCTGGTTTGGATGGGTGGACACGTTCGCTCCGCTGGTCGTGCCGCTGTTTTTCGGGACGCCGTTCTTCATCTTCATGTTCCGGCAGTTCTTCGCGCAGGTACCGGAGGCGCTGGTGGAGGCGGCGAGAATCGACGGGTGCGGCCATCTGCGCATCTGGTGGCAGATCATGCTGCCGATCTGTAAGCCGGTCATCGCCATCACCGCGATTTTCACATTCATCGGCGTATGGAACGACTTCATGGGACCGCTGATTTATCTTCAGAGCGAAGAAAACATGACGCTGGCCGTGGCGCTCAATTCGTTCCAAAGCACCTACGGCGACTTCCGCGATGCGCATTACCTCATGGCCGCGAGCATCGTGACGATGATCCCGTGCATCGTGCTGTTCTTCGTGGCGCAAAAGCAGTTCGTCGGTGGGCTGTCGCTCGGCGCGGTGAAGGGCTGAGGCGAAAAAAAGTCCCAATCGCAGCGGTTTCGTCATCTTGATTTCGCAAGGACGGGCTTGACCGATCGTTTTCGCTGTGATAAAGTGTTTTACCGCCTCAATTGGCGCGGAGGCGAGCCGAGACTTCCGAACGGGTGGGGAGAGGCTTATCACACTCGATTTCACCCATGCAGTCGGCCCTGCATGTGATGACTGGAAGAGATTGCCACATGGCTCCCTCTGAATCACACGCGACGGATTGCCGAACGCTCGGCGATGTGACCGCCCATCAACAAAGTGAACAAACACTGATCGTCGAATGCGGATCGGCGGCCGTCCGAATCACGCCGATGTCCGACGGAATCGTCCGTGTCCGGCTCGCGCCGAGCGGCTCGTTTGGTCGGGACCATTCCTGGGCGGTGATTTCGAAGGATGCCGCCCCGAATTCCTGGAAGCTCCAGGAAGACGACGAGACGCTGGAGGTCATCGGCGATTCGATCCGCGTTCGCGTCCAGCGCCGTCCGTGCAGGATCTCCTTCTGGTCGGCCGACGGAAAGGAATTGTGCGCCGACGAGCCGAGCCGCGGTATGACGTGGACGGGCGAGGAAATTCGGTGCTTCAAATCGCTGCGCGACGAGGATCATTTCTTCGGACTGGGCGAAAAGGGTTGCCCACTGGACAAGCGCGACACCGCGGTCTTGAACTGGAACCACGACTCGGCGGAGTATGAACCGTACACCGATCCGCTTTACCAAGCGCATCCCTTTTTCATCTTGCTCAACGGCGGGCAGGCCCATGGCGTCTTCTTCGACAACACCTACCGGTCATTTTTCGACCTCGGCAAAACATCGCGTACGAGCTATTCGTTCGGGGCCGACGGTGGCGAGTTGAATTACTACTTCATTCCCGGTCCGACGCCGTCCGATGTGATCCGCCGATATAGCAAGCTTGTCGGCAGACCCCCGCTGCCGCCGATGTGGGCGCTGGGGTATCAACAATGCCGGTGGAGCTATGAATCCGCCCAGCGCGTCCAGAACATCACCAAACAATTTCGCAAGCGAAAGATCCCCTGCGATGCGATCTACATCGACATCGACTACATGGACGGATTTCGCTCGTTTACCTGGGATCCGAAGCGCTTTGCCAAGCCGTCGGCGATGCTCAGGAGCCTGGCGAAGGCCGGCATGAAGGTCGTCGTCATCCTCGATCCGGGGATCAAGGCGGAACACGGCTATTCCATCTACGACGACGGCATCCGCAGCGATCATTTTTGCAAGAGCGAGAACGGCGAGCCCTACATCGGAAAGGTCTGGCCGGGTGCGTCGGTCTATCCGGATTTCACGCGCGCCGCCACCCGCGAATGGTGGGGCGGGCTTTATCGCGACCTGCTCGACGCCGGCGTGACGGGCATCTGGAACGACATGAACGAGCCGGCGGATTTTACCTTCTCCCACGGGACGGTTCCGCTTTCGGTTCGACATGACAACGACGGCTCGCCGTGCGACCATCGGGGCGTACACAATATTTACGGGATGCAAATGGCCCGATCGACCTACGAAGGCCTGATGCGATTGCGTCCGAACCAGCGGCCCTTCGTCCTGACGCGGGCCGGCTATTCCGGAATGCAGCGGTTTGCCGCAACGTGGACGGGCGACAACCGGTCGAGCTGGGATCATTTGCGCATGAGCATCCCCATGCTCCTGAACATGGGGCTTTCGGGCATCACCCTTTGCGGCGCGGACATCGGCGGCTTTCGCGATTATCCGTCGCCGGAGCTTTTCACGCGATGGCTCCAGGTCGGCATCTTCTATCCGCTGTGCCGCGTGCATACGGCGGGCGGTCGCGAGCAGGACCCGTGGTCTTTCGGTAAGAAGCACGAGCGCATCAACCGCAACGCGATCGAGCTGCGCTATCAACTGATGCCCTACCTTTACACTGAATACGAGCACGCGACGCACACGGGCCTGCCGGTGCTTCGACCGCTGCTGCTCGATTTCCCCGACCATCCAAAGGTCCATCGCTGCGAATACGAGTTCCTGTTCGGCCGCCAGCTTTACGTCGCGCCGGTGGTGCTCGAAGGCGCGAAAAAGCGAAAAGTGACGCTGCCGGCCGGGACCTGGTATTCTTTTGAAAAGGCCGACCCGCAAACCGGCGGGCTGGAAATCGAATTGCCGGTCACGATCGAATCGATCCCGATGTTTGCGCGCGAAGGTGCGATCATTCCGACGCGCGGCGTCACGCAATTCGCCGGCCAGTCCGCGCTGGACGAACTCATCCTGCACGTCTTCCCCGGCAAGGGCCGCGGCGCCTTCTACCACGACGACGGGACCAGCTTTGAATACGAGCGAGGCGCCTACACCTTAGAAGAATATGAAGTGGAAACAGCGGGCGACGTGACCACGTTAAGGCTGACGCAGCGGGGCGGCGGCGAGCGATTCGCCCCGCGATTTTACTCCATTCGTTTCAAGGGAATTCGAAAACCCCCTCTCGCGGTGGCGGCCGCCGGGGCGCCGGTCCCGCAATATCGAACGCAAAAGCTGTTGACGAAGGCCGCCGCCGGATGGTTTTTCGACGCCAAGGCGACGACCGTTTGGGTTCGGGTGCCCAGGTTGGCCGTGCAAGAATGCGTCGAACTCCTCCGCCGGACGACGCCGGCTGCAAAAGGACCTCGGCGATCAAGCAGGGTGCGGCCGAGCATCGTGTGATTCGGCCTATTCCCAGATGCCGGAGTGGATCGACACGGTGCGTCAATCACCGGTAAGATATCCAGTTGTGTCAAGTTGCGCGTTGACGGCCCGACGAAAGGAGTATTGTCGTCGGCGCTCGACCGCATCCAATGCACTTCAAGGAGCCTGCCATGTCGACCGAACAGTTCATGTCCCAGCAATACACGACGCTTCGCGACGAAATCCGTGCCAGCAAGGCGAGGATCTTCATGCTTCTGATGATGGGAACCTTGTTCATTCCGGCGGTGGGATTCGCGGCCAAGGCCTTCAGCGCGGTTTATGCCAGCGCGTCCATGCCGTTCATCATTCTGGTGTTGATGCTCTGCTTCCTGATGGAACAGAACAGCATCATCCGGGCGGGTCGGTATCTCAAGCAACACGTCGAGCCGCACATTGACGGCATCATCACGTGGGAAAACTGGCTTGAGAGCAATCAGCGCCTGCGCGACACGGATCGATACTTCTTCGGAAGCTTTCTGTTGGTCTTCGTGGTCTTCTATGCCGTGGCGTCGGGCTCGGCGGTCGAAAGCCTGGCGGAGCAATGGCCCGAGCATCGCTATTACGCGATGGGAACCTACGCCATCGGCGGGCTCTGGTTCATCATCGTGCTCGTCCGCCACTGGCATTCCTGCACGACGACGAATTGACGGCCGATCGAGCCAAGCGATACACCCACCGTCCCTAAAGCTGCTGGTCAAACATGACGACCGCGTAGCCTCGAAGCAACACATCGACGGGCAGGCCAAGGGCTTCACACACGTTCTCCAGCATCCACACGAACGGCGTCAGGGCGTTCGGCAATGTCCAAAGGGCAATAAACAACACCGCCAGACAACCCATCGAGACCTGCGGCTGGCGCAGTTTCCAGCGAAGATCGTAATCCAGCCGGTGTTCGATCATGCCGAAGCCGTCGAGCGGCGGGACGGGAATCAGGTTAAAGAGCACCGCGAATAGATTGAGCACCGCCATCGCCCCCAGAAAGTTCACCCACGTCGCTTGAGGACTTGCTTGCGGGTCGACAAGACCCAGCAACGGATGCAGCGGGACGCAGAACAACAGGAAGAGGATCAGATTGCTCGCCGGGCCCGCGGCGGAGACGTACGCGCCCCAACGATCACTCTTCAAACGGCTGTGATCGATCAAGACGGCCGCGCCGGGCAGGGGGAATCCGCCCATCAGCAAGACGATGGCCGGAATCAAGAGGGTGAAAACCGGGTCGATAAAGCGCGTGGGGTCCAGAGTGAGATAGCCCTTTGACCGAACGGTGTCGTCACCGCCCCAGTAGGCGACGAGCGCGTGGCAAAATTCGTGAAGCGTCGTGCAAAGAATCCACGCGAGCAGGGCCGCGAACAAAAGCGGTGAGAAGTGAACGCCAACGGCGAGGAGCCTCATGCCGCGATCCTCGTCACGCGGAACGGCCGACGATCAAAGCAAATCCTCGCCGGACCGGGTGTGCGCCCGGAAATCGGCGATGAGCTGCCGGGTGATCGGACCCGGTTTGCCGTCGCCGACCGGGCGTTTGTCGATTTCGTTGATCGGGCACACTTCCGCGCCGGTGCCGGTGATGAAGGCTTCGTCGGCAAAGTAGAGGTCCGCCTTGGTCAGGGTCGTCTCGTCCGTCGGAATGCCGCGCTTTTGCGCGAATTTGAGAACGAGCCGCCGGGTGACGCCGCCGAGCAGTCCGCAATGCGGCGCTGGCGTCTGCACTCTGCCGCGCGACACGATGAAGAGGTTGTCGCCGGTGCACTCGGCGACGTAACCCTCGTGATTGAGCATGACGGCTTCGAGGCAGCCGGCGTCGATGGCCTCGATCTTGGCGAGGATGTTGTTGAGGTAGTTGAGGCTTTTGATCTGCGGTGAAAGCGCGGCGGGATGGTTGCGGATCGTGGAGGCCGTGACCACCTTCATGCCCTTTTCATACATCTCCTGATCGTACATCGCGATCTTGTCGACAATGACAAAGACCTGCGGGCTGACCGTGCGAAAAGGATGGATTCCGAGCGAGCCGGCCCCGCGCAGGGCCACCAGCCGGATGTATCCGTCCTTGGTGCCGTTCGCCTTGATCGTATCCTTCATGGCGTCGACGATCTGGGCGTTGGACCAGGGAATCTCCAACCGGATGGCCTTGAGGCTGGCGGCGAAACGCTCCATGTGGGCGCGACATTCGAAAATCCGCCCGCCGTAGACGCGAATACCCTCGAATACGCCGTCGCCGTACAGCAGGCCGTGGGAAAAGACGCTGACCTTGGCCCCGCCCGTGGGCACCAGCTTGCCGTCGAGCCAGATTTTCAAATTCGAATTGGGTGTGTAGTCATCGGCCATTGATCCATCCTCCGGCGGCCTTGAGACCGGCCAGTTGCTTTCTTCCAACAGGCAACGGCGCCTATTGTATGCGACCATCCGTCAGATGCACAACCTCGTCAGCTTGACCGGCCAGGTCCCGGTCGTGCGTGACCATCACCATGGTCTGGCCCGACTGATTAAGGTCTTTGAGCAGATCGAAGATTCCGCGGCCGGTTCGCGCATCAAGGTTTCCCGTGGGTTCGTCCGCGAAAAGTACGGTGGGCTCGTTCATGAGGGCCCTGGCGATGGCGACGCGCTGACGTTCCCCACCGGATAATTCGTTGGGACGATGGCGAAGCCGATCGGCCAGACCGACGCGCTCCAGCAAATCGAGGGCCCGTGCGGCCCCATCGCTACGGCACGAGAGCCAGCCCCCGATGGATTCCCCAACCATCTGGGGAAGCAAAACGTTTTCCAGGACATCGAATTCCGGCAGCAAGTGATAGAACTGGAAGACAAAACCAAATGCGGAGTTGAGCAGCCGGTTTCGCCGATCCTCGACGACACCGACGCCGATGGAAAGTTCCCGCGATTCGACGCCCGCCTTCGGACGGGAACCCGGACCCCTCTCCGGCCGCGCGTCATCCAAACCATCGATCACGCCGCTTTCCCGGCTCTGGGGCATCTTCCGATGCTCCTCCGGTTCGAACATGGGATTGCCTTCGTAATAGACCTGTCCGCGCTGCGGGACGTCGAGGCCGCTCAGGACGTGCAGGAGGGTGCTCTTTCCACTCCCACTGCTTCCCATAATGGCGACGAAGCGGCCCCGGGGAATCCCAAGATCGATTCCCCGTAAGACGGGCAGCGCCGTCCGTCCCAGGCGGTAGGTTTTGTGTATGTTCTCACATCGCAGCAACATTAGCACGGAAATTGTATAGTTATTTTTGGTTCAAGGTAAGAGGTGGCAGTTGGCACCGTTAGGTGCTGGTGGTGTTATTGAATCGAAAGGCGCCGGGCGGGAGTGGAGAGATGTTATCAACCGTGAGATTGGCCGTCGTTTGGGCGATGGTCGTAGGCGGAGGATTGTTCGCACCTGAGGCCGTTCAAGGGCAAACCTGGTATTCGACTTACGACGTCAAGCCTGCCCGATATCGATTCACTTACAACTACCTTGTCTCGAGGGGCTTTCGTCCCGTCGCCATCACGGTCCATGAAAGTGTCTCCGGGCCTGCTTTTCAAGTGGTTTGGGTCAACGACGGCGTCACCGACTGGGCCTCGGCCTTTGGGCAGAGTTGGAGTGCGTTTCAGGCCTTTTCCGCCCAACAGGTCGAACTCGGCCGTCGTCCGTTATGCGTTGGAAGCTACGGCGCTTTTCCCGACGAACTTTACGTTAGTGTCTGGGCGCACGGCGACGGAGAACCCTGGGAAGCGCGCTATCGCATGTCCGCGAGTGAGCTGAACGCGCAACTGTATCAACTGGGTCTGTCGGAGTATCGGCCTTACTGGGAGTCCGTCAATGACTCGAATGACGAGCCGGTCTTTGCGGCCCTGTGGATCAAGGACGGAAAAGGAACGCGGGAGAGTCACGACAAGAACGGGAATGAATTCCGGAACGCCCTGGCGTCCTATCGAGTGCAGGGTTGTCGACTGGAATGTTCGATGGGCTATGGATCTCCGTCGACATCCAATCCGGCGTTCGGCGGCGTCTGGGTACGATGGGAGCAGCCGGAGTGGGATTATTTCCACGATCAAACTCGCGAGGAGCTCGACACGACGACCGCTGAATACTCGGACAATGGATATCGCCCTACATTTGTGAACGCATACGAAACCGACTCCGGTTGTCGATACACGTCGGCGTGGGAAAAAAACCCACGTTCCAACGTGTGGAGGGTGCGTGGACCGCAGGTTCCCGAATTGTCCGGATTCGATGCGCTCATGCAACAGTTTATGAACGAGAGGCACATCCCCAATGCGTCACTGGCGATGACGAAAGATGGACGTCTGGTCCTCGCGCGAGGCTATACATGGGCCCCCGGTGATTGGCCGACGACTGTACCCATGACCCGCTTCCGATTGGCAAGTTTGTCCAAAACGTTCACGGGAGTCGGGATCATGAAGCTCGTCGATTCGGGGATGATCGCCATCGACCAACCCATCAGCACGATTCTGGACACCAGCACGTGGTCCGATTCTCGAATCAATGACGTTACCGTTCGGCAGTTGTTGCAGCACTGGGGCGGTTGGGACGTCGCAACGAGCGGGTTCGCCGAACTTGCGGAAGATTTCACCATCAGCGCCGCTCTAAACATGCCGTTGCCGGTAACGCCGGACATGATCGTCGAGTTCATGTCCTCGCGGCCCCTGGATTACGACCCGGGTATCCGGTATGCCTATTCGAATTTCGGCTATTTTCTCCTCGGTCGGGTCATCGAAGCCAAGACGCATCAATCCTATGAAGGATGGATGCGGGACAACGTTTTCGCGCCCATACAAGCCTTTGGCCCTCAACTGGGCAATTCGCTGGCGCGCGATCAGTGGCCGGGCGAATCACCCTATGTGGACCAATATCAGCGCGTGACGAAATGCGTCATGGGGCCTGACGCGCCGGAGTGGACCCCTCTTGTATATGGCGGACTCAACATCCATAACCAGAGCAGCGCGGGCGGATGGATCTCGTCGTCAGTGGATTTTGTGCGGCTGCTGTCCGCTTTCGACGACCTTGATCATTCTCCGCTTCTCTCCCGTCCGGCGATCGAATTGATGTGGAGCCGGCCGCCCGGCCTTCCGGCAGACACCAGGGCCTATTACACCGCCGGCTGGTGGGTCAACAATCTTGGGGCACCCGGCGTGTTCATCGCCTCAAACGGCGGAACCCTTACCGGCACGTCAACGACATTTGAGCGGCGGCCCGACGGCGTGGATTGGGTCGTCCTCTTTAACACCGACGGGGCCGAAAATCTCCCGTCGATGTACCTCAATCCCTTAATGGATTCTCAAATCGACGCCACGTCGCTGTGGCCGGAGGACGATTTATTCAAGCGATTTAGCGCGGCGACCTTGATGGAGCCTTGAGGTTCGCCTATTACACATTTCCGGATTCGATTGGAGACGAGCTTACTCGTAACGCAAGGATTCCACCGGCCAGCTTCGGCCGGCGCGAATGGCCGGGAAGGCGGCCCCCGCGATCGAGGCCAGCACCGCCAGGATGCTGATCCAGATCACCTCCGACCACTTCCAGGCGTCCGGAATCTTGTCGAACGAATAGGTCTCCGGACTCCACACCCGCCACGCGGGATTGAGCCGGGCAAGCCAGTCCTGGACATCGTTGATGTGTTCAACAAAGACGGTTCCCAAGAGGGAGCCGAGAATGCACCCCACCAGGCCGATCGCCCCGCCATATGCGAGAAAAACCGCGGCGACCCCCGCAGGGCTGCCGCCGACGCTCTTGATGATGCCGATGTCGCGGGTCTTTTCCTGAACGATCATGTAGAAGATGCAAAGAATCAGAAAAACGGCGACGATGCTGATGACGCCGAACATGATGAGAACGAGGAATTTTTCCTTTTCGATGGCGGAGATGTAGCTGGCCTGCATCTCCTCCCAGGTATCGATATCGACTTTGCGGAGCATTTCGTATTCAAAGGCGTCCGCAGGCAGATTCGCGCAATACTCCTCCCATTTTTCCCGGAGGAGCCGCTTTTTTTGTTCCAGAACGCGGCGGTCGTCGCCAAAAGGCGGCGTCAACTTGATCAAGATTTGATTGCAGCGCGCGCCGCTGACGCCCTTACCCTCGGCGCGCTGCTGCGGACCCATCGAAAGCAGGCGCTGAAGCTCGTCGAAATCGACGTAGCAATTCATCGAGTCGATTTCGTGGATGCCGGTGCGCGAGTCGTCCACGTATCGGAATGTCGGTTTCGGCGGCGGCTCGGGGCTAATGTCGCCGCCACGCGTCAGCGGCAATACCGTTAGGAGACAGGTTTGGCCCCGGGGATAATCCTCGGTGCGCCGAAAATCCCCGGACGCGAGGCGACGCGCCACGATATTGCGACCGATGATGACGCCGGGGAATTCACGACCCTCGAAGGCCGGGCGAGTCGTCGGGCCCTTGAAGACGCCGGGGCCGATGTAGAAATCGCCGGGCTCGCGGTGATACTTTTTTTTCTCCTTTTCGCGTTCGGCCGCCGAAAGCGTGTCCAGATACTCCTGGTAATGGCGATCGTAATCATCGGGAAACACGACATTTCTCTTGTCATCGAATGCGTAGACCGGCTGCTGCTGCCGAGCCAACGTCGTTCCGCCAAAGCGATTGTTGTAGAAAAGATCCTGGCCGAATTTGTTCACGCGGACGTATTCATCCAGGCGAATCCCCCACACGCTGACGGAGGTCGTCTTCTTGTTCGTGGGGAACTGAAGGATGCCGTAGGTGTGGACCACCGGCGTCGCCTGAAGCACCAGCGTCTGACCGGTCTTGGGATCTTTCAGCTTCATGATGCCGTCGATGAAGTCCTGATAGTAGGGAAACCCCTGAAGACCACCGTCCATGACCAAATCGCCGAGCAGGCCGTGGGCGCGCGTTCGGATGCTGTCGACGAATCCGCCCATGACGCTGATGACAATGATCATCATGGCGACGCAGAGCGTAACCGCGCCGACGGAGAAGAAGGCGATTCGTTTGCGTTGCAGCAATCGCGAGGCGAGGAAGGCGACGTAGTAGCGCGGCCAACCGAGAAACGGGGCCACTTTCCACCCGAGGGACCACAGATACGAGAACACCAGCAGGATGGCAAGCCAGAGGCCGGCGTTGAAGAGATACCACTCGATACGGACCCATTCCGCGTAGTCGAAACCCATCCAGGCCGCGGGCGAAAAGATCGTAAAAGCGGCGGTTATTCTTTCATTTGGGCCGAAATAAAAGGAAAAATAATTGGTGAGCGGCGACCATGTGACCAGGGCGTAGATCGAATAGACGACGGCGACGAGGCGAACGGCCAGCCAGCCGGCGCGGACGACTTTGGGCTTCGCCACGGAGAACGTACCGGGCCAGCGGATCAGGAGCAGCCAGACAAAGAGCAGTGGACCCAGCAGGAGGGTGCTGTGATCCGCGCCGTCCTCGGAAACCTCGGCGGGATCAAAAAACCACGGCAAGTCGGCGAGCTTTCGCCAGAGGGCCGGATTGTGGAGCATGCGGACGGTGCTGGAATCGTCCTCCAACACCGCCTTCAGTTCCTGCCAGTCTTCGTGGACGGCCTCGCGATACTGCCCGAGTTCGTTGATCAACTGTTTGCGACGATGCTGCGCCTCCGGCGGAAGACTCTTCAGTGTCCGCGGACGCGTCAACATCTCGACAAAGAAGTCCGCGCTCGTGACGGGCCGGCCGATCCAGGCAACGCCCATGGCGGCATTGAGACAGGTGAGCGTCGTCCAGAACGCGACGAGACTCCACAGGGTGCCGGCCAAAGCCGCGCCGAAACGCGTTCGCGCTCCGGTCTGCCAATGGCCGATCCAGACAATCGCCGAGCCGATCATCTTCACGAACCAGACAAGCAACAAACCGGCTGTGGCAATCGGCGCGGCGATCAAGACCGGCACGGCCAGCAGGGCGACCTGGGTCTTGGTCAGTGTGATGGGCCGGCGTTTGAGTCGCGAGACGGTGGCTTCAATGACCACATAGAAAGCGCCGCCGAGGAGGTTCGCCCCGGCGAGGAAGAGCAGGTAGATCGGGACCGTGATGGGGGCGAAGAGGGTGAAGAGGATTTTCCGGAGGCGCGATCGCAAGAGCTATCCTTTGGACTGCGGCCGCTGTAACGGGAAAAGTATGACGTCCCGGATGCTCGGCGAGTTGGTCAGCAGCATCACGAGCCGATCGATTCCGACGCCGAGGCCGCCGGCCGGGGGCATGCCGTGCTCCAAGGCGTTCAAGAAATCTTCATCCATGACCCGCATCGTCTCGTCGCCTTCGCCTTTGACCTGCGAGCCTAGCGTTTCGCGCTGAATGGTCGGATCGTTCAGCTCGGTATAGGCGTTGCCGATCTCCATCCCGGCAACATACGCCTCGAAACGCAGGGCGAGCGACGGGTCGTCCTTTTTACGCCGCGTCAGCGGGCAAAGATCGGCCGGATATTCGGTGACGAAGGTTGGCTGGATCAGGTGCGACTCCACCGTCGCCTCAAAGAGTCGATTGGCAATGACCGCGTCGTCGGCCTTGGGATCTACGATACCTAGTTCGGCAGCCTTCTTACGGACGGCGGCCGTGTCGCGAAGTTCGACGCCGGCATGCTGCCGCAGCAGTTCCGTGTAGGTCTTTCGCGGCCAGGGCGGCGTGAAGTCGAGGTCATGATCGCGGAAACGGCGCTGGGGCCCACCACCGAGCGATTCGATGGAACGGACGACGATGCCTTCGACGTGGTTCATCATGTCGGAGAGGTCGCCGTAGGCCTGGTAACACTCCATCATCGTGAATTCGGGGTTGTGCTGGGTGCTGATGCCTTCGTTGCGGAAGTTGCGGTTGATCTCGAAGACCCGCTCCAAGCCGCCGACGAGGAGTCGCTTGAGGTACAGCTCGGGCGAAATCCGCAGGAAGAGGTCCATGTCGAGCGTGTTATGGTGCGTCGTAAAGGGCTTGGCCGCCGCCCCGCCGTAGATCGGCTGGAGCATCGGCGTCTCCACTTCCATGAAACCCTGATCGCGGAAGTATGACCGAACGGCGTCGACGATTTTGCACCGCGCCTTGAACGTCGCCATGACGTCCGGGTTGGAGAAGAGATCGACGTAGCGCTGGCGGTACCGGACATCGACGTCCTGGAGACCATGCCACTTTTCAGGAGGCGGGCGGAGGCTCTTGCACAGGAGCGTGACGCCTTCGGCCCAGACGGTGATTTCATTGGTCTTGGTCCGTCCGAGATGCCCATCGACGCCGATGATGTCGCCCAAGTCGAGCAGGGACATCAGCTCCCAGGCCTTATCGCCGACTCGGGCCTTGGAGACGCCAATCTGGAGATCGCCGGTCGAGTCGCGGATCGTCAGGAAGGCCAGCTTGCCCATCAGGCGAAAGAGGGCGATGCGGCCGGCGGCCCGGGTCTTGGCCGTTTCATCGGAGGTTCCCGGAGCCAGGCTCAGGCCTTCGACACGGGCGCGGACCTCTGCGTTGGCGATCACGCCTTCAAAACGGGCCCCAAACGGGTCGATGCCGAGGGCAACGACGCCATCGAGCTTCCGCTTTCGATCCTCGTAGTATTGGTCCATACCCAAATTCACTAGAGCCAAGGGGCCCCGCCCGGCCGCCAGCCGGGCGGAGGCGAAGGCAAGGATGCTACTTTCGGCGTTAGACCCTATCAATGCAAGGGGGGAACCTTTCGCAAAGTCTTTTGCGGCTTGACTTTGTCGCTTTCGGCGGTCACAAATATGTTGGAATAAAACCCGTAATTCAGGGGTTTACCATGGTAGAGGAAAGATCACGGGTCACGTCCAACGGGCTTTGGGGACGATGACAAATCCCCGGTTGTCGGCCCAGTTCGAGCAGCAGGTGCTATGTCACCTCGATCTCGTCTATCGGATCGCCCGGAACCTGACCCACGATCAAGCAACGGCCGAAGATCTCGTCCAGGAAACTTTCCTGCGAGCGTATCGGAGTTTCGGCGAATTTGAACTGCGGTCTCACGGCGCGAAGGCATGGCTGCTCAAAATCTTGCACAACGTCTTCGTGACCCGGCTGGGAACGGCCGGCCGGTCGCCGACCCTCGTCTCGGACCTTACGCTGGAGGACTTCGCGGCGGAATTGTCGCACGATCCGCTTCCGACGCTCGAGCCGGGGCAGATCGACTGGGAGGGGTTCGACGACGAATTGAAGCATGCGGTCGAGGACCTGCCGGTGGAGTACCGATCGGTCATTCTGTTGTGGGCGTTGGGCGATCTGACCTATAAGGAGATCGCCGACGTTTTAGGTTGCGCGATCGGAACGGTGATGAGCCGGTTGCACCGGGCGAGACAGAAGTTGAGCGAAGCCCTCGGAGAATATGCCAGAGCCCGCAGGCTGGGGCGCGGGACGGAATCGACATCATGAATTGTACGGGTGTAAGAAAATTCTTGTACGCCTTCGCGGATGGCCAGCTCGGCGTCAGGGCCAACTGCGAAGTGCTTGATCATTTGAAAATGTGTCCCGCGTGCAGCCGGCTGGTGGATGAACATCACGCCTTGCGGGCCGCGGTGGGTCGGGTCCTGGCGTCGGTCAAGACGCCGGAGAGTTTGCGGGGGCAGGTTCATGAACGTCTGAATATGGCGGCCGATGGCGGCCACGGCGTCGTTCGCATGTTGAGTTGGCGGCGGCGTACCGCGTCGACGGCAATCGCGGCGGGGCTTCTCCTCGCGGTGACCGGCGCGTGGTGGACCATCTCCTCGCACAATCGCGCGAGTTCGATGTCGGCCGTGCCGGTGCGCGTTGAAGCGGGGCCGACGGCGGCGACGATGATCGCCGAAGTTCACCGACTTTGCCTCGCGAATCCCGCCAGACACCAGAGCCCGGACTTGCCGCGCGACCGCACCCAGATCGCTTCCGCCATCAATCAACATTTCACCGGCCGCATCGCGACGGTCGCTCCGAATCTGACTCGGTTTGGTTATGAATTCGAATCGGCAAACTTCTGCGGAATCGACGCGCAAGCAAGCCATGAGGGCGGGCATCTCATTTATGCCTCCGCCGATCATCGCTCGCGGATATCGTTGTTCAGCGTGCCGCGTTTGGATCGGCTGGACCAATATCCGGAACACGCCGGTCCGAGCCCGGACGGCTATTTGCAGTATGAGGTCGCGCAAGAGGGCGGCACGAAACTGTCCATTCTCGCGTGGCATCGCAACGCGACCAGCTACGCCTGTTGCGGAAATCTCCCCATCGAAAAACTGCGCGCGATGGTTTCGGGCATCCGGCTGGCCATGCCGGACTTTGAACATCAGATTCAACTCGCGATGAACTTCTCGGACACGAATCCATCGACCCGGAAATAACAAATCACGCCGCTTCCCTTGATTTCTGGGCCGCCGTCTTGATGGTCAGCGTCACTTTCTTGCCGTTGCGCAAAACCACGACCTTTACGTTGTCGCCGGGCTTAAATCTGCGCAACGCGTCCATGTAGCTGTACACGTCCTTGATGCGCGCGTCCCCGATGGACCAGATTCGATCGCCGTCCTTCATGCCGGCCTTGGCGGCGGGACCGCCGTCCACCACGCCGGAGATTTCGTAACCCTCGTCGCTCGCCTCGCCGTAGGTCGGCATGATGCCCAGTCGCACACCGGGCATGGTGTTGCGACCGGAGTCGTCGTCTTTGGCGTCGGCATGGGGATCACCTTTGGGCTTTTCCGACAGCTTTGGTTGGGGAGCCGGTTTCCGATCCGACTTTTTCGACGATTCGGCCGAGCGTTTTGAAGCACCGACGTTAAGCGTAATACTGACTTGATTTTGGCCCTGGGACGGAGACGAAACCGTCAGATTGTAATTATTCCCGGCATTATTCTTGTCCAGAAGTGCCAGGATCTCGTCCGCCGTTCGATGGAGGGACTCGCGGTCCAGGCCGATGATGTCGACTTGAAGCGATCGGTCATCGGTTTTGATATGCACATTGACGTCGCCGTCATCGTTCGCGCGCATGAGTTTCTTTGCATAGGCCATGAGCGCCTTTCTTGCCTCATCATCCTCGGTCGGCGTGGCTGACGGATTGCGGCGACCGAAAGTAACGTCGAGCACCATCGTCTTTCCATTGCGATCGATCTCGAGCTTGGTTTGATCGCCCCTTCGAAATTGGGCCAGCGTCGTCATCAAGTCATTGATACTCTCGATCTCCTGATCGCCGATTCCCGTAATTCGATCGCCATCGCGGACTCCGGCGCGCTGGGCCGGCGAATCCTCTGAAACCTGTGCAACGAGCACGCCCGAATCTGAATCATCCGGAGATGGCATGATGCCGAGACGGACGCGACCTGGGCCGGGGCGAGGCGACGGGGACTCGTCATCGTCCTGGTCCTGGTAGGCGATCCGTTCGCTACGAGTGTCTTTGGCAAACGTCGGCCGTTCGGACCTGGCGTCGATTTCGTCGATGCAATCGGCGGCGAATCGCGCGATGCGCGTCGCCCCTTCGATGTTCAGCAGCGGCGTGTCATCTTCCGGCTGGTGGTATTGCTTGTGCAGACCGGTAAAAAAGAACAGCACCGGAATGCCCTTATTATAAAAGCTCGTATGATCGGACGGGCCGGTGCCTCCGCCGCCATCCCTGATCTTGAGATGGTACGGCTTGGCCAGTCGCTCGATCATGTCTTCGAAGCCGCCCGTGCGCATGCCGCCGATTTCCAGCTTGTTGTCTTTGAGACGGCCGACCATGTCGAAGTTGAGCATGGCGATGCACTTTTTCAAATCGACCGTCGGATGATTGGCGAAATGTTGAGAGCCGAGCAAGCCGCGCTCCTCCCCGGTAAAGAGAAGCAGCAGCAGTGAACGGTTGGGTCGCTCGCCGCGCATGTAGGCGTCGGCCATCGACATGACCAGGCTCGTTCCCGAGGCGTTGTCGTCCGCGCCGTTGCTGATGTCCTTGGTGGGATTGAAGTTGTCCTCGCCTTTATGACGAATGCCGAGATGGTCGTAGTGCGCGCCGAGCACGATGATCTCGTCGGACTGCGGCCCCTCGCCGGGGATCAAGCCGACGATATTGCGCACCGGGCTGTCCACCGGCTCAATCTTGACACGACCGCGAACGGTGACGCCGTTGAGCGGCGCGGAAGCAGGCCGTTTACTTTTTTCGATTCGTTGTTGAAGGGTTGCCACATCCGGCAGGCCCCCGGCCTTCAGCATTCGATCCGCCACGGCGCGGCGGATATGAACCATGGGCAGGCCGTAGGAGCCGCCGCCAAAGCCGAAACCCGCGCCGGCGCTTTCGTCGAAGCCGTAAAGCTGGTCGCCGTCTTCATCGCCATCCGGATTGACGACAATCAAAGCGGCGGCATCGCGCGCGCTGGCGCGGGAGGCCTTTGCGCGGAAGGACTTGTCGGATTCGGAAAAGTTCTCGAACTTCGGCGCGCGGCGAAGGATCAGCACGACCTTGTCGGTGACGTCCAGATCGTCGTAATCGTTGTATTTCAACTCGTCATTGACGATGCCGTAGCCGGCGAAGATCACGGGTCCGCGAAACGAGCCGCTCTTGGAAAATGGAAACGGCGTGTAGTCTTCCTGCAACTTTGCGGGTTTACGGGCAGTGCGCCCATTCACGCCGATGGCTAACCGGGTGCCGGACGCCACGCGGTTGCGAAGTTGGAGCGTGAAGTTCTGGAAATAAGTGCCTTTATCGCCGGCCGGTCTCACGCCGCATTTCTTGAACCAGGCCTCGATAAACTCGGCGGCCTTGTCGATCCCTTCCTGGCCGGTGCCGCGCCCTTCGAGTTCGTCGCTGGCCAAATAGGAGATATTTTTCTTATAGGTCGCCTCAGAAAAAAGGGAGGCGTCCTTGGAATGGCGATGGACATCGAGAGTGTCGGACGCCGCCGCGATCCGCGGCACGAGAAGACAGAAAAAGAGGGCGGCGGCTCGGGGCCAACGGCGAAAAGGAAGCATTTCAATTACTCCGGAAAATCGGGATGGAGGCACGACCGATCGGACCTTTGATCCCGTTCGGCTCGCACCCCTATTAGAGCATTTTGACGGTGAAATTGCCAGTTGTTTCATTCATCGGACGAATCGAGGACGGCCATGAAGGCGGCCTGGGGGATGTTGACGCTGCCGACGTTTTTCATGCGTTTCTTCCCCTCTTTTTGCTTCTCCAGCAGCTTGCGCTTCCGGCTCACGTCGCCGCCGTAGCACTTCGCCGTCACGTCCTTGCGGACCGGCTTGATCGTCTCGCGGGCGATAATCTTTCCGCCGATGGCCGCCTGAATGGGGATCTCAAAGAGGTGGCGGCTGATCTCCTTTTTCAGACGGTGGATCAGACGCCGCCCGCGCATCTCGGCGCGCGAGCGGTGGACGATCACGCTGAGGGCATCGACCGGGGTTCCGTTCACGAGAATATTGAGCTTGACCAGATCGTCGGCGCGATAGCCGATCATTTCATAGTCCATCGTGCCGTAGCCGCTGGTGACGCTCTTGAGCCGGTCGTAGTAGTCGTAGATCACCTCGGCGAGCGGGAACTCGTAGGTCAACACGACGCGATCGGGCGAGAGATACTCCGTGCGCTTGTGTTGTCCGCGCCGCTCTTCGCTGAGCTGCATGACGTTTCCGATGTAGCGAGCGGGAACGATGATCTCGGTCCTGACATACGGCTCGCGAATTTCCGTGGTTTGGTCCGGCGGCGGCATGTCCGCGGGCGATTCGATAATCCGCACTGCGCCGTCCTTGAAAAGGACCTCGAACCCCACGGTCGGGGCCGTCTGTACCAGGTCGACTTCGCTCTCGCGCTCCAGCCGCTCCTGGATGATCTTCATGTGCAACAAGCCGAGAAATCCGCAACGGAAACCGACGCCGAGCGCCGCGCTGGCCGCCGGCGTGAAGTTGAAACTCGAATCGTTGAGCCAGAGCGTCTCCATCGCCTCGCGAAGCTGCGGACTCGTCGTGCCGGGGCCCGGATAGAAGTCGCAGAAGACCATCTGCTGCGGCGGCTTGTAACCCGGCAGCGGACCGTCGCAGGGATTCGATTCGATCGTAATGGTGTCGCCGATATTGACGTCGTGAATCGTCTTGATGCCGGCAAAAAGATAACCGACGCGTCCCGCGGAAAGTTCCGCCCGGCTCGTGATCTTCGGCGCAAACACGCCGACGTCGCTGACCTGGTAGGTCCGACCGGCGGCCATCAGGCGCACTTTTTCGCCCTTCCGGACCACGCCGTCGACCATTCGAATGTGACAAACGACGCCGCGATGCGCGTCGACTTTGGCATCGTAAATCATCGCCTTGAGCGGCTTGCGAACCTCGCCTTTGGGGGCCGGAATCCGCTCGACGATCGCGGTCAGGACCTCTTCCACCCCCACGCCCGTCTTGGCGGAGGTGAAGACGGCGTCATTGGCCGACAGACCCAAGACCTGTTCGACCTCCAAGGCGATATCTTCGGGACGGGCCGATGGCAGATCGATTTTGTTGATGACGGGGATGATCGTCAGACCGGCCTCGATCGCCTTGTAGGCGTTGGCCAGGGTTTGGGCCTCGATGCCCTGGCTCGCATCGACGAGCAGGAGCACCCCTTCGCAGGCAGCCAGGGCGCGGCTGACTTCGTAATGAAAATCGACGTGGCCGGGCGTATCGATGAGGTTGAGCGCATAGGCGCCCGCCCACCTGGATTTTGGGGAATCCTTGGGAGCCGAGTAGGTGTATTCCAAGCAGGCCCGGTTGGCCTTGATGGTGATGCCCATCTCGCGCTCAAGGTCCATATCGTCCAGGAATTGTTCGCGGAATTCCCGGTCAGTGATGGCCCCGCAGCGCAGGAGCAGGCGGTCCGCAAGGGTGCTCTTGCCGTGATCAATGTGGGCGATGATGGAGAAATTTCGAATCCGGTCGATATCCACCGCCGGATTCTAGCAAAGAAGCAGCTTTTTGATAGTCACGGGACTGCATAACGGTGCCGTTACTAAAAAGTCGGCCAGGTGTCAAAGCCGGTGTCGTCGCTGAATCGAGTATCAATGCGACGAAACTCCGCGTGTCCGTCCAGGTAGCCGATGTCGTAAGTCGCCCACTTCCGATGCCAGCCGGGCCCTTCCAATTGCAGCAGGCTATCGCCGTACAGCCCGCTGCGCGGCCTCGCATCGTACATGGAGTAGTTCATGCAGCTCTCCGTGAAGAGTGCGAACTTGGCCGCCTCGCCTCCGACCTTGCGGCGAAGCATTTCCTCCCCCGCCCGGGAAAACGAATCCAAGTCGGCGTACCAGGACTCTTCGCCGTACCACGGCGGGGCCTGAAGCCAGTACCAATTGATTGCAAAGCTGTTCCCGTTGACCTCCCAGGATGCGAATGCGTCGGGCGGAGGGAAGTTCTCGGAGAGTTGATCGCCCACCAGCGGCGTCGTCCACGACTTGTCCGAGGGGCAGAGGTAGGCCTTGATGGGAACGCCGTCGCCGCAACCGGGGGCGATATAGTTGTTGTAAGGCCGCAGGCGGGTCGGCAGCAGAAAGGTGTCAAGATGGGCAAATCGAGGATCGGGGTTCGGACGCGAATGGCGGAAGCCGCCGTAGCTATACTCGCTGACGGTGCCGATTCCCCCGAATTCACCGAACTTGGCGACGTACCAGGGCTGCGTGCGTTTTCCGACGTCGTCCATGTACATGTTGGCGGTCTTGGTGAGCGTCCCGAGATTGGACATGCATTGTGCGATGTTCGCCGTCTCCTTTGCAGCGCTCAACGCGGGAAGAAGCAGAGCAATGAGCACCGCGATGATGGCGATCACCATCAGGAGTTCGATCAGGGTAAATGCGATCCGCTTCATCCGGCGTCCCTGACTCCTTGGATGATTCACGTCCGGCCCGGCCTCCCGACGCTGCGAGGGTTCCTACCATGAAACGAGCCCACCGACGATGACGTCCGTGGGCTCGGTGAAATCCGGAGACGAAGGCTGGGGCGCACGGCCGCCGGCCTAGTTCAACGGTCCTTGGGTAATGGCGGACGGCCAGATGTCGTGGTAGGCATCGCCGGTGAATCGCGTGTCGACAAAACGGAATTCCGCGTGGCCGTCGAGCATTCCCATCGAATACTTGGAAAACTTTCGATGCCATCCCTTGCCGAGTTC
The DNA here is from genome assembly GCA_964414585.1 of uncultured Planctomycetaceae bacterium. Taxonomy (GTDB): domain Bacteria; phylum Planctomycetota; class Phycisphaerae; order UBA1845; family UTPLA1; genus DATEMU01. Next base: position 46,152 of record CAYPXR010000071.1, read on the forward strand.
TTGAAGGACGCTCGTGCCATAATATCCACTATCCGGTCTAGCGTCGTTGTTGTAGAAATTCATCTTGGCTTCACAGAAAATGACGAATTTGTCGGCCTCGCCGCCCACTTTCGCGCGGAGCATATCCGTGCCGGCGTTGCTGAAGAAACTCAGTTGACCATAGACGCTGTCGTCGGCATACCCATACCAAGGCGCCGAATTCAGCCAGTACCAGTTCAAGGCATAGCTATTACCGTTGGCCGCCCAAGAGGGAACGGCGTCGTCGTCTGAGTCGGAATCGGACGGGCGAAAGCTGATGAGCGGAACTTCAAAGGACTTGTCCGACGGACACACATAGGTCTTGATGACGCTTCGGCCCGAGATGCCGGGGGCGATGTACTTGTTGTAGGGTCGAAGGTTGGTGGGGATCAAGTGGGTATCGGAGTTCGCGTATTTCGGGTTGTCCTTCTCGCTTTGGAACCCACCGTAGATGAATTCCGAAACAAATTGGTATTGAGGACTGGTGGTGGTTTCAATATACCAGGGCTGCGTCGGCTTCCCCTCGTCATCCATGTACATGCTTGCTGTTTTTGTCAGCGTCCCCAGGTTGGACAGGCAATAGGCGACGTTGGCCGATTCCTTGGCCGCGCCCAGAGCCGGCAACAAGATCGAAATCAAGACCGCGATGATCGAAATGACCACCAACAGCTCAATAAGGGTAAACGCGGATCGCTTCTTCATTTCAATGCTCCCACAGGATTTTCAACTTCAAACACAAACCGCTTGCGGCTTGTGAGGCTCTTATCGCGTCGGACACTGCGGGCAATGTCCCCGGCTGCCATCCGGCAAGGTCTTCGGGAACATCACCTTATGCTTCGGACAACGAGACGCCAGCACGGCGCTCTTTTCGTTGCACTTTGGGCATTCGATGACGACGGCAATCGTCGTCCTTCGAATCTTGGGACCTTCGTCCGACTTTTCGGGCGCGGACAGGGGATTGTCCCGGGCCTTCACATAGTCATCGTAAGGAATCTGAAATTCATGCTTGCATTGGGTGCAGATAAAATCCATCGGGTGTGCATCTTTGGCGATTTCGACCTTGGGTCCCGATCGATTGGTCACCGCCAAAATCGCGCCCGCCGCCCCCAGAAGCACAACTATGATGACAATTTTGGTCGTCGAATTCTTACCCAACGGTACTCACCTCAATTCAAATTGGCTGGGTTTGCGTTCCTTACGCTGCCTCGTGGTAAAGCGAAACGGCTTTCGCCGATTCCGGTCTCTGGTTTTTGAAGGTAACTACCCGCACCACCCGATGGAAGGTCCACGAGTCTAATTCCATCGTTGATGTTGATTATAACAGCTATCCTCGAAAGACACCAAGAATTCCATCCGGGCGATTTGGCGTCTTTTCCAAGGGAATGTAGTCCATAGCAGGGCGGATTTCACCCCCCTCCGCGGTTGACCAAGGGCCTAAGAATGAGGCCGGTTGGTCCGCGGGGCCCTGGCGGGCAAAAGCCGGGCTGCTTCACCGGGCTCCATCTGGTAACAGTGCTCTCCCGCCGGATAACGCCGCCCCAAGACGTCGGAGATGTAGGCCCCCACGGCCTTGGTCATTTCCTCCCGAAAAGCCGAATAGGCTTTCACAAACCTCGGTAGCGTACCCTGTGAAAGTCCCAACATATCGTGAAGGACAACGACATGGCCGTCGCAGTGCGGCCCGGCCCCGCAGCCAATGACCGGCAGTGGCGTGGATTCGGCGATGATCCGGGCGGGCTCGGGTGGGACCGCCTCTAATAGCAAGGCACAGGCCCCGGCCTCCTCCAAGCAGTGCGCATCATCGATAAGCCGCTGGGCAGAGGAAGCATCCCGACCCTGTGCTCGGTAGCCGCCAAACTGATGAACCGCCTGGGGTCGCAGGCCGAGATGGACCATCACGGGAATATTGGCCGCGGCCATCGCGGCGACGGTCGGGACGATCCGGGCATCGCCCTCGATTTTGACGCAGTCGCAACCGGCCTCGGCCATAAACCGACCGGCGTTTCGGATCGCCTCCTCGGTGTTGATGTTAAACGACAGGTAGGGCATGTCGCCGATCAGGAAGGCCGCCGGTGCGCCTCGTCGGACGGCGGCGGTGATGGTGATCATGTAGTCCATCGTCGCCTGAAGCGTGGTACCGTGGCCGAGGACAACCTGGGCGGCGGAATCTCCAACCAGGATGCAGTCGATCCCCGCCGCCTCTTCGATCTGTGCGGTCGGGTAATCGTACGCCGTCAACATGGTGATCGGCGTCTTGGATTTCTTCCGCCCGCGAAGCGTCGAAAGGGTGATCTTTTCCCGCTGGGACATGGAAATAGGGTAGGTCGGCCCAACGTGATATTCAAGACGAGTTCAAAAACCCGCACTGGCAGGGTGGTTAGCCGCGAATGTCCTGGCGGTCGTCGATGAGATCGGGGACGCCTTCGTCGTCGAGGCCGGCGGATCCGAACATGTCGTCTTCGCTGGATTCCATGTCGGCGCGATATCCGCCGCTCGAAACTTCTCCGTCGCGCTGCTTGCGGATCTCGTTCCACTCCTTCTCGGTGATAAGCACCTCGCGGGCCTGGCTGCCTTTGTATTCGCCGACGATCCCCGCCGCAGCCATTTGGTCAATCAGGCGGCTGGCCCGCGAATAGCCGACTTCGAGGCGGCGCTGCAAGAGACTGACGCTACCGCGCTTGGTCTCGACGATGATCGTGACCGCGCGGTCGAAGAGCGGATCGCGCTCGCCGGCCGATTCGTCGCCTTCGGGCTTGAGGCGTTGCAACTCGTGGTGAAACTCCGGCCTCGCCTTGGCCGCCAGGTCCTTGATAACAGCGCGAAGTTCGTCGTTCTTGATATACGTGCCCTGGGCACGAACAAGCTTAGCCGAACCGGGCGGGAGGAAGAGCATGTCGCCTTCACCCATGAGAACTTCCGCACCATTTTGATCGAGGACGATTCGCGAATCCATCCGGCTGGCCACGCGGAAGGCCACGCGGCACGGAAGATTGCTTTTCACCAGACCGGTCACAACGTTGGCCTGCGGTCGCTGCGTCGCGACGACAAGGTGAATGCCGACGGCCCGGCTCTTTTGCGCGAGGCGTGACAGGTGATGCTCGACCTCCTTGCCGCTGGTCATCATCAGGTCCGCCAATTCGTCGATGAGGATGACGATGTACGGCAGGTGCGTCGGGATCTGGCGCTTCTCCTCGTCCGTCGACGGCTGGAAGCGGGTGTAAATCTCCTCTTTGCCGAGACGGTTGAAGCTGCCGATATCGCGGACGCCGGCCTCGGCCAACAATTCATACCGTTCATCCATCTTCGTCGTCGCCCACTGAAGGATCATCTCCGCCCGCTGCATGTCGGTGACGATCGGGCACATCAGGTGCGGGATTTCCTTGAAGACGGACAGTTCGACCATCTTGGGATCGACGAGGATGAGTTTCACGTGATCTGGCCGCTGCGTCATGAGGATCGACATGACCAGCGTGTTAATGCTGACGGATTTTCCGCTGCCGGTCGTCCCGGCAATGAGCATGTGCGGCATCGTCGCAATATCGCAGATGAGCGGGTCGCCGCTGGCGTTCTTACCGATGAACACGGGCAGCGCCATGCGCGTCGGCTTCACGCCGCCGAGCATGATGAGTTCCTTGAGCCGCACCTTCTCCTTGTTCACGTTCGGCACTTCGATGCCGATCGTGGTCTTGCCGGGGATCGGGGCGACGACGCGGACCGCCGGGGCCTTGAGCGCGCGGGCGATATCGTTGGCGAGGTGCTGAATCTGGCTCACCTTCGTCCCGGCGGACAATTCCAGCTCGAACATGGTAATGACCGGTCCGGTGTCGATTTCGACGACCTGCACTTCGATTCGAAACTCGGCGAGCGTACGCTGGAGGATCGCCGCCTGATCGCGAACGAGCCCTTCCTGAGCGGCGCTGTAGCGGCCTTCTGGATCGCGGAGCAAAGACAACGGCGGCAGGACATAATCGCCGAGTTCGGTCGGCCAGGAACTCTTGGGTGCTTTTCCTTCCACGCGATCCTTGCCGAGCATCTTGATGATCAATTCGCGCTCAGGCGCCGGCCCGGATTCTTCCTGGTCAATCGCCGCCGCCTCGGGTTCACTCTTCGGAGTGACGTCGTGTTCATCAATCGCGGCGCTCGAGGCGGATTCGTTCTCGTCCGCCACTTCTTCGAAGGCTTCCACATCTTTTCGCCGACGGCGCGACGGCGGCGCCGCAACGGCGGAGTTCCCGGCCCCCATCATGACAGGCGTAAGCGTCGGATGCACCGATCCGGCGCTACGTAGTGCCTCGACCGCGTCGCCAAACTTCCCGCGTAACCACGCGACACCGAGCGGGGTGCGAAGCAGCAAGTCATCGGCCGTCAGCAGCAGGCCCACGACGTTGGCGGCGATGACCACCATCCACGCGCCCCACGTCGAAAAGCCGGTCTTGAGCACCGCGGCCAAGGCGATCCCGACGATGCCGCCACGGCCTTCGACGAGCCCCGGGCTCACTTTCCCGTCCAGCATGTGCGACAACGCCGCGGTCGCCGACGTCAACAAAGCCAGGCCGATCAACCGTAGCACGACGCCGTTGACCGGCTGCCGGGCCAGTTGAAACAATGCGCCTAGCGTCAACACCATCAGAAAAGGATAGGTGCCGGCGCCCAGATAGTGCATCAACTGAAAGGAAATCCACGCCCCGGCGCGGCCGCATCCGTTGTGGACCGGGTCTGGCTGCGGCCAGACGGACGAATTCGGCCAATCGCCGAGGTCGAAGGTCAGAATCGCCACCCAGGCGAACGCGCACAAGGCCAGCGCCGCGATCAACCGGAGGTTTCGAAGCGTCGAAGTGCCGGCAGCGGCGGGAGTTTCATCCATTCAGCATCTCGTTTTGTCGAGGTTATCGCGCTTTGTCAGTCGCGGCGTCGTGGACCGATGCGATCGCGCGGAAAAATCGCGCGCACAACTGCCGACGCCGTCAAACCTTATTTTCTATCGGCCGGAATCCGCGACCTCCTCGAATCGACGCGCGGTGATTGCGCCTCGGGCCACATTCGACTCGAAGAACCTTGAATATCGCGGTTTTGAATGGTATATTGAGGTTAGTATGTTTCGGTGATGGTGCCCGTGCCGTCGCCGCTCCATTCCTTTCGGGCTCTCGGCGTTGAGGGAAAGAAGATGTCCATGCGCGTAGTCTGCGCCCTGCTTGACATCGTCGAAACCGACACGCTTCTGGTCCATTGGGAGGGCTCGCCCAGGCAACTTCGGCTGATGGATGTCCTGCCGGAACCGGCAACGACGAACGGACCCCGGCCGCCGACCGACCTCGGGCGGCGGACGCTCGCATGGGCCAGGGACTATCTTCTCGAAAACTCCGCCGAAGTGCAGATCGAGTTTCCATCCACTGATCCTGAATTCAGCAATTCCGGCCGATTGCTCGCCTACGCCCACGCGCGCGGAGAGGTGCTTAATGCCCGGCTTGTGCGCGAGGGCTGGAGCCCCTGTTTTGAGAAATACGGCCGTCCTCGTGTCCATCGAGAGGCCATGGAGCACGCGGAACTCTGGGCGCGGCGCGAGGGGCTCGGCCTCTGGAGCGACCCGACAAGGGCCGCCTTCTATGATCGGCTCAAAATCTGGTGGCGGGTTCGCGCGGGACAGGTGGATGACTGCCGCTGCGCCACGGGGCATGGGGAAAATTTCTTTGATTGCCGTCTGGACTACGACGGCATTGTCTCCCATGCCAAGGCGTCGGCGACGATCGTCATCTTTGCGGAGATTGCCAGACCGTTTCACATGTCCGACGGATCGGTATTGATCCAGCTCGGCAGCCCGCATCAGCCGCTCTCGGCTTACTTTCCCCCAGCGGCGCGGTCGCTCGCCGGTTTCATCGAGCGCGAGTTTGTCGGCGAGGGCAAGCCGAACTATCTCTACTTCGACGCGCCGCTGGACCTCGCCGGTGATCAACCGCAGATTACCGTTGAGCGGTTTGAGCAGATGAGCACGTGCCCGCCGAAGGCGACGGTGCATTGAACGCGCTTGCGCATCCACTATCATGTCGCCATGCCGACGAGGCTTGAAGAAATGAAACCCTCTGACGTTAAGGCGCTGCTGGATCAGCGATCGGCCGATTTTGTCCTGCTCGATTGCCGCGAGCCGGAGGAACTGGCCGTCGCGCGGATCGACGGAGCGCTGCACATCCCGATGGGCGACATCCCTTCGCGTCTGCAGTCGCTCGATCCGGCGAAAGAGTACGTCGTCTTCTGCCACCACGGCGTCCGCAGCGCGCACGTTGTGTCGTTTCTCCGCCAGCAGGAATTCGAACGCGTCCGCAACATGGCCGGCGGCATCGACGCCTGGTCGCGCGAAATCGATGTAAACGTGCCGCGGTATCAGTGATTAAGGCCGATCCTCACCAGCGCATCGGGCTGGTTGTGAATTCGCCGCACGGCTTCTAACATTAGGGCCATGAGCGTCCCGACGTCCAGCCAGATTCGCAAGCAATTCATCGACTTCTTCGTCGAGAAGTGCGGCCATACGTTCGTTCCATCGAGCCCATGCGTACCGCTCGACGATCCGACGCTCATGTTCACCAACGCGGGCATGAACCAGTTCAAGGACGTCTTCCTCGGCACCGGCACACGGTCGTATCGTCGGGCAGCCAACACACAAAAGTGCATCCGCGCCGGCGGCAAGCACAACGATCTCGACGACGTCGGGCACGATACGTACCACCACACATTTTTCGAGATGCTCGGGAACTGGTCCTTCGGCGACTATTTCAAGAAGGAAGCCATCGAGTGGGCGTGGGAATTGCTCACCAAAGTTTGGAGCGTCGATCCGCAACGGCTGCACGCGACCTATTTTGAAGGCGACGCCGCGGACGGATTGGAGCCGGACAACGAGGCCCGCGACTTGTGGCGGAATATTCTGCCGCCGGAGCGCGTCCATCCCGGCAATAAGAAGGACAACTTCTGGGAGATGGGCGACACGGGACCGTGCGGGCCGTGCAGCGAGATTCACATCGACCTGACGCCGGACAAGAGCGGCGGGCCGCTGGTCAACGCCGGCGACGCCCGGGTCATGGAGATCTGGAACCTCGTCTTCATCCAGTTCAACCGTGCCGGCGACGGAAAGCTCTCGCCGCTGCCCGCCAAACACGTCGATACTGGGATGGGTTTTGAGCGGATTACGTCGCTGCTGCAAGGCAAGAAGAGCAACTACGACACGGATATTTTCACGCCGATCTTCGCGGCGATCCGCACGGTGACCGGTGCGCCGGCGTACACGGGGAAGTTGGAGGCACCAGCCGATCAGAGCCGCGACCGTAAGGGAGCGCCGAGTAATGTTCAAGTGATGGTGGATGTGGCCTACAGGGTCGTCGCCGATCACCTGCGCACGCTGACGTTCGCGCTAACGGATGGTGCAACCCCCAGCAACGAAGGCCGCGGCTACGTTCTTCGCCGCATCCTGCGCCGAGCAGTGCGCTATGGGCGACAATATATGGGCACGCATGAGCCGTTCATCTGCAAGCTCGTGCCCGCCGTAGTCGAGTGCATGGGCGAGGCGTTTCCGGAGCTGAAGAAAAATCCGGCGCACGTCGCCGAGATTATCCGCGATGAAGAACAATCGTTCATCAAAACGCTGGACCGGGGCATCGCACTCTTTGAAGAAGCCGCGAATTACGCGGCATCACACCACCACGGTCGAATCAGTGGCGAGGACGCCTTCAAGCTGCACGATACCTACGGTTTCCCGGTCGACCTCACGGAGTTGATGGCCGAAGAACGCGGGTTAACAGTCAACATCGGTGAATATGAGCGATTGATGGAGGAAGCGAGAGAGCGGGCGCGTTCGGCATCAAAAGATGAAATAGATGATATTCTCCCCTCGCTGGAAAACGAATTCATTGAGACAATTCCACCGTGCGATGATTCAAGAAAATATGACCCTCCGTTTACTTGCGAATCCGTAATCGAAGCATGCCGCAACAAACCGCCCGCAACTTTTGTGGTATTGGCAACAAAGGAAACCTGCTTTTATGCAGAGCAAGGTGGACAAGTTGGCGACAAAGGGACTATTACCACGGCTACTGGTCGGATTGAGATCGAACTGGTCCGACGATACGGTGAAAAGATCGTTCATGCAGGTAGAGTAGTCGATGGCAGTATCAAACCTGGTCAGCCTTGCCGGATGTCGGTATGTGAACGCCGCATTCCAACGATGAAAAACCACACCGCCACCCACGTCATGAACTGGGCGTTGCGGGAGGTGCTGGGTGATCACGTTCAGCAGAAAGGTTCGCTCGTCGATCCGGATAAGACGCGGTTCGACTTTTCGCATCCGTCGCAGGTGACGGAGGAGGAACTTTCGCGGATCGAGGAGCTGGTCAATTCGCAGATCGAGGAGGACCTCGAGATCTTCACCGCCGAGGCGGATCAGAAGCAGGCCCGCGAGATCAATTCGCTCCGCGCGGTCTTCGGCGAGAAGTATCCCGATCGCGTGCGCGTCGTTTCCGTCGGCGTGCCCGTCGATCAACTCCTGGACGATCCCAAGAACGACGAGTGGATGCGTTACAGCGTCGAATTCTGCGGCGGGACGCACGTCAAACGGACGAGCGAGATCAAGCGATTCCGACTCGTCGAGGAATCGGCCGTCGCCAAGGGGATTCGGCGCGTGACCGGCGTGACGGCCGAGCGGGCGGAGCGGGCCGAGGCCGATGCGACGGCGGTGGCGCGACTGTTGAAAGAGGCATCGCGGACCGACGATGTGGCGCTGCCTAACCGTGTGGCGGAGATCAACGCGCTGATGGCACAGGCGGAGCTTCCGGTCGTGGAGAAGTCCCGATTCCGCATGGACCTCGCACACTTGCAGGAGCGGCTGAAGAAGGTCGTCAAGGAGCAGGCCAAGGCGGGCGCGGCGGACATCGTCGCCAAGGCCGATCAGGTTTTGGAGAATGCCCCGCGCGTCGGCGGCATCGCGATCATCGCGGCGGACATGGGCGCGGCGGGCATCGAACCGCTTCGCGGAGCGTGCGATTCGCTGCGCAGCCGGGCGGGTTCGGCGGCGATCCTTCTGGCGGCGGAAAATGAGGGCAAAGTGCTGCTGCTCGCGGCGATGACGCCGGACGTCATCACCAAAGGCGTCAAGGCGGGCGATCTCATCAGGGAGATTGCGCCAATCGTCGGAGGCAAAGGCGGCGGCAAGCCCGACCTCGCCCAGGGCGGCGGTGCGGACGTCGCGAAGATCAGCGAGGCGATCAAGGCTGGAACGGCTTGGTTGAAAGGCAAGTTGGAATGAAGCGGAAGAAGAAGGCAAGAACAAGACCTGCGCGAAAGCGCCGTCGCGTCGTGATGGCCAGGCTGATTAGACTCGAAGACGATGACGGCAGTTTCGATATCGAGTTCTGGCAGCGCGTCGGCCCACAGGGAAGGTTTTCAGCGCTATGGCAGATGGTACAGGACTACCGGGCGATACGAGGATTAGATGGACCTGAACCCCGACTTCAGCGATCTGTTGCGAAACTTAGAAGACGCGAACGTACGATACCTCGTCGTCGGCGCGTACGCATACGCCTTTCACGTTGAGCCGCGGTACACCAAAGACCTCGACGTGTGGGTCGATCCGGAACCTGGCAACGCAAAACGGGTTTGGGAAGTTCTTCGGATATTTGGCGCGCCGGTGAAGAATTTGAAGGCACAAGCATTTGAAGATCCCAACATGATTTTTCAAATTGGAGTCGAAAACAACCGCATCGATATTATCACGGCGATCAGCGGCGTCTCGTTTGAAAGCGCCTGGCCCAACAGAGTCAAAACAAAATTCGGAAGTGTTCCGCTCAAAATTATTGGTAAAGCAGATTTGATCAGGAACAAAAAAGCCGCCGGCCGGCCTCAAGATTCCCTTGATGTTGCAAAGCTCACCAAGAATCCAAACCCGAAAATGCGGCGCAAAAGAAAACGCTCGTGACGTTTCTACTTGCTCGGCGCGGTCGTGACGCCGGACATGGCGTCCGCCTTGGCGCGCTTGAGCCAATCGAGAAATCGTTCCGGCGTCGGCACGGGGTTGACGTAGAGCGGCGTCGAGACGCGCTGGCCGTCCGGGTTGCACATCACGCATACCTGCGGTTGGCGGACACCGAAACGCTTGCAATATCCGGGGAAATAGGCGTATTCCAATTCCGCATTCACGGTGCCGGTCAATTCCGATTTGACGGACGCGTTGTTCAGGACCTCCAGCGTCATGTTTCGGTGAATCGTGGAGTCCCACGCTTTGAAATAAAGCAGGAGCGGCTTGCGTTCCTTGGCGGCGATGCGCTCGGCGAAACCGGGGTCCAGATACCATACCGGGCCGCAGCCGCTTGCCGCGAAAAGAAAAACGGCCAACAATCCCCCCGCCACCCATCGACCTCTCCGTACTCGCTGCGACATCAAACGATTATCCTCCTCATACCCGTCCAGGCGGGCGGCGAACCTCGCCGTTCGTCAAATACGACCCCCTAATTACTCTATCGGCGTCCCCCGCCACCGGACCTTCTTCCACGTCGCCGACCGCCGCGACGGCCGGAAGAACTATTCTGTCCGGCCGTCCGACCGCCTCCTGCCGGGGTCGCGCCCGGAACGGCCGCCGAGGCGATCGGAGTGCCCGGCCGCATGGGCGTGATCGGTATCTCGCGGCCCCTTCGATCGATGCACGAAATATGCATCTCGTCGATGCCGAGCAGCGGATCGCCGTGGATGCGGATGGCCTGGCTGGTCGCACGTTCAAGGTCGGTCAGTTGATGCCGCTTGCGATTGAGCAGGTCGTTGGCGACGGTTGTGGTCACGCGGACGTCGATGCTGGCGACACCTTCGCGCTGGCTGGCCATGCGAATTTCGCGCATGACGTCGAGCCCGACGGATTCGGTCGCCTTAATCCGCCCGCTGCCGCCGCAGCGAGGACAATCCTGGAACATGCTCTTGGCGAAGGAGGGCCGCTGGCGCTGGCGGGTCATTTCGAGGATGCCGAAGCGCGAGATGCGCAGAACCTTGGCGCGTTCCTTGTGCTTTCGCAGGGCGTCGGCGAGGCGATTTTCGATTGAATGACGGTGCTTCTCCTGCATCATGTCGATGAAGTCGCAGATAATCAGGCCGCCGAGATCGCGAAGCCGAAGCTGGCGGGCGATTTCGTCGGCCGCCTCGAGGTTGACGCGATACGCCGTCTCTTCTGGATTGTCGTGAACCCGGAAACGGCCCGAGTTGACGTCGATGGCCACAAGGGCCTCGGTCGACTCAATGACCAAAGAGCCGCCGCAGGGCAGCGCGACGTGCTTGGAGTGGAGCTTGTCGATCTCGCTCTCAATACCATAGCGATGGAAAAGCGGCTCAGCGTCCTCGTAGAGCGTGACGACATCCTGGCCTTTCGGGCTGGCGATGGCCAGAAATTCGCGGACGCGATCGGCGACCGTCGAATTGTCCACAATGATCTTGTGGAGACTGGCGTCGAATACGTCGCGAATCGTGCGGATGACGAGGTCGGACTCCTTGTAAAGCTCCGCCGGGGCGGGTTCCTTC